>NZ_BDBN01000097.1 GCF_001613005.1 Nocardia nova NBRC 15556 | reverse complement strand
GACACCGTCGACGCCCTCGACACGAGTCCATTCGCCCCTATCGGAACCGTCTCGTTCGCCTTCTACGGCCGAACCAGCGCGGTCGGCGACACACGCGCGGTCCGCATCCAACTCTCCAGAGGCGAGCCCTTCCATGCCCAGCTCCTCATTCCCGATCTGGCCCCCGAGAACGAGCTACCCGTCCCGCAATTGCCCCGACTGTCGATCCTCGGCCCCGACCGAGCCGTGACCACTCTCGATAACACCGCGCGCGCCCCCTTCTTCGAACCGTTCACCCAGACCTCGTACCTAACCCTCGCCGACACCGCCTCGGCCGCGCAGGCCGGCACCTACACCCTCGTTGTCACCGGCTCCGCGCCGGCCCGGTTCGTGATTGCCACCGGCGACACCGAACAATTCGGCGCACCACTGGTCAACGCGACCGCCGCCACCCTCTCCGACGTTCAAACCTGGTACCGCACACCTCCCACCTCCGGCACCGGCTGATTCACCGTCCGTAACGCGTTCCCTGGGGTGCGACCGATCCGGTCAGCAGAATGCGGTGCCGAAAACGATGTGTCCCCCTCCGGACACCTTTTTATCGGGTATGTGTGCCTTCGATGCCGTGTCCAGGCACTGCCTGGACACGGCTTTTTTCTACGGCCGGGCACTGACCGATGAGCTGCTCGCGGAACCGTTCACCGAACTCCGCGAGGCCGGTCTGGAATCGCACCTGCCCGTGATGTGCGACTTCTGGGAGACGGTGCTGTTCGGTACCAAGTCTTACCGCCGCCCTCGCCGTCCACCTCCGCCTGCACGAGCAGCATCCGCTCACGGCCGCTCACTTCCAGCGCTGGCTGGCGCTGTGGATCGAGACCGTCGAGCAACGGCATTCCGGCCCATTTCCGGCGCGGGCGGTGTTGCAGGCCGGATGGATGGCGCGGGCGATGAACCGCCGCATCACCGGAGACCGGAGCTGGGGCTCGGGCGAGCCCGTGCTCACGCCAGTTCGAACGCGTGATCGACCAGCGTCCGATCAGGGCCCGACAGCCGCCGGGACATGACCCCTGGCGGCGCCGCGACGTGAGAGTACTGTCACGAGCAGACACCCTCGGCCAGAGCAGCACCGACATCTCCACCGCGAGGAGAGACCGATCTCATGACCGACATCGATACCGGATCCGAAGCAGTGAACGACGCCGGGGATGGCCGCCGTGCCCACTGACAGCGCCGCCGTAACCGTCCGCCTGCACGCGCCGGTGGCGCGGGTGCTCGAGACCATCCGCGACCTGCAACATCAGCCGGAGTGGATTCCAGAGATCCTCGAAGCCGACGTGCTCGAGGTCGACGAGCAGACCGGGCTGCCGGTGACCGCCCGGTTCAAGGCGTCGGCGACGGTCGGCACCGACACCTACACCTTGACCTACCGGCATCGTGACGACGGCATGAGCTGGTCGATGGTGGAAGGCCGATTGCAGACCGGTCAGGAAGGCCGGTACCAGCTCGAAGATGCCGGCCCGGACACCACATCGGTCACCTACCAGTTGACCATCCACCACAACTTGCCGCTACCCGGCTTCATCCGCAAGCGGGTGATCAAAGGGCTGGTGAACAGCACGCTCAACGGTTTACGGAAGCGAGTCGAAGCGTGAATCGGCGGACTGCCCAATAGCCGCCGAGTTGCCGGAAGTTATCGGTTTCCCGGCCTCCTATCCGGGGGTTCCGGTAGTAATCGCGCGTAAAACAACGACGATGGCTTGACACAACGGCTTGACAAGCGCCGACCGGCGATCGCGGCGGCGTTGAAACCGGTCTACTCCGCACCCACCGAAGCCGCTGCGCTGGAACGATTCTGCGAGTTCCGTGGGAATGGGGGACGAAATATCCTGCGATCGTGCGGCTTTGGGAGAACGCGTGGGGCGGAGTTCGTGCCGTTCCTGGCGTTCGACACAGAGATCCGGCGAGTGGTGTGTTCGACCAACGCGATCGAGAGCGTGAACGCCCGCATTCGTCGGGCGGTCCGTGCTCGCGGGCACTTCCCAACGAGCAGGCCGCACTGAAATGCGTCTACCTCGCCATCATGGCCCTCGATCCCACCGGCACTGAACCGCCCCGGTGAGTCCGGAGATGATGATGTTCTCCGGACATCCCGGTGCGATTCAGGCCTCAGGGGAGCAAGCACCATGAGTCTGGCGACTATCGACAAACAGAGCTCGCACGCCAGAATCTCGTCGAGAACCCGGCATGCGCGGGCGTGTTCCTTCCGCCTCCCGCCCACGAAGTCGGGGCAAGATGGGTCAATCGTGAATACAGCACTGATCATCGGGGACGTCCAGCGGGGCATCACGGCCAACTATCCGCCGCACAGGTGGTGGACCCACTGAACGAACTACTCCCCGCGCTCGCGAGGTCTGCACGCTTGTAGTGTTCGTACGTCCCTGCGCCCCAATGGAATCGACTTGCCGCGACATGGCGAGTCGTTCCGAACCTTCTACGAAGTGGGCGACGCCTTTCATGAGGGGGCACCCGGAACAGAGAGCGAATTGCCGGTCGCCGCCAAGGATGTCATCGTGTCCAAGCCCGGACGAACCGCGGATGGGCGTCGAACTGATCACCGACAGCGGCCGGCGCTACTCGGCAAGAACCACCGATGCCTTCACCGAATACGGGATGGAGATCTTCCGCGAACCGATGTCCGAGGTCCTTCGACTCGACCTCGGCGGCATCGAGCCCCTCCGGAACCGGCTACAACTTCTGGCTCGGCGTCGACGACGTGATGGTCGTATTCGCCCCGGAACCCAGCGAAGAGATCGGCATCCCGGAACCGAGCTGACAACACGAGCCGGATACGAGCGGGCGTCGGCGGGGCTCCCCTGAATTAGTGGACCCTATATGCCGTATATCCCCGAACCGACGTCAGGCGCGCGGCATGACCCGCGTTGACGTGCGCCGACATCGCGCCGGCAAAAGCTGGCACCACCGGGCACAGTGCATGGATACTTCAATTGGCATCTTGGATACCGATCACATTGCGAGCGGTCCATGCTGCAGGCCGTCGCGGAGCCGAGGAGGCGTGGTTGGCGAATTCCCTTTCGTCCGGCCGAGAGGTCGGCTGGCAGTTCTGGATCGATCGGGGCGGCACATTCACCGACGTGGTGGCGCGCCGCCCGGACGGGGAGCTGATCAGCCACAAATTGCTATCGCAGAACCCGGCGCGCTACCTCGACCCCGCGATAGCAGGCATTCGCGAGATCCTGAACCGGTCCGGTATCGAAAATATCGCATCCGCGCGGATCGATGCCGTCCGAATGGGCACCACGGTCGCCACCAACGGGCTGCTCGAGCGCACGGGTGACCGCACGGCGCTGGTCATCACCACAGGCTTTCGTGACGCGCTGCGCATCGCCTATCAGAACCGCCCGCAGATCTTCGCCCGCGAGATCATCCTGCCGGAACTGTTGTACGAGCGGGTGATCGAAGTCGACGAACGGATCGCCGCCGACGGCACGGTGCTGGCGCCGCTGGATGCCGATACTGTGGCGGATGAGCTGAAAGCCGTGTACGACAGCGGTATTCGTGCCATCGCGGTGGTGTGCATGCACTCGTACCGTTATCCCGATCACGAACGCGAAATCGGCCTGCTCGCCGACCGCATCGGATTCACCCAGGTTTCGTTGTCCAGCGAAGTGAGTCCGCTGATGAAGCTGGTGCCGCGCGGCGATACGACCGTTGTGGATGCCTATCTGTCGCCGGTGCTGCGCCGCTATGTCCGGCACGTTTCCGATCAGCTCGCCGGTGTTCGGCTGCTGTTCATGCAGTCCAATGGCGGACTCGCCGCGGCGGGGCAATTCCGCGGCAAGGACGCCATTCTGTCCGGACCGGCCGGCGGCATCGTCGGCATGGCACGGATGTCGCGGCTGGCAGGTTTCGATCGGGTCATCGGTTTCGATATGGGCGGAACGTCTACCGACGTCTCCCATTTCGCGGGCGAGTTCGAGCGCGTGTTCACAACGCAGCTGGCCGGGGTGCGGTTACGCGCGCCGATGCTCGATATCCACACCGTTGCCGCCGGGGGCGGTTCGGTGCTGCATTTCGACGGCAGCCGCTACCGGGTCGGCCCCGATTCGGCAGGCGCCGTGCCGGGACCGGCGTGCTACCGCGGCGGCGGGCCGTTGACGGTCACCGACGCGAACGTGATGCTCGGGCGGATTCAACCCGACAGCTTCCCCGCGGTTTTCGGTCCGACCGGCGATCAGCCGGTGGACGCCGAGTGGGTTCGCACGCGATTCGCGGAGTTGGCCGCGGACATCCGCGCGAAGACTGGCGACAACCGCACACCGGAACAGGTCGCCGAGGGATATCTCCGGATCGCGGTCGCCAACATCGCCGCCGCCGTCAAACGAATCTCGGTGCAGAAGGGGCATGACGTTACCCGTTACGCCTTGACCACCTTCGGCGGCGCGGGCGGACAGCTCACGTGCGCGGTGGCCGATTCGCTCGGCATCCGAACCATTCTTGTCCCTCCCCTGGCCGGGGTGCTGTCTGCACTGGGCATCGGTCTGGCCGACACCACCGCGATGCGAGAACAGTCGGTGGAACTGCCGCTGCACCCGGATTCGATGGCGCGGGTCACGGCCACCGCGGATGCGCTCGAGGCAGCGGCACGTGCCGAACTGCTGGCCGAAGACGTTCCGGAGCATCGAATCCGGGTAGTTCGACGTGCCCAGGTGCGCTACGACGGCACCGATACCGCCCTCACCGTCGAACTCACCGGACCCGATCGCATGGCAGCCGATTTCGTGGCCCGCCACCGCGCCACATACTCATTCACCCTGGATCGCCCCCTGGTCGTGGAAGCGCTCTCGGTGGAGACGACCGGACTCACCGAAGCGCCGAACCTCTCCGGATTGGTTCCCACGACATCGACAACCACCGGACCCCGCACGGTGCGACTGCACACTGGGGGGTCCTGGCGCGAGGTCCATCTCTACATCCGAGACGAATTGACGTCCGCCGAGGCCATCATCGGGCCCGCGTTGATCACCGAGACCAACGCCACGGTGGTAGTCGACGAGGGGTGGCAGGCCAGGGTGCACGAGACGGGACATCTGATCATGCAACGGGCCGTCGCACCCACCGGCGTCCGAGTGCGCACCGACGCCGACCCGGTGCTGCTGGAGGTGTTCAACAACTTGTTCATGTCGATCGCCGAGCAGATGGGCGCCCGGCTGGAGTCGACATCTCAATCCGTGAATATCAAAGAGCGCCTTGATTTCTCCTGCGCCCTGTTCGACCCCGACGGCAATCTGGTAGCCAACGCGCCGCATATTCCCGTGCACCTGGGATCGATGGGCACCAGCGTCAAGGAGGTGATCCGCCGCACGACGACCATGCGGCCGGGTGACTGCTACGCGGTCAACGATCCCTATCACGGGGGCACTCATCTGCCCGACATCACGGTCATCACCCCGGTCTTCGACACAGCGGGCACGCGCGTGCTGTTCTACGTCGCCTCCCGCGGGCACCATGCCGAAATCGGCGGTACAGCACCGGGTTCCATGCCCGCGGACAGCCGCCGCATCGAGGAGGAGGGCATCGTCTTCGACAACTGGCTGCTCGTCGAACACGAGCGGTTCAGGGAAGCGGAGACCTACCAGCTACTGACCGAGTCGCCGTATCCGTCCCGCAATCCCGCCACGAACCTCGCCGATCTGCGCGCCCAGGTCGCCGCCAACGCCAAAGGTGTCGAAGAGGTCGGCAAGATGATCAGGCATTTCGGGCTCGACGTCGTGCAGGCCTACATGCGGCACGTACAGGACAACGCGGAGGAGTCGGTTCGCCGCGTCATCGAGGCCCTCCACGACGGCGAATACCGCTACGAGAACGACCTCGGCGCCATCATCGCGGTCCACGTGCGCGTCGACCGCGAAAGCCGAAGCGCCATAATCGATTTCACCGGCACATCAGCGCAGCTCGAGGGCAATTTCAACGCTCCCTATGCGGTGGCCAACGCCGCGGTGCTGTATGTCTTTCGAACCCTGGTCGCCGATGAAATTCCGCTCAACGACGGCTGCTTGCGCCCACTGCGGATCATCGTGCCTGCCGGTTGTATGCTCGCGCCGCGTCCGCCGGCCGCCGTCGTCGCGGGCAATGTCGAGACGTCGCAGGCGATCACCGGGGCGCTGTATGCCGCGCTGGGAGCGCAGGCCGAGGGCTCGGGCACGATGAACAACGTTACTTTCGGAAACGACCGATGCCAGTATTACGAGACCATCGGCTCCGGTTCCGGCGCAGGTGAGGGCTTCGACGGGACATCCGTGGTGCAGACGCACATGACCAACTCCCGGCTCACCGATCCGGAGGTGCTGGAGTGGCGCCTGCCGGTGCTACTGGAGGAATTCGCGATACGCACCGGTAGCGGAGGAATCGGACGCTGGCACGGTGGCGACGGCGCGTTGCGGCGGCTCCGGTTCACCGAACAGGTGACCGTCTCGACACTATCGAGTCACCGTCGGGTCCCGCCGTACGGCATGGCCGGCGGCGCGCCCGGAGCACTGGGCATCAATCGCATCGAGCGTGCGGACGGCACCATCGTGCGGTTGCGCGGTGCGGATTCCGCGCAACTGCAGCCCGGCGACGTCTTGATTGTGGAGACTCCAGGGGGCGGTGGCTACGGAGCGGCGAAGTAAGCACGTCGAGGACGGCAGTCAAGTCACGAAGAGGGTTTTTTCGGAACGCAAAGACCCGGTAGATCGGACGGCTGTCGCGGCAGCAGCCCATCCGATCGACGTGGACGGCAACTAGTGGGTGCGCCCGTCAGTTCGTCGGGGGTCACGCGGCAAGCGGGAGGGGCGTGGCCAGGTCGTGGCGGCCGAGCTGGTGCAGTAGGTCGTTGAGGTCGTCGCGGGTGAAGGTCCAGTCGAATGAACGGCCGGGCGGTGGCGTTGTAGTGGTCCTGGAAGGCGAGCAGCCGGTCGGCGACGGCGGTCAGGTCGGGGTTGCACGACGGAACAGTAGACCTCCACCTGGTTAAGCCAGGAGGCGTGGGCCGGCAGGTGCACCATGTGCGCGTTCGGGTAGGCGTCGTCGAGTCGTTTCGCTGCGGCCCAGTTGCGGTGGGAGGCTCCGTTGTCGACGATCCAGAACACCCGCCGCGCACTGAGGTAGGGCTCGCTGGTCATGACCTGCGCGGCAAGCCGGCCGAACGGTTCGATACCGGTGGTCGGCCCGCAGCGGCCGATGACGTGGGCGCGGTGCACGCGTAGGCGGCGAAGTAGGCCAGAGTGCCGCCGCGCTGGTGTTCGGACTCGACCCTCATCGGCCGCCGAGCCGCGGGCCCGAGCCTGCGGCGGAGGCGGTGACGTGCCTGGACACCTGGTTTCTCATCAGCGGAGAGCACGTAGTCGTCCGCGCCGAGTGGTTCGTCGTCCCAGATGCGGGCATACAGGTCCAGCGCCCGAGCGGCCTTGACCTCGGCGACCTGCTCCGCGGTGAACGTGCGGGGACGGCCACTGCGCGGCAGATCGATCAACCCATCGATCCCATTGCCGCAGAACCGTTTCCGCCACTTGCGGGCCGTGTCGGCAGTGATCGCGAGGGCGCGGGCGATACCGGCATTCGACTGCCCGGCAGGTGCTGCGAGCACGATCCGCCCCGCAGCACCTGCCGCATCGGTGCCGAGGAGCGGCGGGTGATCGCTTCCAACTGCGACCGCTGGCCGGCGGTCAGGACGACAACATGCGGACTCCGTGCCGACACTCCGCGGTGGCACGACGATACTCCCTTGTCCCTCAACATGATCAACGACCGGGACACTGTGCCCGACCGGCCACCGAGAACCGGCGCGCCACGCCGCAGCCGCCGTCATGACAGGCTGAACCCCATGGCCACACCGCCGGAATCGACCAAAACCTCACTGCGACAGCGACTGGCCGCCCACGCAGCCGAACGCTGGCCGCAACTGGCCGTCGTCCACGTCCGATACCACGGCGCGTTCGCCTACATCACCGGCGAACTCGCCGACGGCACCCGACTGCCACTGATGCGACTGCGCTACACCGGATACGCACCACCTGGGGATTCGCTATCTACCTCGCCAGCCGAGACGGCTACCACAACTCCATCCTTCCCAACGGCCGCCCCGCTGGCACCCGCCGAAACACTCGACTGCGCCTGCGCCCTCTACCTCAACGACCCCACCGCCTGGCAACCCCCGACGAACAAACGGGCGCACCCACTAGGAGGGCTGGCCCGACTGGGTATGCAGTTCGAGGTACTTGTCGACCTTGAGTCGGTGAAGGGTGCGTCGATGCCGAGGGGGCAGCCGTGGTTCTGCTTTCTCGGCGGTGATGATCGCGGGATCGATCGTGTCCAATGTGTGGCCGTGGACCTGGATGGTGGCTCGGCCCTCGTGCAGGACATTGCGGAGCCAATCGACTCGCGTGCCGTACGGCAGCGGAATGATGACCCCGTCCGGCACCTCTTCCACGACCACGGGCGTGGCATAGGCTTTTCCGGAACGTCGGCCGGTGTGCCGCACCACTCCCGCGTACCAATGTTCGCGGCCTGCCATGGTCATCATGACCGGGTTGGTCACGTATTTGTTCACCACCCGCATCCGATCACGGACCACAGAGGTCATGCTGGAAATCCCTGGATTGTCGGCCATCAATCAACGATGATCGCGGGCCTGCACGGCCGATAGGGTCGATCGGGCCCTGCCCGCAGGGCATTTGGGTGGTACCTGCACGTACCCCTTCGTGTTGTCGTGGAGCAGCGCTGCCGGCACGGCGGGAGTCGTCGTCTCCGTGCGCTCTTGGGTCTCGCCGGGCCTGGCGGAATCGAGGGGACGGGCGGTGTCGGACCCCGCGCGGCGCTGTCGGTGTGGTCCGATGACATGCTCGTCTTCGGTGGCTTCCTGCCCGGAGGACCTGGGCACAGTGCCCTGACCGTCGCCGGAGATGGCGATGACGATGGGCATCGGGTTGGCGTATCGGGCGGGGTAGTCGATAGAAGCGGAATGCGAACCGCTGCTGGTCCAGCAACCGGGCGACAGTGTCGGTGATCAGATCCCCGCCTGGGTATCCGGTGCCGCCCGTGATGCGAACATCATCGCAGTGTCTGCTCGAGCCTGCCCGGTTACTGCGTAACGATATCGGCTGCAACACCGCAACTGCAGAGCTGGGCGGTGAGGCTGGATCCCGGGTCGGACTGGACCGAGGAGCGGGAATGGCGGGGCACGGCCGGCCGGATGGACGCTTTCGGCGGCCGAGACATCGTCGCCTGAAGTTCGCAGTCGTCGAACGGTTCATCGGGGCCTTCTCCTGACTTGGGGGCTGTCCGTCAGCGACGTGGGACAGTGGTCGCCGCGCGCCTGACGAGTCTGGTGATTGCTGTGACGGGAGCGGGCTCGGATTCGCCGGCAGGTCCGGGGGTAGGCACGGGACATGGGTGTCATCGACGAGGACATGCGCTCGATCGTGGACAGCGCCAAACTCGGGTTCGTCGCCACGGTGTGCGCGGACGGATCACCGAACCTTTCCCCGAAGGGAACCGTGCGGGTGTACGACGACGACCATCTGGTGTTCCTGAATCAGGCATCGCCGGGCACGGTCGCCAACTTGCGGCGTGATCCCCGACTGGAAATCAACGTGGTCGACTTCCTCAAACGACGCGGCTACCGGTTCAAGGGAACCGCCGAATTCCACGGCCCCGGCAGTGCGGTGTTCGAGTGGATTCACGACTGGTTGCTCGCCACACAGGGACCGGGATATCCCGCGATCGAAGCGGTGCTGGTGACCGTGGACCGCGCCCTGCCGGTGGACTCGCCGGCCTACCAGTTCGGGCATGCCACCGAGTCCGAGCTGCGGGCGGCCTGGGCCGCAACGTACGGGATCGAGTAAGTCCCCAGGCCGTGACCGCCGTGTCGGCGCCTCATCGGCCGAAAGGAGGCAGGCGCGATGGCCGGGATTCCGGACGTGATGTACGCGGCCTACGTGGAGTCGCTCGGCCCGGCCGATGCGATCCGCTACGGACGGTTGCCCGTCCCGCGAATCGGGCCCACCGATGTGCTGGTGGCCGTCCACGCGGTCACGGTCGACCCGGTGGACACGTTCGTGCGGTCGGGGGCGTATGCGACGCCGACTCCCTTCCCGTTCATCATCGGCCGCGACCTGGTCGGAAACGTCGCGGCGGTCGGCGGCGGGGTAGCCGGGTATGCGGTCGGGGACGCGGTGTGGTGCAACAGTCTGGGCCACGGTGGCCGGCAGGGCTCGTTCGCGCAGTACGTGGTTGTCCCGGTCGACCGGCTGTACCACCTGCCCGGCGGGGTGGATCCGGTCCAGGCGGTCGGTGTCGCACATCCGGCTGCCACGGCATGGTTGGGGCTGTTCCGGCACGCTCGGCTCGGGCTGGGAGACGCCGTATATATCGGCGGCGGTGCCGGAAACGTGGGCGATGCCGCGGTCCGCCTGGCGCGCGCGGCCGGCGCCCGGGTGATCGCGTCCGCCTCCGGGAACGGGCTCGAGCGTGTCCGCGATGCGGGGGCCGCTGTGGTGGTCGACTACCGGGACCCCGACATGGCCGAGCAGATCCGGGCGGCGGCGCCTGCGGGGTTGGACGTGTATTGGGACACCTCGGGTCATCACGATATCGACGTCGCGGTCGTGTTGCTGGCCCGCGGGGGCCGGCTCCTGCTGACAGCGGCCGGACCGCAGGCGCGGGTGCCGCTACCCGTCGACCGCGTCTACACCCACGACATCACCCTGGCTGGGTTCGTGATCAGCAACGCCGCCGTCACCGACCTGGCCGCCGCCGCGACCGTGCTCAACCGGAAGCTCGCCGACCGAACCCTGACCGCACGGATCGCCGACACGATGCCCCTGGCGCGAGCAGCCGAAGCACACCACCGTCTCGAAAAGGGTGGCGTCGGCGGCCGGCTCATCCTGATGCCATGACGAGGAACCGAGCCTGGCGCCACCAACGGAAATCGCAGACCATGTCGGATAAGCCGTTGCGGGACACCGTACAGTGGCACATCTTCGAAATTGACGCAGCCGGCCGAGACATTCCCTGCTGTCGAGCACACGGCCGGGCGAGGGTCGCACAGCCTTGGCCTGGGAGAACTACTGCCACAACACTTTTGGACGCGGTATTCCTATCGAGTTCTCAGTCCTGTGGCGTCGGGTGTTCTGATCGTGGCTATACCCCCCGGGGTGTAGGTTCGGGGTACCGGGGTGGCGGCGCATCCACCGGGCGTGGCCGGCACCTGGCCTGGCAGAACCGTCGGTCCTACGGGTCTGACAAGTCGCAGTCGTGCCCGAACCCGCGAGGGGCCGGGCCTCGACTGCGTCGACCCGTGTCATCGGCAGTTCTCACTCTTACAGGAGCGCTCATGTCGCCTAGTCACTCTTCGTCTCCGGCACCGCTGAACCGGCGCCGCTTTCTCGCACTCACCGCGAGCACAGCGGCGGCGGCCGCGGTGGCAGCTTGCTCGAACAATCCCGAACCCCGCCGTGACCTCGTCCTTCCCGACTCGGCCGAGGTGAAGGCCGCCGAGGCCGCGCGCCGCACCCCGAACGCCCCGGTCCGGCAGGTGAACCTGCGCGCCCAACCCACCACTGTCGATCTCGGCGGGGTTCAGGTCGATACCTGGACCTACGGTGGCCGGCTGCCCGGCCAGGAGATCCGCGTGGCTCGCGGCGAGGTCCTGCGCGCCGAGGTCACCAACACGTTGCCCGCGCCGACCACGATCCATTGGCACGGCATCGCGCTGCGCAACGATATGGACGGCAGCCCCGACATCACTCAGCCCGCGATCGCCGCCGGCGGCGGTTTTCCCTACGAGTTCACCACCCCCGATTCCGGGACGTACTGGTTCCATCCGCACGTCGGATTGCAACTCGACCGCGGGCTGTACGCGCCGCTGATCGTCGAAGACCCCGCCGACGGCCGCGACTACGACACCGAGGCCGTCATCGTCCTCGACGACTGGCTCGACGGTATCGGCGGCCGCACACCCGACAAACAACTGCAGCAACTACAGGCCGGCGGCATGAGTGGCATGGGTGGCATGAATATGGGCGGAATGAGCGGGATGAACATGGGCGGCATGTCGATGCCCACCGACCCGAACAATCCGCTCGGCAGCGACGCCGGCGACGTCAAGGACTACCCGTACTTTCTCATCAACGGCCGCACCGGCACCGACCCGGTCACCCTTTCCGGTAGGCCCGGTCAGCGGATGCGGTTGCGAATCATCAATGCCGGCGCCGATACCGCCTTCCGCGTCGCTGTCGGAGGCCACCGGTTACGGGTCACCCACACCGACGGCTACCCCGTTGTGCCGACCAGCACCGACAGTCTGCTCATCAGCATGGGCGAACGTTACGATGCGATCGTCGATCTCGCCGATGGCGTCTTTCCTCTCGTCGCCGCGGCCGAGGGTAAAGCGGGGCAGGGGTTCGCGCTCATCCGCACCGGCGGCGGCGCCGCACCCGCATCGGATGTGCGTCCGGCCGAGCTCGCCGCTGCTCCGCTGACCGCGGACCGGCTCACCGCCACCGACAGCGCCCGGCTACCGCGGAAAAATCCCGACCACACTCTCGACGTCGCCCTCGGCGCCGACAATCGCGGATACATCTGGACCCTCAACGGCCGAACCTATGACCACCGCGCACCCCTCGACGTGACCGCGGGGCAGCGGATCCGGCTGCGATTCACCAATCGGACCACGATGTTTCATCCGATGCACTTACACGGCCATACATTCCAACTCCGCACCGCGGCGGGAAACGGGCCACGCAAGGACACCGTCATCGTCGGCTCCATGCAAACGATAGAAGCCGATCTCGACACCACCAACCCTGGCCAATGGATGCTGCACTGCCACAACGCCTACCACCAGGAAGCCGGAATGATGACCGTCATGTCCTATCTGCGCTGACCGCCCGTGCCCGGCAACGGCTGTCCGTTCTGTGACGTTGTACCCGTTGCCGGGATTCCTCGTCCTCTGCTCCGTGCCCGCGTCGATGCTCGATCGTTGAGATGCGGCGAGCCTGCGCGAAGAAGCGCGTGCGCAGGTGCCGGCCGAGCAGTGTGCGCGCAGGGAGGTCGACGAGGACGACCACCCGGGAGAGGAGACGCCGATGGTTGCCCAGGACTCCGCGACAGGCAGCTGGGCAGGTCGGGTTCGGCGGTGGGTCGAGCCGGCACTGCTGGTGGTGGTGGCTGTCGCACTGTTCGGTGGGCTGATCGCTTGGGCCGCAGGGTCTTCCGGGGTGGCGGACGGGTTCTGGATCGCGGCGATCGTGCCGGCGGTGTGGTGGATGGTGGCCACCGTGGTGAAGGGACGCGCGGGGGTCGATCTGATCGCGGTGCTCTCGCTGGTCGGCACGCTCGTGGTGGGCGAGTATCTGGCGGGTGCGTTGATCGCGGTGATGCTGGCCACCGGCCGCACCCTGGATGCCGCCGCGGAACGGCGGGCCTCCCACGATTTGCGGGCGCTGCTCGAGCACGCACCACGGTCTGCACGTCGCCGCGTCGGGGGCGAGGTCACCACGGTCGCGCTCGACGACATAGCCGTCGACGACGTCGTGGTCGTCGCGGCCGGTGAGGTGGTCCCGGTCGACGGGCGGATCATCGGTCCCGCCGCTGTCCTCGACGAGTCGGTGCTGACCGGGGAGCCGCTGCAGGTCGAACGCGAGATCGGGGAGCCGGTGCGCTCCGGGGTGGTCAACGCGGGCGCGACCTTCGAACTGCGTGCCACCGCCACTGCCGAGGCCAGTACCTACGCCGGGATCGTGCGACTGGCCCAGGAAGCCGGTGCGGAGAACGCGCCGGTCGTCCGGCTGGCCGACCGCTATGCGGCGTGGTTCCTTCCGCTGACGCTGCTCGTGGCGGCGGGCGCCTGGGTGTTCAGTGGCTCGCTGGTACGGGCGGTAGCGGTGCTGGTGGTGGCGACGCCGTGTCCGTTGCTGTTGGCCGCGCCGGTGGCGATCGTGTCGGGGTTGTCGCGTGCCTCGCGGCACGGGGTGATCATCCGCAGCGGCGGCGCGTTGGAAAACCTCGGGCACGCAACAACTTTGGTGATGGACAAGACAGGCACCCTGACTGCCGGCAGGCCGGTGGTCACCGCGGTGGTCGCGGCCCCGGGCGCCGACTCCGCCGAGGCGATGCGGCTCGCCGCCTCCCTCGACCAACTGTCACCGCATGTGCTGGCCGAAGCGATCGTCACCGAGGCGCTGGCCCGTAATCTGGTGCTGTCGTTGCCCACGGATGTCACCGAGCAGGCCGGGCGCGGAGTGCGCGGTGTCGTCGACGGTCACCGCATCGAGGTCGGGAAACTACCCGATACCGCCACTACCGCCGACTGGGCGCGCGCGGTGGTCAACCAGGCGAGTCTGGACTCGGCGGCGATCGCGTGGATCACCGTCGACGACCGGCTCACCGCCGCGATACTGCTGCGCGACCCGCTGCGCCGCCACGCGCCGCGCACGGTGCGACGCCTGCGGCAGGCCGGGTTGAACCGGCTGGTGATGCTGACCGGTGATCGGCCCGAGCCCGCCCGTGAGGTGGGTACCGTCCTGGGACTCGACGAGGTCTACGCCGGTCAGAGCCCCGCCGACAAAGTGCATGCGGTACAACGTGAACGCGAGGCCGCGCCCACGGTGATGGTCGGCGATGGCGTCAACGACGCCCCGGCGCTGGCCGCGGCCACCGTCGGAGTCGCCATGGGAGCGCGCGGCTCGACCGCCTCGTCGGAAGCCGCCGACATCGTGCTGGCCACCGACCGCCTCGACCGGCTCGCCGACGCGATGGACACCGCGCGCTGGTCACGCCGCATCGCGGTGCAAAGCGCTGTGGCCGGCATGGGCATGTCGCTGGTGGCCATGGTCATCGCGGCGCTGGGGTGGCTCCCGCCGGCGGCCGGCGCGCTGCTTCAGGAAGCCATCGATGTCGCGGTCATCGTCAACGCGCTGCGTGCGCTTCGCGGTAGTCCCGCCGCGCGCGCCCAGCTGCCTGCCGACACCGGCCGGCTGCTGCACCGCTTCGCGGGCGAGCACGACGAACTACGCGACACGCTCAGCCTGCTGCGCACCTCCGCCGACCGGCTCGCCCAGCACTCCGATCCCACGGCGCTGTCCGCGGTCGAGGAGGCCTACACATTCCTGGTCGACCGGCTGCTTCCGCACGAAACCGCCGAGGAGACCCAGCTGTATCCGAAACTGGCCGGGCCGCTGGGCAGCAGCGAAGCCACGGCCACGATGAGCCGCACCCACGCCGAGATCCAGCGACTGACCACGCGCATCGGCACTCATCTACAACTGGCCCGTTCCACCGGTCACATCGCCGCGGACCAGGTCGACGATCTGCTCGCCTGCCTCTACGGCCTGCACGCTCTGCTGCACCTGCACTTCCTGCAGGAAGAGGAAAACTACTTCACCCTCACCGACGATGAACCGGACACTCCACACGCCGTAGCGCCCTCATTACAACAGTGATCGTCCGGCGCCTCGAGAGCCCTCGGATCGGTTTACGCTACAGGTAGCGCACCGGTATGGAACATAGGCGTTTCGATTTTGGACGCAGGGTCACGTGGGTGTCTGCGAGGGAGGTGGCCGCCATGGGCGGCGGGCCGTCTGACAACAACGGGAGCGAGCGCGCGATCGAGGGCAGTGTCGCGGCGCGTGACGCGCTCTCGCAGCTGCAACTGCACACGGTTCTGTCCGAGCTGCGCGACCGGGTCGAGGACGTCATCAGTGCCCGCGACCAGACCGACAGCCTGATCGAGGCCATGCTGGCCGTGACCGCCGACCTGAATCTCGACGACACCCTGCATGCGATCGTGCACGCCGCCAAGGGGCTGGTCGGCGCTCGCTACGGCGCGGTCGGTGTGCTGGGCGCCGACGGCACACTGGCCCGATTCGTGCACGAAGGCATCGACGCCGAGACCGTCGCCCGGATCGGGCACCTGCCACGCGGGCGCGGAGTACTGGGAGTCACGCTCACCGACCCGAAAGCCCTGCGTCTCGACGACCTCGCCCGGCATCCGGAATCGGTGGGATTTCCCGAGCATCATCCACCGATGCACAGCTTCCTCGGTGTGCCGCTCCGCATCCGCGGCGAGAATTTCGGCAGCCTCTACCTGGCCGAGAAGACCAACGGCCAGCCGTTCACCGCGGACGACGAGGTCTTCCTCAGCGCTCTAGCGTCCGCCGCCGGCATCGCCGTCGACAATGCGCGGCTGTTCGGATCCGCGCAGCTTCGCCATCGGTGGATCGCCGCGACCTCGGAGTTGACCACCGAATTCCTCGCCGCCGCCCATCCCGACACCGTGCTGGGCCACGTCGTAGACCGAGCGAGGGAATTGACCTGCTCCGAGCGGGCCTGGATTGCTATCAGCGACGACCCCGACGTTCCCGCCGACGAAGTCACCGAACTGCACATCACTCACTGGGCCGGACCGGACACTCGACTCGACCGGCGAATCCCGGTCACCGACAGCATCTCCGAGGTCTTCCGCGACGGCAAAACGACCAGCAATCCCCGCATCGACCGCAGCGACAGTGCGTTGTTCGGAGACGGACCGGTCCTGCTGCTACCCCTGCACACCGGCGCCACCGCACTCGGCGTGCTGGTCTGCGCCCGCTCCGCAGAGCAGCCGTCCTATCCCGTTGAGGTCGCCGAACTGTGTAAAGGATTCACCGGGCAGGCGGCATTGGCGTTGGATGCGGCTCGGATGCAGCAGCGCGTCCGGGAGCTCGACGTATTCGCCGACCGCGACCGCATCGCGCGCGACCTGCACGATCACGTCATCCAACGGGTGTTCGCGATCGGACTCTCTCTCCAAGGCGCCGTCGGCTACAGCCACCGTCCCGACGTCCAGCAGCGCCTGTCCGACGCCGTCGACGAACTGCAGCAGGTCATCACCGACATCCGTGGCAGCATCTACGAACTCCACGCCGACACCGGCCCCACCCGGCTGCGCCAGCGCATCACCGACATCGTCCGCGGCCACGCCCAGCCCGCCGGGCTGCACGTCACCACCGGATTCACCGGTCCGCTCGACGCGGTACCGCCCGAGCTGGCCGATCACGCCGAAGCCGTTGTCGCCGAAGCTGTCAGCAACACCGTCCGCCACGCCGACGCCGACACCCTCGCCCTCGACGTCACCGTCGACGACGCACTCACCATCACCGTCGAGGACAACGGCATCGGCATTCCGGCCGATACCGACCTCACCGCCAGCGGTCTGGCCAACCTCGCCGACCGCGCCCGCGACGCCGGCGGCAGTTTCGACTACGGGCCCGCCACCCGGCCAGGTCCCCGCGGGCCGGGCACCCGCATCACCTGGACCGCTCCGTTGCCCTGAACCGGTCGGCCGCCAGGGACGGTGCACGCCGGCAGAAAGAGGTTCGTGGGACTTTCGGCACTTCCCCGCCCGGTGCTCTCGATGGAATCCTGGACGGTGCCGGGCACGCTCGGTGTTTGCTCGAGACGGTGGTTCGGTCAGCAGATTCGGGCCGAGCCACCACGAGACGTGAAACGTCGGATTCTCGGTGGTGCATGATCGACGCAGGCCCGTCCTCGAACAGGCATAACCAAATAACCGCAATGCCCGTCGTGTCGTGACACCGGCGGGCATTGTCGTCGATCCCACCTCGCGTGCTCATCGGGACTTTGTTCTCTTCCGGCCCTCCGTGCATCGGTGGAGGGTGGAGAACTGCCCATACTCGAAAGGAGAAAACGATGACCACAGCCAAGCAGATCATGCACGAGGGTGCCGCGTGGGTGTCTCGGACCGATACCGTCGAGCACGCTGCCCGGCTCATGCGCCGGCTCGACGTCGGAGTTCTACCGGTCAGCGATGAGAACGAGCGGCTGTGCGGAATCATCACCGACCGCGACATCGTGGTGAAATGCCTTGCGACCGGCGGTGATCCGGCGACGGCGACCTGCGCCTCGCTGTGTGAAGGGACGCCACGGTGGGTGGACGCCGATGCGGATGTTCACGACGTTCTGCACGAATTGGAGGAGCGCCGGATCAAGCGCCTACCGGTTATCGAGAACAAGCGGCTGGTCGGCATGATCAGCGAAGCGGATATCGCACGCCACCTCAGCGACGACGAGATCGCGAAATTCGTCGAAGGCGTCTACGCGGGCACCTGACAGCAGTGCGCCATGCCTGAAGATACCGGCGTCGTCGACGATCTCGGATTGTCATCGGCGGCCCTGGCGACGGTCGCCGAACGGTACCTGCGGCGCGATGCCGAGGGCAGGATCTGCGAGTCGCCGGGCCGGATGATGGATCGGGTCGCCCGGTTCGTCGCCGGTGCGGAGGACGCCTACCGGGCCGGCGGCAGCGAATACTGGGCGCAGCGGTTCGCGGCGCTGTTGCGCAGCCGCGAGTTTCTTCCGAATTCGCCGACCTTGATGAATGCCGGCACCGGTGACGGTGTGCTCTCCGGCTGCTTCGTTCTGCCACTGGAGGATTCGCTCGACTCCATCTTCACCACGCTGCGCACCGCCGCACTCCTGCATCGCGAGGGCGCCGGAACGGGATTCGCGTTCTCGCATCTGCGCCCCCGCGGCTCGCGCATATCGACCGGAGGGTCGGCGAGCGGTCCGGTCTCGTTCATCCAGCTGTTCGATGCGGCGGCCCGGGTAATTCGTCTGGGTGGGCGGCGCCGGGCCGCCAATATGGCGGTGCTGCACGTCCGGCACCCGGATATCCGGGAGTTCGTGCACGCGAAGACCGACACGACCGTGCTCTCGACCTTCAACCTGTCGGTGGCGGTGACCGACGAGTTCATGCGCGCGGCCGCCGAGGACCGCGGTCACCGCCTGATCGACCCCCACACCGGCGCGACCGTCCAGGAGGTGTCCGCGCGTGGTCTGCTGGCCGACATCGCCGAACAGGCCTGGCGCACCGGAGAGCCGGGTGTCCTGTTCCTGGATGCCGTCGCCCGGGCCGATCCGCTTCCCGACCTGGGGCCGCTGGAGGCCACCAATCCGTGCGGCGAGGTCCCGCTCCTACCGTACGAATCCTGCAATCTCGGATCGATCTGCCTGCCCCGGCTCCTCGACGGCGACCACATCGACGAGCAACGCCTCGCACGCGTCGTGCGCGAGGGTGTCCGCTTTCTCGACGATGTCATCGACGTCGCGGAGTATCCCGTGCCCGAACTCGGGGCCGCCGCACGCGCCACCCGAAAAATCGGCCTCGGCATCATGGGGCTGGCGGAAACCCTTGCCGCACTGGGCCTTCCGTACGACAGCGCGGAAGCGGTGGGTTTCACCGATCGCTTGATGTCGCGGATCGCACGGTGGGCGCGGACCGCGTCCCGGGAACTCGCCGCCGAGCGTGGGGCGTTCCCGCTGTTCGCACGGAGCATCCCGGCCCGGCAGAACGCGCCGCCGGTGCGCAACGCGCAGGTCACGTCCATCGCGCCGACCGGAACCATATCCCTCATCGCCGGGGTGAGCGCGGGGATCGAGCCACTGTTCGCCCTGGCATACACACGCCATCTCATCGGTCGGCAATTCGATTGTGTGGAACCGCTTTTCGAGCAGGCCGCCATCGAACGCGGAGTCTGGTCGGAGGCGGTGGCGGCCGAGGTCGCCGCGACGGGTATCGCGGGCGCGAACCTTCCCGCCGATCTCCGTCGCCTGTTCCGTACGGCGCACCAGATCGCGCCGATCTGGCATGTGCGGATGCAGACCGCGGTGCAGCGCCACACCGACGCGGCGGTCGCCAAGACCGTCAACATGGCGCCCGACTCGTCCGTCGCCGATGTCGAAGCAGTCTTCACGCGCGCCTGGCGGGCGGGAAACAAGGGTGTCACGGTGTATCGCTCGGGCAGCAGACCGGATCAGGTGCTGCGGTATCCGGGCGCGAGCACCGACACGACGAGCAACGACGCGGCCGTCGTCGTGCGCGGTGCGTACGGCGGAGGCACCGCGGTTCCGGAGCGCAGCGCGTGATGCCCGGAGGAGTTCGACCGTCTAGGCCCTCGGGCGCGCGACGATGACCGGGCATTCGGCCGACTGCACCACCGCCCGGCTGGTGGAGCCGAGCAGCATTCCGGCGAATCCGCCGCGACCGTGACTGCCGACGACCACCAGCTGTGCGTGCTCGGCCTCGGCGAGCAGGGCGCGGGCGGGCCTCTCGGGGACGGCGATGCTGTGCACCGCGACCTCGGGATGGCGATCCCGATGTGCGGCAAGGCTTTCCGTCAACAGAGCGAATTCCTTCTCGCGTGCTTGTTCCCACGCACCGGTGGACAGTTCGCCACCGGTCGAGTCGTTCCAGCACCGCAGCGCGGTGACCCCGACACCGCGTAGCTCGGCCTCTTCGAACGCGATCGCCACCGCCGGCACGCTGTTGTCACTGCCGTCCGTACCGACCAGAACGGGCCGGCGGGCGGAGATCGGGTCGAGGCTCGCCGACGTCCGCACCACAGCCACCGGACAGTGGGCGTAGTGAACCATCGCCGAACTCACCGAACCGAGGAAAGCCCGGTGAAAGGCGCCGCGCCCCCGGCTGCCCACCACGAGGGTCCGCGCGGTCCGCGATCGCATGATCAGGCAGGGGATGATCGGATCGAAGGTCACCTCCCGGCCGATCGTCAGCGCACCGGGTGCGACCGCCGCTCGGGCGATGCGCACCGCCTCGTCGGCGACGCGCTCGCCGTCGTCCTGCATCTGCTCGACGGCCTCCGCCGTCACATACGGCACCGGCCCGTACGCCCCTTGAAACGCCACGGAGGCGAGCACGTGCAGCGGACATCCGTGCAGTGCCGCGTCGGCTGCGGCCCACGCGACGGCCTGCTGCGACACGGCGGACCCATCGGTCGCCACCACGATCGGCGCAGGTGATCGCGCCCCGCGCGTTTCCTCGGTCATGAGTCGATGTCCCTTCCGGGAGTCGGTGGCCGGTGCCCGGTCAGTCGCCGGACTTCACGTCGACCTTCGTCACCTTCTCCTTCGGCTCGCCCATCGGAACGGTGACCGTGAGGATGCCCTTGGCATATGTCGCATCGATGCCCTCGTCCTGCGCTCCCTCGGGAAGCGAGACGGTGCGTTCGAAGGAGCCGTAGCTGAACTCCGAGCGTCCCTTCTCCTCGTGGGATTCGCTGCGCTCGGCCTTGATGGTGAGCAACCCGCCATGCACGGACACTTCGACGTCCTTCGCCGGGTCGATGCCGGGAATCTCGGTACGCACCACATAGTGGCCGTCGTCGACGGACTCCTCCACCCGCAGGAGATGACTGCCGAACATCGGCGCCAAGCCGGGAGTGAACGCATTCCACCAATCGGTGAAGTCGGGTAGCAGCGATCCGGGGCGGTGGGCGGGAAGCAGGTTCATGATCACTCCTCGGCTGTGTGGTGGGTGCCTGTTCCTATCCCTCGATCTCAGCGTGGCGGGCCGCGCACTCCTAGGGCAGCGAGTCTTCACCCCGGAGTGACGGAAGTCCTCGCCGCGTTACCGGTCCTGTTCGGCGCCCGTGGTGCCGGCGCGTGCGCGCTCGCTCGTCGCGCCGTTGAGCCGGCCGTGCTGGGTGAGTGGGTGAAGTGCTTCGGCCGCACCGGCTTCGCGGGCGAAGAAGCTGCTGATGTCGCCGATCGCACTCATCAGCGGCGCCGGGAACACGACGGTGGTGTTCTTGTCGACGCCCAGTTCGATCAGGGTTTGCAGATTGCGCAACTGCAGTGCCAGCGGGTGCGCGACCATGGTGTCGGAAGCCTCGCCCAGTGAGGCGGCGGCCAGCGATTCGCCCTCGGCGGCAATGATTTTCGCGCGCTTTTCGCGTTCGGCTTCGGCCTGGCGGGCCATCGCCCGCTGCATGCCGTCGGGAAGTTGGATGTCTTTCAGTTCGACCAGGGTGACCTCGACGCCCCACTCCACCGTCGTCGCGTCGAGGATCTGGCGGATGTCGGCATTGATCACGTCGGTCTCGGCGAGCGCTTGGTCGAGGGTGTGCTGACCCACCACCTTGCGCAGGGTGGTCTGTGCGATCTGATCGATCGCCGCGGCGACGTTCTCGATGACGATCACCGATTTCGCGGCGTCGATCACCCGGAAGTAGGCGACAGCCGAGATGTCGACACTGACGTTGTCGCGGGTGATGATGCCCTGCGACTGGATCGGCAGTGTCACGATGCGCATGGAGACCAGGCGCAGCCGGTCGACCACCGGAATGATGAAGCGCAGACCCGGTTCGCGCACGGCGATGAGCCGGCCCAGCCGGAACAGCACGCCGCGCTGATACTGGTTCACCACCCGGATCGACAGCGCCGCGACGATCGCGACGAGTACGACGACGGCGATGATGATCACGGTGATCGTGGCAGAACTCATGGGCCGGTCTCACTTCCTGCGTGTCGGCGCCCAGTGGAAGGCGAAATCGAGGGTGAGGTCGCCGTCGACGGCGCTGTCGATCTCCAGCTCGCGATGCACCTGTCGCGGGACCGGGACGGTGATTTCCGAGTTGCCGATCCCGTAGGTCAGATCGGTTCCGGCGTCGAGCCGATCGGCGATGTGGCGCAATTCGGCGGCCAGCTCGCCGCGGGTCAGAGTGCAGTGATTCTCGTACAGCGTGTGTGCCATGGTGATCAGTGCACGCCCGCGGTCGGTTCATCGCCAGGGGAGCACTACCCCGAATGGTCATGGCCTTGGTCACTCGGCCGCACGGGCGATGCGGTGTCGCACCTCAGAGTTGAAGAACGACGTGCACGATTTCGTTGTCATAGTCTGCCGACATCGGGATGTCGATGTCCTTCAGCAGCTGCATCATGGTGGAATTCGTCGCCATGACGTCGGCGACGAATCTGTCGATACCGCAGCGGCGGCCGTCGTCGGCGAGGCGCGTGAGCAGGGCGGTGCCGATGCCCGATTGCTGATCTTCATGCGCAACGACCATGGCCACCTCGGCGCAGTGTGTGCCGGGGGAGACGATGTAGTTGGCGACACCGATGAGCCGAGGTCCGAGAAACGCGCCCACCGCGCCGTGACCCGGATCGTTGCTCGCTGTCGCCGCGGCCAGATGGTCCAGATGTTTCGGCCGCGGCCCGAAGAATCGGTAGTAGCTGTCGTGTTCGTCGAGCGCCGCGTGGAGGTCGCGAACAGCGCTCGCATCGCCGGGGCCGAGCCGGCGAAAGGTGACATCGTCGAGATCCAGGGTCGTCTCCGCGGTCGGGGCGAATTCCGGATCGTGGGAGTGCGACATATCTGCCAGCATCGGCCACGGCACTGGACTCCCGACAGGGCCGGAGGTCCCGCCGTCCGCCGACCGCGGCAGCGAGTGCTACCGGGCCCTCCGTCGGTTGCCGTGTCTATGGCCCGCTCGAGGAAATCGCTCCAGCGAGGCATCTCGATGCCTTTCCGTTCACCATCGAAGTGACCTGCTGATTTTCATCCGCGATGGCGTCGTTCCCGTAGGGGCGCGGGTCGACGGAACGCCAGGAACCTTCTCCCCTTCTCTCCGGCACACCGATGGCTACCGCATTCGGGTCCGTCTGCTCCGGTGCGTCCGCGGAGTATTCATGAAGAATCGGCTGAGAGAGGTTTCCGTCTTCCGAGATGGTCGCGTCCGCCGCACGGCCGATCCCGTGAACCAGCTATCGCCGGTCGGAGGTGATGACCATGAAACCAGCGGGACACACGTCTTCGATGCGCGAGGCCGAGATCGGACTCGAGGCGTGGGCAGCCACGTGCGAGCGCTGTCTGGTCGAGACGGTCGACGCACTGGTGGACTGCTTCGTGGTCGGGCCGAGGCCTTGCCCGTCCGAAGTGATCGAGTGGACGCATATGTGTCACGACCCGGAGAGCCTCTTGGGATATCTGTTGGAATGGGTGATTTATCACCGGCGCGTATTCGCCCGCATCCCAGTCGTCACGAGCGTCGAGAAGGCGAGTGGATGGGATATTCGGCTGGAGACCGCCGATGTGAGCGGCCGGATGGACGATGCCCCGGAGTGCGTGCATGTCCAGGCGGTCGACCTGCGCCCCGAGTTCGGCGGCTGGCGCTGCACCGTGACATTGGATGCGAGCACGGAGTCGGATGAACTGTCGTGCACACCGGCCCCCGAGAACACCCCACGCATCCAGCACGTGATTTCGGCTCGGCTGGCGTAGGTCGTGCCGGTCCGTTGACGGAAAGCCCCGGGTGGGGGCGGAGACCTTTGCGCGTTCCTTACGGCTGTCGATGACGATGATTGCTTGGATGGTGGTGAAGGTGGCCGCGCGAGCGGCGGTCGCGGATCGGTTGGCGTGTGCTGTCGAAGCGCGGAAGGCCGGTGATCAGGGTGGCTCGGTATCTCGCGGGTGGGTTCGAGACGGGGTGGGGTGTGGTCGCGTCGGCGCCGGAGCATGTTCCGGTGTACAGCACGATGCAGGTGTGGATCGGGACCGGGGTGGTCATGGTGATCGTGGTCGCGATGCTCGCGGCGATCGGCTGGACGATTCAGCGCGGACGAGTCGCCCGGCGTCCCCGGCATGGTGTCCACAGGCGCTCGTGATTCCAGGTCCGGGCACCCCGTGGGCCGATGGTGGCCGCGTCGATGCACATCGAACCTCCGGGTGGCATCTCGTGCGGCGATGTCAGCCGCGGCCGAGTTGGATGGCTTTGATCACCAGCAGGATCGCGCCGACGATCAGGTAGGCGCGCAGTGCGAGCATGCCGAGTTTCGTACCCGCGGACCAGGTGACGGGTTCGAGCAGGGTCAGTGGTGGCATCCGCCAGTGATCTCGGTCGGCGCGGTCGGCGACCGCTGCCGGGACGGGCGCCGGCGTGCGGCGCTGCATCCACCTGAGCCCCGCTGTGGCGAGGATCGCGAGGACGGCCAGCGCGCCGGTGAGCCATCCGGCGGTGGCCACGACGTCGATGCCGGGGAAGAGGGTGGTGGCCATCAGGATTCCGGAAAGCAGGAGCAGGACCGCGACGATGATTCCGGCGACGACGTTGAGCCAGGTGCGGTTGACCCAGGGGCCGAGGACTTGGGGGTCGTTGCACAGCAGGAGCAGGAAGACGCTGGCGCTGGGAAGCAGCAGACCGGCGAGGGCTTGGACCGCGGTGGTGATCAGTCCGAGGGGAGCTCCCGGGATGAGGACGATCGCCGCGGCGAGGGTGACCATGGCGATATAGGACAGGTAGAACTGCTTGGCGTCGCGGAAGCCCCGGTGCAGGGAGTGTTTGATGCCGAAGACGTCGCCGAAGGCGTAGCTGGTGGCGAGGGTGACGGCGGCGGCGCCGATGATGGAGGCGTCGAGGAGCACGATCGCGAAGATCGCCCCGAGGGCCCGGTCGATGTCGCCGAGTAGGTGGGCGATTTCTCCGGCGTCGGTGAACTGCCCGGTGGTTGCGGTGGTGCGGGCGGCGTAGTCGGCGGTCATCATGAGTGCCGCCGCGCCGATGACGACGACGAAGGCGCCGAGTGTGGTGTCGGCGCGTTCGTAGCCGATGAAGCGTGGGGTGATGCGTTTGTCGACGATGTTGGATTGCTGGAAGAACAACTGCCAGGGCGCGACGGTGGTGCCGACGATGGCGATGATCAGCAGCACCGCATCGGAGGTGACGCCGCCGCGTACGCCCGGGACGACGAAATCGGTTGCCGCGCGACCCCATTCGGGATGTGAGAGCAGCAGCATGGGGATCTGCAGCAAGGTGATGGCGATGAAGACGAACATCACGCGTTCCCAGCGCCGGAAGCTGCCGCTGGCCATGATCGTCACGAGTGCGACCGCGGCGGTCGGGACGACGATGTATTTGGAGATGCCGATGTAGTCCGCGGCGAGGGTGACACCGATGAATTCGGTGATGATGGTCAGGAAGTTGAGGATGAACAGGTCTCCGACGGAGAACCAGCCCCAGCCGCGGCCGAAGCGTTCGTTGATCAGCCGGGCGTGCCCGACGCCGGTGACCGCGCCGAGGCGGACGACCATTTCCTGATTCACGATCAGTACCGGTATCAGCAGCAACAGCACCCAGAGCAGGCTGTAGCCGTAGTTCTGGCCGGCTTGTGCGTAGGTGGCCACGCCGCCGGCGTCGTTGTCGCCGACCATCACGATCAGCCCGGGGCCGACGATGGCCAGCAGTGTCAGTGCGCGTGTGCGGAGGGTGCGGGGGTGGTCGCTGTCGCTGAGCCGGATGCGACCGAGAGCGCCCTCGATATCGCCGAGGTGCGCCGAGTCCAGGACCGCTGAGCGTGGTTGCGCCCGCGGGGTGCTCGCGGGCGGTGCCGGGCGAGGCGTCGGCGTGGGTTGTGCTGGGGCGGAGTCGGTTTCGTGCGCGTCGGTCATAGCGGTAGGTCGTGGTCGGCGGCGTCGGCGACCGTGCCGGTGTCGCGGATCGGGCGGGGCGCGGGTTCTCGGCGCCGCCAATCGTCGGGGATCGTGGCCTCCAGGACGTCGTCGACGGTGACCACCCCGAGGACGCGGTCGGTGTCGTCGATCACCGGGAGCGCGTAGAGGTTGTAGTCGGCCATCAGCAACGCGATATCGGTCAGGTCGGCGTCCGCGGTGACCCGGACCGGGTCGGCATCCATCACCTCCGACACGGCGCGGCCGGGTTCGCTCTGCAACAGGGTGATCACCGATACCACTCCCACCAGCCGTCCCTCGTCGAGGACATGGATTTTCAACAGCGCCTCGGATTGCAGGCCGTGCGCGGTGGCGATGATCGAGAGTGCTTGTGCCGCAGTCGTATTCGATTCGCAGGTGGCGAAGTCGACGGTCATCAGGCCGCCGGCGCTGTCGGGGTTGAACCCCATCAGGGTGATCACCTTGGTGCGCTGCCCGGCGGGCATCAGGTCCAGGACCCGCCGTCGCCGGGATTGACGTAGGTCGGTGACGGCGTCGGCGGCATCATCGGCGCGCATGCGGCCCAGCAGCGCGGCGACCTCGGAGTCGGGCATGTCCTTCAGCAGCCGGCTGGCTTCGTCGGGATCCAGTTCTTCGAAGACGTCGGCTTCCAGCTCCGGGTTGTCGTGCACGCGGTCGAGAATTTCGCCCTGCTCGTTTTTGGTGGCGTCTTCGAGCAGGTCGGCGATCTGCGCCGGTTTCAACGCGCCTACCCGGCCACTGAGACGGCGCACGGTGATCGAACCGGGATGACCGATCAACGGTTCGAACGCCTTCCAATCCCGGGACGCATGTCCGGCGCCGGTTTTGACCAGCCCGAACAACCGGGCGGGGCGGCGGGTGTCGAGGCGGGCCAGAACCCAGCCGGAGCCGGTGTCGTCGAGTTCGACATCGTAGGCGCGCACCAGTTCCGCCGCCGAGACGTCGATCAGCCGATGACCGAGGATGTCGGCCCGTAACAACACCTCGCCCTCGCGGCGTTCGAAACCACGCAGGTCGACCTTGTTGACCGCCAACAGGATCCGGTCCGCGGTGAAGTCACGGATTCTGCCGGACGAGACGAAGACCTTGCGACCCCCCATCCCGACCACAGCTCCGGTCACCGGAGGGTAGGCGTCGCCACCGGGGAGGCGAACTATCAGGTCTTCGACCCGGCCGATCGTCTCGCCGGATTTCGCGATCACCGGAGCCTTCACCAACTGCGACAGATGCAGCGTGCCGCCCGTCGACGTGGAGCCGGCCGAAAGGTCTTCGTTCATGTCCCACTCCCGCCTGGCAGGCCGACACCGATGATGTGATCCGAATTCTGCACCGACCGCGTCCCGGCCGCGACTACGCGACGCCGACAGCTATCTGAACGCCGGGTACCGCGCACCATGCCGCCGCCTCCGCGCCCGCCGCAAGATCCGGCCGGCAATCCATACGGATCCTTAGCGGGTCCGGTGCCGGATCTCGTGGCTTACACCTCGATCTGTGAGCCCATGATGATGGTGCGGTCGCGTGGCAGGCCG
The DNA here is from genome assembly GCF_001613005.1 of Nocardia nova NBRC 15556. Taxonomy (GTDB): domain Bacteria; phylum Actinomycetota; class Actinomycetes; order Mycobacteriales; family Mycobacteriaceae; genus Nocardia; species Nocardia nova. The sequence goes on along the minus strand of NZ_BDBN01000097.1, from coordinate 6,208 downwards.
AAGTAGTCGGCGGCGTCGGCGGTGATGTAGGAGGTGGCGATGAACAGGCGCTTGCGCCACGAGGCCATGGTGGCGGCGGTGCCGCGGCGGAGTTCGATGGTGGACAGGAAATAGGAGGCGCGGTCGAGGTCGAGCGGGCCCTCGGTGTCTCGTCGGTCGACGAGTGCGAGCGCGTGGGGAACGTCGGGGGTTTCCATGTAGCCGTAGCGGGCGGTGACGTGGGTGATGCCGTCGTCGGGGGGTCCCAGCGGGTCGGTGGCGATGCGTTCGTTGTCGGGGATGCGGGGGACGGGTTCGGTGTGGATCGACAGGATCACGATGTGGTGGTGGCGCACGTGGTTGTGTTCGACGTTGGCGCGCAAGGCCAGTGGAGCTGTTTCCTTGCCGCGGTTGAGGAAGATCGCGGTGCCGGGGACTCGCGTCGTGGCGGGTGTGCCTTCGGCGAGTTCGTCGACGAATTTCCGCAGCGATCCCTCTCGCCGGATTCGTTCGGCGGTCACGATCTGGCGGCCACGTTGCCAGGTCGTCATGACCGTGAATGCGGTCAGGCCGATCAGCAGCGGCAGCCAGGCGCCGTGCACGAACTTGGTGAGATTGGCGGCGACGAACAGCAGATCGACGGTCAGCAGCGGGAGTGCCCCCGCGGCGAGGATCCAGCGGGGGATATGCCAGCGGCTTCGCGCGACGTAGAAGAACAGCAGGGTGGTGATGGTGATGGTTCCGGTCACGGCCATGCCGAAGGCGAAGGCCAGCGCGGTCGAACTGCGGAAGGCGAAGACCAGGGTGAGTACCGAGACCATCAGCAACCAGTTGATCCACGGGACGTAGATCTGGCCGATCGTGGATTCGGAGGTGTGGGCGATGCGCAGCCGCGGCAGGTAGCCCAGTTGCGCGGCCTGGGAGGCAACGGAATACGCGCCGGTGATCACCGCTTGTGAGGCGATGACCGTGGCGGCGGTGGCCAGCAGCACCAGTGGCAGTCGTGCCCAGCCCGGTGCCAACAGGAAGAAGGGGCTGCTGATGTTGCGGGCGTCGTCGAGGATGAGTGCGCCCTGCCCCAGGTAGCTGAGTGTGCAGGCGGGAAAGACGAGGATCAGCCAAGCGCGGGTGATGGAGCGGCGGCCGAAATGTCCCATGTCCGCGTAGAGCGCCTCGGCGCCGGTCACCGCGAGCACGATCGCGGCGAGCGCGAAGAACGCTGTACCGAAGTGTCCGGCCAGAAAGCCCAGCGCGTACGTGGGCGACAGCGCCTGCAGGATGCGGGGATTGTGCGCGATGCCGCCGATGCCGCAGGTGCCGATGGTGAGGAACCACAGCACCATGATGGGGCCGAACATCCGTCCGACCGTGGCGGTGCCGCGGCGTTGCACCACGAACAGCGCCACGATGATCACGACCGTCACCGGGATGACAAGGTCTTTCAAGGCCGGCTCGACGACCTTGATGCCCTCGACGGACGACAGTACCGAGATCGCCGGCGTGATCATGCTGTCACCGAAAAACAATGAGGCGCCGAAGATTCCGAGCGCGGCCAGGCCGATCGCCGTTTTCCGCCCGCGCGGTGAACTCCACCGGCGAAGCAGCGTGATGAGTGCCATGATGCCACCCTCGCCGTCGTTGTCGGCGCGCATGGCGAGCAGGACGTAGGTGACGGTGACGATGATCATCACCGACCAGAACACCAACGACACCACGCCGAACACGTTGTCGCTGTTCACCGGTACGGGATGGGGGTCGCCCGGGTCGAATACGGTTTGCAGGGTGTAGATCGGGCTCGTCCCGATATCGCCGAACACCACCCCCAGCGCGCCGATCACGACACTCCAGCGCACGGTATCGCGGTGGCTCGGCGGCTGCCCCGGTTCCACCTCGAACGCGGGGCCGCCTCCGATGGTGCCCTTCGCCCCTGTCATGGTGCTCCTCCACGTCGTGGTGTCACGCCAGTCGGACGATACAGCGCACGGCCTTCGAGGCGGGTGAAGGGCGTGGCAGCGGTCTGCCACCGAGTGGGCTCGACCTATCGGGCGTGGATCTGTGCCGACAGCTGCGGGATCGTTCACCGGTTCCCGTCATCGCGGGCTGCCTCGACCACAGCGGCTTGTCATGGCCTTCTACGACCAAGGCACGGTTACTCAGAACCCGCTCGGCAACCGCTGATACGCAGCGCATTTTCGCGTGTGGGAATCGCGGGGACGGCGGCTGGATCTACTCTCGTCGCGTCGATCGAGCCGCCGCTGCGTCCACGAATTCCGCGCCCGGACCCAGCGGCCGGAATACGAGGAGTTCGCGGTGACCCGAGGCGATGTTCATCTGTGTGGAAGTGTGCCGCTGCCGAATGCGGAGGCCGTATTCGATACGGCCGCGCGCCGGCTCGGACCGTGGCTCAGCCGCATACCCGACGGTGAGACCGGCGAGCGGGACAACTTCACGGTCTGGCAGTTGCCGCGCATGGGCGCGCATCCGGATCTGGAGACGGTGCCGCCGCCGAGCCCGGAATACGGGCCCAGTGAGCGGGTGCGGCCCAAACCGGGCGTGGATCCCGCATCGATCGATTTCGGTGAGCTGGGTTACGCGCAGGCAGCGCTCGAGTCGTGGAGCGTGTTCCGCAAGCTGCGCGAACGCGGCGACATCGATGCCGGTGTGCGGTTCCAGGTCTGCCTGCCCACCCCGATCTCGGTGGTGGGCGCCTTCGTCGGCGATCCGCAGGACATTCTCGAACAGCGCTACGAGGCGGCTCTGCTCGCCGAACTCGGCCGCATCGCCGCGGAGATCCCGCACACCGATCTTGCGGTGCAGTGGGATTGCCCGGTCGAGTTCGCCATCTTCGAGGGGGTGTTCCCGTCCTGGTTCGGCGCCGACGACGACACTCGGCTGAGTGAGATCGTCGCCCGGCTCGTGCGCCTCGGCGCGGCCGTGCCCGGAAACGTCGAACTCGGATATCACTTGTGCTACGGCGATTTCGGGCATCGTCACTTCGCCGAGCCCGCCGACACCGGTCGTATGGTGGCGGTGCTGTCCGGTGTGCTGGCGGCGCTGCCGCGCCGGGTCGACTGGGTGCATATGCCGGTTCCGCGCTCGCGCGCCGACCGCGAGTACTTCGCACCGCTGGCCGGGCTGGACCTGCCGCCGCAGACCCGGCTGTACCTCGGACTGGTGCACGCCACCGACGGCCGCGACGGGGCCCTGCGTCGTATCGCCGGCGCCCGGGAAATCGTCGACGGCTTCGGTATCGCCACCGAATGCGGGTTCGGCCGTCGGCCCGCAGAGCACATTCCGGATCTGCTGGATCTGCATGCAGAACTGGCGGCCATGCTGTCGTGAGACCGGTGATCCGCCGACGCGAGTCCGAGCACCGGCGCCGGGACATGGTGGTGAGGCCGAGAACGAGGGCATGTTCCCCACGGCGGCGGCCACGGTCACCCGTAGCGAATCTGTTGCCCGGGAACCCGATCTTCGACGTTCGCCGGCCGGCCCGCAGCCGCTGACTCGGTCCGGGGCGAGTGTGCTGCGGGTGTCGCCGGTCACGGTCTCGGGTGATCTCTTCGGTGTCGTTGTGCTCTGTCGGCGGGGCCAGGCGGACAGGAACGATCGCAGCAATGAGGTCGTCCGAATCGACCCGGCAACCCGAAGGACTCGCATCATGACTCCGTTACAGATGGTCGGCCCGCATTCCGAACGGCATCGCGGCGAGCACGCGGGCTGGTTGCGCGCCGCGGTTCTGGGCGCCAACGACGGGCTGGTCTCGAACGCGAGCCTGATGGTCGGCGTGGCGGCCAGCGGCGCTTCCGCGGGCGCGGTTCTCACTGCGGGGCTGGCCGGCTTGGCGGCCGGGTCGATGGCCATGGCTGCGGGCGAATACGTTTCGGTCAGTTCGCAAGTCGACGTCGAACGCGGCGACCGGGCCAAAGAGGAACACGAACTGGCCATCGATCCGGAAGCCGAACTGACCGAGCTGGCGGGCATCTACCGTGACCGCGGACTGCCCGCCGAACTTGCCGCGCAGGTCGCCGCCGCACTGCACGACAACGACCCGCTCACCGCCCACCTGCGAGATGAGCTCGGGCACAACGAAATCACCGCCGCCCGCCCGGCACAAGCCGCGATGGCCTCGGCCGCAAGCTTCTTCCTCGGTGGTTTGCTCCCGCTACTCGGTTTGATCGCCCCGTCCAGCGGCACCCGGCTGGCGCTCATCGTGCTGGTGACCGTGCTGGGACTAGCCGTCGCGGGCGTTCTCGGTGCCCGGGTCGCCGGGACAGGCATTCTGCGCCCCGCGCTGCGCGTCGTCATCGGCGGCAGCCTCGCCATGGCGGTCACGGCCCTGGTCGGTCAACTCGTCCACGTCGCCGGCGTCTGAGGGGACCGCGACCGGGCGCGCCTCGATGGGGGCTTGTGAAGACCGGAGGGCGTGCCCCGGGCTGTCCTCCCTCACCGAATGCACCTGGCCGATCAGCCGTCCGATCGGTCGGGATTTCGAACCGCTGTAGGGTGGGTCGGTGAGTGAAGCAACGCCCCCCAGGCCGGGTGTGCCGGTACGGGGATCGAGCTCTGGCCAGCCATTGATGGCGGCCTTCGACCTGCTGGGGCGCCGTTGGGCGATCACGGTGCTGTGGGAGTTGCGCGGAGATCCGGTCGGATTTCGAGAGCTGCGGCGCAGCCTTGCGGGCATCTCCTCCAGTGTGCTGTCGACCCGGTTGCGCGAGCTGGTGTCGGTCGGCGTTGCCGAAACCGTGGCCGATGGGAAGTATCGGCTGACCCCGATCGGGATCGAACTGCTGTATGCGCTCGCCCCGCTCAAGGCGTGGTCGAGCAGCTGGGCCACACACCTGGGCGTGCAGAGTTTTCAGCGCGGCCCCGTCGACGATCTGGATCGTCTGCCCTGATTTTCGAACCGTCCTGAGCGGATAGAAGCTGGAGCTTCGTAAAAATTCACCTGATGCGGTTCGATTTTCAAACCACTTTGATCTAGGGTTCGTCTCAGGGGCGGACGAGAGGCCCGGATCATGGAGGTGAGGTTCGACATGCGATGGTTCCGTGTGCGGCGGCTGCGAGAAGTGGGAACCCGGCTCGTTCTCGCTGCGACTCGTCGTATCGTCCTCGGTTTCGCCGAGCGCGGCGCCGAATCGTCGAGGCGGGGGTTCGACAGCTCCTATCCACTGTCTCCACTGCCCGGAGATCGCTTCTACGGGTGGACGCACTATGGCGTGATGATCCCCAATCTTGCTGCGCCGCATCAGTATCTGAGTGTCATGGTGATGGCGGGAATGCCGGGGCAGCGGGCGTTCGACGTCGACGATGTCGTGACGACGACGCCACGCGACACCGCGACCGTGTCGATCTCCACCGCGGCGGCGGCGTACTACGGCACGGTGTCTCTGCGCGATGACTGCGCCTTCGGCTCTGCGGGGGACGATCTGCGTTTCGGTGCCGAGTTGACCATCGGCGGACGCTATCCGGAGTTGTTCGTGGCCATCGACATTCCCGGCATGACCGCACGCCTGCGGTTCGCACTCGCCGAGCGGGCAACCTGGTTCGTGCGGGGACGACCCTACGATCACCTGAGCTTGCTCGGGCGATACACCGGCTGGATCCGGACATCCGATGCCCGCGTAGACGTTTCGGGTGCGGCCAGGCCCAGCCACAGCATCCGCTTGCCCGCGAGCCGAGGTGCGCTGCGGCCGACAGGTCTCGTTTATCCGTTCACCGCCGAAGAAGTTGTGGCGCACATGGCCGGGATGCTTGCCCAGTGAGCAGCACCCGCCGCACGTCTTGTGGACGTCGCGACGGGTGCACTCGCGCGTGAACCGATCAGGAACGACGGCTTCGAGTCGGTGCCCTGTCCAGCTACCGTCACCGGTCGTACTTCTTCCCGAACAGTGGATTCAACCGTCCTGGCTGGTGTAGGTCTCGCAGCCTCTATCTGTATACGTTGATATGCGCATCTACGCATTTGATGCGGAGTTTCGTGCCCAGAGGAGTGGTTGACTTCCGTCGAAAGAAGCAGCCGAGAGGGGGCGGGCCGAGGAATGGTGCCACCTACGCTGCGAATGGTGCAGATGCCCGTACAGTCGATGGCCGTCCAGGTCAATGGCCTGAAATATGTTGCTGCGCTACGCATCACGAACGAAAAGTGCCACGCCGCTCAATGAAGCGAAGGAGAGGTAACCGCTTCGGCGCGGATGACCAGCTCGCCGAACCGGCGCGAGACGGC
>NZ_BDBN01000096.1 GCF_001613005.1 Nocardia nova NBRC 15556 | reverse complement strand
TACGGCATGGACAAGCAGACCCACGAGACCGTATTGGTCTTCGACCTCGGCGGCGGCACTTTCGATGTGAGCCTGCTCGACGTCGGCGACGGGGTGGTCGAGGTTCGTGCGACGGCGGGCGACTCCCATCTCGGTGGCGACGACTTCGACCGACGTCTGGTGGACTATCTCGCCGATGAATTCCAACGGGCGGAGAACATCGATCTGCGCAAGGATCCGCAGGCGTTACAGCGCCTCTTCGAGGCGGCGGAAAAGGCCAAGGTCGAGTTGTCCTCGGTGACACAGGCTCAGGTCAACCTGCCCTTCGTCACCGCTGACGCGAACGGTCCCAAGCATCTCACCACCACAGTCATGCGATCGAAGTTCGAGGATCTGACCGCGGATCTGGTGGAGCGCTGCCTCGGCCCGGTGAAGCAGGCGATGAGTGACGCCAAGGTCACCGCCAACGACATCGACGAGGTAATTCTGGTCGGCGGGTCGACACGTATTCCGGCGGTACAGGCGCTGGTTCGCCGGCTCACCGGCGGCAAGGACCCCAACATGAGCGTCAACCCGGACGAGGTCGTGGCGCTCGGCGCCGCGGTCCAGGCGGGCGTGCTCAAGGGCGAGGTCTCCGATGTGCTGTTGCTCGATGTCACCCCGCTGTCCCTCGGTGTCGAGACCCAGGGCGGGGTGATGACCAAGATCATCGAGCGCAACACGACGATCCCGGTCCGGCGCAGTGAAGTGTTCGCCACCGCGGAAGACAATCAGTCGGCAGTGGATGTCGTGGTTCTGCAGGGCGAACGCGAACGGGCGGCCGACAACCGGGTGCTCGGTCGGTTCCGGCTGGAAGACATCCGCCCCGCGCCTCGTGGCGAGGCCCAGGTCGAAGTCACGTTCGACATCGACGCCAACGGCATCCTCAACGTCACCGCTCGCGACAAGGACACCGGTAAGGAGCAGGGCATCACGATCAGCGAGCAGGGCAACCTGGACCAGAGTGAGGTCGAGCGGATGCTCGCGGAGGCCGAACGCAACCGGGCCGAGGACGAGGCGCTGCGCAAGGCGGTCGATGCTCGCAACGCGCTCGATTCGGTTGCCTATCAAGTGGAACGGCGACTGGCCGAACTCGGCGACAGTGCCCCTCCGCACGAGAAGGCGCGTGCCGAGATGCTGATCGCCGACGCCCGGAAAGCCGTGCAAGACAATGCTTCCCCCGCGGAGGTGGAGCCACTCACCTCGGAGCTGCAGCAGCTGCTCTACGGGCTCGCGTCGGCTCAGACCGGCGGCGGCGACGGACAGCAGGCAGGCGGCGGAGGTGCGTCGTCGTCGGATGACGACGACGTGATCGACGCCGAATTCGATCGAAGCTGAGGCACACGATGGAAAGGTCTGCAGATCATTCGACGAATGAGTCGGCGACCGAGTCGGCCACCGACGAGGATCGGGCCGAGACGGCTCCTGACCGCACCGACACGGGAGCCGAGCTGGCTCAACTCGAGGACCGCTGGCGCAGGGCCTTGGCGGATCTGGACAACCTGCGCAAGCGGTTTGCCAAGGATCTGGAGCGTGCACGGGCCGCGGAGGTGGCGAGGGTTTCCGCCGCGTGGCTCCCGGTGCTGGACAATTTGGAGCTCGCGCTGGCCCATGCGGGCAGCGATCCCCAGGCCGTCGTCGAGGGCGTGAAGGCGATCCGGGACCAGGCGGTACAAGTGCTGGCGCAGTTCGGCTTCGAGCGCCACGATGAGGTCGGTGTGCCGTTCTCCCCGGAGCTCCACGAAGTGGTCAGCGTGGTGGCCCAACCCGACCTTCCCTCCGGGACCGTGATCGAGGTCGTGCGCCCCGGCTATGGGGAGGACGGCCGGCAGTTGCGTCCCGCCTCCGTGGTTGTCAGCCGGCCCGAGGGGTGAGCAGCGATGGCGCGTGACTACTACGAAGTGCTCGGTGTCCCGCGGGGTGCCGGCACCGACGAAATCCAGCAGGCCTACCGCAAGCTGGCGCGCAAGTATCACCCCGACGTGAACAAGGACCCCACCGCGGAGGACAAGTTCAAGGAGGCCAACGAGGCCTATTCGGTGTTGTCCGATCCGGACACCCGGAAACGCTACGACCGATTCGGTGACGACTTCCGGCGTGTCCCCGAGGATTACGACGAACGGGTCCGGGCGAGCGCCGGCGGGTACGGCGGCACAGGCAGAAGGGTGCGCTTCGGTCAGGGTTTCGGCGGCGAGGGCGCCGTCGGTTTCGAGGACCTCTTCGGTCAGATGTTCGGCGGCGCCGGCGGGTACGGACCGATTCCCGGCGCCGATCAGGAAGCGGAACTGGAACTGACCCTGGAAGAGGCGTATCGGGGCGGCAAACGCAGTCTCAGATTGGACGGACGGCAGTACGACGTCGACATCCCCGCCGGTGTCCTGGACGGCCAGAGAATCCGGCTGGCCGGGCAAGGCGGCCGGAGCAACGGTGACGCACCGCCCGGGGATCTGTACCTCGTGGTGCGGATCAAACCGCATCCCCGATTCCGGGTACAGGGCCGCGACATCTACGTCGACCTGCCCGTATCGCCATGGGAGGCAGTGCTCGGGTCGACCGTTGTCGTTCCCACCCCGGGCGGCGAGGCGAAGGTCAAAGTGGCACCGGGCTCCTCGACGGGCCGGAAGTTGCGCCTGCGCGGAGAAGGAATGCCCAATCCGCGTGGCGCCAAGGGCAATCTCTACGCCGAAATCAAGGTGATGGTGCCGTCGAAACCGACAGCGCGCGAACGCGAACTGTTCGAACAGCTGGCCGCCGAATCGAACTTCGATCCGAGGAAAAAGACATGAGCACACCGACCCCGGTCACCCGGTACGTATTGGTTTGCCGTCCCGGATTGTCGCCGGAAGCCTTCGCCGAACGTACCGGGCTGCACCCGGATCTGGCACGAAGGCTGGTGGCTCTCGGCCTGCTCGATGCCCACCGCGACGCCGCCGGCGAGATGTCGTTCGAACCATCCGAAGTGGCCACCGCGGCCCGCATCCAACGGCTGCGGACCGGCCTGGGCCTGAACTACTCGGCGATCGGGCTTGTGCTCGATCTGCTGGATCGAATCGAGAAACTCGAAGCAGCTTCCCGCGCAAGGAGGACACCCCATGGACACCGGCAGCCTGACTGAAAGGTCACGAGAAGCCCTGCAGGAAGCCCAGAACATCGCGACCAGAATGGGGCACACCGAGGTCGACGGAGAGCACCTGCTGCTCGCGTTGGTCGATCAGCCGGAAGGGCTGGTACCCCGACTGCTCGAGCAGACCGGTGCGGACGTCGATACCCTGCGATCCGATCTGCAAGGTGAACTGTCGCGTAGGCCGAAGGTCAGCGGCCCCGGCGCGACGCCCGGTCAGGTGATGATCACCCAGCGCTTGGCCAAGCTGCTCGACGCCGCGGAACGGGAGGCGAAGCGCCTCAAGGATTCCTATGTGTCGGTGGAGCATCTCGTGATGGCCCTCTCCGAGGAGGGGTCGGCCAGTGCGGCGGGACGGGTCCTCGCGCGTCATGGGGTCACACGGGAGGCCTTCCTCACCGCCTTGACCACAGTGCGCGGGAATCAGCGCGTCACCTCGGCCACCCCGGAGGGGGCGTATGAGGCTCTGGAGAAGTACGGACGCGATCTCGTCTCCGAGGGCCGGGCAGGAAAACTCGATCCGGTCATCGGACGAGATGCCGAAATCCGCAGGGTGACCCAGATTTTGAGCCGGAAGACGAAGAACAATCCGGTGCTGATCGGCGACCCCGGCGTCGGTAAGACCGCGATCGTGGAGGGCCTCGCCCAGCGGATCGTCCGCGGCGACGTGCCCGAGGGCCTGCGCGACAAGACGATCTTCTCGCTCGACATGGGTTCCCTGGTGGCCGGCGCGAAATACCGCGGCGAGTTCGAGGAGCGACTGCAGGCGGTGCTGTCGGAGGTGAAAGCCGCCGAGGGGCGCATCCTGTTGTTCGTCGACGAGTTACATACCGTGGTGGGGGCCGGATCGGGCGGCGAAGGATCTCTCGACGCCGGCAACATGCTCAAGCCGATGCTCGCCCGCGGCGAGCTGCACATGATCGGCGCCACCACTCTCGAGGAATATCGCAAACACATCGAATCCGATGCGGCACTGGAACGTCGATTCCAGACCGTTCTCGTCGACGAGCCCAGCATCGAGGACGCGATCTCGATTCTGCGCGGACTTCGGGAACGCCTCGAAGTGTTTCACGGCGTGAAGATTCAGGACGGCGCCCTGGTTGCCGCCGTAACCCTCTCGCACCGGTACATCACCGACCGCTTCCTTCCGGACAAGGCGATCGATCTGGTCGATGAGGCATGCGCTCGGCTACGCACCGAAATCGACTCGATGCCCGCCGAACTCGACGAGCTCACCCGGAAAGTCACCCGGCTGGAGATCGAAGAGGCCGCGCTGTCCAAGGAAACGGACGCGGCCAGCAAGGCGCGCCTCGACGAGCTCCGTAAGGAGCTGGCCGACCTGCGGGCCGAGGCCGACGCCCGGCACGCTCAATGGGAGGCGGAGCGGCAGGCGATCCGGCGGGTGCAGGAGCTGCGGGGAGAGCTGGAACGGTTGCGCCATGAGGCCGAAGAGGCGGAGCGCAACTACGACCTCAATCGTGCTGCCGAGTTGCGATACGGCGAGATCACCGAGCTGGAACGCAGGCTCACGGCGGCGGAGGAGCAACTGACCGCCCGGCAGGGCCGCAATCCGTTGCTCCGGGAGGTGGTCACCGAAGACGAGATCGCGGAGATCGTGGCCGCGTGGACGGGTATCCCGGTTGCCCGGCTGCAGGAAGGCGAGCGCGAGAAGCTGTTGAAGCTCGACGAGATTCTGCACGAGAGGGTCGTCGGTCAGGAGGAGGCGGTGCAACTGGTCGCAGACGCGGTGATCCGGGCGAGGTCCGGTATCCGTGATCCGCGCCGGCCGATCGGTTCGTTCATCTTCCTGGGCCCGACCGGCGTGGGCAAGACCGAGCTCGCGAAGACACTGGCCAGTGCCCTCTTCGACAGCGAAGACAACATGGTGCGCCTGGACATGAGCGAGTATCAGGAGCGGCACACGGTGAGCAGGCTCATCGGTGCACCCCCTGGATATGTCGGGTACGACGAGGGCGGCCAGCTCACCGAGGCGGTGCGCCGCAAGCCGTACTCCGTCGTGCTCTTCGACGAGATCGAGAAGGCCCACGCCGACGTCTTCAATACCCTGCTGCAGGTGCTCGATGACGGCCGGATCACCGATTCTCAAGGGCGGCAGGTCGATTTCCGGAACACGGTGATCATCATGACCTCCAACATCGGATCCCAGTATCTCCTCGGGGGAGTCACAGCCGACGGCGAGATCACACCGGATGCCCGGGAGCGGGTGCTGGCGGAGCTGCGCGGCCACTTCCGCCCCGAGTTCCTCAACCGTGTCGACGACATCGTTTTGTTCACCCCGCTCACGCTGCCCCAGATCGAGCACATCGTGGAGCTACAACTCACCGATCTTCGAAACAGGTTGTCGGAGCGGCAGATACACCTGGATATCACGCCGGAAGCGCGCCGGCTCATCGCCGAACACGGTTTCGACCCGGTCTACGGTGCGCGGCCGCTGCGGCGGTACATCGCCCACGAAGTCGAAACCAGGATCGGCCGTGCGCTGTTGCGCGGCGAGATCGAACCGGGGGGCACCATCCGTGTCACGGTGGCCGGCGGCGAGCTCGCCGTCGCGTATGCCGAACCTGCCGTCGCGGCGGCCTGAGAAGAGGTGTCGTCATGAGAACCGAGAAGGTGAAGTGCCCGAACTGCGGCAAGGTCAACAAGGTAGCGGCGGCAGGGCAAGGAAAACCGCGCTGCGGCAACTGCCATGAGCCGCTGCCCTGGATCGCCTCGGCAGGAGACGACGACTTCGCGGAGGTCGCCGAGAGATCCTCGGTCCCTGTGCTCGTCGACCTCTGGGCGACGTGGTGTGGCCCGTGCCGCATGGTCAGTCCGGCGCTCGAGCAGCTCGCCAGGGAACGCGCGGGTCGAATGAAGCTGGTGAAGGTCGACGTGGATGCTGCGCCCAGGACGGCCGAACGCTTCACCGTCCGCGCGGTGCCGACTCTGCTGGTGATGGACCGGGGCGAGGTGCTGGCTCGTCAGGCGGGCGCCGCGCCGGTACCACAACTGCGCACATGGCTCGATCAAGCGCTCTCGGCACATGCGAGCAAGGAGGCGACGCCATGACTTCTGTCCCTGTCGACCCACACGTGACCGCGATCCGGCCCGTCGCACCCCGGACTCCGCAGGGCTGCGAGGAATGTCTTCGCCTCGGCACCCCCTGGGTACATCTGAGGCTGTGTCTGACGTGCGGACATGTCGGTTGCTGCGATTCGTCGCCGGGCAAGCATGCGAGCGCGCACGCTCACACTGTCGGCCATCCGATCGTCCAGTCGATGGAGCCGGGTGAAGATTGGCGCTGGTGTTATGTCGACCAGAACTTCGTCTGAGGACCCCGCTCCCGTGCGCGACATTCCGCCTGTCGACGCCGAGACACCGGACGAGCTGGGAGCCTACCCGCGCCTGACCGACGACCAGGTCGCGACGCTCGAGGTCGGTGGCACGCGCCGATCGGTTGACGCCGGTCAGGTGCTGGTCCGAGAGGGCGAGCCCAGCAACGACTTCTTCGTCATCCTCTCGGGCAAGGTGGCGATCATCGACGAGGGCGACGGAGACGGCGAACGCCGGATACTGCGCGTGCACGGTCCCGGCCGATTTCTGGGCGAGCTCGGGTTGCTGGAAGGCCAGGTGGCGTTCTTCACCGCCGAGACGATCGAGGACGGCGAGATACTCGTCGTCCCGGCGGAGCGGGTGCGCGAGCTGGTTTCCCACGATCCCGTGCTCAGCGATCTGATCCTGCGCGCCTATCTGGTGCGGCGGCATCTGCTGATCGGGCTCGGTTCGGGCTTCCGGATCATCGGCTCCTGTTATTCACCGGACACGTTGCGGCTTCGGGAGTTCGCCATGCGAAACCGATTGCCCCACAGGTGGATCGATCTGGAGCGCGACGATCGGGCGGAGCAGCTGCTGCGCAGCCTGGATGTCTCCCCCGAGGACACTCCCGTGGTGATCTGGCACGGCGAGAAGGTGCTGCGTAATCCGACGAATGCGGAACTCGCCCGCATCGTCGGGCTTCCGGTCCCGGATGCGGCCCGGGATGCCGCCCAGCACGTGTGCGACCTCGTCGTGGTGGGTGCGGGACCGGCCGGTCTGGCCGCGTCCGTGTACGGCGCTTCGGACGGGTTGAACACGGTGACACTTGAGTCGTTCGCCGCAGGTGGCCAGGCGAGCACCTCCTCCCGGATCGAGAACTACCTGGGCTTCCCGGCGGGGATCTCCGGGGCCGAATTGGCGGAGCGGGCCGTGATCCAGGCCGGCAAGTTCGGCGCCCGCATCCTGGTGTCGGCGGAGGTCGCCGGTTTGGGGTCCGAGGACGGGCTCAACGTGCTCCGGCTGGCGGACGGCGGCACGGTTCGCGGCCGGGCCGTCGTGCTCGCCACCGGGGCGCGATATCGCAAGTTGTCGGTTCCGGGAATCGAGGTCCTGGAGGGGACCAGCGTGTACTACGCCGCAACCCATCAGGAAGCGCGGATGTGCGGCACCGACCCGGTGGCCATCGTCGGCGGCGGAAACTCCGCCGGGCAGGCCACCGTCTTTCTCGCGGACCGTGTTTCCCACGTGGACCTGCTCATCCGCGGCGGTGACCTCGGAAAGAGTATGTCCCGCTACCTCGTCGACCAGATCGAGCGCCATCCGCGCGTGACCGTTCACCGCAATACCGAGATTCGCGAGGTCCACGGTGAGAAGTACCTCGACGAGATCGTGGTCGAGAACAATCACACCGGCGCACACGACACCCTTCGGGTGCGCGCCCTATTCGTCTTCATCGGGGCGGTGCCGCACACCGGGTGGCTGGCCGACACGGTCGCACTCGACGACCACGGCTTCGTCCTTACGGGCATGGACGCGGTCCGCGCCCGTGCGGACGGCAACCAGTGGATCGGCGACCGGCCGTCGAGAACGCTCGAAACGAGCCTGCCCGGCCTTTTCGCTGCCGGCGACGTCCGCAGCGACTCCGTGAAACGGGTCGCCTCCGCCGTCGGTGAGGGAGCGATGGCGGTTCGCCAAATCCATGAATACTTCGACAGGAGCTGACGACATGCCAGTGATGGGTACCGTGAAATTCCAGCAACTCTTCCGAGCAGCGGCCGGCCTGCAAGTCGACCGGAACGACCTCAAACGCTATACGGATTTCATCGACGACAAGATCTACGATCTGATCCTCATCGGCAAGGCCTCGGCCAAGGCGAACCTGAGGGACGTGATCGAACCGTGGGACTTGCCGATCACCAAGGGGCTGCAGGAGAGCATCCACCGGTTCGAAAAACTCGATCAGGAAATCGAATTACAGGCTCTGCTCGATCAACTGACGGCCCGGCCGCCGTTGGACATGGCCCTCTCCGAGGCGACCGAGCAGCGACTGCCGCTGATCGCCGGAGGGTTGAGCGTGGCGCTGGCGCAGACATTCGTCACGATCGAGCCGGACCGTAAGAACCCCGGTACCGCCGAATGGAACGTCGCCTTCGACATCTTCCATCTCCTGCTCTGACCACACCACCCGTTGTCAGTCCGTGTGGTCGAATCGCCGGCGTTGGCGAACCCCGTAGGCCGCCGCCTTCACGGCCTTGTCGTCCTCCATACCCGAACCCAGCGCACCGCCCAGGGTGGCCACGGCGGCGACCAGCCAGGCCATCAGCAGCAGCGTCGCCAATCCCGCGGGGTGGCCGGTGTTTTCGCGGACCATCTGTGGCGGGATCGTCCACCAGGCGGTCAGCATCAGCAGGATGAACAGCGCGGCGTGGAAGACGACGACGCCGATCGTGAGGGTGATGACGGTCGATGCGTTGTACAGCGCCGCGCGCTCTCGTTCGCTCCTCGAGTGCGGGCGTTCCCAGAGATTGTGTTCGATGATGAGCCAGGCGATCAGCGCCGCGCTCGCCAGGGCCGTTGCCGCGCTCAATCGCCATGGGCCCATCGTGGCCGACAGGCGCCACATCGTCCCATAGGCGAGGCTGACAGCCCCGGTGGCGAAGGCCGCCATCATCACCTTCGACATGCCGGTCACCAATCGCCATGGTCGATTGGCGTAGACCATGCCCGCGAGCAGCCGCAGGCGGGACAGGACCGACGGGGCGAGATAGTGGACGACATCGCCGTCCTGCACCCGATTCAACCGCTCGACCGGAGCTTGCTGGTGCCTCGACCGGCTCGTCATCTCGGCCACGACGGCTCGCGCCAAGTCCCGCACCCGGCGCTGAATGAACGCACCACCCAGACCGGGGATTGAGATCACTGCGAACCGGTCCGGCACACTGATGTCGGCCAATACCGGCGTCGTACCCTGCCGCCGGGGCAGATCGGTGAGGTAGATGACGACGTCCTCGGTCTGGCCACCCGGGTCGATGGCGTCGACGACCTCCGAGAACTCGGTGTGCTCATCGATCGGGTAGGCATGACAACGCACCGACACATCCCGAGGGCCGGGTGCGGCCCCGTCGGTCCGCTCATTCGAGAGCGAGTCGGACAGATGCTCGGCGATCGCCGCCGGCGCTCCGGGATCGGCGATCAGCAGTATTGACGACTGTTCCCCTGCCATAGGCCCGGCCTACCCTCGCCCCGGGCGGCCAAACGCTTCCGGTTTCCACGCGCACGCGAAACCTTCACGGCAACGGCTCGCCATCGAGGCGTAGGCCGCGCAGAGGGCTTCAGACAACGACAATCACGGGGCCTATCCATTCATGTTGCAGCGCAAAACAACTCGCGGCGGCCGACCGGCGGATCACAAAGTTTGCGCGACGGGAACCGCGGATGCAGATGTGCTTTCGGTTCTTCGATCAGCAGCAGAGTCGGGTCAGCCTCCCGTGCGGTCTCAACTCGGCAAGGACTGTCGCAATATGGAGGGCATTCGCATAACCCAGTCCAGGGCTCGAGGGGATTGGCGTGCCCGCGCCGGGGACGGTTGCGATCAGTCGGCGGCGGCCATGACCAGATCGCGATAGGGCAGGTTGACGATGGGGTGGTCGGCTATGGCGAGTTGGGTTTCGACTTGTTCGAGGTGTCTGGTTGCGGCGTCGGTGTCGGTGGCGGTGACTTCTGTTTCGACGAAGGTTCCGGCGTGTGTGACGGCGTCGATGCTGACGATTGTGTGGTCGTGTTCGGGGTGTTGGTATGTCGTGCGGGTCTTTTCGACGCGGGCGAGTTCGATCATGCCGATTGCGGTGAGGAGTTCGCTGGCGGCTGCCGCTTGGCCGGGGCCGCTGAGTGTAACGTTGGTTTCGCGTTTGGCGATCACATCGGCGTCGCTGTGGGTCGCGGCATCAGATGGCGGCTTGTAGGTCATTTCCGCGAAGCCTTCTCGATGCCGGATGCGAAGGCACTCAACCGTTTTCATGTAGTCGACGTCGGGTCGGTTGTAGTAGGTGTCTACTTCGATCAGGTGCCCGGTCTCGCGGTAGCCCAGTTCGGTAAGGCGCTGGCGAAGAGCGCTTGCGTCGGGAAGTTCGCGTTTGCGTTCGACCTCGATCAGGTGCATGGGTGACATCATCCTCTCGTGTGAATGGCGGTGTGGACGCGGGCGAGACTGGGTTTGGAGCAGTGCTGCCGGATCGTGGTGAGCGCCTCGTGGAGTGCCTCGGAGTCGGTGACGGGGATGTTCTGGAACAACACCATTTGTTTGGCGTCGCTGAGGGGGTTGGCCAGGTTCTTGGTCAGGAATCGGTTGTAGTAACGGCGGTCTCGAACGAAGATGTCCTCCGGTCGCACGGGCATCAGGACAGACGGAGCGGCGGCGTCGGTCTCGGCGGAATAGACCGCGAACGCGGTCAGGAGTTCGTCGGCGGTCAGGTAGGCGTAGGTTTCGCGGCCTTCACGTTTGAGCCAGCTTCTCCAGATCGGCGCACAGTCGGTGTCGCCTCGTTCGACGGCAGTGAGGAACAGATTCAGCGCGACGTCGGTAATGGTGTCGAAAATGTCGCCGTCGATGACCTTGTGATCGCCATAGGTTTCGCTGACGGCCTGGATACTGGCGCGGTCGCCGGCGGACATCCGCGCGCTGTCGGTCAAGGTGAAATGGACGCGCTTGTGTCCGGTGCGGAAGTCGATCCAGTCCCCGGAGAGCTGGCCATCGAGCACGGGGGTGAAACCGAGGATGCCGGAACGCCATACGTGGTCGCGCAGGGTGATGTAGTGGCGCTGGGTCTCGCGGAACAGTCCGATCGGGGCGTGGATCACTGCGCAGTCGGTTCCTGCGCCAGCAGTTCGTCGGATAGGCGCCGCAGCACGCTATGCGCGTCGGCGTGGCGACCGTTCGAAGATGTGTCGAAGATGCCGAACTCGGTGTTGGTGATGCGGTACGCATACCAGGTGGCAGTCTGCGGGTCGCGGGCGACGGCGGCGAGCGCTTCGCCCAAGATGGCGGAAACCTCGTCTTGCCTTCCTTCTCGAGCGACCAGATAAATCAACGTTCCGGTATTTAGTGCCATTCGGCGGGATCTCCTCACTGTCAACGCAGGCTTCGCCTGCTGCCCCTGCATCGCCGCCAGAATGACAGCTCACTAAACCGTCAATGGTGGAGGAATGCGGCTTTGCATGTACGTGGTCTTCGGGGAGCTGTGGACGCCGAGCGCATCGCCTGGCGGATCGCTCGGTCAATTGGTGGTGGAGCGCGTTCGGCAAATCGTGGCGCGGCAAGAACGGCAAACCCGGGCGACCCGTCCACGATGACCTGGTACAGCGAAATATCACCGCTCACGAACCGAATCGTTTGTGGATCAGCGATATCACCGACCATCGCACCTATAAGGAAAGCCGTCTTTTGTGTGCAGTTGAAGATATCTTCTCCAACCGGATCATCGGCTACTACATCGATTCGCGGATAAAGTCCCGACTGGCGGTGACCGCGCGGTGAACAATGCCGTCCACCCGGCGCAGTGATGTGGCGGGTGGCGTTCTGCATACCGACCGCGGATCTCAATTTTGCTCAGAGGGATTCGTGTGCGCGCTCAATCGTCACCTGGATCGCACGCACCTACCACCCGTCGGCGCCGACAAGCACGGCTCGGCCGATCGACCCTGATCGAATTCGACACCATCATGACCTCGGCAGCGCGACAGCCTGCCTAACCGCTGTCACGCGGTCCTGCAGCGGCCCCTCTTGGCGTTTCCGCCACTGGATCGCGAAATAGTTGCTCACATGGCAAAGGAGGTAGGCGGCCCACGTCGCAGAGTGGACTGATCACCAACTCAATCGCTTCCCGGCGCTTCTGTTCCCATTCCGAGCAGAAGGTAATTGCCGCTTCATGTGAGGCGCGGAAGTCGAGAACCATGCCACCGAGCCAGATCCGAAGTTGCACATCGCCTTCGCCGCGAGCGCACACTGTTGAGTACATCGAAAGCTACCTCATCGGCGCCGATCTGGTGATGTCGTTTTCCGCAATGGCCGCTGCGGCCGTCGTCACCGCGGCGCGTTCGTCTCGGGTGCCGAGCCGAGAGCCGACGGGGGAGTCGTGGCGCCGGCCCGCAGTGGCCAGCCGGTGCACCGGTGGCGTCACCGATGCCCCGGGCGGCACCGGTGACGGTGGTGACCGGGAGAACACATGGACCGTCGGACGCTGCTCCCGTTCACGACATCAGGCGGATCATGCCCTCTTGAACTACGGTGGCCAGATGCCGGTGGTCGCGGGTGAAGAATCGACCCGATCCGAGACCGCGACCGGATTCGACCGAGACCGCCTCCTGGACGTAGAGCAGCCAGCCATCGACCGGCCCTGGACGGTGAAACCACATCGCGTGGTCGAGGCTGGCGGTGACCAGCTTCGGGTCTGCCCAGGGCAAACCGAGCACGCGCAGCACCGACTCGAGGATCGTGTAGTCGCACACGTATGCGAGCGCAGCCTGGTCCCGCTGTTGGTCGGACAGGCCTTCCACAGGTCGAAGTGGGTCGAACGGCTTCACCCACACCGCCTGATGCGGCACCCGATCGCCCTCGACGGTGAGATATACCGGACCGGGGACATGGCGCATATCGAAGCTACGGCCGTGCGACCAATAAGCCTTCGACTCCGGCGTCATCGAGCCGCCGACGCGGTCGGCCAAATAGGCCGCGGAACTGGGCAGGTCCTCCGGATCGAGTAGCCCGGCGGGAAATTCGGCCTGATGCGTGCCGCTGGTTTCGCCCGCGGCGAAGTTGGCCAGGCAGACGTAGATCGGCTTGCCGTTCTGGTATCCGCGCACCTGTCTTGTGCTGTAACCCCGGCCATCACGCAACACCTCCACCTCGTACCGCACGTCCGCGCCGATATCCGCAGGTCGCAGAAAGTAGCTGTGCATCGAGTGCACCGACTTGCCGTCGGTGACCGACCGCATCGCAGCGGCTGCGGCTTGGGCAACCAGATCCCCGCCGTAGGCCTTGGGCCACGGACAGCGCTGGGTCGTCGCGGTGAACGCGAGGTCGAAGTGCAGCGGCTCCACCGGACTCAGGGTGACGGCGTCGGTGAAGATCGCGGATGTTTCCAAGGCGACAGTCTCCATATGTCCTATTCTTCACGGCCGTAAAAAAATGTCAATAGCGAGAGCATCTGCTCGATCTATCGGCGAACCGGACTCGTTGGGGCATGCCGCGTTTTCATCGGGCGGCACGTATGTGACATATTCTGCAATCATGACGGCGGAGCTGGAATCATCCCGAGGGTCGAGCGGCAGTCGGGACACTCGCCTTGCCCAACTGATCATCACCATTTTCGGGCTCTGCGCCCGCGCCGAAGGCAACTGGCTGTCGGTCGCCTCGGTAGTCGCGCTGATGGCGGATCTCGGTGCCGATGGGCAGGCGGTGCGATCCTCGATATCCCGGTTGAAACGCCGCGGCGTGCTCAATAGCGAGCGTCATGCCGGGGTGGCCGGGTACTCGTTGTCGGGCCCGACACTGGAGGTTCTGGCCGAAGGCGATGTTCGTATCTACCACCACACCCGAGCTACCGAGGACGACGGCTGGGTCGTCGTCGTCTTCTCCGTCCCCGAATCCGAGCGCGACAAGCGCCACGCACTGCGTTCGATCCTGACCCGCCTGGGCTTCGGCACCGCCGCGCCGGGAGTCTGGATCGCGCCGGGGACCTTGGCGGAACACACACGCCGGACGCTGGACCGCCGCGGACTGTCCACCTACGTCGACATGTTCACCGGCGGTCATTTCGCGTTCGGTGATCTGCGTACGAAGATCCGAAGCTGGTGGGACCTGGACGAACTCACCGCGCAATATGCGGATTTCCTGCAGACTTATCGCCCGGTCCTGTACCGGGCGACAGCCGAGGAGATGACCGCGTCGGAAGGCTTCCAGACCTACGTACCCATGCTCACCGAGTGGCGGCGGCTGCCGTACCGGGATCCTGGGATCCCCTTGTCGCTGTTGCCGCCCGCGTGGTTCGGAGAGACCGCCGGCGCGCTGTTCGACGAATTGAACGGCCTGCTCAATCCGCTCGCTAACAAGCACGCGCTTGCCGTGATCCACGGCAAGCGCTCATAGCTCCGCAAACTATCCGGGAACGACCCATTGCTCCTTCCATGGCGGGGTCGGTTCGTATTCGACGAGCTCGAGCTGCCCTTTCCAAGGGAGGGCGAAATACTGCACTCGAGTCCCAGCGGTCCGGCCCTCGGATATCGTGATCGGCGCCTGCATGACCTCCCGCCCCAAGTCCCGCCTCGGCTGCGCGGCCGAACTGATGTTGACCTCAGATGCCAGGGTGTGGCCGCCCACATCGCTGTTGTGTGGCGGAACGCGTTGGCTGTCGGCGGGGTTGTCGTATTGGAACAGCTCGAACAATCGTCCGCCCGGCATTTGCAGCATCACCAGTTTCAACACCGCGCCCGGCCCAGGCACGTGTGTAGACGTGCAGCCGAAGCGGTCCGCGGCAGCGGGCAGTTGGGCTGCGTCGAACGGACTCAACCGATACAGCTCCCGGGCCTGGAACAGCTCTGTGAAGAAGGCGACCCAGGCCTCGAGATCCGGGACGGTGATGCCGAAATGACCAAGCGTTGAACGCCAGCGGTCCGGTCGGGTTTCGTCAGCCGTGCTCATCGGATCGGCTTGCCTTCGCTGGTGGCCCAGTTGACCATCAACTCGTTCGACGGCTGAGTTTTGTCGAGCAGCTTCCTCGCTGTTTCGATACCTGCGACTGGTAGGTCGGCAGGGTCGAGCAACCCGATCTGCACAAGCACGCTGGCTTGGTCCCAGTAGATGTGCTCGTTGTAGAGCTTGTCACCACGGAATGTCACGACCGCGACCAGCGGCACCTCGACGTAACGGCCCGTCGGCGCGATTCCCGGTAGCATCCAGTCGATCTCGCGATCGTGTGTGAAGCAGAACAGTTCCTCCTCGACGATGCGGTCGGCGCCGATCGTCCGGGAGATCGGAATGGACCTGGTGTCCGCGGGATTGCTGTGCACGAAGTGATGTGCGTAGAAGCGGGAAAGGTCTTGTTGGCCTACGCCTCCGGTCATCGTGGGTATGTGGTTGACGTACGGCTCGTCGACCATCGTCGCCATCGTCGAGGGAACGTCACGTGCCTCGAATTCGTAGTAGATGTGACCGTCCCACAGCGCTGACAGGTCGTACCGTGGGCCGATCGTCTGCCGGATCACCTCCAGCGTGCGCGAATACGCCATACCGGCACTGAGGGGTTCGTAGGTGTCGCGACCGTGGGTTCCGAAAGCGTGGTCGACCCCTGGGTAGTCGTAGATACGCACCTTGTCGTTGCCGGCGAACGCTGCGCGAATGGTTCGACGGGCGGGCGCCGGGCACCAGTGGTCAAGCTCGGCCAGGTGGAACACCATCGGAATCGACAGCTCGCCGGCCTGTTCGAGGTGCTCATGCACACCGACACCGTAATAGCTGACCGCACACTGGATGGGCAGACGCAGCGCGGCGAGGTAGGCGAGTAGCCCGCCGAGGCAGTATCCGATCGCACCGACGCCCCCGGCGTGGTTGTCCAGCCCGCGCAGTCTCTCAACCGTGTCGCCGATGTCCTCGATGGCGGAATCGAGGTCGAGTTCATCGCGCAACTGCAGGCCGCGGGTGAATCCCGTTTCGTCGTAGCCGAGTTCGACCCCGTGTTCGGAGCGCCAGAACAGATCCGGAACGAGGACGACGTAACCTTCCTCGGCGTACCGATCGGCCATATCCCGCATGTAGTCGTTGACCCCGAAGATCTCCTGCAACAGGACCAAACCGGGAGCGGAACCGCGTGCGGGTTCGGCCAGGTACGCGGAAAACTTCTCGCCAGACTTCTTCTCTATGTCTATGTATCTACCCACGCTTCATTTCCTTCTGCGCATATCTCCGTTGTTTCACCGGCTACTGGGGCCGGCGAAGTCCGGATGTTCGGTCGCGATGCGGTAACCGCCGGAATGGAATACCAGCGGAGCCCCCTCGGAGGTGTCGAAATGTTCGACCTCACCGATGAAGATGATGTGGTCACCGGCCTCCACCCGGTTCACAGTCCGGCATTGGAAGTACGCAATGCTGCGGTCCAGCAACGGGACTCCAGCGATTCCGTCGTGGTAGGCCACGCCTGCGAACTTGTCGGCGGCGGGTGTCGCGAACTGGCGTGACAACTCGTGCTGATCGGAGGCCAGGACGTTCACCGCAAAATGACTGGCGGCCATGAGATCCGGCATACTCGGCGCCTTTTTCGCCGGGCACCAGGCCACTAGCGGCGGATCCAGCGACACCGAGGTGAACGAGTTTGCGGTGACGCCGACCTTTCGGCCGTCGGGGGCGCGCGTCGTCACCACGGTGACGCCGGTGGCGTACTGGCCGAAAGCATTACGCAGGGCCCGCGGATCGACCCCATGGTCGGTAGATCGGACCGCGTCGAGCACGCGCTCGGCGTCCGTGCGGTCGAACCACCAATCATGCGCGGTGCTGGGGTCGTCGAATGCGGTCCCGAACAGAGCCGCGACCGATGGTTCGTCCGCAGCCGCGCCCAGCAGGTCGAGCACATGTTCTGGGACCCCGTCCACAACCCGATTGGTCCAGGCCACTGACCATCGGCCCCAGCTGCGCCAGTAGGATTCGAAGGTAGTGCGCATCCACTCGGTGTCGAATGGTTCGGTGCCGCGCTGGAGAATGGAATCCAGGTAGATGCCTGCCGCGTGGACGGCGTTGTTCGCGCCCTGCGCGGTGATCGGATCGTTGAGCACCACTGCGTCGCCCAGCCCGAGGACCGGGTGACCGGATTGAGTGAACGTCACCGGGCGACGGACGCCGGGTGTCACACGCCCGCGTAGTACGCCGCCGTCATCGGTCAGCTCTATGTGGCGGGCGCGAGCCGCAACCTTCGGAAACACCTCATCGAGGATCTTCCGGCACCGCTGTAGGTGCTCCTGCGGTGAGTACACGTCGTCGAAGCAATCCATGGGGCCTTCGGGAACGCCTTCGAAGACCAGAATCGAACATGGACCGGTCGTGGTGAGCGCGGGCAGAGTGATCACCTCACCCACCCCGGGTGCGATCGATATCGTCAGCTCCGCACCGGTCTCGTCCGGCTCCAGACCGCGCACGTACGCGACAGCCAGCGCCCGCTTCGGCCGGTCGAACGGGGAGCGAACCCGGTCACGGACGAACATTCGCCCCAAGTCACCGGTCCCGGTGGCAACGATCGTCAGATCCTGCTCTGCGGCGATGCCGTCCAGTCCTTCCGGTGTCACATCTTCCACGGCGAACGAACCGCCCTCGGCCACGAAGGCATCGATCAACGCGGCACAGCTCACCCGATAATCGACCGACTGCGCCGGATTCTCGAGCGCCGAAACCACCGTCCCTGTCCCCTCGACAGTCAACGCGAGCCGTGCGATGTCGGGTGCGTCGGCCGGTTCGAGGTCACTGATCCGTTCGAGGACGCGACGGGCCGATCCGAACAGGCATTGGCTCGACAACACCGCGCCGGCGCGGATTTCCGCAGCGGTGCGGTCGCTTATCAGCGTTACCGCACAACCCTGTCGTCTCAGGCCCAGGGCCAGTAGAGCGCCGGCTTGTCCCGCGCCGATGATCGCGACCCGGCGCGGTCGCGGCCGCTGCCCGATCCCTCCTGTGCCCATCGTTCGCTCGCTCACGCGACCGGAGCAAGATTGTCGAGGTACAACCGCGCCGAGTCCGGGTCCATGAACCAGTGGAAGAAGTCACGAGGGTCGTCGAATCCGTTCGCGAAACGGCGCGCGATCCGCGCGCTTGCGCCGGCTGCGCCGAGCAGCTGCAGTACGTGTTCCGGCGGCGGCACGAGCAGCGCGTTGGTCCACGTCGCGACGTATTGGGCGTAGTCCCAATACTGTTCGAACGTTTCTTGCATGAATTGCTGGTCGAACGGCCGGTCGCCGTGTTCGAGAATGCTGGACAGATACGAGGCAGCGCATTTGCTGGCGTTGTTCGAACCCTGCCCGGTGATGGGGTCGTTGAGCACCACCACGTCGGCCAGACCCAACACGGTCGCACCCGACGGGAGCACACCGATCGGGTGGCGGACGGTCGGGGGGAACCGGCCGGCCAGCACACCAAGATCGTCGGTGAGTTCGATGTCGCGGCAGCGCTGCGCTTCCCACGGCAGATAGGTATCGACGATTCGCTTGGCGGTTTCGAGGTGCTGCTGCGGATCGGTGACGCCCGCGAAGCAATCCATCGGACCGCCGGGCACCCCTTCCATAACCATGATCTCGCAGGGGCCGGTGATGGTCAGCGCCGGGAAAGCGAAGTATTCACCGATTCCGGGAATCATGTTGAACGACACTGCCGAATACGGCTCGCGCGGGACCATCCCGGTCACGTAGGTCAGTGCGAGCGCGCGCTGGGGAGTGCTGAAGGTGGATCGGACCGCGTCGCGCTCGAACATCTTCGCGATGTCCCCTTTACCCGCCGCGATCAAGACCAGATCGGACGAGCGGGCGTACTGCTCCAGGTCTTCGATGGTGGCGTCGTGAATGTCGAGTCGGCCACCGCGCTCGGCGAATTCCGCCATCCATCGGGGCATCTTGACGCGCTGATCCACCGACTGCGCCGGTAGGTCCAGCCGCGAGGCCCAGGAGATCGCCTTGCCGCCCTCACCGTCGGGCACAGTGAAGCCGATGCCTTCGACATCGGGGCATTCGGCGGACCAGAAGTCCAGCCCGACCGCACGTTCACGGGCGAGGGCACTGCCGAACATGCACTGACTCGACGTGACCCGGCCGCTATAGATCTGCTCGGGCGTGCGATTGGAGACGATCCGGACGTCGTAGCCGGCATCCAGCAATCCGATGCCGAGCTGGAGTCCGGCCTGGCCGGCGCCCACGATGGTGATGCTGCGCATGGGAATTCCTTTCGAATTCGACGTGGTCTAGTGGGCTGCAGCGGCGTCTGCAGCGGCGAGCTGGGGTATCGCGGGTGCGGTCTGCTCCGGGCCGAGTGCGGAGTAGCCGCCGTCCACCGCCCAGTCGGCTCCGGTGACGAACGAGGCGGCATCGGAGGCGAGGAAGGCGATGACCCGCCCGACCTCGTTCGGCTCGCCCACACGGCCGAGCAGATGGAAGGGTGCGGCGACCGCGTCGGTGTGGCTGCGGTTGCCGCCGGAGAGCTCGTCCATGATCTTCGACCAGGTCCACCCCGGGCTGACGGAGTTGACCCGAATACCGTCCGGCGCGTAGTCCAGGGCCATATTGCGGGTGACCTGGGCAATGGCGGCTTTGCTGGCCGGGTAGACCCAGCGCCCGGTCTGCGCCACCTTGGCCGAGATCGAGCTCAGATTGACGATCGAACCACCGCAGCGCGCCAGATGCGGGTGTGCAGTGGCGGCGAACACGACCGCGCTGACCAGATTGACGTCCAGTGTGCGCAGCCAGGTCGCCCGATCGGTGTGCGCACCCTCGTCGCCGTACGAGCAGGCCAGGTTCACCAGGACATCCAGCGAGCTGTAGCGCTCGACCGTAGCGTTGACGCAGCGCAGGATGGAATCGTCGTTGGTGATGTCGGTGTGGAGGAAGCTCACGCCGTCGAAACTCGCCGCTAACTCGGCGCCACCAGCATCGTCGATGTCCGCGATTACAACACGGGCGCCGGCGGCGACGAGCTCACCGACGACACCGGCGCCGAAAAGGGTAGCGCCACCGGTAACGATCGCCGTTCTGCCGGCAAGCGAGGTGTTAACTGGCATCGGTGCCTCCGAACTACACTGAGTGATGTGAGGCCAGTCACGGTAGGCAGCCGCTACGGTGTCAGCTATCCCGCAAGCGCGGACGCTATCCGCGCTGTGCGATGCGTAGATTTTTGACATGTCCGACGCGGCCATGGAACAAAGTGTTAACGCGAAATCGTGACGATAGTTAGAATGACGCTATCTGTCGTTAGCTCAACTCGGAGGCCAGGGTTGGAGAAGTCGAACCGACCGCTGGGTGGTCACCGCCTTGCCGAATCCGGCGATCCCGACGTCGTCCGCGCGACCGTCGGCACCGAGCTCTGCGACCACCGCCTGTCACCACTGGACAGGGAGCTGCCGCTCAATGCACATTTCCACGGACTCCGGTGGGCCGAGGCGGGCTTGTACTACCTCGAGTACGGCACCGACGTACGCATCGAGCCACGCGACCTCGAAGACTTCTATCTCGTGCAGGTTCCTTTGGAGGGGCACGCCAGGATCACGATGGGGGCCAACACGTTCGATTCCACGCCGGATATCGCCTCGGTACTCGAGCCGGGCGGCCGGGTGTCGATGGCGTGGCAGGGCGCCAACCGTCAACTGCTGCTGCGGCTGGACCGGACAGCGGTACATGAAGTCCTGCGCAAGAAACTCGGCCGCGAGCCAACTGCCCCGATCGTGTTCGAACCGCGCATGGACCTCTCGGCCCCGGCGAACCGCACCTGGCGGGGGCTGTTGTCATTGTTCGTCGACGCCATCGACATCGCCGCCGACCCGTCGTCCATCCCCGTCCGCGAGTTTCAAGGGTTGCTGATCAGTCAGCTCATCCTCGGCCAAGCGAACAACTACCGGGGCGAACTCGACCGGAGTCCGGAACCGGTTGTCACACGGCCGATCGCGCGGGCAGTCGAACTTATCGAGGCGCACGCCCACGAGCCGCTGACAGTCGACGATATCGCCGAGGCCGTCGGGATCGACACCCGCACATTGCAAGAGGGATTCCGACGACACTACGACACCACACCGATGGCCTATTTGCGCGATGTACGCCTGCGTCGGGTACGAACCGATCTGCTCCAGGCCGACCCGACTGCCACCACCGTCACCGACGTCGCCATCCGGTGGGGATTCCTGCACGCGGGTCGATTCTCGGTGCTGTATCGCCGCGTGTTCGGCGAATCCCCCTCTCAGACCCTGCGATTGGCAAGCGACGAGTCGACCCGTAAACACCTGACCGGCGTGCAAGCTCAGCACAGCTATCGCTGACCGTCGACGGCGACGAAGCTCGGGGGACAACTGGAAAGCCCTCAACACACCAGGAAACCCGATCACCCGAGGACTTCGCCTTCGGGTGATCGGGTGTGACGTGCCGATACGCTGACAGCGCGTCAGCTGGCCTGCGCAGGTTGCCAGCGGTTTCGCAGTAGAGCCGGGCGATCCGCGTCACGAACCAACTGCAGGCGCGGCGGCGGACCATCCTTGCGGCTCGTCGGCGGTTTCCGGTTGCCGGCCCGGAACTGTGCCGGCCATTCGGCGCCCTCTCCCCGGTAGTCCTGCTCCACGGCCGCATGCAACGTCCACTGCGGATCCCAGAGATGCCCGCGCCCGATCGCGACCAGATCCGCACGGCCTGCCAGCAGAATCGAGTTCACGTCGTCGTAGGACGAGATCGCTCCGACGGCCACGACCGCGACACCGTGCTCGACGCCGACCTCGTGCCGAATCCGGTCGGCGAACGGTGTCTGGTAGCTGCGTCCGTACGCCGGCTGCTCGTGCTTGACCACCTGCCCCGACGATACATGCAGCACATCCGCACCATGTTCGGCGAACGCCCGTGCGATCTCGACCGCGTCGTCCAGCGTATTGCCGCCCTCGGCCCAATCGGTCGCCGAGATGCGGACCGACAATGGGCGATCAGCGGGCCACACCGCACGAACAGCCTCGAACACCCGCAGCGGGAAGCGCAGCCGGTTTTCCAATGAACCACCGAACTCGTCGGTCCGGGTATTGGCCAGCGGAGACAGGAATGAAGACAGCAGATAGCCATGCGCACAGTGCAATTCGAGCAAATCGAATCCGGCCCGGTCCGCCCCACGCGCAGCCTCGACGAACTGGGCAGTGATGTCGTCCAGGTCGATGGGGGTCAGCTCCCGCGGTGTCTGGCTTCCCTCACCGTAGGGCACCGGCGAAGGGCCCACAGTCTGCCATCCACCGACCGGCAGCGGGTCGTCGATACCTTCCCACATCACCTTGGTCGAGCCCTTTCGGCCCGAGTGCCCCAGCTGCACCCCGATCTTCGACCGGGAGTTGGTGTGCACGAAGTCGACAACGCGAGCCCACGCTCGTTCCTGCTCCCCGGTGTACAGCCCGGCGCAACCGGGTGTGATCCGCCCTTCCGACGAGACGCAGACCATCTCGGTCATCACGAGGCCCGCACCGCCGAGCGCTTTACTACCCAGGTGGACCAGATGGAAATCGGTGGGCACTCCGTCGACCGCGGAGTACATGTCCATCGGCGACACCAGCACTCGGTTGGGCAGCTCGACACCTTTGAGGCGTAGCGGGTAGAACATCGGCGGCCGGGAGGATTCGGCCTCGGTGATCTGGTCCTGGACAGACAGATACCAGCCGTCGATGGCGTCGACGAAGCCGTCGTCGCGCAACCGCAGGTTGTCATAGGTGATCCGGCGGCTGCGGGTCAGCAGGTTGAACGCGAACTGATCGGGATGCTGCCCGGCGTACTGGCCGATGGTTTCGAACCACTCCAGGCTGGCCTGCGCGGCACGCTGGATGGACTCGACGACAGGTTTCCGCTCGTTCTCATAGGCATCGAGTCCCGCTGCGATGGAATCGTTTTCGTGCAGACACGCCGCGAGGGCGAGGGCGTCCTCCATCGCGAGCTTGGTGCCCGAACCGATAGAGAAATGAGCGGTGTGCGCCGCGTCGCCCATGAGGACTACATTGCGGTGCCGCCAGGTCCGGTTGCGGACGGTCCGGAAGTTGATCCACCGAGAGTTGTTGGCCTCCAGGCCGTGACCGCCCAGCTCGTCTGCGAAGATCTCCGCCAACAACGCGATCGACTTCTCGTCGCTCTCCCCGGGCGCGAAATCGCGGTCGGCGAATTCGCTGAAACCAGCTTTGCGCCACACTGATTCGTGCATCTCGACGATGAAAGTGCTCTGCGTCGCGCTGAACGGGTAGGCGTGCACCTGCATGATGCCGTATGGGGTGTGCTCGACGAAGAATTCGAATGCCTCGAAGACTCGATCGGTGCCCAGCCACATGTACTTGTTGTGCCGCGTATCCACGCTCGGCCCGAACACGTCGCTGAATCTCTCGCGAGTCGCGGAGTTGATGCCGTCGGAGGCCAGGACCAGATCGTGGGTGGCCGAAAGTTGCTCGACGTCCGGGGCCATCGTTCGGAAGTGAATGGTGACACCGAGCTCGACACAGCGTTCCTGCAGAATGTGCAGCAACTCTTTGCGGCTCATCGCCGCGAACCCCTGGCCGCCCGAGGTCCGGACTTCGCCACGGTAGTGAATGTCGATATCGCTCCAGCGCGCGAACTGCTCGCTCATCGTCCGATAGACCTGCTCATCGGCATGCTCGATTCCGCCGAGTGTCTCGTCGGAGAACACGACGCCGAAACCGAAGGTGTCGTCTGGGGCATTGCGCTCCCAGATCGTGATCTCATGGGCGGGATCCAGTTGTTTCATCAGCGCGGAGAAGTACAGGCCTGCGGGTCCTCCGCCGATAACAGCGATACGCATCTCTGCTTCACACCTCTCGGGTTGTCATGGAATTGATCTCGGTGCCGCGCAATGCCGCGACGACATCTGCGGGCCATGGTTGAGCCCCCCCGGCATCCGGGGCGTGAACCGCAGTCAATGCGCCGCGCGCCGCGATGGTCCGCGGGCCTGCTGGGGTGGATGGCGAAGCCGGAATCCGGGTGATGGTGAAGTCGTAGCGCAGCGAGGTCGTGCCGATGCGCTCCACCGACAACTCGATCGAGGCGGTGTCGCCGAACCACAGTCGGTCGATGTAGTCGACCTCGTATCGCACGCGGGGGATCCGGCCGAACAGCCGGCCCAGCCCGACGCTGTTCAGCAGCACCGCTTCGGCGGCCTCGACCCAGCGCACGACCGTGCTGTGGTGGTAGTGCCCCGACGCGTCGGTGTCCTGCCAATCGACCGGACGCTGGACAACGGTCTGGATCATCTGCCCGCCTCCCAGCGTTCGCGGATCCTGAATCGCTGCAGCTTCCCACTCGGGTTGCGCGGCAGGCTCTCGAGGAATTCGATGCTGCGCGGATACTTGTACGGGGCGGCGGTCTGCTTGACGAAATCCTGTAGCTCACGGGCCTTCTCGGCACCGCCGCTCACCCCGTCGCGCAGCACGACTGCGGCGTGCACGATCATGCCGCGATCGTCGTCGGGGACACCGATCACCGCGCTCTCCACCACATCCGGATGCAGGTCCAGCACTGTTTCGACCTCGGGGGCCCCGATGTTGTAGCCGGAGGACACAATCATGTCGTCGCTGCGCGCGTGATACCAGAAGTAGCCGTCGGCATCACGGGTGTAGGTGTCGCCGGTGATATTCCAGCCGTTGCGGACATAGGTCCGCTGGCGCGGATCGGCGAGGTAGCGACACCCGACCGGCCCCTTCACTGCTAGCAGACCCGGCGTGCCGTCGGGAACCGGATCACCGTTGTCGTCCTGGATTTCGGCGCGGAAGCCGGGAACCGCCCGGCCTGTCGATCCAGGTCGGATATTCTCATCTGCCGCCGAGATGAAGATGTGCAGCAGTTCGGTCCCGCCGATCCCGTTGATGATCTCGAGACCCGTCCGTTCACGGAACTGTGTGAAGACCGCCTCCGGTAGATGTTCGCCGGCAGATACGCAGCGCCGCAGCGATTTCAGGCGCCCGAGGTCCCCGCGCTTGAGCAGTGCCTTGTACGCGGTCGGAGCGGTGAAGAGTACTGTCGCCCCGAAGGTCTCGATGGCCTCGACCAGAGTCGACGGATCGGGCCGTTCGAGCAGCACCACCGAGGCGCCCGCGCGTAGCGGGAAAGCGACCAGCGCGCCGAGGCCAAAGGTGAATGCCATCGGCGGTGTACCGATGAAGACATCGTCCGCGGACGGTGCCAGCACACCGGCGGAGAAAGTATCGGTGATGGCGAGCAGGTCGCGGTGGAAATGCATCGTCGCCTTGGGGGCGCCGGTGGTGCCCGAGGTCGGCGCCAGCAGCACGACGTCATCTGCCGCGGTCGCGACGTCGTCGAACACGGTGGACTTCGTTTCGATGCGAGCGGTCAGATCATCCGTCGCCTGTCCCCCGAATGGAACGATCGTCAGATCGGGGGCAGACGCCGAAAGTTCGTCGACCAAGCGGCTGTCACACAGCGCCAACGCCGGGCTCATCAGCTCGACCAGTTTCGACAGCTCGGGCGCCCGCAACAGAGGCATCGTCGTGACCACTACTCCGCCTGCCTTGACCACTCCGAACCAGCAGGCGACCAACCACGGGGTGTTTGGCGCGCGCAACAACACCCGGTTCCCCGGCAGCAGCCCGAGGTCCGCTGTCAGAACGTGGGCAATCTGATTTGCCCGATCGAGCAGATCGCCGTAGGTCCATACCGAATCACCGGTCAGCAGGCAGGGCTTGACGCGCCCGTGGGTCGCCACTGCCGCATCGAGCAGAGCGGTCGCACAGTTGAGGCGCTCGGGATACGTTAACGTCGGCAGATCGAAAACGAGCTCGGGCCATTCGTCTCGCGGTGGGAGATTGTCCCGGCAGAAGGTGTCGATGTGCGCTGAGAGCGAAAACATCGTTGCTGGACCTTTCATGATGCAGAGAGCGAATCCGGTCAGACCGGCTCTACGTCCAGCGCAGCGACTCCCTGGATCTCGATCAGCGCTTCGGGCTGCCACAGCCGGGTGACACCGATACCGGCCATCGCCGGGTAGTCGGTTCCGGCCAGTTCTCGCCAGATTCGCCCGATCTGTTTGCCGTGGGCCTGGTAGTCGGGAATGTCGAGCAGGTAGACCGTCACGCTCAACAGGTTCTCCGGCCGGCCGCCGGCTGCCTTGAGCGCGGTCAGCAGGTTGGTGAACGCCTGCCGGAACTGCTCGACGATCCCGCCGTCGACGATCGTGCCCGCGGGCGTCAACGCTGTCTGTCCCGCGAGGTGAACGATGTCGCGACAGCGCGAAGCGTGTGCGAACCCGGACGGCTTCACCAGTTCTGGCGGGTTGATGTGTTCGACAGACATGGATGTCTCCCTGTGTGGTGAGCCCCGCCGGAAGGCGAGTTCGACGACCTGTGGCGCTCTCGACGATATGCTGTTATCGTAACGATCGTCAAGATAGCTACATACATTCCCTGGCTGACAAGCTTTCCGCCGCCGCGAACAACAACCCGGCCGATCCTTGGAGTTTTCCCAATGCGAGCGCGAACAGTTTTCTCCGATGCGGGCAGCCGCGCCGAAGTCCTCCTCGACGGACTGTGGTGCGCGACCAGCGCGCCCGACGTCGGCGCCCTGGTCGCTACCGTCAACTGGCGCACCGCGCCGCAACTCGCCGCGCGGCAGCCGGATCTGAGGGGAGACCCGGCACCGCTGGTCACTGCGCCCAGCAAGATCATTTGCTGCGGCCACAACTATCGCGCCCACATCGCCGAGATGGGCCGGCCAGAACCCGAATTCCCCACTCTCTTCGCGAAGTTCGCCGACACGCTCACCGCCTGGGACACGGACATCGCCTTACCGGGCCCGGCGGAAGCGGTCGGCCTGGACTGGGAGGCGGAGTTGGCCATTGTGGTCGGTGCCACGCTCCGGCACGCCGATGCCGACGCCGCCCGCGCCGGTATCGCCGGATACACCGTCGCCAACGACTTCTCGGCCCGCGCCTGGCAGCGCCGCACGCCGCAATGGCTGCAGGGTAAGGCCTTCGACGCAACCACCCCGCTGGGCCCGGACCTCGTCACCCCGGACGAGGCAGATCCTCGCGACGGACTGCGCATCGTCTGCCGGATCAACGGGGTCACCGAGCAAACCGGCTCGACCGACGATCTCGTCTTCGACCCGGTGACCCTGCTTCGCTACATCTCCGAATTCACGACCCTGCGACCGGGTGATGTCGTCTTGACCGGAACGCCCGGCGGTGTCGGTGTGGCGGCGGACCCGCCGCGGTACCTGCGTGCCGGCGACGTCGTGGAGACGGAGATCGAAGGAATCGGCCTGCTACGCAATCTGATCACTGCCTGCCGACCACAAGTGTGCCCGTCTGACGGGACGGAAAGGAAATCGCGATGACCAACGAGATCACCGGGGAAAAAGTTGCCCCGTTCGTCACCCGCGCCGGCCAGCTGTACACCGACACCGCCCAGTCCGGCGACTGCAAGCGCGCATCAGGCGTCAGCCCGCAGCACACACCGGCCACCAAAATCTGGTACGGCCGCG
The DNA here is from genome assembly GCF_001613005.1 of Nocardia nova NBRC 15556. Classification (GTDB taxonomy): domain Bacteria; phylum Actinomycetota; class Actinomycetes; order Mycobacteriales; family Mycobacteriaceae; genus Nocardia; species Nocardia nova. The sequence goes on along the minus strand of NZ_BDBN01000096.1, from coordinate 7,027 downwards.
TGTACAACGCGCCCGGGTACCGGTCTCTTCCGCATCACCACGGCGAGGCCGAGACCGGCGGATACATCCTCAAGGGCGTCGGGCGAATCTATTTCGGCGAGAACTACCAGGAATACGTCGACATGAATGAGGGCGACTTCGTATTCGTCCCGCCGTTCATGCCGCACGTGGAGGTCAACATGAGCACCACCGAGGAATTGGTGTGGCTCACCGCCCGCACGCCCGACAACATCGTGGTCAACCTGCCCGACGTGGACGACTCGATCCTGCAGGGCTACCGCCGCGCCTGAGATACGCCGTGCCGCCGGAGTTCGGTTCTCGAGCGGAAGCCGAACTCCGGCAACGTTTTCGCCATCGCCGCGCTTTCCGCACAGACGCCGCGTACGGCGGATAGCCACCCGCTCCCGACATCCCTATTTTCCACGGTATGACCGACATCACATCAGGCTGCCGCACGCCAGGAGGTTCCCCGGCATGACTGCCGACACAGACGCGATCGTCGTTGGATCGGGAATCAACGGCCTGGTCGCGACCGCCGAACTGGCCCGAGCCGGATGGTCCGTGCTGCTGCTCGAGCGCAACGCCGACATGGGGGGCTTCATCGCCAGCGAAGAGCGCACGCTTCCCGGCTATCTGCACGACACCTACGCGTCGTGGCACCCGTTATTCGTGACAGGTGCTGCCTACGCGAGCCTCGGCGAGCTCCTGCATCAGCACGGACTCCAGTACCGAAACACCGACACCTGGGTGATCGCCAGCGTCGCCGACGACGGCCGCACCACCCTTGCCCACCGCGACCCGCAGGTCACCACCGAGGAATTCGCCGATCCGGATGACGCGAGCACCTACCTGCAGATGTTGGACAAGCTTGGCGAGAGCATGGGCCCGATCGGCGGGCTGATGGGTAGCGAACTGCGTTCACGCGCGATACTCCGCCCTCTCGCCGGGCTGGCCCGGACGGCCGGTCGCCACGGTAGCGAATACTGGATGCGGACAATGCTGACCAGCGGTCGTAGCTATGCCAGGAGCACGTTCCGGGGCTCCGAGGTCGACCACCTCTACGCGCCATGGCTGCTGCACGCGGGACTGTCTCCCGATCACGCCTCGGGTGGATTCATGATCCCGCTGCTCGCCGCCACGGTCCACGGGGCCGGGCTTCCCGTCGTCGCCGGGGGCGCGGGGCAATTCGTCACCGCGTTCCGCTCGCTCCTGGAGTCGCTGCATGTCACCGTGCGGACCGACACCCACGTCGAGCGAATTCTCGTCGAGAACGGCCGGGCAGTCGGTGTCGTCGCCGCCGGGCAGACTTTCCGGGCCCGCCGCGCGGTTCTCGCCTCGGTGACACCGACCACGTTGTACGGCGAGCTGCTCCCGCGCGCCGCAGTACCGCCTGCCATCCACACCGAGGCCGGGCGATTCCGGTACGGACGCGCGGAAATGCAGATCCATGTCGCGTTGTCCGCGCCGCTCGAGTGGAACGATTCGAGGCTCGCCGAAATCCCGCTCATCCACGTATCCAACGGGGCGGACAGCACCGGAATCGCCTGCGCCGAAGCCGAAGCCGGATTGCTTCCCTGTCGTCCCACCATTGTCGTGGGCCAGCAGTACGTGCTGGACGCGAGCCGAGTCCCTCGAGGCGGCGCCGCCCTCTGGCTGCAATTGCAGGAGGTGCCTTTCGCTCCCCGCGGTGACGCGGCCGGTGAACTGGACACCAGCGCCGGATGGACGCCCGCACTGGCGAAGGGCTACGCGGACCGCGTACTGCGCCGGATCGCGGCTCACGCACCAGATCTGTTCGCGAAGGTTCTGGCCGTGGATGTCATCACCCCGCCCGACCTTTCGGCATACAACGTCAACGCAGTCGCCGGCGACCCATACGGCGGCTCCGGCGAGATGGATCAAAGCTACCTGTGGCGGCCGCTGCCGTCCGCGGGCCGCCACGCGACGCCGGTTCACGATCTGTGGCACATCGGCGCCTCCACCCACCCCGGCCCAGGGCTCGGTGGTGGTTCCGGGCATCTCGTCGCGAGCACACTCACCCGGCGCAGCCCAGGTTTGCGCCGGCGCAGGCAATGACCACTCCATAGTGCGCGACCCGGACAACCGGCGCGTCGCACGGATAGCGCCCACATGTGCCGTGGAACACACTCGACAACACCCAGTCACCGCAGGAGTTCCAGATGTCCCTACTCACCACACTCATCGATGCGACCCGTTCAGGGGCGGTCGAGATCGTCGACCTGACCACGCCGCTGCAGGAATCCACCCCCATCTTGCAGCTGCCGCCGCCGTTCGCGAACACAATTCCGTTCCGGCTGGAGGAAATCAGCAACTACGACGACCGAGGACCGGCATGGTATTGGAACAACATCCACACCGGTGAGCACACCGGCACCCACCTCGACGCCCCGGTGCACTGGGTGAGTGGGAAGGACTGCCACGACGTCTCGCAGGCGCCCCTCCACACCCTGGTCGCTCCCGCCGCGGTCATCGACCTGACCGCCGAAGTCGCCCAAGATCCCGATTTCCTGCTCGAGGTCGACCACGTCCTCGCGTGGGAGAAAGAACACGGCCCGCTGCCCTCCGGCGGCTGGCTGCTGTATCGAACCGGCTGGGAGGCGCGCGGCAACGACGCCGCAGCGTTCGCCAACGACGGCCACACTCCCGGCGTCTCAGTCGACTGTGCCAAGTGGCTGGCAGTGGAATCGCCGCTGGTCGGATTCGGCGTGGAAACAGTCGGCACCGATGCGGGCGCAGCCGCCGGATTCGAGATGCCCTTCCCCTGCCACAACACACTGCTGGGTGCCAACAAATGGGGACTGACCAGCCTGCGCAATCTCGGGCAGCTGCCCGCGACCGGGGCCGTGATCGTCGTATCGCCGCTGCCGATCATCGGCGGATCCGGCAGCCCGGCCCGAGTTCTCGCGCTAGTCGAACTGTGAACGTACGGAGGACAATCGATGGCTGAACGGTCATTCGCGAACGAGGTCGGCAAGCTGCGCCAGGGGGCCGGCACTACCCTGCACGTCGAGGGCATCCTCGCGGTCACCAAGGCACTGCTGCAGTCCGGCGTCGCCTACGTTGGCGGCTACCAGGGTGCGCCGATCTCGCATCTGATGGACGTCCTGAGCGACGCCAAGGAGGTCCTGGACGAACTCGGTGTCTACTTCGAGAACTCGGCCTCGGAAGCCACCGCGGCCGCCATGCTCTCCGCGTCGGTGCACTATCCGCTGCGCGGCGCGGTTACCTGGAAGTCGACGGTCGGAACCAACGTTGCCGCAGACGCCCTTGCCAATCTGGCCAGCGGCGGCGTCACCGGAGGCGCCCTGGTCATCCTCGGTGAGGACTATGGCGAGGGCTCGAGCATCATGCAGGAGCGCTCGCACGCCTTCGCGATGAAATCGCAGATGTGGCTGTTGGATCCGCGACCGAACATCACCGCCATCGTCAACGCCGTCCAATCCGGCTTCGAGCTGTCCGAGGCCAGCAACACCCCGGTGTTCCTGCTGCTGCGGTTGCGGTCGTGTCACCTGCACGGCGCGTTCGAGGCCAAGGACAACCAGCGCCCGCAGATGACGGTCACCGAGGCGACCCAGCAGCCGAAGCGGGATCTGAGCCGAATCGTGTTGCCGCCGGCCAGCTTCCAGCACGAGAAGGAGAAGGTCGAGAATCGGTGGCCTGCCGCGGTGCAGTACATCCGCGAGCATGGCCTCAACGAGGTGTTCGCCAACGATCGCGCCGATATCGGCATCATCGTGCAGGGCGGGCTGTACAACACCCTGAACCGCTCGATGGAGATGCTGGGCTGCTCGGACGCGTTCGGCGACACCAAGGTACCGCTGTATGTGATGAACGTGGCGTATCCGGTCATCGACTCCGAAGTCATCGACTTCTGCGCGAACAAGCGTGCGGTGTTGTTACTCGAAGAAGGCCAGCCTGATTTCGTGGAGCAGAACATCAACACGATCCTTCGCCGCGCCGACGTGCCGACCACCCTGCACGGCAAGGACATGTTCACCATGGCAGGCGAGTACACCTCGCTGGTGGTCACGCGTGGTTTGCAGACGTTCCTGAGCAAATATTTGCCCGAAGTGATCACCGGCGCGCCTGCGTTACTGCGCCCGGCGGACGACCCGGCCAGCCCCTTCGCTCTTCAGGTCGATCCGCATCTCGTGCAGCCGCGCCCGCCAGGTCTGTGTACCGGCTGCCCCGAACGGCCCATCTTCTCCGGACTCAAACTCGCCGAACGCGAAACCGGACAGCATCACATCAGCGCCGACATAGGCTGCCATCTGTTCTCCATCAACGCGCCGTTCAACCTCGGTGCGACCACGATGGGCTACGGCCTCGGCTCCGCGGCGGCGTCGGCGTTGAATTCCAAAGATTCCGACCGGCGCACCATCGCGGTGATGGGAGACGGCGGATTCTGGCACAACGGACTCTCGAGCGGCGTCGGCAACGCCGTGTTCAACAAAAACGACCAACTTCTGGTCGTGGTCGACAACGACTATGCCGCCGCGACCGGTGGCCAGGACGTGCTCTCCTCGCACGCCGATCTGCCCGCCCGCTCCACGCAACACCCGATCGAACGCGCGGTACGCGGCATAGGCGTCGAGTGGGCCAAGACGATCGACAACACCTACGACGTCACCCACGTTCGCGACACCTTCGTCGAGGCGCTCACCACCGAAGCACAAGGCCCGAAAGTCCTTGTCATGCAGAGCGAATGCCAGCTCAACCAGCAGCGGCGGGTGAAAGCTCAACGCGGGCAGGCGTTGAAGAACGGCGATCGAGTCGTCCGTGAGCGCTTCGGAGTCGATCCGGAGACGTGCACCGGCGATCATGCCTGCATCCGAATCTCCGGCTGCCCGTCGTTGACCATCACCGACAATCCGGACCCGATGCGCACTGATCCCATCGCGACCGTGCTGGACAGCTGTGTCGGATGCGGCGTCTGCGGGGCAAACGCCCATGCCGCCGTGTTGTGCCCGTCGTTCTACCGCACCGACGTGGTGTACAACCCGACCCGCCGAGATCGCATGCTCGCACGGCTGCGCACATGGTGGATCGGGCTTCTTTCAAAAGGAATCGAACGTCGCATCGCAGGTTTGGAGGTCGCGTGATATCGAGCTGGAACGACGGGAACCGCCCGATCACACTGGCCATCTTGGCGATGGGCGGCGAAGGCGGCGGTGTTCTCGCGGACTGGACCGTCTCCGTCGCCGAGACGGCCGGCTGGTACGCCCAGACCACCTCGGTACCGGGCGTCGCGCAGCGGACCGGTGCCACGGTGTACTACGTCGAACTGTTTCCCCCCGCAAGGCATCCAGCCGCCGACAAGGGGGCCGTCGTCGGCCGCAGCGAGCCCATCCTCAGCGTCTTTCCCACTCCCGGGGAAGTTGATGTGGTCATCGCTTCCGAGCTGATGGAGGCAGCTCGCGCCGTCCAACGTGGCTTCAGCACACCCGACCGGACCACCCTCATCACCTCGACGCACCGGGTGTATGCGATCGACGAACGGATGGCACTGGGCGACGGGCGCGTTGACAGCGCCGCCCTGCTCGATACCGCACGACGGGGCTCGAAACGATTGATTTCCGCTGACTTCATGACGTTGGCTGAAGACGCACGAAGCGTGATCAGCGCGTCGTTGTTCGGCGCGCTGGCCGGCTGCGGTGTGCTCCCGTTCGATCGCGAACAGTTCGAGCAGCCGATCCGCGACTTCGGCAAGGGTGTGGAGCAATCGCTGCGGGCATTCGACGGCGGCTTCACTGCGGCGATTGAGCCGGACGCTACCGATGCTCCGCGCAAGCCGAGTCCGGTGGAACTCACGCTCATTCCCAAGCCCCTGTCTGCCGAGGAGAAGAAAGAGCGGGAGGAAAAGCGCCGCAACGACATTGCCGCGAGCGATCCGGGTGCACTCGTCGGGCCGAAGCTGCGGCTGCTTGCCTCGCAGGTCGAAAGTCTTCCCGCCGCGGCACGCTCGATGATTCTGCACGGCCTTGTGCGCACGGCGGTGTACCAGAACCTCGCCTACACACAGCTGTACCTGAACCGTGTGCGCGAATTCGCCGCGCTGGACCCGGACAGCGATGGCGCGGCCCGGCTCACCCTCGAGGCGGCACGCCATCTGTCGCTGTGGATGTGCTACCAGGACACTATTCAGGTCGCGCTGCAGAAGGTTCGCAAACACCGGATGTCCCGCATCCGAACCGAGGCACGGGCCGAGGACAACCAGCTCATCCAGGTTCGTGAGTATCTGCACCCGCAGGTCGACGAGATTACCGACACCATGCCGGCGTGGCTCGGCGCCCTGCTGCGGCGCTCCAAGACCTTCGAGCGAATCGTGCACTCCGCGACCAGCCGGGGCATGACGATCAACACCAGCTCGATGGGCGGATACACCGCGTTGTCGATCACCGCACGACTGCGGCCCATCCGGCCACGATCGCTGCGATTCGTCAGAGAGCAAGCCGCCATTGACGAGTGGATGAGGATCGCGCTCTCGGCTGCGGCCAGCGACTCGGAGCTTGCCCGCGAAATCGTCGAATGCCAACGGGTACTCAAGGGCTACGGCGCCACATACGAGCACGGCAACGACAGCTTTGCCAAGCTCCTGCGGGCGGCCCAGGAGATCACCGGCATGCCCGACGCCGCAGCTCGGCTGGCCAAACTGCGCACCGCAGCACTCGCCGACGAGGACGGCACGGCTCTCGACACCGCGCTGGGCCGGGCGGTGGGCGCTCGAGCGACCGCTGTATAGACAGGCGCACCGGCCGAGACCGCCGTCCATTACCGGCCGGTGTGCACTGGGTTGGTTGCTCAGCACGCGCACGTGCTGAGCAACCAACCTTTCCATTTCCCGGACGGCGCCTCCAACGACGAGAAATAACGGAATTCATGTTCTCCAAAGTGCTGGTCGCCAATCGCGGGGAAATCGCCATCCGTGCCTTCCGCGCCGCTTACGAACTCGGCGTCGGCACCGTGGCGGTTTTTCCCTACGAAGATCGCAATTCGGTGCATCGTC
>NZ_BDBN01000095.1 GCF_001613005.1 Nocardia nova NBRC 15556 | reverse complement strand
GCCGCCTGCGCGGACCGCAGCGCGGCGGTCCCGGCCGGGACCGGCACGGTGATCACCGGGGTGTACACGCGCTCGATCGGAACGTGGTAGAGCACCTGCGAAATACGCAGTCCCGCACCGATGTCGACGACGGCAGCGGTGTTCAGGCCGGTATCGGAGGTCACCAGCGCCCAGCGGGGCGCGGTGTCGGCGCCGGACAGCGATTCGTGCGCGCGCTCGAGATAGTCGGCGACGCGTTCACCGGAGTCCGGCCCGAGCCGGTCGGTGCCGAGGACCGACGCGCGCGGCGGCCGCGCCCAGCCCAGGACCACGACGGCGATCAGCAGCACCACCACGACCGCGAAACCGATTGCGGGGCGCCACTTCTCACTCACCGGCCGCACCCGTCACACCGCGCGCAGCACATCCAGGGCATGCTCCAGATCGTCGGGATAGTCGCTGGTGATCTCGATCCAGCGGCCGTCGGCGGGATGGGCGAAGCCGAGACTGCGCGCGTGCAACCACTGCCGCTGCAGACCCAGCCGCTCGGCCAGTCGCGGATCGGCGCCGTAGGTGAGATCACCGCAGCAGGGGTGGCGGATCGCGGAGAAGTGCACGCGGATCTGATGGGTGCGCCCGGTTTCCAGGTGGATGTCGAGCAGGCTCGCGGCCTGGAACGCCTCGACGGTGTCGTAGTGGGTGACGCTGGGCCGGCCGTCGGCGGTGACCGCGAATTTCCAGTCGTTGCCGCGGGCCCGCCCGATCGGGGCGTCGATGGTGCCGCTGGAGGGATCCGGATGTCCCTGCACCAGCGCGTGATAGCGCTTGTCGACCGTGCGCTGTTTGAAGGCCCGCTTCAGCACCGTGTAGGCGTGCTCGGACTGCGCCACCACCATCACCCCGGAGGTGCCGACGTCGAGCCGGTGCACGATGCCCTGGCGTTCGTGCGCGCCGGAGGTCGAGATGCGGTACCCCATCGCGGCCAGTCCGCCCACCACGGTGGGACCCGACCAGCCGACACCGGTGTGCGCCGCGACGCCGACGGGCTTGTCGACCGCGACGATGTCGTCGTCGGCGTAGAGGATCTTCATGCCCTCGACCGGAGTGGCCTCGACGGTGAGCTCCCGTTTCGGTTCGGGGAACTCCACTTCCAGCCAGGCCCCGGCCACGAGCCGATCGGACTTCCCCGCCGCGGCGCCGTCGATCTGCACCGAACCGTCCTCGGCCAGTGCGGCGACCGCCGTCCGCGACAGGCCGAGCAGCCGCGAAAGCCCGGCGTCGACCCGCATGCCGTCCAGACCGTCGGGGATCGGCATGGCTCGTGTCTCTCTCATTCGCCCGCCTTCCCGTCCTGATCGTCACCGGCGTGGGCGCCCTCGTCATCGTCGTGGCCGGCGCGGGTGCCGTCGGGTTCGAATCCGAACACCGTCAGCACCACCAGAAGAATCGCCCCGCACACGATCGAGGAATCGGCGACGTTGAACACCGGCCACCATTTGGTGACGGCGATGAAGTCGATCACATGTCCCTGCAGCGGGCCGGGCGAACGGAACAGCCGGTCCACCAGATTGCCCAGCGCACCACCGAGGACCAGGCCGAGACCGATCGCCCAGCTCAGCGAGCGCAGGGTGCGGCCGATGCGGATCACCCCGATCACCACGGCGACCGCGATCAGGGTCAGCAGCCACGTCATGCCGGTGGCCATGGAGAAGGCCGCGCCGGAATTGCGGATGAGGGTCAGCCGCACCACGTCGCCGATGACCGAAATCGGTTCGCCGGGGGTCATCTTCGCCACCACCAGGGCCTTCGTGCCGAGGTCCACGGCCAGCACGACGGCCGCGATCAACAGCAGCCACGGCAGGCGGCGCGGGAAGGCCGCCGGGGTGCCGGAGGTCCCGTTCGTCGCGGAATCGCCGGGAGCGCCGGCGCCCGAGCCGTCCCGCGCCGGAGCGGAATCCGCGCTGTCGCCGCGGGTGCCGGATCCGTCGTCGCGGTCGGCGCCCCGATCCGCCGCGGATTCGCGCGGGGGTTCGTCGGGGTCGTCGAGGTGCTGCTCACGCGGCCGGTCCGTATTCACAGCTAGACATCATTCCTTATCACGTCATCACCGGTTCGCGGTGCTGTCACCCAGCGCGTGGCCGGACGGGAGTCAAAGCTGTTTTTCAGGAATCGGTCGTACCCTGTTCGGCGTGACGGTGTTGTCTTCCCACTCCTGCGCCTCGGTGACCGGTCTGCGCCCCGCGGGCGCGTCCGGCCGGGGCCCGAATCCGCGCGCGGTGCGCTCGGGAGTGCTGTTGATGGTGCTGGCGGTGACCCTGTCCGCGCTCGGCGTCGGTTGCAGCGACGGGACCGAGGCCACCAGCGACGCCGAGGTCGAGCCCTCGGGTTTCGGCAAGGAGGTCACCCTGCCGATCTCCGCCGCAGTCGCCACCCTGGTCACCCCGGGCGAGGAACCGCACGCTCCGCTGCGCCCGGCCGTGCGCCCCGGCACCTCCCAGCAGGTGACCCTGCGCACCGACCACCACGTCGAACAACAGATCAACGATCAGGCGGTGCGGGACTTCTCGCCGCCGTCGGTGGCCATTCCGCTGACCGCGGACGCGAAGGCCGACGGGGTGGACCTCGTCCTCGGCACGGCCACGTCACCGGACCCGGCCCTGGATCAGCAACTGGTCGCGGCCGACGGATCCCACGCCGGCATCGAGTTCACCGACCTCGGCGCCGTCACCGCGCTGCGGATGGCACCGGCCCCGTCGACGCCCGACACCGCGCGCGCCGCCATCGAACAAGCCTTCTACCAGGCGGTGTACGAGGCGATCGCCTTCCCCGCCGACGCGGTCGGCGAGGGTGCGGTGTGGACGGTGCATCAGCGCGTCTCGGGAGTGGTTCCGCTGGACCAGATGACGACCGCGACGCTCACCAAGCGCGACGGCAATCTGCTGACCATCGCCCTCGACATCACCCAGACGCCGAAAACGGCCACCTGGCAGCTGCCCAACAATTCGGGCGACCTCGACATCATCGACTACCTGATGCACGGTGCGGGCACCATCACCGTGGATCTCGGCCTGCCGCTTCCCGTTTCGGGCGCGATCACCATCGGCGGCAATCAGTGCTACCGCGATCCGCACACCGATGTGCTGCTGCGCCAGGACGTCCGGACGCAGGTGCGATGGGGCGAGTGAATCGCGCCGCGGTCGTGCTCGCGGGCGTCGTCGTCGGGGTGAGCGCATGCGGGCACCACGACGATTCGCTGCCGTCGCTGCCCGCGACGGCGACCGTACCGCCGATCACCGCCCCGGCCGTCACCGATTCCGATGCGCTGCGGGCGCGATTGCTCACCCCGGCCGATCTTCCCCCGGGGTTCACGCAGCTCGAGGACGCCTCGGCCGGTAACGGGCAGACGCCGCCGGACCGCTCCCACACCGATCCGGCCGAATGCGCGAAAGTGCTGGCACCCGTGGGTGATCTGTACAGCGGGCCGTCCGCCCGGGGCGCGGTGCACTACTCGTCGCCGAACTTCTCGAGCATCGATATCGATATCGCCAGCTACGCCGACGGCAATGCGGCGCAGGCGTTCGCGGCGGCGCAGAAGCTGCTGCGCGACTGCCGCAGCTATTCCGGCACCGACGCCGACGGCACCTCCGTCGACTACCGGCTGGGCGGGCTCGATCAGCCGAAGGCCGGTTCCGCGTCGAGCTCGTTCCAGATCCGCACCACCAGCGGCGGCATGTCGCTGTATTCCGCGGCCACGATCGCCGTCGTCGGCAGCAGCGTCGTGCAGATCGCGGAAACCTCACCGGCGCAGGTGGATCCGTCCTCGCTGCAGGACCTCACCACCAAGCAGGTCCGGCGACTGGAAGGCGTCGCCGGACCGTAGGGGCCTCACCCCCAGGCGGTGTTGATGTGGCCCGGATTCCACATGCCGCCGTGGGTCTCCCGAGTCACCGTGGGCACCGCGGCGGTCGCGGAGGTGTCGCGCGGTGTCAGCCGCTGCAACTCACCCCAGTCCCGGCGCCAGTCGTCCTTCAGATACGTGGCCAGGGTCTGCGAGCTCAGCAACTGCTGGCTCCAGCCCAGCGGGCCGCCGCCGTCGTGGCTCTCCCACAGCGTGGTGTCGTGCGCGGCGGTGCGATCGGGCAGGATGCGCCAGCTCGGAACCTGTGCGATCCCGTCGCGGTGATCGTAGGGCCGCTGGCACGGGAACTGCAGTCCCACCGCCCAGTCCAGCAGCACCGGGCTGCGCGAGCCCACCATGTCCTGCAGGGTCGTGGTGCGCGGGACGCGCGGCGGCGTCAGCGCCACCCACTGGTTGGGGTCGCGGCTGCTGTCCTGGGCGACGATGCGGATCACATCGGCCTGCGGCGGAATCTGGCCGAACGGCACCCGCAGGTTGCGCCACGACGGCGTCGGCCCGATATCGACCGGGATCACCGAGCCCAGCGCATGCGCCTCGGTCGGTGAGTCGCTGGTGCCGTATTCGATCTCGACGCGCTGGCCCGGGGTGACCACGCCGTCCTTGTCGACCGAGCGAATGCGCCCGGCCGCGGTGATCGCCACGATGCCGGTGCGCTCGGCGGCCGGGGGCAACCGGTACCAGCCGGTGGTGAGTTCGGCCGGATCCTGCTCACCGGCGGTGCCCAGTTCCGGTGTGGTGGCCGAGTCCAGGCCGTACGGCAGTGGCGCACCGGCGGTTTGGGTGCCGGCCTCGCCCTGGTTCTTCCCGCTGTCGAAGGCGCTGGAGATACTGCTGCTGTTTGTCGGCTCCCCCTCCGGGGTCAGATCGCCGACCCCGTTGGGCACGAATCCGGTGGCGCCGGCGGTGAAGGTCGTCTGCGGATCGCCGGTCAATGGCGGCAGCATCGAGGCGTTGGGATCGGTTTCGACCAGCACATCGTTGGCCAGCCCGCACGGTTTGCCCAGTACCGCATCCACATTGGAGCGGGCCAGCGAGAACGCCGGATACTGGGCGACCGCCCCCTTGGCGAACGAGGCCATCTCGAACACCACCAGCAGCGCCGCGGCCACGGTCAGCGGCGGGATCTTCGCCCATCGCCACGCCGGTCGCGAAATCCGGTGCGGGGTACCGGGTTCCGGTGCGCGCACATGCCACCATCCGGCCAGTGCCAGCAGCACCACGGCCACGGCGAGGAAGACCTTGCTCAGCCCGAAGCCGTGGACCGACGGCGGTTTGTCCCACCACGGAATGCCGTAGCTGGACACGTACCACCATTCGTTGACGCTGGTGAAGATCTGCGCCATCACCAAGGCCACCACGGCGCCGAACAGCGCCCGGTTGCGCGGCGACCGCATCACCCGCGGGCCGACCGCGACCGCGGTCAGCACCGCTACCGCACCGGCCAGTCCGGCGTACACGCCGTTGTGGTGGGTGAATTTGGTGGGTGTGGTCGCCATCAGCAGCATCGACGCGAAGGTGATGCCGAGCAGCCGGCGCGCCGGCCCGCCCGCCGTGAACGGGATCCGCCCGCCCTTGCGCAGCAGGACGAAGACACAGACGAGCAGGCCCAGCCACATCGCCACCATGCCGAAGCGTCGCCCGATCGAACCGTCGGCGGTCGGCATGAACAGCCACTGATAGTTCAGGTAGTCGTTGTACCAGGGGTCGGACGGGCCGACCGCGGTGTGCACGCGGCGCATCTCGAACATCGCCGAGAGCGGCTGCACCGCGAACGCGAAGGCCAGCACCAGGGCACCGGCAGTCGCCAGCGGCGCGAGCAGGGCACCGTAGCCGTACCCCACGGCCCAGCGGGAGCGGGGTTCACCGGTCCGCGGATCGGCGGCCAGCTCGCGCGCCCGGGCACTGCCGAAGCGGAACACCGAGCGCATCCCGGCAAGCAGCGGCGCCACGCAGATCACGCCCGAGGGTGCCGCGGTGAAACTGAACGCCGCCACCAAAATCGCGATCGCATACGGCAGCAGGCGCCGGGTCGCGATGGCACGTTCGACGAAACACCAGGTGAGCAGGACACAGACCGCGATCACCGGTTCCGGCCGCAGACCGTTGTTGTAGGGCAGCCAGACCGCCAGGAAGATCAGCGCGCCGGTCCACACCGCCACCCGGTCGTGGCGCACCGCCACCCCGAGGCGGGGAATCACCTCCCGGCTCAGCGCCAGCCAGGTGACCACACCGGCCAGCAGCGTCGGAATCCGCATCCACGGACTCGCGGTGCTGATCTCGGTCATATGCGCGATGATGTCGTACGGCGGTGTGCCGACCGGGTTCTCGGGCACACCGAAGAACCGGAAGTAGTTGGCCATATAACCCGACACCAGCGACGCGCGCGCCATGCCGAACTGATAGCCGTCGTCGGAGGTGGTCGAGCCGATGAAATGCCAGATCACCAGTCCGCCCAGGACCACGGCGTCGACGGCGCCGAAGCTCCACCAGCGCTGCGGCAACCAGCGCCGGATGCGACGGCCGTCGAGCCGGTCCAGGCGGAACAACGCGGCCAGCGCGATGAGGGTGAACACCACCGCCAACACGGTCGCGATCCGCTTGATCACGGTGGGCACCACGGAGAATCGGCTGTCGACCTGAGCGGTGACGCTGGTTCCGGCGGCCCGGGTCAGGTCGCTGTACACGCCCACCAGCTGCGGTCGCCAATCACCCTGCAGCGTCACCGGTTTCGCGTCGGTACCGGTGAAAGTTGCTGTGGTGTGCGAGATTTCGGAATGCACCGTGAACACGCAGTCGCCACCGAGCCGGTCCACCGGCACACTGGCCAGAGACTGATTGCGCAGCACCGCTTCGAACTGACCGGGCTTACCGTCGGTGCCGGGCCGCACCCGCGCGACGAAACCGTAGCGCTCCAGGTCCGGGGCGCCGGCCGGGATGGTCGCGGTCAGCGTGGAGCCCTGCGCGGGCAGCTGCGCGATCGCCGCGCACGGGACGGTGGCGTCGAAGGTCAGCGGGGCGTAGGAGACCAGCGGCGCGTCGATGCCGCGGGTCGAGCCCTGCTGCGGCCACGACAGCGTCGTGTGGTCGACCTGGACCGGCAGCAGCGGTACGGCGATGGCGCACAGGGCGCCCAGGAGGCCTGCGATCAGCGCGATCGGCTGGGCCCAGCGAGCGAGTCGTGACCGGTCGACCCGGTGTCCCTGTCCTGCCGCGGGCGTGTCGTCCGCCCTCACCATCGTGTCGGTCACGGAGGCAGATGCTAGCGCGGGGTGTCCGGGACGAGCGAAGTCGTCCGACCTTTCTCAGTCTTTGTTTAGTTTCGTTGTGACTCCGGCACGGCATAGCCCCTCGTCATCGCCCTGCCGACGACTCGGGCCGGCGTTCCGCGCGGAACGCCGGCCC
>NZ_BDBN01000094.1 GCF_001613005.1 Nocardia nova NBRC 15556 | reverse complement strand
GGCGTTCCGCGCGGAACGCCGGCCCGGGCCGGTACGACGAGAACTACTCGCACGCGGGCGACTGCTGGCCCAGGTTCTTCAGTCCGGCGCAGGCCCAGCTCTTCTGCAGCTTCCAGCTGTTGTCCTGGGCGACGAACGGCACGTCGGCCTTGGTCGGCGCACCGCCGTTGACGGAGAAGTCCACCTTCGCGGTCAGCGTGTCGCCGCCGAGATACGCCACATCGGTGACGTTGATCTTGGCGTTGTTCTGCTGGTAGGCGTCGGTCAGCTTCTGCATCATCTCGGGGTCCTTGGCCAGGGCGTCCTGACCGTCCTCGAGCCACTGCGCCTTCTGCGCGGCCGGCACGCCCGGGTCCAGCGCCTGCGCCAACTCCGAGTTCAGATCGGCGACCGTGGGCACCGGCGGCACGTTGGCAGCCGAGGTGGCGGCGGCCTTGGTCGTGGTGGACTTGTGGCTCGAGTGCTTGTCACCGCTGCCGCAGGCCGACATGCCGAGCGCAGCCACGACTGCCAGGGTGGCGACCGCGATGCGTCCAGTCATCTGAAGCTTCAATGCTCGTCCTTTGCGTTCGAGTTGGTCTGGTTCCGTTCACGTGACAGCTCCCACCCGACCGGCGGCAGTGCACGAGTGGCCTCACGCTACCCGCCAAATTTCAACGAAGACTAAGGAGCGGATCGGCCGGGGTGAGATCGTCATCGTCGGCAGCGAACGTATACGCCGGTCCCGGCCCTGTCGAGCGGGTCTCGAATCGGACGGTGACCCGGCCGTGCCCGCTGCCCTGTACCCAGCCGTGGCCATACCGGGGATGGCCGACATCGCGTCCGGGATACCAGAACTCGGTGGTGTAGGAACGCGTCGGCGGCGGCACCACGGGCTCGGCCGCCGGCGCCGACGCGGCGATCGGCTCTTCGAAGATCGCGGCGCCCACCGCACCGGTGTCGCGGTCGAGTTCGGGGAACAGTGATTCCTGCCGCACCGCGGACAAACCGCCGAATCCCACGCCCACCAACCGGATCGAGCCCAGTTCGACGGGATCGATGGCCGAGCGCTGAGCCGCGGCGGTGAGCGTGGCCGGATCGGTGGTGGCGTAGGGCAACGTGAGCGAACGCGTCACGATGCTCATATCGCCCTTCTTCAATTTCAGGACCACCGTGCGGGCCGCGCGGCCGTCGCGCAGCAGCCGCCGGTGTGCGGCCTGGGCCATCGCCTCGATCGCCGGGCGCAGCTGCGCCAGCGTGACGATGTCGGTCTCGTAGGTGGTTTCGGCGCTGATCTGTTTGGCCTCGGCCCGCTCGGCGACGGGTCGTTCGTCGATCCCGCGGGCGAGCCGATGCAGCGCCGCGCCGACACTGCCGCCGAGCAGCGAGACCGCCTCCGGCTCGGGCAGCGCCGCGAACGCACCGACGGTTTCGATGCCCACCGACCGCAGCCGATGTTCGGCCACCGGCCCGATACCCCACAGTTTGCGCACCGGCAGCCCGGCCAGCAGCGCCTGCTGTTCGGCCGGTGAAATCACCCGCACCCCATCGGGTTTCGCGAGTCCCGAGGCGATCTTGGCCAGTTGTTTGCCGGTACCGGCGCCGACCGAGGCCACCAGCCCGGTTCGCTCCCGCACCGATTGCCGCAGCTGCTCGCAGAATTCGCGCACCCGCCGGACATCGGCGCCGGCGAGTTCGGCGGGTTCACCGAACGCCTCGTCGAACGACAGCGTCTCGAGCACCGGAATCCACGACCGCAGGGTTTCGAAGACCTGCCCGCTGACTTCGCCGTAGACCACCCCGCGCGGCGGGATCACCACGGCGGTGACGCCGACCAGCCGGCGCGCCTGATGCATGGGCATCGCCGACCGGGCGCCGAAGACCCGCGCCTCGTAGCTGGCGCCCGCGACCACGCCGCGGCCGCCCATCCCGCCCACGAGTACGGGCCGGCCGCGCAGCGTCGGGCGGGTCAGCTGTTCGACCGAGGCGAAGAAGGCGTCCATATCGATGTGCAGCACCCAGCGGCGCGCCGCGACCGTGTCGGCGCCGAAATTGCTGTCGGATTCCTGTGCGTGCAGATGCACGGCCGGCCCACCCCTGGCACCCGTACCGACCCCGGCGGATGCGCGCTGACCAGGCACGAGACCTCTGGTAGCCGCATCGGGGACAGAGTGCATACCCGGAAATCTACGCGTGGGGACCGACATATCCGGCGGCGGAAGTGTGTGATGATCGGTTCATGACCATCCGCAAGGCAGTGATCCCAGCCGCCGGCATCGGCTCCCGCCTGCTGCCGCTGACCAAGGCCATCCCCAAGGAGATGCTGCCGGTCGGCGACAAACCGGTGATCGAGCACACTGTGCGGGAGCTGGTAGCCTCCGGCATCACCGATATCACGATCGTGGTGAGCGGCGGGAAGTCCCTGATCCAGGACCATTTCCGTCCCAATCCGGCATTGGTGGCGCAGCTGCGCGCCGACGGCAAGTCCGCCTATGCCGACGCCGTGGAAGAGGTCGGCGAACTCGGCCGGCTCGGCCACATCACCTATCTGGACCAGCACGGTCCCTACGGCAACGGCACCCCGGTGCTCAACGCCGCCCGCACGCTGGGCGACGAGCCGATGCTGGTGCTGTGGCCCGACGACGTCTTCGTCGCCGAGGTGCCGCGGGCGCAGCAGCTCATCGACGCCTACAACAAGACCGGTTCGCCGGTGCTGGCGCTGATGCCGATGGATCCGGCCGACTCCCAGCGCTACGGCGTGCCGGTGGTCGAGGATTCCTTCGAGCCCGGCCTGATGCGCATCAGCGGGCTGCGGGAGAAGCCGAAGCCGGAGGACGCGCCCTCGGCCTACGCCGCGATCGGCGGATACGTCGTGACCCCCGGCATCGTCGACGAACTGCGCAAGCAGGTCGACAAGTGGTACACCCACCGCACCGGCGAGGTGTACCTGACCGACGCGATCAACGTGTTCGCCGCCTCGAACCCGGTCTACGGACAGGTGATTCGCGGCCGCTGGTACGACACGGGCAATCCGGCGGACTATCTGGTCGCCCAGTTCGCCTCCGCGCTCAGCCATCCCCAGTACGGGCCGCTGCTGCGCGAGCTGTGCAAAGAGTGACCAGCACGGTGTAACGACCCGCCCCTCCGGGGACGGGCGTGGGGGAAGTGCGGCGTTCAGCCGCCGTCGGCGGCGTTGTAGCGCTCCAGATAGGCGGCGAGCTGGGCGACGTCGCGATCGTCCCAGTCGCGGAAGCGCTCGTTCACCGCGGCACTGCGCGCGCGTTCGGAGTCGGCCGCGACGCGCCTGCCGTCGGGCGTGGCGTGCAGGACGTGATTGCGGCGGTTGGCCGGGTCGACCTCCTTGACCAGGTAGCCCTGCTTCTCCAGCGCCGCCACCTGCCTGCTCATCGTGGATTTGTCGAGCACGAAGTAGTCGGCCAGTTCGGCGGCCAGGCAGCCGTCGCGCGCGATCACCAGATCGAGAATGCTGTAGGCCACCAGCGGCAGCTCCGGATGCAGTTCCGCGGCGCGACCACGGGCGCGACGGGCGAACGCGGTGAGCTCACGCTGAATTGTCTGAATCGCCACAGTGCGCGACGGGTATGGCTGCGACCCCTTCATGGTTGTATAGTACAACAAACAATAGTTGTATTTACCAACCTTTGGAGTGGCGAACATGTCTCCGCACCAGCTACGGCACATGGCCGGACATCTGCTGACCCCGTTGCTCATGTGCCTGGGCATGGGCCTGGCCTATCTGGGCGCCTTCCACCAGCCCGAGCCCAACCACGTGCAGGTCGCGATCGTCGGCGACAGCCCCGAGGTCAAGGTGATGGCCCAGACGCTGAAGGACCGGGCGGGTGACGCGCTCGAGGTCGTCACGCTCGCCGACCGCGCCGATGCCGTCGACCGGCTGCGGCATCGGGATCTGGCCGGCGCCTTCGTCCCGGATGCGCAATCCCCCGAACTGCTTGTCGCCAAGGCGAATTCGGACACCACCGCCATGGCCGTCGAGACCGTGTTCGGCGCCGTCACCGCCCAGCAGAATCTGCCGCTGCACACGATCGACGTCGCGCCCACCGCCTCGGGCGACCCGACCGGACAAGGCCTGTTCTTCGTGCTCGTCGCGCTCAGTATCGGCGCCTACGGCAGCGTCGCCGCGATCAGCGTCGCCGGAGCGGGCACGCGCATGGCCGTGCGGGCGCTCACCGCGGTGGCCACCTCGTTCGTCGTGAGTGTGATCGGCATCGTGCTCGCCGGACCGGTCTTCCACGTCGTCGACCACGACTACGCCTCGATCTGGGCGATGGGCTGGTTGTACGCCGCGGGGATCCTCTTCATCGGCATCGGCCTGCACCCGTTCCTGAAGCGCTGGACCACGCTCGCGGTGATGGTGCTGTTCGTGATGCTGAACTTCACCACCTCCGGCGGCATCTACCGACCCGAACTGCAGAACGGCTTCTTCGGCGCCCTGCATTCGTTCTGGAACGGCGCGGGCTTCGTCGAGGGCGCCCGCAGCCTGCTCTACTTCGACGGCAACGGCGGCCTCGGCGGCCGGATCGCGAGCCTGGCGCTGTGGTTCGCGGCCGGTGTGGTGCTGGTGCTGGTCGGCGGCGTCTACGAACGCCGCCGCGACGCGCAGTCCACGGCACATGTTCCGGCGCACGCGGCCACACCCGGCGCCGCGCACTCCGCCGTCCCGGTCACCAGCGGAATGCCTGTCGAAGCACACCGCCCCGGTACATCGATGCCCGAGAACGCCGCAGCCCGCGGAGACATCGACGAGGACTCCGACGCCGAGGAGGAGATCGAACAGGCGGTGGGCGTCTGAGCTCCCGCCCCTCCGAGCGGATCGGCAGATCGCGACGGGACGCACGCACACCGCCGAGTAGTCGGCGAGTGTCCGGACTGCGGCGCGAGATCCCGCAGCCCGGACACTCGGCTCAGAAGAAGCGCCGGATCGCGTAGATGTCGAATTCGCTCAGCGGCGTCAGCCCGATCGGCACGCCGGGCCCGTAGGCGTTGAGCAGCATGCCGCCGCCGGCGTAGATGCCCTCGTGCGAGCCGTCGGTATTCACGATGACCACATCGCCGGGCATCATCGCGCCGACCGGCACGGCGCTGCCGGCGGTGGCCTGCTCCCAGGTGGTGCGCGGCAGCATGATGCCGACCTGCCGGAACGCCCACTGCACCAGCCCGGAGCAGTCGTAGGCGTTGGGCCCGGTCCCGCCCCATTCGTAGGGCTTGCCCGCCTGCGAACCGGCGATGCTCAGGGCGATCGACGCCCGCGGGCTGGGCAGCGGTAGCGCCGCCGAACCGCTGGCGCTACCGGAGCCTGATCCGCTCCCCGACCCGGAACTGCTCCCGGAATCGCCGGAGAGGGAGGAACTGCCGGTGTCGGCGGGTGCGGCGGTGGCCGGACCCGCCCAGATCGATACGGAGACGGCCGCGGCGATCGCGGCCAGGAGATAGCGGGTGGATCTGCGGCGCGAGGATCCGCGCACGGATGACGGTGCCATGTGCTCGCCCTTCATTACATGTAGCCACCACGGCACGCCGACCGGCGATTACACAGCACACAGCATGGACTTGGGATGGCCGCTTCCCCACGGGCATCTCAGCCGGTCAACTACCTGGTAGTGCAGTTTTCAGCGGGGGTCGATCCGGGAAAAACACCTAAGCTCAACTAAAGAGTGACGGTTGCTGTGACATAGCTGTTTTAGCGCAAGTCACATGCACACCACAAGTGCCAATCCGCAACCGTGATCCGCTCCGGCCTCACAGGACACACTCCAGGTCATACCGGGAATCGGCGAATCGCCCACCCCGCTCGCACCTGTCGCCGCCCGCCACGGCCATGTGTAACCCTCGTCTAGCTGGGTATACGTGGGACCGACCCCGACCTGACAGCGGACGCGACCTGCCCACGCGGCCCATCGATCTCGCACCCGCTCTTTCCCCTAGGCGGGCAGAAATTCGCAGCGCGGTAACGAACGAGCCCGGTCCGCCAGAAGCGGACCGGGCTCGTTTCGCGACTCGCGCGCGTACTCAGGCCTTGGCGATCGCCGCGCGTACACCACCGACCACGTCGGCAGCCCCGGCGCCCGCCGCGCCGAAATCGAGTGCGGTGGCGAGGATCTCTCCGGCGATGAGGTCACGGTGGGTCCGCGCCCACTCCGCACGCTCCTGCGGCACCTCCAGGACCACGGTGATGCGGTCGGAGACGTCGAGGCCCAGCGACTTGCGGGTCTCCTGCAGGTCGCGGATCAGGTCACGGGCCCAGCCCTCGGCCTCGAGTTCCTCGGTGACCTCCGAATTCAGCACCACCAGGCCGGCATTGCCGGGCAGGGCGGCGGTGGATTCGGGTTCGGCCGCCACCAGGCGCTGGGTGTACTCCTCGGGCAGCAGCGCGATGCCGTCGTCGCGGCCGGGGACCAGCGCCTTGACCACACCGTCGTCCTCGCGCCACTGTCCGGACTTCACCGCCTTGATCACGTGCTGGACGTCCTTGCCCAGCCGCGGACCGGCGGCGCGGGCGTTGACGACCAGTTCGAACCGGCCGTGGGCGGCCACATCGGTGGTCAGGTCCACCTTCTTGACGTTGACCTCGTCGGCCACGAGATCGGCGAACGGACGCAGCCGCTCGGCATCCGGCGCGGCGATGGTGACCTCGGACAGCGGCAACCGCACCCGCAGGTTCTGCGCCTTGCGCAGGCTCAGCACCGTCGAGCACACCGATCGCACCTCGTCCATCGCCGACACCAGCTCCGGATCGCGCGGCAGTTCGGTCTCGCCCGGCCAGTCGGTCAGATGTACCGACCGCTCCCCCGTCAGCCCACGCCAGATCACCTCGGTGATCAGCGGCAGCAGCGGGGCGGCCAGCCGGCAGGTGACCTCCAGCACGGTGTGCAGGGTGTCGATGGCGTCGCGGTCCTCCTCCCAGAACCGCGAACGAGACCGGCGCACATACCAATTGGTGAGCGCGTCGGCGAACGAACGCAGTTCGTCGCAGGCGGTGGCGATGTCGTAGACCTCGAGCGCCTCGGTCATCACATCGCGGGCCGCGGCCAGTTTGGCCAGGATGTAGCGATCCAGCACATGCGCCGAATCCGTCCGCCACACACCGGGTTTCGAGGCGTAGAGCTGCAGGAACGTCCACGCGTTCCACAGCGGCCGCAGCGCATGGCTCACGCCTTCGCGGATGCCGCGCTCGGTGACGATCAGGTTGCCGCCACGCAGCACCGGCGACGCCATGAGGAACCACCGCATGGCATCGGAGCCGTCGCGGTCGAACACCTCGTTGACGTCGGGGTAGTTGCCCTTCGACTTGGACATCTTCAATCCGTCGTCGCCGAGCACGATGCCGTGCGCCACAACGGATTTGAACGCCGGCCGGTCGAACAGCGCGGTCGAGAGCACGTGCAGGTTGTAGAACCACCCGCGCGTCTGCCCGTTGTACTCGACGATGAAGTCACCCGGGCTGTGCGCCGGGCGATCGGGCGTGCCCTCGAACCATTCCTTGTTCTCGAACGGGTAGTGCACCTGCGCGTAGGGCATCGACCCCGACTCGAACCAGCAGTCGAGCACCTCGGGTGTGCGCCGCATCATCGACTTCCCCGTGGGGTCGTCGGGGTTCGGGCGCACCAGCTCGTCGATGCCCGGCCGGTGCAGATCCGCCGGGCGCACGCCGAAGTCGCGTTCCAGCTCGTCCAGTGAGCCGTACACGTCGACCCGCGGGTAGGCCGGATCGTCGGAGATCCACACCGGGATCGGCGCACCCCAGTACCGGTTGCGGCTGATGTTCCAGTCGCGCGCGTTCTCGAGCCACTTGCCGAACTGGCCGTCGCGGATGTGCTCGGGCACCCAGGTGATCTGCTGGTTCAGCTCCACCATGCGGTCGCGGAACTTCGTGACCGCCACGAACCACGAGGGCACCGCCATGTAGATCAGCGGCTGACCCGATCGCCAGCTGTGCGGGTAGGAGTGTTCGATCGTCTCGTGCCGCAACAGCTTTCCGGCGGCCTTGAGGTCCTTGATGATGACCGGATTCGCGTCGAATACCATCAGGCCCTCGTACGGCGGCACCATCGAGGTGAACTTGCCGCCGGCGTCGAGCGGCTGCACGACCTCGATCCCGTTGGCGGAGGCGACGTCCATGTCCTCCTCACCGAACGCGGGCGCCAGATGCACGACGCCGGTTCCGGAGTCGGTGGTCACGTAGTCGGCGTTCAGCACGCGGTGGGCGTGGGGGTGGCCGAGGAAGAAGTCGAACGGCGGCCGATAGCGCAGGCCTGCCAGCGCCGCGCCCGAGTGCTCCGAGAGCACCTCGAGTCCGTCGTCGGCGGTGCCGAGTTCCCGGGCGTAGTGCGAGACCCGCTCGGTGGCCAGCACGTAGCGCTTACCGTCCTTGCCGCGCACGTGGGCATAGGTGATGTCCGGGTGGACCGCGATCGCCAGGTTCGACGGCAGCGTCCACGGCGTAGTGGTCCAGATCAGCGCGTTGGCGCCGTCGAGCTCGTGCAGCGGATGATCGGGCGCGACCTCGAGCAGCATGTCGACGGTGACCGCCGGATCCTGGCGCATCCGGTAGGCGTCGTCGAGGCGCGCCTCCTGGTTCGACAGCGGCGTCTGCTCGTACCAGCTGTAGGGCAGCACCCGGAAGCCTTGGTAGACAAGACCTTTGTCGTACAGCGACTTGAACGCCCACATCACCGACTCCATGAAGTCGAGATCGAGGGTCTTGTAGTCGTTGTCGAAGTCGACCCACCGCGCTTGGCGTGTCACATAGTCACGCCACTCATTGGTGTAACGAAGCACAGAGGATTTGCACGCGGCATTGAATTCCGCGAGGCCCATCGCATCGATCTGTGATTTGTCCGTGATACCGAGTTGCTTCTCCGCTTCGATTTCCGCGGGCAATCCGTGCGTGTCCCAACCGAAGCGCCGCTCCACGCGCTTACCGCGCATCGTCTGGAACCGCGGAACCAAATCCTTCACATATCCGGTGAGCAGATGTCCGTAATGTGGCAAACCGTTGGCGAACGGCGGCCCGTCGTAGAAGACGAACTCGTCGCACCCCTCGGCGGACGCCGGCGCAGACACTGCGCGGTTGTCGATGCTGGCACGGAAGGTGTCGTCGGCGGCCCAGTAGTCCAGCACCCGGCGCTCGAGCTCCGGGAACGACACGCTCGCGCCCTGCCGCGAGCCGGCATCCGCGGCGGTGAAGTCGACGCGGGGATAGGCGTTGCGGGTGGATGTCTCGTCCGCCATGGCGGCTGTGGTCTCCCTCGTGCCAGTGCGCTCGTTCGGCGCAGTCGGTGGGCACGGGGACGACGTCGGCGCCTGTGCGCCGCTGCCGCGGTACCACCCCGCTTGTCCGGCCGGATGTTCCGGCGGGCGGACCTCTCGTTGCGAGCTGTGACGGGCTCACCCGTTCGGTTCTACTGGGCGCCGGTGGGCGCCGTTCTTCCGAAGGCTCCCCGGTGATGGCCGGATCACTGCCGATCTACAGGTTTGATTGTAGCCAGTGCGGGCAACGTTATTTCCGTGCCCTGCTCCCCACCCCGTTCACCGCACCCGTGCCCGCTCAGCGTTTGGCATGACGGCCGGGACGCGATTGCGGGCCGTCCTCGGGCTCACGCATGGCCAGCGCGCTGACCAGCAGCAGGATCGCACCGATCACGCAGACGACGATGCAACCCCACGCCCAGATCACCGATCCGGTCGTCAACGCCGTCACCAACAGGGCGAAGCCGATCGCGGCCAGGACGAGCGTCAGAACGAGCATGGTCACCCCCTAGGCGGGCAGGGCGGGCCGCAGCGCCCCCGAGGGGCCGGGCGGCTCGGCAGAACTACGACCACACAGCGGCATGCGACGCCGGACCCCGCGTATCGGCGGGGTGGCGGGCACCCGGGACGAGCTATTTGCCACCCTTGGCGTACGACGCCGGACCGTGGCTGTTCGATACCGCCTCGAAGGCCTCGCCACCGTCGACCGGAACGGCCGAACCGCGGTTCTCCAGCTCCTCGAGCTGCGATTCCAGGTAGGACTTCAGACGCACCCGGTACTCGCGCTCGAAGGTCTTCAGCTGCTCGATGCGGCTCTCCAGCACGCTGCGCTGCTGGGTGATGGTGGCCATGATCTCGGTGTGCTTGCGCTCGGCGTCGGCCTGCAGGGCGTCGGCCTTCTCCTTGGCCTGGCGCAGCTGGCTGTCGGACCGGGTCTGCGCGTCCGACAGCAGCGAATCGGCCTTCTGCCGCGCCTCGCCGACCATCGCGTCCGAGCGGGTCTGCGCTTCGCTGACCATTCGCTCGGAATTCGCCCGGGCGTTGGAGAGCAGCTGTTCGGCCTCGGCCTTGGCGTCGGTGGTGAGCCGGTCGGCCATTTCCTGTGCCAGGCTCAGCACCTTCGCGGCCTGCAGGTTCGCATCCGCGGCGGAGTTGTCCTTGGGAGCCACCGGCGCGGCGGCCTGCACCGGCATCGGCGGCGCAACGGGCGCGGGTTTCGGCGGTTCCGGTTGCGGCGGCGCGGGTTTCACCGCCTGCGGCGCGGGACGCGACTTCTTGGCATCCGCCAATTCGGCATCCAGCTCAGCAACCCGCTGGCGCAGGTCCGCATTCTCCTCGATGAGGCGCGAGAGCTCCTGTTCGACCAAGTCGAGGAAGGCGTCGACTTCATCCTCGTTGTAGCCGCGCTTCCCGATCGGCGGTTTGCTGAACGCGACGTTGTGCACATCGGCTGGAGTCAGCGGCATGGAAGGATCCCTTCGCGCTTCGTACGGAGATCTAGCGTAGATCTTCTAGCAAGCTCTTCTTCTCGGCCCATTCTGTCACACCGGAGCTATCGGCTGCCCGAGCCTGCTGACGATGGACATCAGAATGAACACGATGAAAAGTAGGACCATAATCGACAGATCCAGTCGAATTCCCCCCAAGTTCACGGGAGGTATCAGGCGCCTCAACAGTTTCACCGGCGGATCGGTGATCGTGAAGATCACCTCCAGAACGACGGCGACGAACCCCCGCGGATGCCAGTCGCGCGCAAAGCTGCGGATGAACTCGACGATCACTCGGCTGATCAGCAACAGCCAGAAGAGGAACAGGAGTACATACAGCACCTGAAACAAGGCCACCTGTCCACTTTGCCTCAGATTCGGTGTCCTGCAAACTCCCCGCGCCGTGCATCCGGCGTCCTTTCCCCCCACGCGGCTCACCCGACCGGGGCCGCCGCCGCGCCGCGGCACCCGGTTCGGGGTTTATTTCTGGTTGTAGAAGCCGTTTTCGGCGATGCGCCGGCGCTCCTCGGCCGATACATCGACATCCGACGGTGAGAGCAGGAACACCTTGGTGGCCACCTTGTCGAACGAACCACGCAGCGCGAACGCCAATCCGGCGGCGAAATCCACCAGGCGGCGCGCGTCGGCGTTGCTCATTTCGACCAGGTCCATGATCACGGGCGTACCGTCACGGAAACGCTCGCCGATGATCGCGGCCTCGGCATAGGTGCGCGGACGCAGTGTCGTGATCTTGGACAACGGACCTCCGTCCTCGAAGACGGGGGCGCGGCGCGGAGCCGGCTCGAACCGGGCGCGCTCCTCCATCCGCCGCTCTTCCATCCGCCGTTCGGCCTCGGGATCGACCGCCAGCGCACCGTGCGTGGTGCCACGCACCATCGGAGTGCCACCGCCGAGTCCGCGCGAGCGGCCCGAAGGTGCGGATTCGATCCGGGTCGGGCGGCGCAGGGGCTCGTAACGGTCGTCGGAGTAGGACTCGTCGGCGAACTCCGAGCGGCGCGGCACCGTGTAGCCGGGCTGATAGGGCGCCTTGTAGGCCGGCTCCGGGTAGCCCGGACCGTCGGCGAAGCGGTCGTCGCCGAAACGCGAGCGCCCGGCGTCGTACGGATCGTCGTCGAAACGCGAGCGGCGCACACCGCGGTCGTCCGCACCCAGCGGACCACGGTCGTCGATACCCCGAGGGCCACGGTCGTCGACGTAGTCGTCTTCGTATTCCTCGAGCGGGACCATGCCGAAGTAGGCCTTGAACCTGTGCAGCGTACTCATGCTCCCACCTCACTAACGCTGGGCTCCAGCACGAGCATGCTCGTGGCTGCGCTGATGTCTCGCTCGCTACGCTCGCTCATCCTGGTCGACCTTCCTACGGCCCCGACTGACCTGGGGTGTTGAAGTCCTGCTCAGACCTCGTCAGCCCCAAGCATATGTTTCGAATGTGACTGATGAGGTTTCTTTGCTACTGCGAGGTTATCGGTCGCGCGCCCATCAGAGCAGTACCGACACGCACGCAGGTAGACCCGTGTCGAATGGCGGCCTCGAGGTCGCCCGACATGCCCGCCGACAACTCGGTCGCGCCCGGATGCGCGGCCAGCAGCGTGCGATGCAGACCGGCCAGTTCGGCGAAGGCCGGGTCCGGGTCCGCGCCCAGCGGCGGAATCGCCATCAGGCCCGCGAGCTGCAGATTCTCGGATTTCGCGACCTGATCGGCGAGCGCCGGGAGATCATCCGGGACAACGCCGCCGCGCGCCGGATCGCGATCCAGGCTCACCTGCAGTAGCACACGCAGCGGATCCGCGCGCGCTCCGTCCGCACGCGCGGCCGCCGTAGCGGTGTCAAGGGCCCTCACCAGACGCTCCGAATCCACCGAGTGCACCGTATCGGCCCAGCGCACAACCGATTTCGCCTTGTTGCGCTGCAATCGGCCGATCATATGCCAGCGCATCTGCGCCAGATGGCCTAATGAGGCCACCTTGGCGGAGGCCTCCTGCTCTCGCGATTCGCCGAATTCCCGCCGGCCGAGCCGATACAGGATCTCCACGTCGGAGGCCGGGAAGTATTTGGTCACCGGCAGCAACCGGACGGTGGCCCGATCGCGCCCGGCGGCGCGGCACGCGGCATCGATGCGATCTTCCAGGCGTGCGAGAGCGGCGGCGAGCTCGGCCTCCCGAGACTGCGGCATCCCCGGCCCGGATTCTGTTGTGCCGACCTCGGATTCGGCGTGATTCACCGCTCCCCCTCCATCCAGATCACCCCGGCGATGCGGCCGGTGGGCGCGCCGCGGCGGTGGCTGAACAGGGTTTCGTCGGTGATGGTGGAGCGCGGATCGACCGCGACCGCGCCGACCCCGGCCGCTTCCAGCTGACGGCGGATGCCGGCTCGCAGGTCCAGCCCGGGCGTACCGCGCCGGGTCGTGGTGGCGCTGCCGGGCAGATGGGCCTCCACATCGTCGCGCATGGCGGCGGGCACCTCGTAGTCCTCGCCGCCGGCGGCCGGTCCCAGGAAGGCGCCGATGCGGTGCGGCTGGGCGCCGACCGACATCATCGCCTCGAGGACCTTCGGCACGATGCCGATGCGGGCGCCGACGCGTCCGGCGTGCACGGCCGCGATCACACCGGCCTCGTCGTCGGACAGCAGCAAGGGGACACAGTCGGCGGTGAGGACCACCAGCGCGAGATTCGGCACGGTGGTGACGAGCGCGTCGGTCACCGGAACCGGTTCGGCGCGCGGGCCGTCGACGATCTCGACGTTGCGGCTGTGCACCTGCTCCATCCAGACCAGGCGGCCGGGCGGCAGGCCGATGCCCTCCGCGAGTCGAATCCTGTTGCGGCGCACGGCTTCCGGATCGTCGCCGACGTGGTCGCCCAGGTTGAACGAGTCGTAGGGCGCCACCGAGAACCCACCGGCCCGCGTGGTCGTCACCCGTCGCGTCCGAACCGAAGCCTGTGTCATATCTCCGAGATTAATAGGCCGCGCCGGTTCGGAGTCGAGCCCGCCGCCGAGTGATCCGGAACGGATGTGGCGAGGCGGCGGAACGGGGCACAGCGCGAGCATGACCGCCGAAGTACCCACGGCGTGCGAGTTCATGCACACGACAGTGCCGCCACACGAGATCGCCGCGTTCACCACCGCCGGGTGCGACGGCTCCCCTCGCGGTGTCCGGTATCACACGTCGTCGCCCCGGGACATCGACGGCGACACCCGACGACCCACACCAGACCCTGCCCGGTGCCGGACCACCGGAATTTCCGTGGCACACAGGTTTCGATCGGCCTCCACGGGCCGCAAACGCCGCTGCCCCCTCCGAAACCTCGGAGGGGGCAGCGAGATCGGCGTCTGCTACCGGCGCATGAAATCGGGGACGTCGACGTCATCGGTGTCCTCGTCCGGCATCTGAATGTGTGAGCGGCTGTTGTGCGCGATGGTCGGTTCGGCGACCGGGCGCGGTTCGTAGGACGGGGCCGGGCCACGCGCAGGCGTCGGGTCGGCCGTGCGCTCGGGCTCCGGCTGGCGGGTGCTGCCGAACTCGCGGCGGGTAGTGGACTGGCCGATGTCTCCGGCTCGGCCCGCGCCGATATTCGTTCTGCCCGCCGGTTCGATGCGCCGGGCCGGGGTGCCCCCGTCGAAGCCGGCGGCGATCACCGTGACCCGGACCTCGTCGCCGAGCGAATCGTCGATCACCGTGCCGAAGATGATGTTGGCCTCGATGTGCGCGGCCTCCTGCACCAGCGAGGCGGCCTCGTTGATCTCGAACAGACCGAGGTCCGATCCACCCGCGATCGACAGCAGCACGCCGTGCGCACCGTCCATCGACGCCTCCAGCAGCGGCGAATTGATCGCCGCCTCCGCGGCTTTCACGGATCGTCCCTCGCCGCGCGAGGAGCCGATGCCCATCAGGGCCGAACCGGCGCCGGACATGACGCTCTTGACGTCGGCGAAGTCGACGTTGATCAGACCCGGGGTGGTGATCAGATCGGTGATGCCCTGAACACCGTTGAGCAGCACCTCGTCGGCGGAGCGGAAGGCGTCCATCAGGCTCACCGCCGCGTCGCCGAGCTGGAGCAGCCGGTCGTTCGGGATCACGATGAGGGTGTCGCAGGATTCGCGCAGTGCCTGGATACCGGCCTCGGCCTGGTTGCTGCGCCGCTTGCCCTCGAAGGAGAACGGCCGCGTCACCACACCTATGGTCAGGGCGCCCAGCTTGCGGGCGATCGAGGCCACCACGGGCGCGCCACCGGTACCGGTGCCGCCGCCCTCGCCGGCCGTCACGAAGACCATGTCGGCGCCCTTGAGCACCTCTTCGATCTCGTCCTTGTGGTCCTCGGCGGCCTTGCGGCCCACCTCGGGATCCGCGCCGGCGCCGAGACCGCGGGTGAGTTCGCGGCCGACGTCGAGTTTGACGTCCGCATCACTCATCAGCAGTGCCTGCGCGTCGGTGTTGACGGCGATGAACTCGACTCCCTTGAGTCCCTGTTCGATCATCCGGTTGACGGCGTTCACGCCGCCGCCGCCGATACCGACGACCTTGATCACTGCAAGGTAGTTGTGCGGGGGCGTCATGGGCTCTCGCCTTCCTTCGATCCAAAGCCTGTCGTTTTCGGATTCTCGGCAGAGCGCCGATTCGAGGTCCCCGGTCCGCCCGGGTTTTCACTCGGACAAACCCTAAACCTGAACCATAGGGT
Organism: Nocardia nova NBRC 15556; assembly: GCF_001613005.1. Classification (GTDB taxonomy): domain Bacteria; phylum Actinomycetota; class Actinomycetes; order Mycobacteriales; family Mycobacteriaceae; genus Nocardia; species Nocardia nova. The sequence continues at coordinate 4,168 of NZ_BDBN01000094.1, read as the reverse complement.
TGGCGTTATGTCAAGTATCCGACTGGTGCGGAACGCTATTCGCACCCGTCGCGATCCGTGCGCAGGCGCGCCGACACGAGGGTCAGAATCTTGTGTGATCCGTCTCGTCCGAGCCCGTCGGGCATGGTACCGCGAACGGCCGCCGCAGACACCGAGATCGGGTCTCGATATCCGCACGACCGCGGATTCACCGGCCCCGCACGCGACTGCGGCACCCGGACGGGCCCAGGTGCCACGGCCATCACGCACGGCCATCGACTCCCGGCCGCCGGTCGAAAACCGCAACGGCACAACGAGTGTCACTATCTTACCGTTACCAGATCGGGACTCGAAACGTCGAATACCGTTCCCGGGCGCGTCAGCACCGGAAGCACCACCGCGGCTTTGCGTTCGGAGTCGTCCGTACCGCCCCAGACCACCGTGCGGTCGTCGCGCAGCTTCAGTTCGATATCCGAAACCGACCGCGCCACAACCTCTCCCACCTGCGCACGAAGCGCCGGCGGGGCGGCATCGAGAACCGCGACCGCGGCCCGGGTCACCGGATCGGCGCTGCCGGGGTGGTCGGTGACCAGCTTCGCGACCCCCGGCGGCGGCGGTTCGATCGCGAATTCGACGCTGTCGGCGTCGAGCAGATGCGGTCCCTGCGGACTGTCGAAGAACACCACCGCGGTGCGCTCGTCCACCGTGACCCGCACCGTGGACGGAAACACCCGCTGGACCCGCGCCGCCCGCACCTTCGGCAGCGACGCGACCCGGCGCGCGATCGCGTCGGTGTCGATGCGCAGCATGGAGCGGCCGCCGGGGATCTGCAGCACCGCGCGCACATCCTGTTCGGGCACCGCGGACGCCCCCTCGACCTGCACGGTGCGCACCGAGAGCGCGGGAGTGAAGTAGGCGACCACGAGCAGCACGATCACCACGACCACGATCGGCGCGCCCCACAGCAGGATTCGCCGCCACCGGCCGTCGAAGGGCAGCCGCGCGCGGGTCCCGGCGCGGCGGAGACGGTTGTCGCCGTCCGCCGCGAACTCGTCCTCGGCGTCCGGATCGGACTCGTCGATCGTCGCGCGGCGTGTCATGTCCACCTCCCTCTCCGGCCGGCACCGCCGGGCGGGGGCGCCGTGTTCACCGTCCCGTCGACGGGCGTACCCGCAGTCCGTCCAGAATCTGCCCGCCGAGCATCGTCACGTCGCCGGCTCCCATGGTGATCACCACGTCCCCCGCACGCGCCAGGCTCGCGGCCTGCCGGCCCACCCGCGACATATCCGGTTGGTAGTGCACGGGTTTGGTGACCGCCTGGGCCACCAGTGCGCCGTTGACCCCGGGCAACGGCTTCTCGCGGGCGCCGTAGACGTCGAGGACCACGACCTCGTCGGCCAGCGACAGCGCCGCGCCGAACTCCTCGGCGAAGGTGGCTGTGCGGCTGTACAAATGCGGCTGGAACACCACGATCACCCGCCCCTGCCGGGAGCGGGCGCCGTCGGCCGCCTCCTGGCGGACCAGTTCGGCCGCCGCGCCGAGCACGGCGCGTACCTCGGTCGGGTGGTGGGCGTAGTCGTCGAAGACCCGCACCCCGTTCTCCCGGCCGACGAACTGGAAGCGCCGGTGTACGCCGCCGAATCCCTCCAGGCCCTGCAGGATTTCGTCTACGTCGGCCCCGGCGTCGCGGGCGGCGAGCAGCGCGGCGAGGGCGTTGAGGGCCATATGGCGGCCGGGCACCGACAGGCGCAGCGTGCGCGGCGCGGGTTCGTCGCCCAGGTGCACCGTGGCCACACCGCCCACGTCGCGCGGCTCCCAGGCCACCAGCCGGGCCTGCATCGGCACCGGCACGTCGACCGTTTCCGCCGAGCCGTAGCCGGCCACCCGGATATCGAGTTCTCCGGCCGCCACGCGCTCGGCGACCCGGCGGGCCAGTGCCAGCGAGCCGGGGTCGTCCAGGCAGACCACGAGCAGTCCGCCGGGGACCAGTCGGGCCACGAAGTCGTCGAACACCTGGACGTAGGCCTCGTCGGAGCCGAAGAAATCCAGATGATCGGATTCGATGTTGGTGACCACGGCGACGTCCGGATCGTATTGCAGCAGTGAGCCGTCCGACTCGTCGGCCTCGGCCACGAAATAACCGCCGGTGCCGTGATGGGCGTTGGTGCCCGCCTCGTTCAGCTCACCGCCGACGGCGAACGACGGATCGAAGCCGCAGTGCTGCAACGCCACCACCAGCATGGAGGTGGTGGAGGTCTTGCCGTGGGTACCCGACACCAGCAGGGTGTGGTGGCCGCGCATCAGTTCCGCGAGGACCGTGGGACGCATGAGCACCGGCACACCGCGCCGATTAGCCTCGACAAGTTCGGGATTCGTCTTCGGGATGGCGGCATAGGTGGTGACCACCGCACTCGGGCCGCCCTCCAGCAGATCCAGCGCACTCGCGTCGTGGCCGATGCGGACCTGGGCACCGCGTGCCCGCAACGCCAGCACGCCGCGGCTCTCCTTGGCGTCCGAGCCCGACACCTCGCCGCCGCGGGCGAGCAGAATCCGCGCGATCCCCGACATGCCGGCACCGCCGATGCCGACCATGTGGACCCGCCGCAACAGTTCCGGCAGTTCGGCGGGAGCCTGCCCGGTGTGGTTCACCGGGTCCGCGGCTCCCACTGCGGCCGTCTCGTTTCCTCCGGTCACCGTCCGGTCACCTCCAGCACGATTCGCGCCACCGTATCCGCGGCGTCGCGATGTCCGGCACCGGCGGCGGCGACCGACATGTTCGTCAGCGCGGCCGGGTCGGTGAGCAGCGCGATCACCTCGTCCATCACATACTTCGGCGTCATCTCCGCATCGGCGACGATTCTGCCACCGCCCTGCGCGACGATCGGGCGGGCGTTGAACTCCTGCTCGCCGTTGCCGTGCGGCAGCGGCACGTAGAACGCCGGCAGGCCGACCGCCGACACCTCGGCCACGGTCATCGCGCCCGAGCGGCACACCGCGGCGTCGGCGGCGGCATAGGCCAGATCCATCCGCGACAGATACGGCACGGCAACGTATTTCGCGCCGTCGCGACCGGATTCGGTATCGATGCCCTCCAGATCGAGGGTGTTCTTGGGACCGTGCGCGTGCAGCACCGAGATACCAGCCGCCAGCAGTTGCGCGGCCGCGCCGGACACCGCCTCGTTCAACCGGCGCGCGCCCTGGGAGCCACCGAAGACCAGCAGCACCGGCCCCTGCTGGGGCAGGCCGAAGTGGTCGCGGGCCTGATTGCGCAATCCGGCCCGGTCGAGGGTGGCGATCGAGTCGCGCACCGGAATTCCGACCACCTCGGCGTCGGCGCGCCCACGTGCGTGCACACCCGAATTCGGCACGGCGGCGAGGACACGCGCCGCGCGGCGGGCGCCGAGCTTGTTCGCGATCCCGGCCTTCACATTGGCCTCGTGCACCACCAGCGGCACCCGGCGCGAGCGCCGCAGCACTCCCCCACCGGCCGCGAGGTAGGCGGGCACCGAGACGTAGCCGCCGAATCCGATGATCACATCGGCCTCGACCGCGTCGATCACCGCGCGGGTGCGGGCGACCGCGGCGCGGACCCGGCCGGGCAGGCGCAGCAGGTCGGCGGTGGGTTTACGCGGCAGCGGGACCGGCGGAATCAGCTCCAGCGGATAGCCGCGTTCAGGGATCAGCGTCGTCTCCAGCCCGCGCTGGGTGCCCAGTGCGGTGATCCGGATCGAGGGATCCAGCCGGCGCAGTGCGTCCGCGACCGCCATCGCGGGTTCGATATGCCCGGCCGTGCCCCCACCGGCGACGATCACCGAGAGCGTCCGTTGCCCGGAACCCGTCGTGCCGCCGCTCTCGCCGGTTGTCACCTCGAATTACCTCGTTCTCTCGCATGTGTCATCGGATAGCTGGGCTCCCAGGCCCGGGTCGTGCGCCACGACGACGCTCCACGCGCCTCCCGCCGTCCGGCGTCGGCGCTGCGTCGTCGTGCCGAATCCGAATCTATCGACCGCCGGGGTATCGCCGCACCCCCACCCCGCGCCGGAGCGGCCCCGCGGGACGTGCCCGCGCCGCGCGACCGACCGGATTTGTCCGACCGCTTGCGCGCCGGCGGCAGTTCCCGCCGGCGCGGGCCGGAGACCGCGCGGGCCCGGCCGGCGCGAGCGGGTGCGTAGGTTTCCGGGATCGGCAG
>NZ_BDBN01000093.1 GCF_001613005.1 Nocardia nova NBRC 15556 | reverse complement strand
GCCGCAGCAACCGGCTGAACCGCCCGTCCTGCCCGGCCTTCAACGCGGCGATCGCCTCGGGTTCGTGCCGGGCCGCGCTCGCGATCAGGCCGAACATCATCAACGTGATCGCCAGCGACGAACCACCGGCCGACACCAGCGGCAACTGCAGGCCCGTCACCGGCAGCAGACCCACCACGTAACCGATGTTGATCAGCGCCTGCCCGGTGATCCAGGTGGTGGCGGCCGCGGTCAGCAATCGCAGGAACGGATCGGCCGACCGGCTGGCGATGCGCAGGCCGACGAAGACGAACAGCGCGAAAAGGCCCAGCACCAAGGCACATCCGAGAAATCCGAGTTCCTCGCCGATGATGGCGAAGATGAAGTCGTTGTGCGCGTTGGGCAGATAACTCCACTTGGCCCGGCTCTGGCCGAGCCCGCGCCCCCAGATCCCGCCGTCGGCGAGGGAGAACAGCGCCTGGCGCGCCTGATAGCCGATGCCCTGCGGATCGTCGCCGGGATTGAAGAACGCGCGCATGCGATCGGAGCGATAGCCGGCCGACAGCGCCAGAATTCCCGCCGCGACCGCACCCGAGACCGCGATGGTCACGAACAGCCGCACCGGCAACCCGCCGAACCACAGCAGCGCGACCAGCACCAGGCCGACCGCGATGGTCGTCGACAGGTTCGGTTCCAGCACGATCAGCAGACAGACCAGCAGACCGGCCGGCACCAGCGGCACCAGAATGTCCTTGTAGCCGGTCTGGTCGCTGCGGCGGGTCGCCAGCAGGTGCGCACCCCACAGGATCAGGGTGACCTTCACGATCTCCGACGGCTGCACCGAGACGAATCCGAGGTCGAACCAGCGCCGCGATCCCTGCACCTGCGAACCGATGCCGGGAATCAGCACCAGCACCAGCAACAGCACCGACGCCGCGAACAACGGGAACGACAGCTGCCGCAGCACCCGCATCGGGATCCGCAGCGCCACGTAGAACAGCGCCGCGCCGAGTGCTGCGAAGAACGCCTGCTGCATGAACAGCGAATACGCCGAACCGCCGTCGGCGTAGGCCTCCACGCTGGACGCCGACAGCACCATCACCAGCCCGAGCACGGTGAGCAGGGTGGCGATGGTGACGACCAGGTGGAAATCGGCCAGCGGGCGCGCCAGCCAGGCACCGAACCAGGTGCCCACGGGCTTGCGCGCCGGTTTCGTCACTGCTGGCTCCCGATATCTCTCTCGTCCAGGGCCTGCACCGCCGCCACGAAACTGCGGCCGCGGTGGGTGTAGTCGGCGAACATGTCCAGGGAGGCCGCGGCCGGGGCGAGCAGGACGGTGTCACCGCGCCCCGCGTATCCGGCGGCGATGCGTACCGCGCGGGCCATCACCGCGTCGGCGCCGTCGATCTCGGCGACCAGAGAGGCCGTGGAGGGTTCCCCGCTCATCTGTGCATCGTCACCCGAACCGAGCTCGACCACCGGGACATCCGGCGCGTGTCGCGCCATTGCCGCCGCGATGACCGGCGCGTCCTGACCGAAAACCACCGCGGCGACGAGACGCTCGGCGACCTCCTCGATCAGATCGTCGATATGGGCGCCCTTGAGCTGACCACCGGCGATCCACACCACCTGCGGATGCGCCAGGATCGACGACCGCGCGGCGTGCGGATTGGTCGCCTTCGAATCGTCGACGAATCCGACTCCGGCCAGTTCCCGCACGAAGGCGGCGCGATGCGGGCCCACCTTGTGCTCGGCCAAGCCCTCCTTGACGAACTGCGGGGCCACGTCGATAGCGCGAGTCAGCGCGGCCGCGGCCAGCGCGTCGGCGACACCGGCGGGTCCGGGCGGGCTGATGTCGCCGACCTCGGCCAGGATCGCGGCCTTGGTGAAGGCGCGGTCCAGCAATTTACCGTCGACCACGCCGAGTTCGCCGTCGGCCGGCACCCCGATCCGGAATCCGACGGTGCGGCGCGCCTTGGACTTTCGCGCCAGCGCGGCGGCGACGGGGTCGTCGAGGCCGACCACGCCGACCCGTCCGGTCAGGGCACGCGCCTTGGCCGCGGCGTAGGCGTCGAGGCCGCCGTGCCAATCCAGATGATCCTCGGCCACATTCAGCACCACACCTGCCTCCGGGCGCACCGACGGCGCCCAGTGCAGCTGGAACGACGACAGCTCGACCGCGAGGATCTGCGGTCCCGGGGTGCGGCGCAGCGCGTCCAGGATCGGCAGCCCGATATTGCCGCAGGCGACGCTGGGCAATCCGGCCGCGCGCAGGATGGCGTGGGTCATCTGGGTGGTGGTGGTCTTACCGTTGGTTCCGGTGATCACCAGCCATTTGCGCACCGGACCGTAGAGCCGGGCCTGATCCACCCACCAGGCGAATTCCACATCGCCCCAGACCGGAACGCCCTCGGTGACCGCGGAGACCAGCACCGGCGAACCCGGCCGCCAGCCCGGGCTGGTGATGACCAGCGCGAACCGTTCCAGCGCACCGGGTTCGACGAGTTCGGCCGCGGTGGCGGTGTCGAGGCCGAGTTCGGCGGCCTCGGCCATCGCCTTCTCCCCGGCGTCGGTGACGACGGGGCGGGCGCCGATATCGCGCAGCGGCTCGATCAGCGAGCGGCCCGACACCCCCCATCCCGCGACGAGAACGTCGCGGCCACGCAGAAATTCGAGCATGGGACCCGGTGATCGCAGGGCCCGCGGAGTATGTTCGACCATCGCTGCTTACCCGACCTGAGAGAGGTATTCGCTGTAGAACAAGCCCAGACCCACCGCCGCCGCGATTCCGGCGAGCAGCCAGAACCGAATGATGACCGTCGTCTCCGCCCATTTGCTCAACTCGAAATGGTGATGGAACGGCGCCATCTTGAACAGCCGGTTGCGGGTGGTCCGGAACACCGCCACCTGCAGCACCACCGACACGGTCTCGGCGACGAACAGCGCGCCGATCACGACCATGAGCAGTTCGGTGCGGGTGGTGATCGACAATCCGGCCAGCAGGCCACCGAGGGCCAGCGAACCGGTATCGCCCATGAAGATCTTGGCGGGAGCCGCATTCCACCACAGGAATCCGACGCACGCCGCCGCGCCCGCGGCACACACCAGCGCCAGATCCAGCGGATCGCGCACGTTGTAGCAGCCGGCCTCGGCCTTGAACTCGCAGGCGTGGTAGTACTGCCAGAACGTGATGATCACGTAGGCGCCCAGCACCAGGCTCATCGAACCCGCGGCCAGGCCGTCCAGGCCGTCGGTCAGATTCACCGCGTTCGACCACGCGACCACGACCAGGCAGACGAACGCCAGGAAGATGATCACGCTCATCGAGACGGTGTTGATCTCGCGCACGTACGACAGATGCCGGCTGGCCGGGGTGCGCCCGCCCGCGCCGCGGAACTGCAGCGCGAGCACTCCGAAGATCACCGCGGCGCCGAGCTGGCCGATGTACTTACCGGCGGCGGTCAGGCCGAGGTTGCGCTGTTTGCGCAGTTTGATGAAGTCGTCGATGAAGCCGACCACGCCGAGCGCGGTGGCCAGACCGAGAACCAGCAGACCCGAGACCGAGGGCCCGTCGGCGTGATAGCCGATCCCGATCAGATGCGAGCCCAGATATCCGGCCCACATGCCGATCAGGATCGCGACGCCGCCCATGGTCGGGGTGCCGCGCTTGGCCTGATGACTCTCGGGGCCGTCGATGCGGATTTCCTGGCCGAATCCGCGCCGGGCGAACATGCGGATCAGCAGCGGCGTCAGCAGGATCGATACCGCCAGCGCGATCCCCGCCGCGAACAGAATCTGCCTCATCCAGCTGCCTCCGTGCCCTGCCCACCCGATGCGAGCACGTGCTGCGCCACCGCCCACAGACCGGCGGAGTTCGACGCTTTGACCAGTACCACGTCACCGGCCGCGATCTCGTTGTCCAGCAGGGCGATCGCGGATTCGATATCGGGTACGAGGATCGATTCCTCGCCCCACGAGCCTTCCATGACCGCGCCCTGGTGCAGCGCGCGGGCCGGGCGCCCGGTGCCGACCACGATCAGCCGGTCGACGTCCAGCCGCACCGCGAGCCGTCCGATGGTGTCGTGTTCGACGACCGATTCCTCGCCCAGTTCGGCCATTTCGCCCAGAACCGCCCAGCTGCGCCGGCCGCGCGGCGCATCCGGCGTACCGCCGGCGCGCGACATCGACACCAGCGCCTTGAGCGCGGCGCGCATGGAATCCGGATTGGCGTTGTAGGAGTCGTCGACGACGGTGACCCCGTCGGGCCGGGTCCGCACATCCATCCGGTGCGCCGAATCGACCGTCGCACCGGCCAGGGCCCGGGCCACGGTGTCGAGATCCGCACCGCATTCCAGCGCCACGGCGGCCGCGGCCAGCGCGTTCGAGATCTGATGCTCGCCGTACACCGCCAGATGCACCTCGGCGTGAGACCCGTTGGCGTGCAGGGTGAATCGCGCCCGCGCCTCGGAGTCGAGCACGATGTCGGTGGCCCGAACGTCCGCGCCGGACGCCTGACCGAAGGTCACCACCCGGGCCCGGGTCCGCTCGGCCATGGCCGCCACCCGCGGGTCGTCGGCGTTGAGCACCGCGACGCCGGTGGGCGGAAGCGCTTCCACCAGTTCGCCTTTGGCCTGCGCGATGGCGTCCCGGCCGCCGAACTCACCCAGGTGCGCGGTGCCGACGTTGAGGACGACACCGATCCGCGGGGGTGCGATCTCCGTCAGCGCCTTGATATGGCCCGGACCGCGCGCGGACAGTTCCAGCACCAGGAAGCGGGAGTCGGCTCCCGCGCGCAGCGCCGTCCACGGATGGCCCAGTTCGTTGTTGAAGGATCCGGGCGGGGCGACCACCGCGCCCAACGGCGCGAGCACCCGCGCCAGCAGGTCCTTGGTGGAGGTCTTTCCGGCCGAACCGGTCACCCCGACCACGTTCAGGCCGGCGACGGCCAGCCGGTCCACACTCGCCCGCGCCAATTTCGCCAGCGCCGCCAGCACCGCGGCGCCCGAGCCGTCGGTGTCGTGGGCCAGCACATAGGAACGATTCGCCGACGCGCCGGCCGCGGGGGCGAAGGGTTCGACCACGATCGCCGGCACGCCGACCGGCCGCGCCGCCAGCACCGCCACCGCACCCGAGGCCACGGCCTTGCCCGCGTAGTCGTGCCCGTCGACATGCTCCCCCGGCAGGGCCAGGAACAGGTCGCCGGAATTGATTCGGCGCGAATCGAATTCGACCGCACCGGTCACCGTCACCGCGGGATCGCCCACATCGTGCAGCGTGCCGCCGACGATCTCGGCGATCTCCCGCAGAGTCATTTCGATCATGAAACCGTCAGGTCTTTCGTTTTACGTTCCAGGGCCTGTCCCAGCACCTCACGGTCGTCGAACGGATACTTCACACCCGCAATCTCCTGCCCGGTCTCGTGTCCCTTACCTGCCACCAGCACCACATCCCCCGGCCGTGCCCAATCCACGGCGGCGGCGATGGCGGCGGCCCGATCGCCGATCTCGCGCACCTCACCGCGTTCGGCCTCGGCGATGCCCAGCGCGCCCGCGCGGATCGCGGCGCGGATCTCGGCCGGATCCTCGGTGCGCGGATTGTCGTCGGTGATGACCAGCAGATCCGCGCCGCGCGCCGCGGTGGCGCCCATCAGCGGCCGCTTACCGGCGTCGCGATCGCCACCGGCGCCCACGACCACGGCCAGGCGGCCGCCGGAGTCGCGCAGATGCCGGCGCAGCGTCGCGATCACCGATTCCACCGCGGCCGGCTTGTGCGCGTAGTCGACGAGGGCCAGGAAATCCTGTCCCGCGTTCACCCGCTGCATCCGGCCGGGCACATCCACCTCGCCCAGCGCCGCGGCCGCCACCGCCGCGTCGACACCCGCCGCGGCGCACACCGCGATCGCGAGCAGGCCGTTGGCGATGTTGTAGCGCCCGGGCAGCCGCAGCCGCGCCGAAATCTCACCCGCGGGACCGATCGCGGTGAACTGCTGCCCGCCGTCGGCCAGCGCGGCGGCGCCGGTCACCGTCCATTCCGGTTCGGTCTCCCCGGTCGGGCAGTCCGCGGTCGCCACGGTGACGACCCGGGCTCGCCCGCCCGCCTCCCGCGCCAGCCGCCGGCCCCAGGCGTCGTCCACGCAGATCACACAGGTGTCGGCCGCGACCTGTCGCTGCGGCGCGCCCGGATCCGGGACGAACAGCCGGCGCTTGGCGGCGAAGTAGTCCTCGAAATCGGCGTGGAAGTCCAGGTGATCCTGCGACAGATTCGTGAACGCGCCGACGGAGAAGTGCACACCGTCCACGCGGCCCAGCGCCAGCGCGTGGCTGGACACCTCCATCACCACGGCCTGCACGCCCTGTTCCACCATCAGCGCGAACATCGCGTGCAGCTGCGGCGCCTCCGGTGTGGTCAGCGCGCTGGGCACCCGGCGGTACTCGACGGCGGCGCTCGCACCGGCCGCGGTCTCCTCCGGATTCGGATCGACGCGCCGCGCGATCCGCGTCTCGATCGTGCCGATCAGCGCGGTGGACAGCCCGGCCGCGGTGAGGCCCGCCTCCACCAGATACGAGGTGGTGGTCTTGCCCGAGGTGCCGGTGATGCCGATGACCTGTAGTCGCCGCGAGGGGTGACCGTACACAGCCGCCGACAGTTCGCCCAGTACCGCGCGCGGATCGTCGTGCACGAGCACCGGCACATCCAGTTCGCCGATCAGCTCCGCCCCCGCGGCGTCGGTGAACACCGCGACCGCGCCGCGCTCCACGGCGTCGGCGGCGAAGCGGGCGCCGTGGGCCTTGGCGCCGGCCAGACCTGCGAACAGGTCACCGGGCTGCACGGCGTTCGAGCGCTGTTCGATGCCGGTGATCTCGATCCCGGCCGGGTCGCCGGAGTTCAGCCGCGCACCGGTCAGTTCGGCAACGGCCTGCACCGGCGTCGACAACGCAACGGCGGGGCGAAGCACCTGCGGGCTGGGCTGCACGGGCACCAGGCTCCTTTCGTGGGCGCACATCTGTGCATCGGGTCGAGATTCGGGGTCGGGGAGTCAGGTTACCTGTGGGCGATCGACGGCCACGCAGCGTGGCCGCCTCGCGCGCACCGGGTCCCCGGACTCACCGCGCCCGCACCCGCCCGTGCGGCGGGCCGCAGACGGACACCCACGGTTCCGAAACCGGACATTCAGGCGCACACACCACTACATCGCCTGGAGCACAAGCTGTTTCGGCGGCACGGTGGACGGCGGAATCCGATCGCGCTGCAGCGCCCAGGAGGCGATGCTGTGGAACAGCGGCGCCGCCGACTGCCCGCCACTACCGTCGGTGCTGCGCACGGGGGCGTTCAACATGATGCCGATGACGTAGCGCGGATTGTCGGCCGGGGCGATCCCGGCGAAGGTGA
>NZ_BDBN01000092.1 GCF_001613005.1 Nocardia nova NBRC 15556 | reverse complement strand
CCGATCACGTCCTTGACGATGCGCGGCGGGATCCGCACACCGTCGTTGGCGATGGCCTGGTACATCCCGGTCATCTGCAGCAGGGTCATCGAAAGGCCCTGTCCGATGGGCAGATTCGCGAACGTCGAGCCGGACCACTGGTCGCGCGGGGGCACGATGCCGCCGCTCTCGCCGGGCAGTCCGACACCGGTGCGCTGCCCCAGGCCGAAACGCTTGACCATATCCGCGAAGCGGTCCTCACCGACTCGCTGCGCGAGCATCAGCGTGCCCACATTCGACGACTTACCGAAGATGCCGGTAGTGGTGTAGGGCATCACGCCGTGCGACCACGCGTCGTGCACGACCACGCCGCCCATGTGGATCTCACCGGGGACCTGGTGCACCTCGTCCGGATTGGTCAGGCCGTACTCGATGGAGGCCGCCGCGGTGATGATCTTGTTCACCGAACCGGGCTCGTAGGCATTGGTCACCGACGGATTGCCGATATCGGCCGAGGCCCAGAACTTCGGATCCTGCGCCGGATTGAAGGTGTTGTCGTTGGCCATGGCCAGCACCTGGCCGGTGTGGGCGTCCAGCACCACCGCCGAGGCGTCCTGCGCGCCGGATTTGTCCTTGGCCTCCTGGACCTGCTGCTGCACGTAGTACTGCAGATCGGAGTCGAGGGTCAGTTCGACATCGGAGCCGTTGACCGCGGGCACCTTGTCGCGCTCGCTGCCGGGGATGACCGCCCCGTCGGAGCCGCGATCGTAGGTGTGCGAACCGTCGGTGCCGGCCAGCGTCGCGTCCATCGACGCCTCGAGCCCCACCTGGCCGTGCCCGTCCCAGCCGGTCGCGCCCACCACGTTGGCCGCCAGCGCGCCGCCCGGATAGACCGGCGTGTCCTGACGTTCGGTCCCGACTTCGGGGAACTTCTCGGTGATCTCGTCGGCGACCCGGGAGTCGACGTTGTAGGCCAGATAGGTGAACTGGTCGTCGCTGCGCAGTTTGGCGAGCAGTTCCGCTTCGGGGGGCGCGTCCTTGCCCAGCTTCTCGTGGATCGTCTTGGCGATCTCCTCCAGCCGCTTGTCGACCTCGGGCGCCTTGTCGCTCTTCGCCCGCGCGTCGGCCAGATCCTTGCGCACGGCCACCGGCCGGAAGTTGAGCTTCTTGGTCACGACGGTGAACGCGAGCCTGCGGCCGTCCCGATCGAGGATGGCGCCGCGTTGCGCCCAGTCGGTCTGATGCACCGTGCGCTGGCTGGCCGCCTCGGCCGACAGGTTGGGCGCGGAAAACGTTTGCAGCCAGAGCAATTGCATCGCGACGACGAGCAGCGCCACCAGCATGAGGACGCGCCCGACTCCGAACCGCAGCCGCGTGGAGGCATCCGCGCGCGAACCCGCCCGCGGGCGGGGAGCGCGGCGCGGCCGGGCGGGTGTGGATCGCACACCCGCCCGGCCGCGTCCCGTGGCACC
>NZ_BDBN01000091.1 GCF_001613005.1 Nocardia nova NBRC 15556 | reverse complement strand
AGACGCCGGCCGCGCCGCAGGCCCAGCCGGTGGCCGCGCCCGCGCCGTTCGGTCTGCAGAATCTGCCGCCGGAGGTCGCCGGTCCGCTCTCGCACGCCGAAGAGGTGCTGAAGGGTATTCAGCAGCAGCTCGCACCGGCCCAGGCCGTGCGACCGGTGGCCGGGGTCGTCAGTTCCGGCTTCGGATCCCGATGGGGCGCCATGCACTACGGTGTCGACTTCGCCGACGCGATCGGTACTCCTATTCATTCGGTGGAGAACGGCACGGTGATCGATGCCGGTCCCGCCTCGGGCTTCGGGCTGTGGGTCCGGGTGAAGCAGGACGACGGCACCACCGCGGTGTACGGCCACGTCAACGACATCCTCACCCACGTCGGCCAGCGGGTGAACGCCGGCGACGTGATCGCCACCGTCGGCAACCGCGGCAACTCCACCGGCCCGCACCTGCATCTGGAGATCTGGGATCCCAGCGACGTCAAGATCGATCCCGCTCCCTATCTGGCGAGCAAGGGCGTCGTCCTGTCCCAGCAGTCGTGGGGGGCGGGCGAATAGCGCCCGCGCTGTCGTCGGCCGCCCGGCTCGGCCGGCCGCGGGGGGTTGATGCATTGACTGGTTTGTACGAGCTGTTCGACTCCGGATCCGTGCACGGCCGCACCTATACCGCTCTGGTGCAGCATCCGCGGTCCAGCCTGTCGGAGCTGGCGCAATATCTGGAGTGTTCCCGCGAGTCCGTCGCGGCGGCCCTGGACGAACTCTGTGAGATGCAGGCCGTGGTCCGCATCGAAATCGGTGACTCCGTCCGCTGGGACGCGCATGCCCCCGAGGCCCTGTCGGAAGCCGAATCCCGCCGCCGCCAGGCCGAAACCGCGCGCATGCACGAGGCCGCGGCCCGGCTGGGCGAGACCTTCCGCTCGGTGCGCCGCACCACCCGCGGCGACGGCACCGTCGTGCCGATGTACGAGGCCCGCGAGGTGGTCGCCGAATTCGAGGATCTGCAGCGCGCCGCGCGCAGCCGGATCCGGATGATCGACCGGGGCCCGTATCTGTGCGAAGGCGAACGCGCCGCACGGCTGTTCGATCTGCGCTCGGCGCGGATGTCGGCGGGCGTGCGCTACCAGACGCTCTATCAGGACACCATCTATCAGGATCCCGATCGGCTGCGCTTCGCGCTGCAGGCCAATACCGCCGGGGCGCAGGCGCGCACGTTGCCCGATCCGCCCTTCAAGGTGATCATCGCCGACGACGACCGCGCGGCGCTGATGCTGCACCACGACGAACGCCGCGGCGATCCGATGGGGCTGCGCATCGCGGCCTGTCCGACGCTGGACGCGATCGTGCACACCTTCGAGGTGTTGTGGTCGCTGGCCGCGCCGATCTCGGTGAATCCGGACCAGCCGCTGGACGAACGCGACCGGGCCATTCTGACCCTCATGGGCCTGGGCGCGACGGACGACACCATCGCCCGGCGGCTGGGCATGTCCCGGCGCACTGTGGTGCGGCGGACCGCGAGCCTGCTGGAGCGACTGGGCGCCAGCACCCGGTTCCAGGCGGGCGTGCAGGCGATCCGCCGCGGCTGGCTGTGACAAGCTGGGGACCTACTGTGACCAGTGCCACGGAAGTCGACACGAAGCGCAACATCGAGGCACCCTGGCAGCGATGAGTACTAGGAGTACCGGCGGGTCACCAGTTCGATCCGGCGCACCACGCCGTGCTCGCCATCCTTATATGATTGCTCGGACCGCGCGAGGGGGTGTTCGACCGTGCGGACCTGCTGGACGCGAGAGGTGAAGACACTCGAATGGATACTGCCCGCCGTTCCGCTCGTGGAGGTCGTCGCCGCAGGTCGGGCAGCCCCCTTTTCGGCCAGCTGCTGACCGCTGCGGTCGAATCCGCCGCCGATGCGGTGGCGATCCGGTTCGCGCCGACCGATGATCCGGCCGACGCGCGGCAGCTGACCTATCGAGAGCTCGACGAGGGATCGTCGCGCCTGGCCCGGGAACTCATCTCCCGCGGCATCGGCGCCGGCGACGTGGTGGCTATCGGCATCGCCCGCTCGATCGAATCCGTCCTCGCGGTCTGGGCGGTCGCCAAGGCGGGCGCGGCCTACGTTCCGGTCGACCCGGCCTATCCGCCCGAGCGCATCGCGCATATCGTCGCCGACTCCGGCGCGGTACTCGGCCTGACCACCGGAGCCCATCGCCGGGCGCTGGGGACGGGTGTGTACTGGCTCGAACTCGACGATCCGGTCGTGTCGGAACGAATCGGCGCGCGCCCCGCCCATCCGATCTCCTACACCGACCGGGTCCGCCCGCTCACCGAGGATCACCCGGCCTACGTGATCTACACCTCGGGCTCCACCGGTCGTCCCAAGGGCGTCGTGGTGACCCATGCCGGACTCGGCGGTCTGGTCGCGGCCGAGCGCGAGCACTACGGCGTGACCGAGGATTCCCGTGTCCTGCACGTCTGTTCGCCGAACTTCGACGTCTCCGTTCTGGAACTGCTGTTGGCCTTCTCGTCGGGTGCGACCCTGGTGGTCTCGCCGCCGGAGGTGTTCGGCGGTTTCGAGCTGGCCGATCTGCTGCGCCGCGAACAGGTTTCGCACATGCTGATCACCCCCGGCGCGCTGGAGTCGGTCGATCCGGCCGGACTGCCCGACCTCGAGGCCGTCGTCGTGGCCGGCGACAAGTTCGGCCCGGAACTGGTGGGCCGCTGGGCGCGCGACGGGCGGCGCTTCTACAACGGCTACGGCCCGACCGAGGCGACGATCCTCGCCACCTCCAGCGCGGAAATGATTGCCGGCGAGCCGATCACGATCGGCACCCCGATCGCCGGCGTCGGCGCGTTCGTGCTGGATTCGCGGCTGCGACCGGTGCCCGCCGGGGTGGTCGGCGAGCTGTATCTGGCGGGTCCGGCGCTGGCACAGGGATATCTGGGCCGCCCGGGGCTCACCGCGGAACGGTTCGTGGCCAGTCCCTTCGGCGCCGAAACCGGCAGGCCCGGGGCCCGGCTGTATCGCACCGGCGACCTGGTGCGCCGCAACGAGTCCGACGGCACCATCGAATATCTGGGCCGCTCCGATTTCCAGGTCAAGATTCGCGGCTTCCGCATCGAACTGGGCGAGATCGACAACGCGCTGACCGCGCATCCGGATATCGATTTCGCCGCCACCATCGGCCGCACGCTGCCCTCCGGCGCGACGGCGCTGGTGTCGTACGTGTTGCCGCGTCCCGGTGCGGCGCTCGATATCGCGACCCTCGACGATTTCCTGGCGGCCTCGTTGCCCGCCTACATGATTCCCGCGGCGATCATGCCGCTGGAGGAGATTCCGCTGACCCCGGTCGGCAAACTCGACCGCGCCCGGCTGCCGGAACCGACCTTCGCCGCACGCGAATTCCGCGCTCCCGCCACCCCGGTGGAGGAGATCGTCGCCGAGGTGTTCGCGGCTCTGCTCGTTCCCGGCGAGGGCGACAATCCCGGCCGGGTCGGCGCCGACGACGACTTCTTCGAACTCGGCGGCAACTCCCTGCTGGCCGCGCAGGCGGCGGCCCGGATCGGCTCGGCCCTGGGCGCCCGGGTGCCGGTGCAGCTGTTGTTCGAGGCATCGACCGTGGCCGCACTGGCCGAACAGGTGGAACGGCACGCCGGAACCGACACCGGCGAGCGGTTGCGGCCGATGCCGCGGCCCGAACGCATCCCGCTGTCCTATGCCCAGCAGCGGATGTGGTTCCTCAACCGCTTCGATCCGGCGGGCGCGGTCAACAACATCCCGATCGCGGTGCGGCTGAGCGGACGCCTCGACGTGGACGCGCTGCGGTCCGCGGTGCGCGATCTGGTGGAGCGCCACGAAGTGCTGCGCACCATCTATCCGGAACTCGACGGCGAGGGCTACCAGCGGGTGCTGCCCGTCTCGGATCCCCGGGCGGTCCCCGAGATTCCCCTGGTCGAAGCGCGCGAGGACGAGGTGGCCGCCCTGGTCGCCGAAACCGTCTCGGGCGGCTTCGATGTGACGGCCGCGCCGCCGGTGCGCCTGCGGGTGCTGCGCGCGAGCGAGACCGAACACGTCCTGGTGTGCGTGGTGCACCACATCGCCGGTGACGGCTTCTCGATGGCCCCGCTGACCCGCGATCTGATGACCGCCTACCTCGATCGCGTGCGCGGCGGTCATCCGGAATGGACGCCGCTGGCCGTCCAGTACGCCGATTACGCCCTGTGGCAACGGGAAACGCTCGGTAGCGAGGACGATCCGGAGTCGGTGCTCGCCGCGCAGATCGACTTCTGGCGGCGCGAACTCGCCGCGCTGCCCGAACAGCTGGACCTGCCGGCCGACCGGCCGCGTCCGGCGGTCGCGTCCTATCGCGGCGCCACGCTCGACTTCGAGATCGCCCCGGATGTGCACGCGGCGCTGAACCGCCTTGCGCACCAACATCATTCGACGTTGTTCATGGTGGTGCACGCCGCGCTCGCGGTGCTGCTCGCCCGACTGTCGGGCACCCGCGACATCGCGATCGGCACCCCGGTCGCCGGGCGCGGTGAGGCGGCGCTGGACGAGCTGATCGGCATGTTCGTCAACACCCTGGTGCTGCGCACCGAGATCGACCCGGCGCGCAGTTTCGAGCAGGTACTGGCCGACGTCCGCGGCACCGACGTGGCGGCGTTCGGCCACGCCGATGTGCCGTTCGAGCGGCTGGTCGAGATCCTGGATCCGGCGCGTTCGGCCGGGCGGCATCCGCTGTTCCAGGTGATGCTGACCTTCCAGAACCTGGCCCGCACCGAATTGGAGCTGCCCGGGCTGGCGGTTTCCGGTGTCGACCTCGACATCGAGCTGGCCAAGTTCGATCTGCAGCTGGCGATGGCCGAGCGGATCGACGCACATGGTGTGCCGCAGGGGATTTCGGCCGCCTTCAGCTACGCCACCGACCTGTTCGACGAGGCGACGGTGCGCGATTTCACCGATCGGTTCACGCGCATCCTGAACGCCGTCGCCGCCGACGCCGCGGCCGTGGTGGGCGATATCGATGTGCTGGCCCCCGGTGAGCGCGAACTCGTTCTGCACGAATGGAATTCGCCCGGCGCGCCGGTGCCGCCGGTGACCCTGGTCGATCTGATCACCGCACAGGTCCGGCGCCGGCCGGGCGCGGTGGCGGTCCGCTTCGGTGACACCACCCTCACCTTCGGAGATCTGCACCAGCGCGCGAGCCAGGTGGCCCGGGCGCTGATCGCCCAGGGCGTCGGGCCGGAATCGCTGGTGGCCGTGGCGGTGCCGCGCACCGAGGAACTGCCGGTCGCGCTGCTCGGCGTGCTGCTCGCCGGTGCCGCCTATCTGCCCATCGACACCGGTTATCCGGTGCAGCGGCTGGAATTCATGCTCGGCGACGCCGCGCCGGCATGTGTGCTCACGACCGCCGAGCTGCGGGAGGCGGTGCCCGCCGCCGGCCTGGCGACGGTGCTGCTGGAGGAGACCGGCAACTTCGCCGGCGGTCCGCTCACCGACGCCGAGCGGCTCGCCCCGCTGCGACCGGCCGATCTGGCCTACGTCATCTACACCTCGGGCTCCACCGGTGTGCCCAAGGGGGTCGGCGTCACCCACCGCAACGTGCTGGAACTGTTCGCCAACACCCAGCTGCTGTTCGACTTCGACGAAACCGACGTGTGGACGCTGTTCCACTCCTTCGCCTTCGACTTCTCGGTCTGGGAACTGTGGTGTTCGCTGGCCAACGGCGGTGCGGTCGTGGTGGTCGACCACCTGACCTCGCGATCGCCGGAGCTGTTCCGCGAGTTGCTGATTCGCGAGCAAGTCACCGTGCTGAACCAGACGCCCTCGGCGTTCTATCAGCTCGCCGAGGCCGACCGCGCGGCGCACAGCCACACCGGTGACGCCGCGGTGACGGTCGCGGCCAAATTCGCGTTGCGCTACATCGTCTTCGGCGGTGAGGCGCTGGATCTGCGTCAGCTCGCGCGCTGGTACGAGCGGCACGGCTCCACCACCCCGCAGCTGGTGAACATGTACGGCATCACCGAGACGACCGTGCACGTGTCGTTCCTGGCGCTGGACGAGGGTCTGGCCGACCATCCGGCCAGCGTCATCGGCCGGGCGCTGCCGGGCCTCGAGACCTATGTGCTCGACGACCGGCTGCATCCGTCGCCGGTCGGCGTGGCCGGTGAGATGTACATTGCCGGACAACAACTGTCGCGCGGCTACCTCGGCCGTCCGGGCTTGACCGCAGCGCGGTTCGTGGCCAATCCGTACGGTGCGCCCGGTTCCCGGATGTATCGCTCCGGCGATATCGGCCGCTGGGCCGGTTTCGACGGCGAGGCCGCGCTGGAATACGCGGGACGCAGCGATCAGCAGGTGCAGCTGCGCGGCTTCCGCATCGAACTCGGCGAAATCGAGGCCGCGCTGCTGCGCTGCACCGGTGTCGCGCAGGCGGTGGCGATGGTCCGCACCGCAGAGCACTCCGGTGAGCGGCTGGTGGGTTACGTTGTGCCCGAGGCTGGTTCGTCGCTCGATCCGCTCGCGCTGCGCGCCGAGGTCGGCGCCTTCCTGACCGGCTACATGGTGCCCGACGTGGTGGTCGTGCTCGACGCGCTGCCGCTGACGCCGAACGGCAAACTCGATCGTCGTGCCCTGCCCGAACCGGCGGTCGTCAGCGCGGCCGCCTTCCGGGCGCCGAGTACGCCGATCGAACAGGCCGTCGCCGACGTGTTCGCCGATCTGCTCGGTGTCGCCGGTGCGGAGACGACCGGCGTCGGCCTCGACGACGACTTCTTCGCCCTCGGCGGCAATTCGCTGCTCGCGACCCGTGCGGTGGCTCGCATCAACGAGGCGCTCGACGCGAACCTCGTGGTCCGGGAGCTGTTCGAGGCCTCGAGCGTGGCAGCCCTCGCGGCGCGGATCGTGCCCGGCGCGGCCGCCGGTGCGGTGCGCCCGCGCCTCGAGCCTGCCGCGCGTGGGGAGCGGATTCCGCTGTCGCCGGCCCAGCAGCGGATGTGGGTGATCAACCAGCTCGATCCGCAATCGCCGGGCTACAACATTCCGCTGGCGATCCGGCTCACCGGCGATCTCGATGTGGACGCGTTGCGCCAGGCCGTCGCCGATGTGGTGGAGCGGCACGAGGTGCTGCGCACCCGCTACCCCGCCGGCGGTCCGGGCGGGCTGCCGTATCAGGAGATCCTCTCGGTCCGCGAGGCGCTGCCGGAGGGCCTGCCGGTCGAGGACACCGCCGAGCCGATCGACCGCATCGTCGCGCTCATGGCGACCGGATTCGATGTGACCCAAGAGGTTCCGGTGCGCGCCCTGCTGCTGCGCAGCGGGTCCGACCAGGTGCTGGCGCTGGTGATCCACCACATCGCCGGCGACGGTTCCTCGATGGCCCCGCTGGCCCGCG
This sequence comes from Nocardia nova NBRC 15556, assembly GCF_001613005.1. GTDB lineage: Bacteria > Actinomycetota > Actinomycetes > Mycobacteriales > Mycobacteriaceae > Nocardia > Nocardia nova. The sequence goes on along the minus strand of NZ_BDBN01000091.1, from coordinate 30,105 downwards.
ATCTGATGACCGCCTATGTGGCCCGCACCGGCGGCCGCGAACCGGGCTGGGCGCCACTGGAAGTGCAGTACGCCGATTTCGCGATCTGGCAGCGCCGGGCCATCGGCACCGACGACGATCCGGATTCGGTGGCGGCGAAGCAGCTCGCCTACTGGCGGGATCGGCTCGCCGGGGTGTCCGGTTCGGCGCTGCTGGCGCCCGATCATCCGCGTCCGGCCGTGCCGTCGATGCGCGGCGAATCGATCGGTTTCGCGATCCCGGCCGCGGTGCACGAGGGCTTGGTCCGGATTGCGCGAGAACACAATTCGTCGCTGTTCATGGTGGTGCACGCCGCGCTCGCGGTGCTGCTGGCCCGGCAGTCCGGTACCGCCGATGTGGTGGTCGGCACGCCGATCGCGGGCCGCGGCGAGCGCGCACTCGACGATCTGGTCGGCATGTTCGTCAACACGCTGACGCTGCGCACCGGTGTCGACACCACCGACACCTTCGACGCGCTGGTGGAAACCGCCCGCGACACCGATCTGGCGGCCTTCGCGAACTCCGATATCCCGTTCGAACGGGTCGCCGAGGTGGTGGCTCCGGGACGAGGTGGTGCGCAGAGCCTGTTCACGGTGGTGCTGTCGTTCCAGAACACGCAGCAGCCGTCGCTGGAACTGCCGGGCCTGTCCATTGCCGCACTCGACACCGATGCCGTGGCGGCGAAGTTCGATCTGCAGGTCACGGTCGAGCCGCGCCACGAATCCGACGGCTCACCGGCGGAACTGGTCACGGTCTTCACCTACGCGCGGGAACTGTTCGATCCCGCGACGATGCGCACCCTGGGTGATCGATTCGAGCGCATCCTCGCGGCGGTGGCCGCCGACCCGCAGATCCTGCTCGGCGCGATCGACCTGCACGACGAGTCGGAGGTTGTGGTCGAGGCGGCCCGCACCGAACCGGCCGAGACCGGCTCCACCGTCGGCACCGCGCTGGCGCAGGCGCTGGCCGCCGCCGTCGAGGACGACCCCGAGGGGCCGGCGCTGGCCTGGGGCGAGGAGGCGGTCTCGTATCAGGAGCTCGACGCCCGCTCCTCCCGGCTGGCCCGGGCCCTCATCGGTCGCGGCTGCGGCCCGGGTAGCGGGGTCGCGGTGCGGCTCGAGCGCGGTACCGAGTCGGCGGTCGCGGCCTGGGCGGTGCTCAAGGCCGGTGCCGCACTGGTCCCGGTCGTCGACGGCGGCGAACTGCCGTCGGAGCTGGAGATCAAGACCGGCGTCACCGTGGCCGCGGCCCGGCCGAAGGCGGGGCCGAACGGTATCGACTGGCTGGTCCTCGACGATGCGGCGGTCGCCGCCGAGATCGCGGGTGAGTCGGCGCGGCCGGTGACCTACGCCAACCGCACCCGGGCGCTGCGCGGCGCCGATCCGGCCTTCGTCGGCGCGGAGGGCACCCACAGTTACGACGCGCTGGCCGCCGCGGTCGACCGGTTGCGGGCCCGCACCGAGCTGGACTTCGAATCTCGCACCTTCCGGCAGGGCCGGGCCGACGGTATCGCCGCCCTGCTCGAGGTGGTCGGCGCGGGGACGACCGGTGCCTCGATGGTGTTGCCGGCCGAGGTCGGCACCGACGGGCTCGCCGACGAATGGGTCACCCACCTGTTCACCGATCGTGCCGGTCTGGACCGGCTGGATCCGGAACCGCTGGAAGACCTGCGGGCCGTGGTGCTCGAGGACGGGCCGGCGCCGGCGGCCTTCGGCTCCGCCGGGCTGGTACTGCTGCCGGACAATGTGCTTCGCTGAGCAACCGGTGGCACGATCGCGGGAAAGTAACGCCCGCCGCGGCCGGAATCGATGGACAAGGGTGGCCTGCGTGCAGGCGCATGCGGCGACGACAGGCAGGATGAGATAGGTGGTACGGGTGGTCAGCGGACAGTACGCGCTGGAAGTGACGGCATGACGCGCCCCGCTCGGGTCCGGCCGACACGCACCCGCCGGCCACGCGTCACCACCCTGCCCCAGCTCATGGCCACCGCGGTCGAGGCGGATCCGACCGGTACGGCCCTGGTGTTCGCCGATGCCACCACCACGCTGGCCGAACTCAGCTACGCCGAGCTCGACGAGCGTTCGACCCGGCTGGCCCGGCTGCTCATCGCTCGCGGCATCGGCCCGGAGGATCTGGTCGCCGTCGGTATTCCCCGCTCGGTGGAATCGGTGGTCGCGGTGTGGGCGGTGGCCAAGACCGGCGCCGGATTCGTGCCGGTGGATCCGAACTATCCGGCCGATCGCGTCGCGCACATGGTCTCCGACTCCGGTGCGAAACTGGGTCTCACGGTGTCGCCGGTGCGGGAGGACCTGCCCGATTCGGTGGAGTGGCTGACCGTCGACACCGCTGATTTCGCCGCGCGGCTCGAGGAGTTCTCCGGCGACCCGGTCACCTATGCCGATCGGTTGCGGCCGTTGCGGGCCGAACATCCGGCCTACGTGATCTACACGTCCGGCTCGACCGGCAAGCCGAAGGGTGTCGTGGTCACCCAGGCCGGGCTGTCGAGTTTCTGTGACGAACAGCGCGAGCGGTACCGGGTCGGAAACGACTCGCGCACCCTGCATTTCGCATCGCCCTCGTTCGACGCCTCGGTGCTGGAACTGCTGCTGGCCATCGGCGGTGCGGCGGCCATGGTGGTGGCCTCGCCGTCGGTACTCGGCGGCGACGAGCTGGCGAATCTGCTACGGCGCGAACGCGTCACCCACGCCTTCGTCACGCCCGCGGCCCTGGCTTCGGTGGATCCGGCCGGGCTGGACGACCTGCGCGTCGTGGTCGCCGGTGGGGAGGCCTGCCCGCCGGAACTGGTGCGGCGCTGGGCGATCGCGATCGAGGGCGGCACCCGCGAGTTCTACAACGGGTACGGCCCGACCGAGACCACGATCATGACCAACATCAGCGCGCCGCTGGTGCCGGGGGAGACGGTCACCATCGGCGCGCCGGTGCGCAACATCACCGAATACGTGCTCGACGAACAGCTGGCGCGGGTGCCGCGCGGCGCGGTCGGCGAGTTGTACATCACCGGTGCGCAATTGGCGCGCGGATACCACCTGCGTCCCGGCCTGACCGCGGCGCGCTTCGTCGCCAACCCCTTCGACGCCAACGGTTCGCGGTTGTACCGCACCGGTGACCTGGTGCGCTGGACGGCCGCCGGTGAACTGGAGTATCTGGGCCGCAACGACTTCCAGGTCAAGATCCGTGGCTTCCGGATCGAGCTCGGCGAGATCGACGCGGTACTGGCCGCCCACGATTCGGTCGACTTCGCCGTCACCGTCGGCCACACCCTGCACAGCGGCGCCACGATTCTCGTCTCGTACGTGCACGCCGCCGAAGGTGCGAAGGTCGACACCGACGAGCTGAGCGAGCATGCGGGACACAGTCTTCCGGCCCACATGGTGCCGACGACGATCATGGTCCTGGACGCGATTCCGCTGACCCCGGTCGGCAAACTGGACCGCGCGGCGCTGCCGGAACCCGTCCTGGCCGCCCGCGAATTCCGCGCGCCCTCGGGTGCGCTCGAGGAGATGGTGGCGGCCGTCTTCACCGATCTGCTCGACCCGCCCGGACCGGTCGGCGCCGACGACGACTTCTTCGAACTGGGCGGAAACTCGCTGATCGCCACTCAGGTCGCGGGCCGCCTCGGCGCCCAGATCTCGGCGCGGGTACCGGCCCGGCTGCTGTTCGAGGCGGCCACGGTCGCCGAATTGGCACAGCGGCTGGAACCGTTGAAGGGTGCGGGCGGGCGCCTGGCGCTGGCGCCGATGCCGCGTCCGGAACGCATTCCGCTCTCGCTGGCCCAGCAGCGGATGTGGTTCCTCAACCAGTTCGATCCGGAATCAGCGGCCAACAACATTCCGTTCGCGATCCGGCTCACCGGCGCGCTGAACGTGGAGGCGTTGCAGGCGGCCGTCGCCGATGTCGTCGAGCGCCACGAAACCCTGCGCACCGTCTACCCGTCCGCGGACGGCGCCGGACACCAGGTGATTCTGCCCGCGTCGCAATCGGTTCCGGATCTGGCGCCGAAGCCGGTGACCGAGGACGAACTGCCGCAGTGGCTGGCCGGCTATCTGCTCGCCGGATTCGATGTGGCCGCCGAGGTGCCGCTGCGCGTCGCGGTGGCCGAACTGGCGCCCGACGATCATGTCGTGGCGGTCGTGGTCCACCACATCGCCGCCGACGGTGCCTCGGTGGCGCCGTTCATGCGCGATCTGCTGGCCGCCTTCCTCGCCCGGCGCAACCGCGCCCGGCCGAGCTGGCAGCCGCTGCCGGTGCAGTACGCCGACTACGCGCTGTGGCAGCGGGCGCTGCTCGGCGACGAACACGATCCCGACTCCCTTGCGGCCCAGCAGATCGACTACTGGCGCACCACCCTGGCCGGCATCCCGGACCGGCTGGATCTGCCCGCGGATCGGCCGCGCCCGCAGATCGCCTCGGGGCGCGGCGCGGAATACACCTTCGACATCGCGCCCGAGCTGCACGCCCGGCTCGAGGAACTCGCCCAGCGCACCGGCACCTCGCTGTTCATGGTGGTGCATGCGGCGTTCGCGATCCTGCTGGCCCGCTCCAGCGGCACCGACGACATCACCATCGGCACCCCGGTGGCCGGGCGCGGTGAGGCCGAACTCGACGCGCTGGTCGGCATGTTCGTCAACACCCTGGTGCTGCGCACCCGCATCGACGCCGCGACGACGGTCGAGCAACTGCTGGCGGCGGTGAAGGACACCGATCTGGGCGCCTTCTCGCACGCCGAGCTGCCGTTCGAGCGCCTGGTCGAGGTGCTCGACCCGGTGCGGTCGCAGGCGCATCACCCGCTGTTCCAGGCCGCGCTGTTCTTCCAGAACATGCAGAAGCCGCAGCTGCGGCTGCCCGGACTGGTCGCCGAAACGGTCGAATTCGACGGTGCGGTGGCGAAATTCGATCTGCAGCTCACCGCCGTACCGCGAACGGACGCGGGTGCCCCGGCCGGCGTATCGGCCATGTTCACCTACGCGCTGGATCTGTTCGACGAGCCGACCGTCGCCACCTACGCCGACCGGCTGGTGCGGGTGCTGGAGGGCATCGTCGCCGATCCGGCGGCCGCCGTGGGCGATATCGAGCTGCTCGATCCGGCCGAGCGCCTGCGCATCCTGCAGGACTGGAACGACACCGCCCACCGGGTCGAACCGGAGCTGCTGCTCGACGGCTACCGGCGCACGGCGCTGCGCAATCCGGATGCGGTGGCGGTCACCTACGAGGGTGCGCAGCTGACCTACGCCGAATTCGACGCGCAGGTCAATCAGCTGGCGCGCCTGCTGATTTCGCGCGGTGTCGGCCCGGATGCCCTGGTCGGCCTGGCGATCCGCCGATCGCTGGATCTGGTGGTCGGCATGTACGCGATCGTGGCGGCCGGTGGTGCGTACGTGCCGCTGGACCCCGATCATCCGGCGGACCGCATCGCGCACATCCTCGATACCGCACAACCCGTCTGCGTCGTGACCACCGTCGCCGATACCGTCGCGGTGCCCGCGCGGATTCCGGTGCTGCGGCTGGACACCATGGATCTCGGCGGCTTCGATCCGAGCCCGATCCGGCCCGGCGAACTGCTCGCGCCGGTGCGGCCGGACCATCCGGCCTACGTCATCTTCACCTCCGGCTCCACCGGCCGGCCCAAGGGCGTCGCGGTCTCGCATGCCGCGATCAACAACCAGATCGAGTGGATGCTGGCCGCCTACCCGCTGGGCAGCGGCGACGTCTATCTGCAGAAGACGGCGACCACCTTCGACGTCTCGCTGTGGGGCTATTTCATGCCGCTGCGGGCGGGTGCCGAGCTGGTCGTGGCCACCCACGACGGCCATCGCGATCCGCTGTACGTCGCGGAAACCATTGCCGCGCACGGGGTTACGGTCACCGACTTCGTCCCGTCGATGCTCACCGTCTTCGCCGCGCACATCGCGGCGGGCAGCTGCCCGAGCCTGCAGGACATCTTCGTGATCGGCGAGGCGCTGCCGCCGGAGACCGCCGATGCCGTGCACGCGGTGTGCGATGCGCGCATCCACAACCTGTACGGGCCCACCGAGGCCGCGGTGTCGGTCACGTATTGGCCTGTCGGTGAGGACGACCGGCCGACCGTGCCGATCGGCCTGCCGCAGTGGAACACTCGCGTCTACGTGCTCGACGGCCGCCTGCGTCCGGTGCCGGTGGGCGTGCCCGGTGAGCTGTATCTCGCGGGTGACCAGCTGGCCCGCGGCTATGTGCGCCGCCCCGACCTGACCGCGGACCGGTTCGTGGCCAACCCGTTCGGCCACGGCGAGCGGATGTACCGCACCGGCGATCTGGTGCTGTGGCGTGACGCCGACGAGACCCGGCCCGCGCGGCTCGACTACATCGGCCGCACCGACTTCCAGGTGAAGTTCCGCGGCCAGCGCATCGAGTTGGGCGAGATCGAGACCGCGCTGCTGGCGCTGCCGGGCGTGAGCCAGGCGGTCGCGCTGGTGATGGGCTCGGCACTGGGCGATCAGCTGGTCGCCTATGTCGTCGCCCAGCCGCGCACCACCCTCGATCCCGAGCGCCTGCGCAACGGCGTGAAGGATTCGCTTCCGGCCTATATGGTTCCGGCGGTCGTCGTGGTTCTCGACGCCTTCCCGCTCAATCCGAGCGGCAAACTCGACCGCAAGGCGCTGCCCGAACCCACTTTCAGCAGCCGCGAATTCCGGGCGCCGAGTACTCCGGTGGAGGAGATCGTCGCCGAGGTCTTCGGCTCCGTGCTCGGCCTGGAACGGGTCGGCGCCGACGACGACTTCTTCGCCCTCGGCGGCAATTCGCTGATCGCCACGCAGGTGGTGGCCCGGCTCGGTGCGGCGGTCGGCGGCCGCGTGCCGGTGCGGTCGCTGTTCGAGACGCCCACGGTGGCCGGACTGGCCGCCACCCTCGATTCCCAGACCCACATCCGGCGCGGCGCGGAACTGGGCTCGATCGAGCGTCCGGAACAGCTGCCGCTCTCGCTCGCGCAGCAGCGCATGTGGTTCCTCAACCGCTTCGACCAGGCCGAAACCGCCGAGGAGGCGGTGCATTCCGGTTCGGCCGCCTACAACCTGCCCTTCGCGCTGCGGCTGACCGGCAGCCTGGATGTGGAGGCGCTGGGCGCGGCCCTCGACGACGTGGTCGCGCGGCACGAGGTGTTGCGCACGGTCTACCCGGAGACTCCCGAGGGTCCCGTCCAGGTGATCCTGCCGGCCGACACCCGGCTGGGCCTGCGGCCGGAACGCACCGCCGCCGCCGCGGTCGCCGATGCGGTATACGCCCTGGCCGCAACGCCTTTCGATGTCACCTCCGAGGTTCCGCTGCGAGTGCGGCTACTGGAGATCTCCGACCTCGCCCCCGGTTCGCGACGCGAATACGTGCTCGCCGTGGTGGTGCACCACATCGCCGCCGACGCGTCCTCGATGGGCCCGCTGGTGCGCGACGTGATGACCGCCTACGCCGCCCGCACCTGCGGCGCCGCGCCGGACTGGGCGCCGCTGCGCGTGCAGTACGCCGATTACGCGCTGTGGCAGCGTGCCGTCCTGGGCTCGGAGTCGCAGTCGGATTCCATTGCCGCCCAGCAGATTTCGTACTGGCAGCGCGAGCTGGCCGGCCTGCCGGACGTGCTCGAGTTGCCCACCGATCGCCCACGTCCGCCGGTGGCGACGCTGGCCGGTGCGCGCGTGGACGTGCGGATCGCGCCCGAGGTGCACGCGGGCCTGGTCGAGCTGGCCCGCGCCCACGGCGCCACGCTGTTCATGGTCGTGCATTCGGCGTTCGCGCTGCTGCTGGCCCGGCTGTCGGGCGGCGACGACATCGCCGTCGGCAGCCCGATCGCCGGTCGCGGTGAGGCCGAACTCGACGATCTGATCGGCATGTTCGTCAACACCGTCGTCTTCCGCACCCGTGTCGAGCGCGGCGAGCCGTTCACCGAACTGCTGGCCCGCCAGCGCGAAACCGATCTGCAGGCCTTCGCCCACGCCGACATTCCGTTCGAGCGGCTGGTCGAGGTGCTGAACCCGCCGCGTTCCACCGCGCACCACCCGCTGTTCCAGGTGGGCCTGTCGTTCCAGAACCTGGCGCGCACCGAACTGGAACTGCCCGGATTGAGCGTCGCCGGTGTGGACGCCGATCTGGACGTCTCCCAGTTCGACCTGCATCTGATCGTGGCCGACGCGTACGACGCGGACGGAAATCCGGACGGCATCGGTGGTTTCCTCACCTACGCCACGGATCTGTTCGACGCCGCGACCGCCGAATCGATCGTCGAGCGGCTGTCGCTGCTGCTCGCCGGGGTGGTCGCCGAGGCCGCCACTGCGGTCGGCGATCTCGACATCCTGACCTCGGCCGAGCGGGCCGAGCTGGAGCGTGCCGCGACCGGCGCGGCGCATCCGGTCGCTGCCGCGACGCTGCCGGAACTGCTGGCGGCGACGATCGCCGCACGGCCGAACGGGGTGGCCCTGACGGCCGATGCCGACGAGCAGTTCGGCGGTACGCCCGCCGAGCTCACCTACGGCGAACTCGGCGAGCGCGTCCACCGCCTCGCCCGGCATCTGATCTCGCTCGGCGTCGGCCCCGAATCTCGGGTCGCGCTGGCCCTGCGGCGCGGCGTCGATCTGGTGGTCGCGATGTACGCCGTCTCGGTGGCCGGTGGCGCGTACGTGCCGCTCGATCCGGATCAGCCCGCCGAACGCGTCGGCTACATCCTCGATTCCGCCGACCCGGTGTGCGTGCTGACCTCCTCGGATATTCCGAACCTGCCCGGACGTACCGCACCCTCGGCAGCCGCCGCGGCGACCCGGGATTGGCGCGGTCGCTCGCAGTCCATGCCCGCGCTGGCCGATTCCGGCCGGTCCGCGGCGCGCGAGGACGTGGTGCGCCTCGACGAGCTGGATCTGTCGGGCCTGTCGGCGCGGCCGGTCACCGACGCCGACCGGATCGCACCGCTGCTGCCGCAGCACACGGCCTACGTGATCTTCACCTCCGGTTCGACCGGCCGCCCCAAGGGCGTCGCGGTGCCGCACGGCGCGATCGTCAACCAATTGGTGTGGAAGACGGCCGAATTCGATCTCCGCGCCGACGACGCGGTACTACTGAAGACCGCCGCGACCTTCGACCTGTCGGTCTGGGAGTTCTGGTCCGCGGCGGTGTCGGGCGGACGGCTGGTGATCGCCGCGCCCGACGGACATCGCGATCCGGCCTACCTGAACGATCTGATCCGGCGCACCGGCGTCACCACGCTGCATGTGGTGCCGTCGATGCTGGACGCCCTGCTCACCGAGGCCCGGACGAATACCGCGCCCGAGGCGACGAGCCCGCTGCGGCGAGTCCTCGCCATCGGTGAGGCGCTGCCCGCGGCGCTGGCGCAGCGGTTCGCCGCCGCCCATCCCGAGGTCGAGCTCTACAACCTGTACGGTCCGACCGAGGCCGCGGTCTCGATCACCGCGCACCGCGTCGGCGCGGCCGACGAACTGTCGGTGCCGATCGGCGCACCCGAGTGGAACAGCAGTGTCTACGTGCTGGATTCGCGCCTGCACCCGGTGCCGGTGGGCGTCTCCGGTGAGCTCTATCTGGCCGGTGCGCAGCTGGCCCGCGGCTACTTCGGGCGGGCGGATCTGACCGCGGATCGCTTCGTGGCCGATCCGTTCGGCAGCGGTTCGCGCATGTACCGCACCGGCGACCTGGTGGCCTGGACGGCGAACGGTGAGCTGGAGTATCGCGGCCGCACCGACTTCCAGGTCAAGGTGCGCGGTTTCCGCATCGAACTGGGGGAGATCGAGGCGGCGCTGCTGCGTCTGCCGCAGCTCGCCCAGGCGGTCGTGGTGGCGAAGTCCGACCCGCGCACCGGCGATCGGCTCGTCGCGTATCTGGTCTCCGCGGACCGGGAACTCGATGTGGCACAGGTGAAGTCGGCACTCGCCTCGGCGCTGCCGAACTACATGGTGCCCGCGGCCTTCGTGGTCCTCGACGCGCTGCCGCTCACCGTGAACGGCAAACTCGACCGCAAGGCCCTGCCGGAGCCGGAATTCGAGACCACCGCCTTCCGTGCGCCCTCGACTCCGGTGGAGGAGATCGTGGCCGGCACCTTCGCCGAGGTGCTGGGGATCGACCGGGTCGGCCTGGACGACGACTTCTTCGCCCTCGGCGGTAACTCGCTGCTGGCCACTCAGGTGGCCGCGCGGATCGGCGCCGCGCTCGAGGTGCGCGTGCCGGTGCGCGCGTTGTTCGAGGCGGCGACCGTGGGTGCACTGGCCGCCCGGGTGGAGCGCACCGGAACCGAACGGCCGCGGCTGCCGCTGGTCGCCGGTCCGCGTCCGGACGCCGTTCCGCTGTCCTACGCCCAGCAGCGGATGTGGTTCCTCAACCAATTCGACACCGCCGCAACGGTGTACAACATCCCGGTCGCCATCCGGCTGTCCGGTGCGCTGGATGTGGCCGCGCTGCGGCAGGCCGTCGCGGATCTGGCGGCCCGGCACGAGGTGCTGCGGACCATCTATCCGGAATCCGAGTCCGGCGGCGCGGTGCAGCAGGTGCTGGCGCCGGGCGCGGTGAGCATCGACCTGGAGCCGGTGCAGATCGGTGAGGAGCGGGTGGCCCACGAGGTGGGGCGTCAGGTCGCGAGCGGATTCGACGTGACCACCGAGATCCCGTTCCGGATCCGGTTGTTCCAGCTCTCGGCGAGCGAGTTCGTCCTCGTCTTCGTCGCCCACCACATCGCGGCCGACGGCTGGTCGATGGGCCCGCTGACCCGGGATCTGATGACCGCCTACGTGGCCCGGGCCGCCGGACAGGCGCCCTCGTGGGCGCCGCTGCCGATCCAGTACGCCGACTACGCGCTGTGGCAGCGCGCCGCACTGGGCGCCGAGGACGATCCGGAATCCCTGGTCAGCGCCCAATTGTCTTACTGGACACAGGAACTGGCCGACCTGCCGGACGAGCTGCGGTTGCCCGCGGACCGGCCGCGGCCCGCGGTGCAGAGCTTCGCCGGCGCCAAGGTCGACTTCGCCGTCGATTCGCAGGTGCACGCCGGCCTCACCGCACTGGCGCAGCGGCACAATTCCACGGTGTTCATGGTGGTGCACACCGCCCTGGCGGTCTTCCTGGCCCGCATGTCGGGTACCGAGGACATCGCCATCGGTGCGCCGATCGCGGGCCGCGGTGAGGCCGAACTCGACGATCTGATCGGCATGTTCGTCAACACACTGGTACTGCGCAGCCGGGTGGCGCCGGGCCGCAGTTTCGCCGAACTGCTGGCCGACAACCGGGAAACCGATCTGCGCGCCTTCGCCCACGCCGACGTGCCGTTCGAGCGGCTGGTCGAAGCACTGGACCCGGAGCGCTCCACCGCCCGGCATCCGCTGTTCCAGGTGGCGCTGTCGTTCGAGAATCTGGCCGGAACCAGTTTCGAACTGCCGGGCCTGAGCTTCACCGCCCTGGATCCGGCCGCCGACACCGCGAAATTCGATCTGCTGCTGACGCTGCGCGAACAGCGCACCGGATCCGGCGGCGAAGCCGGCATCTTCGGCGAGTTCACCTATGCCACCGATCTTTTCGACCGGGACACGGTCGTCGACTTCGGCCGGCGGCTGGGCCGGATCCTCGCCGCGGTCGCGCGCGACGCCGATATCGCGGTCGGCGATCTCGACATCCTGGTCGGATCCGAAACCGAGGATCTCGCCGCTCGCACCGGACTGCCCGCGGTGGCGCCCGCCACGCTGCCGGATCTGATGGCGGCCGCGGTCGCGGCGAATCCGGACGGTCCCGCGGTCGTCGTGGGCGGGCGCGCGTTCACCTATGCCCAGCTGGATCTGGCCTCGACCAAACTGGCCCGCCGGCTCATCGAACTGGGCGCCGGGCCGGACAAGCATGTGGCGGTGGCCATTCCGCGCTCGCTCGAGGGTGTGGTGGCGCTGTGGTCGGTCGCGAAGTCGGGTGCGGCGTTCGTGCCGATCGACCCGACCTATCCGTACGACCGCATCGCGCACATGGTCGCCGACTGCCGCGCCGACCTCGGAGTCACCGTGCGGGCCGAGGTCGCGGACTTGCCGGATACCGCCGGCGGCTGGATCGTGCTCGACGATCCCAACTTCGCCTACGAGGTCGATTCCCTGTCCGGCGCACCGGTTTCCGATGCCGAACGCCTGGTCCCGCTGCGCCCGGACAACACCGCCTACCTCATCTACACCTCGGGTTCCACCGGTCTGCCCAAGGGCGTCGTGGTCACCCATGCGGGTCTGGCGAACTTCAGCGCCGAACAGCGGGAGCGTTACCGGCTGGATCGCGATTCGCGGGCGCTGGCGTTCGCCTCGCCGTCCTTCGACGCCTCGATGCTGGAGTTGCTGCTGGCCATCGGTGCGTGCGGGGCGCTGGTGATCGTGCCGCCACGCACCTTCGGCGGTGAGGAACTGGCCGAGGTGATCCGCGGTCAGCGGGTCACGCACGCCTTCCTCACCCCGTCGGTCCTGGCCTCGCTGGATTCGGATGCGCTGGCCTCGATGCAGGCCATCGTCGCCGGTGGTGAGGCCGTGCCGGCCGATCTGGTCGCGAAATGGGGTGGTGCGCCGGATGGTTCGGGCCGCCGGTTCCACAACGGGTACGGGCCCACCGAGACCACGATCATGACCAACATCAGCGATCCGCTCTCGCCCGGTGACGTGGTGACCATCGGCGGGCCGATCCGCGGCATGCGGGCACTGATCCTCGACTCGCGGCTGCGGCTGGTGCCCGAAGGCGTCGCCGGCGAACTGTATCTGGGCGGCATCCAGCTGGCCCGCGGCTACCACGACCGGCCCGGCCTCACCGCCGCCCGGTTCGTCGCCGATCCGTACGGCCCGCCCGGGCAGCGGCTCTACCGCACCGGTGACGTGGTGCGCTGGCGTCGCGGCGAGCCGGTGGTGGAATATGTGGGCCGCAACGACTTCCAGGTCAAGATCCGCGGCCTGCGCATCGAACTGGGCGAGATCGACAGTGCGCTGATCGATCAGCCCGGTGTCGATTTCGCGGTCACCGTGGGGCATCGCACCGCCACGGGCACGACGATTCTCGTCTCCTATGTGCGTTCGGCCGCCGGTCTGCCGCTGGATACCGAGACGCTGACCGCCGAACTCGCCGCGCGGCTGCCGGAGTACATGGTTCCGACCGCGATCGTGGTCCTGGACGAGATTCCGCTGACCCCGGTCGGCAAACTCGATCGCAAGGCCCTGCCGGAACCGGTCCTGGAGGCCAAGCGCTATCGCGCACCGCAGACCGCCACCGAACAGGTGGTCGCCGAGGTGATCGGTGAGGTACTGGGCGTCGATCGCGTCGGCGTGGACGACGACTTCTTCGCCCTCGGTGGCGACAGCATCGTCTCCATCCAGGTCGTGTCCCGGGCGCGGGCGCGCGGTGTGCACTTCACCCCGCGTGACGTGTTCACCGCGCGCACGGTCGAGGCGCTGGCCCGCGCGGCCACCGTCGAGGCGCCGGCCGCCGCCGAGCAGTCCGGGCCGATGCCGTTGCCGCCGGCCGCGATTCGCGCGCTGGAACTCGACCCCTCCGGTCGCGAACTCCGGGCGATCGCCCTCGATATTCCGGCCGACTGCGATCCCGAGCGGATCCGTGCGGCGGTGACCGGCGTACTCGACCGGCATGCCGTCCTGTCGGCTCGCCTGGATGTCGAGGCCGGCGCCCTGGTGATTCCGGAAACTCCCGTCCCGGCGATCCTGCGGCAGTTCGCGCCGGGCCCCGACGCCGTCGACCTGGCGGTGCGATCGCTGGCACAGGAGCTCGATCCGGCCGACGGGCGCACCATCGCCTTCGCGCTGATCGCGCCCTCCGACCCGGGGGAATCCGCGGGCGCCGCAACGAGTCTGGTCGTGGCCGCCAACGGTCTGGTGGTGGACGACACTTCGTGGCGCATCGTCGTCGACGAACTGTCGGAGTCGTGGGCGGGCGGACATTCCGCGCCCGCGGCCGTCGATGCCGGTCCGCTGGGCGTGGGTCGCGCGCTCGCGGCCAGTGCCGTCGCGGCCGAGACCGTGGAGCAGCTCGACTGGTGGCAGCGTCATCTCGCCGCCGCACCCGCCGACGCTCCGGTCGAGGGCATCGATCTGGCGGCGCGCGGCCGGGTCTCGCTGGTCATCACCGCCGAGGGCGCGGCCGCCGTCGACGCGGTCGCGCACGCCTATCACGCCACCATCGAGGATGTGCTGATCACCGCGTTCGCGCTGGCGCAGGAGCGCGGCGCCCGTGCCGATGCCGGTGATCTGATCGGCACCGTGGTGCGGCTGGCGGCCGACGGCCGTGCGGTCGCCGGTGCCGAATCCGCCGGTACGGTCGGTGGTTTCACCTCCACCTATCCGCTGCTGGTCGGCCTCACCGATATCGATGTCGAGCAGGCGCTGCTCGGTAACCGCGCCGCGGGCGACGCCATCGCGCAGATCAAGGAACTGCGGCGCGGGGTGCCCGATTCGGGTGTCGGCTACGGTCTGCTGCGGTATCTCAACCCCGACACCGCGTCCGCGCTGGCCGCGGCACCGCAGGGCCGCACCGCGTTCCGCTACCGCGATCTGCGTCCGGCCCGGCCGTATCCGCACCTGCCCGCGGCCGACCTGCTGCTCGACATCACCGTCGACGCCACCGAGGACGGACTGCTCGCGCGATTCGACTACGCGGCAGCCGTTTTCACCGTCGACCAGGTGAAGGAGTTCGCCGGACTGTGGGTGCGTGCGCTGGGCGGCCTCGCCGAGCACGGAACCCACGCCGACGCCGGCGGTTTCACCGTGTCCGACTTCGAACTGGTCCGCCTGGAAACCGCCGATATCGCGAAGTTGTCGCAGGACTACCCGGATCTGGCCGATGTCTGGCCGGTGACGCCGCTGCAGTCGGGCATGCTGTTCCACGCCCTGCTGGCCGACACCTCGACCGACGTCTACATCACCCAGTTCACCCTGGATCTGGGGGGTGCCGTGGACGAGCGGAGGCTGCGCGAGGCCGCACAGGCCGTGCTGGACCGGCACGACAACCTACGGGTCGCCTTCGCCGCCGATGCCGCCGGGAATCCGGTGCAGGTGGTGCTCGATCACGTCGACGTCCCTTGGCGCGGTATCGATCTCACCGATCTGGCACCCGAGGCCGCCGAGGCCGAAGCGGTCCGGATGTGTGAACTCGACTACGGCCGGCGGTTCGCGATGGACCGGGCGCCGCTGCTGCGGTTCACCCTGTTCCGGCTCGGCGCCGACGCCTACCGGCTGCTCGTCACCAGCCACCACATCCTCATCGACGGCTGGTCGACGCCGCTGCTCATGCAGGATCTGCTCACGCTGTACGCGGTGGGCGCGCGGTCGCGGCAGCTACCGCCGGCCGGATCCTACGGTGACTATCTGCGCTGGCTGATCGCGCAGGATCCGGCCGCCGCGCGGGCGCAGTGGCAGCGGGCGCTGGACGGGATCACCGAGCCGACACCGCTGGCGCCGGTCGACCCGAGCCGGGAGATCTCCGCGGGTGTGGGCGAAATCGGCTTCGAGCTGTCGGTCGCCGACACCACCGAGCTGACCCGGCTCGCCGCCCGGCTCGGTGTCACGGTCAACACCGTGGTGCAGGCGGCGTGGGGTCTGCTCATCGGCCGCAGCATCGATCGCGACGACGTCGTCTTCGGCGCCACGGTATCCGGGCGCCCGCCCGCGCTGCCGGGTGTGGAGACGATGGTCGGATTGTTCCTCAACGCCATTCCGGTGCGGGTGCGTCTGGGCGCCACCGACACGCTGGCCGGACTGCTGAGCCAGTTGCAGGCCGAACAGGCGGCGCTTCTGGACTTCCACTACCTGGGCCTGAGCGATATTCAGCAGGCCGTCGGAGTGGAAGGGCTGTTCGATTCGCTGGTCGTGTTCGAATCCTTCCCGGTCGATCGCGACGGACTCGACCGGGTCGGCTCGATCGACGGTATGCACGTCACCGGCATCGGCGCGGTCAACGGCACGCACTATCCGGTGACGGTGATCGTGGTGCTGGACAACCAGCTCCGGATCAGCCTGAAGTATCTGCGCGACGTCTTCGACGAAGCGGCGGCGCACGCGCTGTCGCAGCGGCTCGCGGCGCTCATCGGCCGCTTCACCGATACACCGCAGGCTCGGGTCGCCGATGTCGACGCGCTGCTGGACGGCGAGCGCGCCGCACTGGAGGCCCGCAACGCCACCGAGGTGCCGCAGCTGCGCGATCAGGCGACCCTGCTGAGCCTGTTCGACGAGCAGGTGGCCCGCACCCCGCAGGCGCCGGCGCTGCACTTCGGCGACGTGACGCTGAGCTACCGCGAGCTGGATCTGCGGTCGCGTGCCCTCGCCGCCGAACTGCTCGGCCGCGGAGTGGAACCGAATTCGCTGGTGGCCGTGGCCATGCGGCGTTCGATCGACCTGGTGGTCGGCATCTACGCGGTGCTGCGGACGGGTGCGGGTTATGTCCCCGTCGACCCGGATCACCCGGCCGAACGCAACGAGTTCGTGCTGGCCAACGCCCGTCCGGTGTGCGTGCTGACCACGGGCCGCGACGGCTTCGCCACCGACAGCGGAGTCCCGGTCGTCGATATCTCCGGATTGGACGGCGAACCGGAATCGGTTGCGGCGCTGCGATTCCCGTACGTCCATCCGGATGCGGTGGCCTATGTCATCCACACCTCCGGCTCGACCGGCCGGCCGAAGGGCGTGGTGATCACGCACCGGCAGATGACCAACCAGTTCCGGTGGGCACAGCGGACCTATCCGCACGACACCGGCGACGTCGTCCTGCACAAGACGCCGATCACCTTCGACATCTCGACGTGGGAGTTGTTCTGGCCGTTGCAGACCGGTGCGGCGATCGTGATCGCCGAGCCGGACGGCCACCGCGATCCGGCGTATCTGTCGCAGGTGATCGAACAGCGCTCGGTCAGCACCGTGCACTTCGTGCCCTCGATGCTGGACGCGTTCCTGGACCCGGCCGCGAATGCGGCGGTGACGCGCGGTTATCCGTCGCTGCGACGGGTGTTCGCCGCCGGTGAGGCGCTGTCGGGGGAGACCGCGCAGCGATTCCGCGCCACGCTCGCGGACACGGAGCTGGTGAACTGGTACGGCCCGGCCGAGGCCACCGTGGTCACGGCCTGGCCCGCCGGCGACAGCGACGGCGTCGCGGTCCTGATCGGCACACCGGTCGCCAACACCCGGGTGTACGTGCTGGACCGGCAGCTGCGGCCGGTGCCGCCGGGCTCGCCCGGTGAGCTCTACGTGGCCGGTGTGCAGCTGGCCCGCGGATATCTCGGCGCACCGGCGCTGACCGCCGAACGGTTCGTCGCCCACGAGGGCGGGCAGCGGCTCTACCGCACCGGCGATATCGTGCGCTGGCGCGAAACCGGCGCCGGCGCGGCACTGGAATACCTGGGCCGCAGCGATTTCCAGATCAAGCTGCGTGGTCAGCGCATCGAGCTCGGGGAGATCGAGGCGGTGCTGGCCGGCTTCGCGCCGGTGCGCCACGCCGTGGTGTCGCTGGTGCGCAGCTCGTCGGGTGACCGCCTGGTCGCCTACGTGGTGCCCGACGCGGGCGCGATCGACGAGGCCGAGTTGCTGGCCTACGCGCGGGAATCGTTGCCCGCGTATATGATTCCGGCGGCCGTGGTGGTACTCGACGCGCTGCCGCTCAACGCCAGCGGCAAACTCGATCGCAAGGCGCTACCGGTGCCGCAGTTCTCCGGACGCCCCTACCGGGCGCCGTCGACATCGCTGGAGGAGGCGATCGCCTCCGTCTTCGCCGAGGTGCTGGGCGCCGACCGGGTCGGCCTGGATGACGACTTCTTCGATCTGGGCGGCAATTCCTTGGTCGCGACCCGTGCGGTGAGCCGCTTGCGCGCGCTCACCGGTGTCGAGGTCCGGGTGCAGTGGTTCTTCCTCGGATCCACCGTCGCCGCACTCGCGCAGCGCATCGTCGCGGCGATGAGCGACGAGCACGACTACGACCTGGAATCGGATGCGGCACTGGGTGTGCTGCTGCCGATCCGCGCGCAGGGCGAGGGCGACACACTGTTCTGCATCCACCCGATGTACGGATTGTCCTGGTGCTACGCGGGTCTGACCCGGTATGTCGCGGACCGGCCGATTCTGGGTGTGCAGTCGCCGGCGCTGTCGGAGGACGATTACCTGCCGGAATCGTTGCAGGAGATGGCCGATCGCTATGTTGCCGAGATTCGCGCGGTGCAGCCGCACGGCCCGTACCACCTGCTCGGCTGGTCGCTGGGCGGTGTGCTGGCCCATGCCGTCGCGACCACCCTGCAGGCGGCGGGCGAGCGGGTCGGCTCGGTGAGCATGCTCGACAGCCACGCCGAGATCGACGTCGCCGATTTCCGGACCGCGATCCGAGAAGCCCTGGCGGAGATCGGGATCGGCGCGGAGGCCCTGGTCGGCAACGGCGACATCCACGACCTCAGCGAGGAGGCGGTGGCCGCCCTGCACGCCACCATCCCGCCGGATATGGCCGTGCTGACGCCGGACCGGGTCCGCCGCATCTACCGCAGCGCGGTGCGCTCGGCGGAGTTGATCGCCGAACATCGGCCGGACGTATATCGTGGCCGCCTGGACTATTTCAGCGCGGCCGGCCACGAAACGGCGGCGCAGAACTGGCGGCCCTATGTCGAGGGCGAGATCGCCGATCATCCGGTCGGCGTCTCGCACGACCAGATGACCTCGCCGCCGGCGCTGGCCGAACTCGGTCCGGTGCTGGCACAGGTACTGGCGCGCGGGGGCGGTCCTCGCCCGGACGGGTCGTCTCCGGCATGATGGGGCGGCGCATACGTAACGGACCGGTCTGGTCAGACGACTAGATAGGCCGTAGGGTCGGGCGAGTTCTCGACCGTCCGGGGTGGCGCCTCGCCGGGCGCCCCACGGAAGAGCTGAAACCGAATTCGAGCAGATAGCGAAGGTGTGAACATTGATTCGTCGACACTTCCGGCGTAGTGGCCTGAGAGCTGCTGCCGTGCTCGCGGCCACCGGGGTCCTCACAGGCGTCGTGGCCGGAGTCGGCGCAACGTCCGCCTCGGCGGACGATCCGGTCATCGCCTCGAAGTCCCTGTTGGCCGACCCGCAGTCGCCCGACGGATCGCGTATCGAGAAGGCCACCTACAAGGACGACCGCAGCATCCGGCTGTACGTCCACTCGGCGGCGATGAACCGCACCTTCCCGGTCGATGTGCAGCGCCCCGCCGACGCGTCGGTGCCGCGCCCGACCCTGTATCTGCTCAACGGCGCGGGCGGCGGCGAGGACGACGCGTCGTGGCAGAAGAAGACCGACATCGTCAACGGCTTCCTGTCCGACAAGAACGTCAACGTCGTGCAGCCCATCGGCGGTAAGTGGAGCTACTACACCGACTGGCTGAAGGACGACCCGAACCTGGGCCGCAACAAGTGGAAGACCTTCTTCACCGAGGAGCTGCCTCCGCTGATCGACGGCGCGCTGGGCACCAACGGCGTCAATGCCATTGCGGGCCTGTCGACTTCGGGCACCTCGGTGCTGAACCTGGCGATCGCCAAGCCGGGTCTGTACAAGTCGGTGGCCGCCTACTCCGGCTGCGCGGAGAGCAGCACCGACGTCGGCCGCGAAGCGGTGAAGCTCACCGTCAACACCTGGGGCGGCGGCGACGTGCGCAACATGTACGGCGACGACGACAACCCGGCCTGGCAGGACAACGACCCGCTGCTGCACGCCGATCAGCTGCGCGGCGCGAACCTGTACATCTCCTCGGGTAACGGCCTGCCCGGCCAGTGGGACACCCTCAACGGCCCCTACGCCCTGCCCGGCGCCTACGGTCTGGGCAACCAGCTCGTCATCGGCGGCGTGATCGAGGCCGCGACCAACTACTGCAGCCACAACCTGCAGACGAAGCTGGACTCGCTGAACATTCCGGCGACCTACAACTTCCGTAACTCCGGCACCCACTCGTGGGGCTACTGGCACGACGACTTCCTCGACTCGTGGCCGGTGCTGGCCCGCGGTCTGGGCATCTGACTGCCCCGAACGAACCACCGAATCCGCCTCGATCGCCGTCGCGATCGGGGCGGATTCGCCATTTTCCGGGGGCTGTCTCACTAAAAAGTTCGGTTCGCCGTAAACTATTTTTCATGGATGCGATCACCGTCGAGGTCGGGCCCACGCGCCGGAATCGGCTGCGTTCGCTCGTGGTGCTGCTGGGCCCGGCTTTCGTGGCGGCGATCGCCTATGTCGATCCCGGGAATGTGGCCTCCAATATCAGCGCCGGCGCGCAGTACGGCTACCTGCTGGTGTGGGTGGTCGTCATGGCGAATGTGATGGCCGCGCTGGTGCAGTACCTGTCGGCGAAACTGGGGGTGGTGACCGGCCGCTCGCTACCGCAGATCGTGCGCGAACGAGCCGGGCGCCCGGTCCGGCTGGCCTATTGGGGTCAGGCCGAATTGACCGCGATGGCAACCGATCTCGCCGAAGTCGTCGGTGGCGCGATCGCCTTGAACCTGCTGTTCGGCCTGCCGCTGCTGCTCGGCGGCGTGATCACCGGCGTGGTGTCGATGGCCCTGCTGGCCGTGCAGAACCGCCGCGGGCAACAGCCGTTCGAGCGCGTGATCATCGGCCTGCTGGCGGTGATCGCGATCGGGTTCCTGGCCGGTGTGGTGATCTCGCCGCCCTCGCCCGCCGGGGTGGCCGGCGGGCTGGTGCCGCGTTTCGACGGGGCGCAGAGCGTCCTGCTCGCGGCCGCCATGATCGGCGCCACGGTCATGCCGCACGCCATCTATCTGCACTCCGGCCTGACCCGCGACCGGCACGGCCGCACCGAGCCGGGCCCGCGCCGCAGTCGCCTGCTGCGCGCGACCCGGATGGATGTCGGCCTAGCCATGATCATCGCCGGCGCGGTCAATCTCGCGATGCTGCTGATGGCCGCCGCCACGCTCGGCGGCCGCGATGTCGACTCGATCGAATCCGCCCACGCCGCGGTCCGGGAGGTTCTCGGCCCCTGGGCCGCGCTGCTGCTTGCCGTGGCACTGCTGGCCTCCGGGCTGGCCTCCACCTCGGTGGGCGCCTACGCCGGCGCGATGATCATGGACGGGCTGCTGCGCCGCAAGGTGCCGCTGCTGTTGCGCCGCGTGGTCACCCTGATTCCCGCTCTGCTCATCCTCGCCGCCGGCGTGGACCCGACCCGCGCGCTGATCGTCTCGCAGGTGGTGCTGTCCTTCGGCATCCCGTTCGCGCTGATCCCGCTGGTGCGGTTCACCGGTGATCGCAGCCTGATGGGCGCGGACGCCAATCGACGGGCGACCACCGTGGCCGCGTGGCTGAGCGCCGCCGTGATCAGCGCGCTGAACCTGCTGCTGATCTATCTCACCGTGGCCGGTCGCTAGCGGCCGTCGTCCGCCGATAGTGCGCGGCGATCTCGTCGCTGGTGGTCACCCACACGCCCGGATGGTTCACCACGTACTCGAGCGCCTCGTCCAGATAGCGGTGCCGGAACGCCTGACCGGTGACGAACGGGTGCAGGGCCAGCGCCAGCACCCGGCCGCTGTCGGCGGAGTCGGCGTAGAGCTGGTCGAGTTGGTCGCGGACCATGCGGACGAAATCGGGGCCGGTGAGCCCCTTGCTGACGAAGATGCCGATGTCGTTCAGTTCCACCGAATACGGAACGCTCAGCATCCCCGGCACATTCAGCCGATAGGGCTGATCGTCGTTGGTCCAGTCGAGGACGTATTCCAGCCCCAGTTCGGCCAGGAGCCCGGGCGTGTGGAAGGTTTCGGTGAGCCCGGGACCCATCCAGCCCCGCGGCCGGCGGCCGGTGGTCTTCTCGATGGTCGAGACGATGTCGGTCAGAACGCGGCGCTCCTCTTCCAGCGACAGTCCGGTGTGCAGGTGGCTGTTGCTGCTGCCGTGCGCGAGCCAATCCCAGCCGCGTTCCTTCCCGGCCGCGATGATCTGCGGATACCGTTCGCCCACATCGGAATTCAGCAGCGCGCTGGCGCGAATCCCGTATTTGTCGAGCAGCTGGATCTGGCGCCAGATGCCCACCCGCGGCCCGTAGTCGCGCCAGCCGTAGTTCAGCGCGTCCGGCGTCAGTGCGGTGGTGCCCTCGTAGGTCGCGGTACCCGGCAGGTCGACGTAGAAATGTTCGATATTGAGGCCGACGTAGAACGCGACTCGCTTACCGTCGGGCCAGTGGATCGGCTCGCGCTCGGTGATCGGGGAGTAGTCGTACAGTGTGATGTCCGTGCTCATGCCGGTATCGTCGGACCTTGACATAGATGTGAAGGTCAACCGAAAGTCGTTGTGAGGTAGAGCATATGCGAATCGGTGAGTTGGCGGAGCGGACCGATACCTCCCGGCGGCTGCTGCGCTACTACGAGGAGCAGGGACTGATCCGGGTGCGCCGCTGCGATAACGGCTATCGCGACTACGACGAGCGCCTGGTCGATCAGATCCTGCACATCCGCGGACTATTGGACGCGGGCCTGCCCACGCGGATCATCAAGCAGATCCTGCCCTGCCTGGACGATCCGCGCGACATTCATTTCGCCGACGCCACACCGGAAATCATCGCGACCCTCGAACATCAGCGCGACCGCCTGACCCAGCGCATCGACCTGCTCACCCGCAACCGCGACGCCATGACCACCTACATCGGCGAACTACGCGGCTGCGCCCGCCCGGCGTCAGTCGGCTGATCCGATGCGGCCGGAGTTGGCGCCGGCTGTCAGCGTGCGCGCAGCCGGACCGTGGTACCAAACTGGTACTATTCCTGCGTGGCGATCAACGTACGGTTCACCGATGACAATGAAGCGGCAGTCAAGAGACAGGCCGAGGCAGAGGGCATCAGCATCAATACGATGATCAACAAGGCTGTGGCCGAGTATGTCGCGCGGCACGACCATCGCGATCGGGCACGTGAAATTCTTGACGTCGAAATGGGCCGCTGGGCCGAACTTCTGGATCGGCTGAAGTGACCGACCTTTCCGAGGATTCCGTGGTCTACGTGGATCTGGAGGACGTCCTGATGATCGCGGATCGGGTAACGGGCGATGTCCGGACGATGGTGCGGGACATCGGATTACTGCAGTCGGCGGTGTACCGACCACAAACTCGTGCGTTCGGGGTGGTGGTCTACCCCGGCTTGTTCGAGAAGGCGGCAGCACTGCTCCAGTCGTTGTCTCGGAATCATCCGTTCATCGACGGCAACAAGCGAACAGCATGGTTGGCGTGCATGATGTTTCTCGCATTCAACGGCGTGCGACTTCGAGTCGACACGGACTACTGCGAAAGCT
This sequence comes from Nocardia nova NBRC 15556, assembly GCF_001613005.1. Taxonomy (GTDB): domain Bacteria; phylum Actinomycetota; class Actinomycetes; order Mycobacteriales; family Mycobacteriaceae; genus Nocardia; species Nocardia nova. The sequence continues at coordinate 6,823 of NZ_BDBN01000091.1, read as the reverse complement.
TGGTCGTGGACGTCGCCACCGGTGCAGTCGTGGAGATTCCGGCCATCGCCGAAGCGCTGGAATTTCTCGCGGTTCGTTGATCGCCCTCGCCGTCGCGGCCTTATGCGCCCGTCTCTGCGGCGCGGCGGTAGCCTCGCACGGCCGGGTAGCCGAAGACCACGATCATGCCGAGCACCCAGGCGACGGTCTTCCACAGGGGTTCGGCGACGGGGCCGTCCCAGCAGAGTCCGCGCATCGCGTCGATGGCGGTGCTCATGGGCTGGTTCTCGACGACCTTCTGCAACCACGTGGGGTAGGCGAAGACCGGGACGAAGCCGGAGTTGAAGAACATCAGCAGGGTGTTGATGATGCTGACGATGTTGACCAGCATCACGCCCTCGGAGACGGTGGCCAGGGCGGTGACCATCACCGCGAAGCCCACGCCGAACAGCACCGGGATGCCGATCATGGCCAGGGAGGCCAGCGGACCGTTCCAGAAGCGGAAGCCGATGCAGACGCCGACCGCGATCACGAACAGCGTGGTCACCAGGACGCGCAGCGCCTCGGCGAGCAGTCGCCCGGTGAGTCCCGCGGCCCGGTGGATCGGCATCGTCCAGAAGCGGCCCAGCAGGCCGGTGTACTTCTCGGTCTTGAAGCCCAGCGCGCTGACCACCGCTCCGGACATCGCCGCCACCAGGGTGATCAGGGGGACCGTGCCGTAGACGCTGGGCATGCCGGTGGCCGCGGTGATCGAATCGCCGAGCACGATCCGGAACATCAGCAGGGTCAGGGCCGGGTAGATCAGCGTCTGGATGGTGGTCGCGGGGTCGCGCGCCCACACCATCAGCAACCGTTTGCACTGGATCAGGCTGTGCCGTGCCCAGGTCGCGACCGACCGCTCCGATCGAGCCGCGACCCTCGGCAGCGGCGTCTTCCAGCCGAGAGTTTCCGGAGACGCCTCGGTGGCATCGATGGTCAGACTGCTCACGATCGCCTCACACTCGCCCACACCGCCAGCGGAACGAAGGCCGCCGTCAGACTGATCAACCACACCAGCGGCACCCACAGCACATGCCAGCTCACGCCGCCCGCGGCCATATCCCGCAGGGCGAAGGAGAACTGGGAGACCGGCTGATTGCGGGCGAACGGACGAATCCACGCCGGGAATCCGGATTCCGGCACGAAGCCGCACGAGAGCATGCCGAGAATCAGCGTCGGCAGCGTCAGCGCCTGACTCAGCGCCTCCGGACTCTTGGTGAAACTGCCCAGCGCGTCCGCGCCGATCGCCAGCACGGTCCCGACGGCCAGCGAGAACGCGCAGAACAGCACGGCCTGTCCGAGTCCGGCGGTGAACCGGAAACCGATCATGTATCCGAAGATCAAGGCCGCGATCAGTGAGGTCACCGAACGCACCAGGCCCGCGCAGATGCGGGAGACCAGCGGAACCATCGGCCCGATCGGCATGGTCTGCATGCGGGTGTGCAGACCGGTCATCGATTCGAAGGCCGCGATCTGCGCATTCGACATCATGGTGAACGACATGGTCTGCAGCACGATGATCGGCATCACGAACTGCGCGTAGTCGATGCCGCGGAACTGCATCACATACCGCAGCGGCAGATAGAACCCGAGGGTGAACACCAGCGGCGTGATCACCGCGACGACCAGTTCACCCTTGGTCGCCATCGTGCGCACGATCCGCCCGGTCAGCGCCCGCCACTGGGCGAAGCTGGAGATCCGCGCCTCGGGCATCTGCGCGAAGAGGCGGGCCTCGGCGGCCACCGGCGCGCTCATTGATGTCCGCCGGAATGACCGGTGATGGACAGGAACACGTCGTCGAGCGAGGGCCGCCGCAGCGCGATATCGGCCAGTTCGAGGCCCGCGGCGTCGAGGCGGCGTACCGCCTCGGCGAGGGTGCTCGCCCCGTCGGGGGCCGGAATGGAGATCCGGTCGCCGGCGAATTCGTGCCGCAGGGCCTCGGGTACCAGCTCCCCGAGGGCGGTCACCGCCTTGCGCAGCTGCGTCGGATCCAGCGGGACCACCTCGCAGTAGCTGCCGCCGGTCTTCTCCTTGAGTTCGTCGGCGGTGCCCTCGGCGATCACCGTGCCCTTGTCGATGACGATGATGTTGTCGCTGAGGACGTCGGCCTCTTCGAGATACTGCGTGGTCAGCAGCACCGTGATGCCCTGCTCCTTGAGCGCGTTGACCAGATCCCAGACGCCCTGGCGGCTGCGTGGATCGAGGCCGGTGGTCGGCTCGTCGAGGAAGACCACCTCCGGGCGCACCACGAGCCCGCAGGCGATGTCGACGCGGCGGCGCATACCGCCGGAGTAGTGCCGGACCGCGCGCTTACCGGCGCCGACCAGGTCGAACTCCTCGAGCAGGGTGTCGGCGCGGCGGCGGGCGTCCTTCTTGGGCAGACCCATCAGCCGGCCGAACAGTTCGAGGTTCTCGCGGCCGGAGAGATTCTCGTCCAGCGCCGCGTACTGCCCGGTCATCATGATCGAACGCCGCACCCCGGCCGCATCGGCGACCACGTCGTGCCCGGCCACCGAGGCGCTGCCCGAATCCGGTCGCAGCAGGGTGGACAGGATCTTGACCGTGGTGGTCTTGCCGGCGCCGTTGGGTCCGAGGATGCCCAGCACCGAGGCGCGGGCGGCGGTGAAGCTGATGCCCTGCAGGGCCTGCACCTCGCCGAAGGATTTGCGCACATCGTCGACCACGACGGCCGGATCGGCACCCGATACGCGCACCGCGGTATCGGCACCGCCGGTGGCGTCGGAACCGGCCCGCGTTGCTGCCGCGCCGCTACCTGCCCGGGACGCTGCCGCGCCGCTGTCGGCGTGGGACGCTGCCGCGTCGGTACCTGTCCGAGACGCTGCCGCGTCGGTAGCGCCCGAATCCTCACGCGGTGTGTGTGATCCTGCGTTGTCCAAACTCGGCATCAACTCTCCACTATCGGCCGGGGCGCGACCGGATTGTCCGGAACGCTGATCTTTGTCCCGGTTGATGGATACCTTCCACCGGGCGCGATGTTACTTCGTCCGGCTGCGCGGCTGTCGGTGCCGCGAGCTCGGGATGCCGCTCGCGGTCCCGAATTTTTCCATCGCGGTAGGTTCTACCGCGATCTGAAACGTGGTGAAGTCGAAATGCGGCAGCGCCCGTAATCTGTGGCGTTGGTCACACTTCCGGTGTCCAACCGGCACCGATCACCATTGTCGCTGGTCCGGACGCGGACCGGGTGGTTCGTAGGATGTTCGCGGTTGTTGTCGCCCGCCCGGAGGGCACCATAGTCTGACGATCAGGGGAGCGGTATCCGATTCGTCCGCACCCTCCTGCGGCATCGTCGCCCGCCCGCTGCTGGTGCGCACGTCGAACGACTGCCGAGGTCTCCGCCGGCGAGAGGGTGGCCAATGGCCGAGATGCTGAAGTCCCACGATCCACGCACCGGCGAGCTCATCGGGGAATATCCGATCCTGGACGCGGCCGCGGTCACCGACGTCGTGCGCGCCGCCCGGTCGGCCGAGACCTGGTGGGCGGCAATCGGATTCGCCGGGCGCAAGCGCTGGCTGCTGGAATGGAAGCGCAGTATCGCCCGCAATGCCGGCGAGCTGGCCGAATTGATCTGCACCGAGTCGGGTAAGCCGCGCGTCGATGCCGCGATCGAGATCATGCTCGCCGTGGAACATCTGAACTGGGCCGCGCGCAATGCCGAAAAGCTTTTGGGGCGAAGCAAACTCGCCTCGACCTGGCTCACCCGCAATCAGCGCGCGTCGGTGGGCTATCTGCCGCTGGGCGTGGTCGGGGTGCTCGGCTCCCCGAACAATCCGGTCTTCACGCCGATGGGCTCGATCGCCTATGCGATGGCCGCCGGCAACGCGGTGGTGTTCAAACCCAGTGAGCTCACCCCGGGTGTCGGCGTGTGGCTGGCCGACAGCTGGGCGGCACTGGCGCCGGACAAACCCGTCCTGCAGGCGATCACGGGAACCAGCGCCACCAGTGCCGAACTGTGCCGCGCTCGGGTCGACAAGATTGCCTACGCCGGCTCGGAGGCCGGTGCGCGCGAGGTGATCGAACTGTGCGCACCCACCCTGACGCCCGTCGTGGTCGAGAAGGCCGGCAAGGGCACGATGATCGTGCACGTCGACGCCAAACTCGACACCGCGGCCGAGGCGGCGGTGTTCGGTGCCATGTCCAACGCGGGGCAGAGCCCGGCCGGTATCCAGCGGGCCTACGTCGCGGACTCGGTCTACGAACCGTTCCTGGAACGGGTCGTCGCCCGGGCGCGTTCGCTGCGTCCCGGCGGCGACCGCAAGGCCTCCTACGGGCCGATGATCATGGATGCCCAGGTCGACGTGGTCCGCCGTCAGGTCAAGGACGCGATCGCGCGCGGTGGCCGGGCCGTGGTGGGCGGTCTGGAATCGATTCGCGAACCGTATATCGAGCCGATCGTGCTCACCGACGTGCCCGAGGACAGCCAGGCGATCACCGCGGAGGCGGTCGGGCCGGTGCTGATCGTGAATCGGGTGGCGAATATCGACGAGGCCATCGACCGCATCAACGCCGCCGATCAGGGACTGGCGGTCTCGGTGTTCACCCGCGACGTGCGGAGCGTCGCCGACTTCGCCGAACGCATCAGAACCGGTGTGGTGACGGTGAATTCGACCATGGCCTACGCCGCCAATCCGGCCCTGCCCTTCGGCGGTGTCGGCGAGTACGGGCAGGGACATACGCACGGCGAGGCCGGGTTGCGCGAATTCAGCCGGACGCTGGCGATCGCGGAGAAGCGCTATCGGGCGCCGGTGGATCTGTCGAGTTTCGACCGGCACCCGCGCCATCTGCGGCTGACCCGTGCGATCTTCCGGATTCGTCACAGCCGCTTCTAGCCGCGGCCGCCCCGCCTGGATCGCTAGGCCTGGACCGGCTACGCCTGGACCGGTTCGCCCTGCGCCGTCTCGGGCGGCGAATTCCAGCCCAGCAGAACCGCTTCCATCAGCGCGCACACCCGGGCGACATGTTCCGGCCGATTCTCGAAGCGCACCCGCCGCCCGACATCGACCACCTGGGCGATGGCGGCATGGACGCGGCAGCGCGCCTCGGCCGGGTCGTCGTCGAGCAGATGCGCCCACTCGAGCACGTTCTGACGCTGCACCGAACGCAGTTTCTGCTGTTCGGCCGCGGGCAGATTCGAGAATTCGGCGAAGTAGACCGGCAGGATCTCCGGCGTCGAGAAGGTCAGCCGCGCGAACCGGGCGGCGATGCGCAGCGCGGCGTCGGAGCGGCTGGTCGCCTCCGCCAGCGCCTCGGAATTCGCGATCGCGACGCGTTCGCCGGTGCGGTGGAACGCGGCGGCCAGCAGATCGGATTTACTCGCGAAATAGCGGTAGACGCTGGACGCGTTGATCCCGACCGCGGCGCCGATCTCCTCGATACTGGCCTCGTGATAGCCCTGGCGGCCGAAGATGCGGATCGCCTCGGTGAGCAGCTGTTCGCGTTTGGAACTCAGCGGCAATCCGCGCACCGGCGCCCCGGTGGCCGCCGGATCCGGCAGCGGCGGCAGTTCGGTGTGCAGGAGCGACCAGCACATATCGAGGATCAGATCGGTGAGCCGCGCGTTGGACAGGGCGGTGCGATGGGCGGTGATACTGCCGATCACGCCCAGCATGCCGGTCGCCAGCAGTTCGACATCGGCGGGCGGCGCATCCGGTCGCAGCGCGGCGACCGCGGATTCGATCAGATCCTGCAGTTCGTCGTAGATCACCCGGATGCGGGCGCGGTCCTCCCGCTCGAGGTAGCGGCGCTCCCAGCGGTACAACCCGCCCTCGCGGCGGACATCGATGGTGTGCTCGGCCAGCGCGCGGATCAGCGCGGTGAGGCGCGATTTCGGATCGAGCCCGGGTTCGTCGGCCGCCTTGGCGGCGTCGAGCAGTTGCTGGGCGCCGGCCTCGGCGGCGGCCACCAGCAGTGCGTACTTGTTGGCGAAGTGGCGGTACAGCGCCGGTCCCGAGATGCCCACCTCGGCGGCGATCTCGTCGACGCCCACCGGGTGATAGCCACGTTCACTGAAGGCGCGGGCGGCGACCCGCACGATCTGTGCCTTGCGATTCTTCGGCCGACGCCGGGGCGTCGTGGTGGTACCCGGTCGCGCGGATGCGAGCCCGGCCTCGCTGCGATCCGCGACCATACACCTCTCCTTCTGCGTTTCGGCTCGTCGACGGCGCCGACTGGTTGACAGCGCCGGACAAGTCAACATAAGTTAACCACAATTCGCAAAGTTAACCATCATTCTCGTATCGTCGCCATCGGCGGCGGCCCACCTGGGAGTAACCATGAGCGATCACGACCACACCCCCGGCCTCACCATCGTGCGGGACGATCGCGTTTTGCGGGTGACCATCGACAATCCCGGTCGCAAGAACGCTCTCAGCTACGACGCGATGATCGCTCTCGGTGACACGCTGAGCAACGTGGCGCAGGATTCGTCGATCCGCGTGGTCGTGCTGACCGGGGCGGGCGGCGACTTCTGCACCGGCGCCGATCTGGCCGCGGCGGCCGCCGAGAAGGAGCGGGGCATCACACCGGAGATGACCATGGACGGCGCGAACCGCATGGTCCGCTCGATCATCGACGCGCCGGTGCCGGTCATCGCGCGGGTGCGTGGCGCCGCCGCGGGAATCGGTGTGGCGCTGGCGCTTTCCGCCGATTTCACCTATGCGAGCGAGGAGGCCTATCTACTGCAGGCCTTCATCAACATCGGCCTGATGCCCGACGGTGGCGCCGCCGCGCTGGTGGCCGCGGCATCCGGGCGGGCGCTGGCGGCAGAGCTGGCGCTGCTCGGGGAGCG
>NZ_BDBN01000090.1 GCF_001613005.1 Nocardia nova NBRC 15556 | reverse complement strand
GCTAGACCATGCGCGGTCGGCCTACCACAACGCAGGAGAGACAAACCACGGGATGTGGCCACAATGACGACGCCGACCGTCCCGGTGATCGTCCACCGAGCAGACGAATATCATTCTGCCGGAGAAGTATTCGGACAGATGTCAACCGACTCGGTGACGACCCATTCGTCGCTGATCAACGTGCTCAACTCGTACGTCGGCATGGCCGGCAGCGACAGCATCGGTCAGCAGTGGGCCGACTCCTACCACGAATCGGCACAGCTGGCGATTTCCGCGTCCTCGAAGCTGACCACGTCATGTGGCCAGATCCGTGACCTTCTCGTCGTTGGAGCGCACAATCACGAGGTTGCGGAGATCACCGCGCATCAGCGCAATCTGCCGGTTCCGCCTCCACCGCAGCTGCTTCCGGACCCCTGTATGCCCTCGACGGCACCCAACGCGGCCGGTGATGGTATCCCCGAACCATTTGGATGGTCGATCATCAAGGATGTGGTCGGGTTCGCGTGGCCGAACGGACACCAAGATCAGCTGAGTGCCGCAAAGACCGCGTGGCAGACTGCCGCCGCCGACTACCGCACCATCGCCGGACAGGTGCCGCAGGCCAAGACTCTTCTCGCCAATCAGCAGTCTCCCGAGATCGACATCGCTGTCCAGACGTCGCAGGAACGGCAGAACGACTTCAACGCGCTGGCAGATGTGTGCGATGCGCTCGGCAACGCCTGTGGCGACTACGCCCATCATCTGGACGAAGCGCATCACAAAATCCTGGACGAACTGAAGGAGTTCGTCGTCGAGACCGCGGTAGCCGAGGGGGTATTCGCCATCCTCGCCCCTGTGACGGGGAGTCTGTCCGAGTGGGTCGGAAACACCGCCATGGCCGGGCGCATCGCTATGAAAGGGCGCCGCATTGCAACCATCATCGGCGAGCTTTCCACCAAGATCGCGAAGATCGTAACTGACGCCATCAAACCGCTTGTCGGCAAGATGAAGCCCATCTTCGAAAAAGTGCGAAATTGGGTGGATGCAGCAAAGGTCAAGCTGACACCGCTCGATCGCGGGGGCGCCGTGTTGTCCGATGGCCGCCTGTTCTCACGGATGCGGAGTAGAACAAATCGTGAGGTGTTGGACAGCGGAAACCACTTGCCGATGACCAGAGAGACCGTCGAGGAATACGCACGCCGCGCAGGGGTCGACTTGACGGGCGTGCGTTTCGACATCGCGAACTCTGCCGACGACATTCGCTACTACGACAGTGTGGGCGCCAGTGCGAGCACGTCAGGCGACCACATCGCCCTCGCACCGTCGGCCTTCGCCGATGAGGAGAGTTTGATGCGGAATCTCGTGCACGAGCGAGTCCACATCGACCAATATGCGCAGGGGAAGGTGACCAACAACCTCGTGACGAACGAACTCGAGGATGAGGCGTACGCCGCAGACGAGAGATTCTGGAACGACTACTTGTCCGGAAAGGCAGGACACTGAGAGTGAGCGAATTCCGGATCGATGACATATTTCGGGTGAGCTTTCGCCCCAACCCGATCATAGTCGGCCGAACCGACGACATATTCTCCGTCGGAGACCAGGTCGAACTGCGCAAGAGCGACGGGTCAACCGTCCGCGGCGTTCTGGAAGGTATCGAAATTCACCGCTCTCCTTCCGGGCAATACTCGTTCGTGTTCTCCCGAGAGATATCCGAGCGAGCAGAACCTGGGGACGTAGTGCGCACAGTGTAGCCAGCGAATCGTTCACTACCACCAGAATCCGGTTCCACTCGGTGAAGAGGAGAGCCCGCCCGATGGCAGACCTGCAAGCATGGGAACGACAACTACAACGCGACCTCGATGAGGTCCGACGCACCAGTCGGCAGCTATCCGACTCAGTTGCTGCGATCCGGGGCCTCTGCCAACTGCAAGGCGTCGCAATAGAAGTCGACGCGAACGGCGACATCACCGATCTTCGGATTGCGCCCGGCGCGCTGCGCTGGACCAGCGAGCAGCTCGCCCACTCGATGCGTACTGCTCATCGAAAGGCCCGAGCTGATGCAGCTACAAAGGTCCAACGGCTCATTCAGCAGGGCGATCCTCGCATGCGTCGGCAGTTCGAGATCCTGACTGGCGAGCGGTCAGCACCACCGGAACCGCCGCGCCATCAGCCAATGACCGAGAACGACATCCAGGCAGCCGATGATGCCTATTTTGAGCGTATGAACCGCCGCGGCTGGACGGAGTAAGCCTCGCCTTTAGAGGAGTTATGGGAGCTGATAAGGAACCCCGGGCCATCGTTGAGCACGAGGATCGCTGGTTGTTCAAGCCTTTGCGCGGGAGAACCGTCACCAGGATAGAGTGGAAATCGGACCATCTCGAACTCGTCTTGGACGACGACCATTTCCGCATTCTGGTCGGTTACGACACCGAACTGTCCGCTAGGTCCCTCGCCAAGGGCTCCCCCGACATCGAATCGATCATTGGAACCGCGTTGAGGTTGAGGAATTCCTGGGGGCGAGGATGGTTTCGGCCGTGTTCTATCTTCGAAATTCAGCCACTGGATGCGTGGACGGGACAGTCTGTCACTCCACCTCATTGGCCAGGACGGCCGGAGTACCTGAAAGACAACTCCGATTCGGACGATATCAACGATTGATCATCAGGCATCTCCGGCGAACCCCGTCAGGTTGATCAGCGTGATTCGTTGGCGCGCAACGGGTCCCGTCGCGCGCCTGAGCTGTCACGGTAGTGGGTGGTTCTGGAACAGTTGCCACATGCGGTTGCGCACATCGGCGCCGCGGTCGCCGCTCGGCCAATCATGGCTGCCTGCTTTGTATTTGCGCCAGACGACGTTGGCGCCCTGCTCGCAGGAATACCGGTAGCCTTCCGCTACTTCGGGGCCGGATTCGGTGGCGGCGTCGTTGCTGCAACCTATGGTGCCGCGCCACTGGAGGTGTGCCGCGTAGACGGGCGCCTGGGTGAAGTCGTTGTCGGCGGTGAAGAATCCGAAGGACAGTTTGCGGATCGGGACGCCGTCTTCGCAGCCGCCGTGCGAGCCGCCGGCATACATCGCTACCGCGCCCAGTTGTGCTGATGCGGCGCAGGCCATGCGGGAGGTCATTTGGCCGCCGTTGGAGTGGCCGGACATATAGACACGCTTGGTGTCGACGCACCAGTGGCTCTCGATGTCGGCGATGACCTGTTGCAGGAAGTCGACGTCGTGCCGGTTGCCGTTTTCGAAGTACCAGCTGCGGTCGTCGGGGCGGTTGGGGTCGGTGACGTCGTCTTTGCCGCCTTGCGGGTAGGCGACGATGAATTTCTGCTGTGCGGCGAAAGGTGTCCAGCCCGATTGGGTTTCGTGCCTGCTGGGGTTGCTTCCGCCGCCGTGGAGCGCGACCAGCAGTGGCGCGGCGCCGGTCAGGCCGCTGGGAACGCGCAGCAGGTAGGGCTGACCGTTGACGGTGCGAGTCACCGAGGCGGCAGCCAGGGAGCAGGCCGCGGGCGCAGGGTCCGACTCCCCTGGAGCCGACTCGGCCGCGGCGGTCGCGCTCGACATCGCGAGCGCGAATATGGCAGACATGACTGTTACAGCCCGGCATACCGGTCCGGACATACGTGTGTGATGCAACGAATCCTCCCGCCCCACAGGAAAATTGAACTACTTCCATTCAAATCTATCGCCCGGCAGGGTGGGCTCGCTCAGGTTCGACAGCATTTGTGACAGCTCCCGAGCCTCGCCCTCGATGTGTCAGAATTTCCGACCTTCCAGGGCTGTGAACATTTCGGGCCAGCGACCGACTGCTACACCACGGCGCCGACGTCTAAAGGGCCGATCCGATAGCGCTGGCTCACGCGTTGCGAGCGCGCTGACTCCGCGACCGCCGCGGGCAACTGACCTCTTCTGGTACTGATGCACCGGCGGTTATCAGGGCGTACCGCAGCCCGCTGGGTCGCGGCTCCCCCACAGCTCTTCACCCTCGCAAGCAGCCGGTCCGCCTATCTGCGCAAAGTCCCCGATCACTCCGAAACATGATCACTTCACACTATGCTGGCTCGAACGCTGAAACCTGATGCAGTTGTTCGAGAGGAACACCATGAAACGGCTTGCCGTCCTCGTCGTCGCAGTCGCCGCCTTCGGTATCGCTCCCGCGGGCATCGCCGGCGCAGAAACCGGAATCCCGTTGGAGTACAGCAACGCTGACCAGATCACCGCGAACGCACCCGTCGTCCTGCAAACCGGTTCGACCGTGATCGATCTGCTCGCGTACATCGGCGCAGGCTGTATCGGCAGCTGGAGCCCAGCTCCGCCCGCGCACTGCCTCTGATTACGGATTCCGATGATTCGGATCGACGGCTCATCACCACCTCGAGCCCGGCCCGCGGAACCACATCAGCGACCCGCTAGTTCACCCTCCGATCGACGCCGGTTCGACAGCATCACGCGCCCGACCGCACCGACCTCGCTTCCACCCGCGACACTCTGAGACAATAGGGACGTGAGCACCACCATCAGCCACAAAAGTGGACATCGACTCGGCGACCTGACCGGCGCTGCGACTGGGACAGCGGCGCTCGTCGCCCGGTAATTCGATGTCTGACCAGGAAGTACCGGGATCGCGATCCGCACCGAAGGACACCGGAGCGGGCGCGCCTAAGGTTGTCCAGCTGCCCCGGCGTCCCCGGCGGGTGGCGCAGGACGCTGCCCAACCCGCCCGCAAGACGTGGCGTTCGGAGGGCAGCCGCGTCAACGATCCGCCGCCGACCAGACCCGTCATGCGGTCGGAATTGCAGCGGGAGACCGGGGCATGGCCGGTGAACCCTGCTGCGGCGTGGCACGGCCCCGCGGTGGGCGATTCGAGCCCTGCGGCGGATGACGCCTGCCCCGGCGATCAGGACGCGAGCGTCGTCGACTTGGACGAACTGCGACGGAAACGAGCTGGTGAAGCTGCCCCAGCCGCCGGCATCCGGCGGATCGCCAAACCGCGCCGGATCGGCAAAGGTGCGGCCGATGGCTCCGGCGGCGAGGCCGGCAGTCGCGAGAATACTCAGGATTCTCCGTCGACCGAGGGGTATACCGGCCGACACCGCAAATAGCCCGGCGGCGTGCGGTTCGTCCGGCCGAGATCGCCGCGCCACCAAATTTGTTCCATTTGCCCGTTTTTGGCGCTTTGACTACCCTCAGGCCACCATCAAAGCACGGGGGGACGGTCATGGATCTGCATCAACTCAGGTACGCCGATCCGGGCAGCTGGCAGGCCGCGGCCGATGATCTGCTGGCGGCGGCCAAGGACTGCGAGGAGGCCGTCGCCGAGATCCATGCCAATGGATCGCGGCGGCTCGAGGAATCCTGGACCGACTATCTGGGTGAGCTCGTGCGCGGGCGGATCTCCGATGTCACGGGAAAGTTGGAGGAGATCGGCGTCCTGCTGCGAGGTGCCGTCACCGCGCTGGACACGTTGGAAGACGCGCCTCGGATCGCGCAGGCACAGGCCGGTTCGGCGATCACGGCGGGGACGGTCGCGGGCCTGGAGCTCGAGGGCGACGTTCTGGTCGTACCTGCCGGGCATCACGATCCGGCGACCGCGGCGGATGACTGCCGGCGGTACAACGCGCTGATCAAGGATGCGATCGATGCGGCGGATCGGGCCGACCAGGAAGTCGCCGGCGCGCTGCGCAATCTGAATATCAACGTCGACACCAGCTCGCTCGACGATGCGTTGAAACAGCAGTCCGCGGCAGTGGCCGACGCACTCGACGCCATTCGCGAGACCCTGCCGCAGGGCCAGCCCCCCGATGTGGTGAAGGCGTGGTGGGACTCGCTGGCCGTCGATCGGCGCAAACAACTCATGTTGGCGGTGCCGGTCGAACTTCACGACCTCAACGGAATCCCCGACGGCGTGCAGAAGGAGCTCGAGGGTTCCAACGGCTACAACGCTGTGAAGGCGGTGCAGTTCGCTCGCGACCACGCGAACGATACCTCGATCGACAAGTTCCAGAACAACTGCGCGAACTTCGTTTCCACCACCCTCGCGTCGGCCGGCCTCGACTACAAAGGCACCCTGACCACCGATTCGGACGGCTGGAACCGCAGCCGGGCCGCGGGAATCAACTTCGACCCGCCGGGGCCCGGTTCCCTGCAGGGACTGAGCCACAGCGATACCTGGTTCAATGCCGAGAAGGAGAAGAACTTCTTCCTGAACAATGGGGCGGAGGAGGTCGGGACCGCCGGCGCGAAACCCGGTGATCTCGTCTACTGGGAGCACACGCAGAACGTCGGCGACTACAAGCCGGGCGAAGCGCACCACACGGCAGTGGTCACCGCGGTGCTTCCCAACGGCGACATCCTCTACTCCCAGCACACCACCAACGGGAAGGACTTCAGCCTGACCGACCGGATCGGATTCTCGAATCAGGACGGCGGCACACAGAACGTGCGGATCATTCGGCCGAAGGAGACCTGGTAGTTGAAACGCCCCGCGATCGTGGCCGCCGCGATCTTCCTCGCCTGCTTCGCATCTGCCGTTCTCCTACTGGTGGTGGCCGATCACAAACTCGCGGAGCGGACGGACGTTCTTCTCGAATCGCATTGTGCGCGAAGCATTCCCGTTCCGACGGCCGCCACCGCCTCCAGCTGGGCCGCGACGGCCCTCTTGATCTGTGCTGCCGCAGCGGCAGTGGTGTTCATCGTCGCCGCCGCGCGATTCTCCTCGACCTCGGGAAGGGTCCTTGCGATCGTCGTCGCGGCGTCGGCGATGATCATCAGCGTCGGTTACGCGTTGGTCGTGGGATCCGCGCTGCTGCAATCGAATACCGACGAACCGATCTCGCCTCGCTACCATCCGTGCGAAGCGTTCTTCTGACAGGGCTTCATCATGACAGACGTTTGTATCGACCCGGCCACCGCGCAACAGGCCGGGGTGGACATCTCCACCAACAGCAATGAATCCCGAACCCGGCTCGAGCAACAATTCGATGAGATCGAACCGGCGCGGCAAGCGAACGAAGGCTGGCAGAGCGGACCGGCGCTCGTCGATTTCGCGTCGGCGCGGAAACAGGACATCCTGTCCAGCCTGGCGGAACTCGAGAGCATCGGAAAGAAGATCGTCGAGGTCGTCAGCGCGCGAACCAGCGTCGACGAACGGTATGCGACCAGCCTCGTTCGAATCGGGAAGGCCGTGGACTCCATGTCCGAATAGCAGTGGTCGCGCGATCCTCGGCCTGCTCGGCTCTCACCCCGGCATTGCCGGCTTGTTGTTCAAATTCAGCGGCTCGGTCCGCGGGAATGTCACCGGCAAAGCGGTCAAGGCCCGGTGGAACGGTCCCGGTCGCCAGCTCGGCGCATCCGTCGCGAGCTCGATTTCGGGGAGGGCGTCGAGGAGTTGGTCGATCGCTTCCTGAGCGATCAGATACGCGATCGACTGCGCGGGGCAGGCGTGCGGGCCGATGCCCCAGGCCAGGTGCGATCGGTTGCCCGTCATATCGTCGCTGCGAATCACGGGGTCGTTGTTGCAGGCGGCCATGCTGATGACAACCGGCTGATTGGCGGGTAGCCAGACGTCGTCGATCAGCATGGGCTGGCGGGGGTAGGTGATCAGGAGGTTCGCCAGCGGCGGGTCGTTGAACAACACCTCGTCGACCGCGTCGCGGGAGGAGAGATTGCCGCCGAGCACGCTGCCGCCGAATCGGTTGTCGGTGAGGACCAGCAGCAACGTGTTGGCGATGAGGTTCAGCTCGAATTCGATTCCGGTGCCGTAGATCTGGGAGACGTGGTGGGAGACCTCGGTGTCGTCGAGGGCGGCCGGGTGTTGTTGCAGTACCGAGGTGATGTCGTTGCTCGGGGTGGCTCGTTTGAGGCGCACCAGACTCATCAGCGCCTCGCCGAGGATGCGGTTGCCCTGTTCGGCGTCGACGCCTTCGAGCAGTTTGGCCGTTCCGGCCGCGACCTGCGCGCCGATCTCGGGCGGGCAACCGAGCATCACGTTCACGAGTTCGAATGCGAGGGGGTAGATGTACTGGGTGATCAGTTCCGCCTTGCCGTCCTGGCAGAAGCTGTTGATCAGGGGAAGCGTGGCCTTCTCGACCGCCGCGCGCAACGAGTGCAGGTCGACGGCGTCGATACCGGCGGTAATGGCCTCACGGTAGCGGTGGAAATCGGCACCGGAACTTCTGCTGGCCATCGGGCGCCATTCCAGCAGCGGAAGGATCGGGCAATCCGAGGGCACGGTCTGCTGCCACACGCGCGGGTCTGCGGGAAAGTGTTCGGGGTCGTTGAGAATTCGCACCGCGGTGCGGTAGCCGATCACCAGCGTCGCGGGCACGCCCGGCGCCAGTTCGACGGGCGCGAGCGAGCCGTATCGGCTGCGCATTTCGCGGTAGACGCGGTGCGGGTCGTCGGAGAAATCCGGGGTGAACAGCGGGACTCGCGGGCCGTCGGAACTCGTCGGAGAGCCGTGGGCAACGGGACACATCGTCGGGCGGGTCGGGAACTGTGACGTAGTCATCAACCACTCCAGTTGTCGTATCGCACGCTGCGTCGAACTGCATGACGCGATGTCGCGCGCGTCGAAGGCTGCGGTAGTCGCACCGGACGACCCTGGCCGGGACGACCATCGGCAGCACGATGATCATTCGTGGTAAAGCGTTGGTGCGTCAGACGCCGAGGGCGCCCAGCGAATCGTTGTCGTCGATGGCCGTGGTGATGCGCCGTAACAGGGTCAGGCAGGTTTCGTTCGACTGCATCTTGGGCTGATAACTCGCACGCCCGATGGTGAAAGCCCATGCGGCGTAGGCGAACAGCGACTGCTGCCGGTAGAGCAACCAGGCGTCCTCGAAGGCCGGGGGCTTGCCGCCGGCCTCTCCCAGTTCGTCCAGGTAGGCCGCCAGCAGGTCCCTGTCCCATAGTCGGCGGTCTTCCGGCTCGCAGCCGGAATTGACGGTGTACGCGAAATCGTGTGCCCATCCGCCCCGCATCACGACCTGCCAGTCCACGAAACCCATGCGGCCGGCGCTCGTGCGGTAGGTCTGCCCGATGTGGGGATCGCCGTGCAGCAGTGTCGGCGGAACCTCTTCGGTCGCGATGGTGACCGCCCGCTCGACGCCGGCCCACAGCCGTTCGCTGCTGCCGTGCAGGGCGGGCGGAACAACCTCCTCCGCGCGGCGCAGGCCCACTTCGCACCGCTTCTTCATATCGATCGCGGACAGATACACATCGAGCATGTACGCCGGGGTGTTGAGGACGTCGATCGCCTCGGATTCCCAGAAGGTGCCGTGCAGGCGGGCGAGATTGCGGACCAGATCCTCGGCTTGCTCGCGGGTGATCGAGGCGGTGGGCTCGCTGAAGACGGCGCCGCGAGTCGCGGCGATGTCCTCCATCAGGGCGATCGACCGCCACGAGGCCGGGTCGGACGCGCCCCAGTATCCGATCGGCGCCTCGATGTCGACGGCGGGGCGGAAGTCGCGGAAGAACCGGGTTTCCCCGTCGATCATCTTTCCGCCGCCCAGCAGGATCCGCTGGCTGAAACTGGTGGTGGTCTTGGCGAACAAGCGGGTCGGCAACTGCGCCCGGGTCCCCACATCGTTGTATTCGACCGTGATCGCCACCCTCGTCGAGGTGCCGCTGCTGCCGTTGGACGTCTCGAAGCCCGACACCTCGGCCCCGGGAACATCGCGGCACAGCACCGCGGTCAGCCATTCGGGGGTGATCTTGTCACCGGAGATCGGCACGTCGGCGAGGGAGCGCAATCTGGGTCCGTGAATCTTCTCGCCCAGCATCCGGGTTCCGACGGTGACAGAACGACCGAGCAACCAGAGCTTGTGATTCACGCACGTATCTCGATTCCACTGTAAGACAACGATTATCCGAGCGATCCGACGCCTCCACCGATCGCGGCGCCAGAGGCACAGTACCTTACATCAGTCGAAAGCGTTGTAAGACAATGAATTACCGAAGCCGTCATTACTCATCAGTACATACGGACGAGTCGGGTTTGAGATGCGGCTCCTCTCCCGCGACGGAGCGCACGCCAGGAAGCGATCATGCGGAGCCGGAGTTGCCGGCGCCGACCTGATCGGATTCGGATTTCCGGTCGCCTGCCACCCCGAGCAGAGCCGCGAAGAGGAGGGGCGCGAGTGTCTGATAACCGATCCAGAGTTCGCCGCCCGTCCTGTTCCCCTGCCATGCCAGCAGCAGGGCGACGAGGGTGACAACCGTCCAGCCGGTGTCGTAGCCGATCATGAGCCGCATAATTGTGCTCATCGGGCGGCTGCGCAGGTGTGCGAATTCACCGGCGCCTGCGATGAGCAGGGCTGCGGCGCAGGCGATCATGAGCCAGGTGGCGACACCGAGTCGATGACTCAGCGATTCGGCGCCGATGATGTAGACGGCGGCGAGCACTATTTTGACGGTGCCGTCGGCAACGACTCCCAGGGCATGCCCGGTGACGGGCGTAAACGACGTGCGGATCATTGGTTCCTCTCCGAATACAGCACCGGCGACGACATTCGGCCTCAGGAGACCGGCTCTATGCGAAAGACGGCGCAGCGGCCCGCCGCGTCCGCGAAGCTGTCCGGCGAGCCGGATTCGACCAGACCATTCCTGACGAAAGCTTGTGCACCCCTGGGATTTTGCACAGGAAACGCACGCAGCATGGGTTGGCGCTGCGGTTCGGGCACTTCGATCAGATTCACGACCCGGGATTTCCGGCCGCGAGCGAGCACACCGCGTCCTGCCGCGCGGGCATTCTCGACCCATTCGGCGTTCGGATAGGCCTGCACGAGGTACCGGTCGCCGTCGAGCTGTATCGGGGCGACGGGCGTGGTCCGGGGAATTCCCGTCGAACGACCCGCAACGGTGAGCAGGTGGATGGGGCCGAACGGCAGGCCGATGCGATGGGCGGTGACGACGATGCGATTGCGGAAGTCGCGTCGCGAGGGCGACCGATGCGGATTGTCCTTCCGGCGGATGCCGTCGTCGGCCGCGGCGAATCCGACCACCGCGACGATCACCAGAACGAATGCGGCTACGGCGCAACCGGTTCGGGTGAAATGGAACAGTTCCCAGCGTCGCAGGATATCGGCGTAATTCGCCGGCGGGGTGCCTACCGCCCACCGTTTGATCTGCTGATTGATCGGCACGTTCCCGAATCGCGTCACCAGGAAGGAGAGCAACACCAGCACCGTCGCGCTCGCGGCGATCCGACGCTGCCCTCCCCGCGATCGCACCGCGAGCACCAAGGTACCGAGCACCGCCAGCGCCATCAGCGATTGCATGACCGGGCCGTTGACTCGCATGAGCGCGACATGGAACGTGAACCGAACATCAAGGGGCACTTCACGAAACGCGTACAGCACATTGACGGCGCCGTAGCCGAACGCTCCGGCCAGCAGACCGGGGAACAGGAGTGCGGCTCCCCGGACAAGTTTCGACAGCATCGAGACTCCCATCTGAGTATCGCAACATCGAGTTGCGATATCGTCAGCATGCCCGCCCGTCCGCGATATCGCAACTAGGAGTTGCAATGAGTTCGTCCGCGCCTCTGGGACGTGGACCGAAGGTCCGCGCCGCCGTGCTCGCCGCCACCGTCGACGAGCTGAGCGAACGCGGATACGCCGCGTTCACGATCGACAACGTCGCCCAGCGCACCGGAGTGCACAAGACCACCGTCTACCGGCGATGGCCCGACCGCGACAGCCTGATCGCCGAGGCGCTGGCCGAGAGTGTCGCGGCGGAAATTCCCATTCCCGATACCGGTTCGGTCGACGAGGATCTCCGCGCGCTGGCGCGCAGCCTCGTCGCCTGGGCCGACAGCGCCTCCGGGCGAGCCATTCTGGCCGTGCTGGTGTCCACCGCCGCGGGCCTGCCCGCACCCCCGAACTCGGCACGCCATGTCTTCCGCGATCGGATTCGGCAAACGCTGCCGGTGGTGACGCGCGCGATCGCTCGCGGGGAGCTACCCGAAGGCACCGATCCGGCGGAGATGATCAAAACGCTGGTGGCGCCGATCTACTTCCGCGTTCTGATCACCGGAGAGCGGGTGGACGACGGCACCGCGGACGCCGCCGCGAAGGTGGCTCTGACGGCCGCGCGTGCCGCGCTGTTCACCTGAACGGGCGAGTGGGTCGCGCCCCGCTCACTCGTCGATGGTCCCCGGCATCGTATTGTCGCGCGCGGATGTCGTAATGCCCCATGCGGCGAGCCGCAGATGGTGCTCGCCGTTGTGCCAGTGCGTGATCGAGGCGTTCGGCACCGGCGGCATATCAGCCGGTGACGTCGCACCCACACCGGCCAGGACGTGTGCTGCGGTGACGACGATCGCGTCGTGGGCGACGATCAGAATCCGCTCGGCGGTGGTTCGGTCGAGTTCGGTGAGCAGATCACGCATCCGCAGCGCGACATCTGCCGGCGATTCCCCACCCGGCGGCCGATAGAACCATTCGCCGAGGCGGGCGCGGCGCTCGAACTCCTGCGGCGCTCGGCGTCGAATGGCTTGCGGCGGAAAGAGTTCGAAGATTCCCATCTCGCGGTCACGGCAGCGTTCGTCGGTCACCATGGGTAAGGCGCCGGTGCCTTCGGCAGTGCGCGCCATCGCCGCCCAGGTCTGTTGCGCGCGCAGATACGGTGAGCACACCACCAGCTGCGGCGCTCGCTCCGGGTCCAGCCCGGCCAGCCAGCGTCCGAGCCCGGCGGCTTGCTCGTACCCTGTGGGCGAGAGCTCGACATCGCAGTCGCTGCCGGGGAAGGGCTCGTCGGCGCCGGCGCTGAACGCGGCATTGGCTCGGCTTTCGCCGTGGCGGATGATCCAGAGGTCGCGCAGGCGATACTGCGGCGGGATCCCAGCCGAGCGGTCTCCCGGAGCCGCACTCGTCGGGTCCGGACCCCTTGCCGTCATCCGATCCTCCCTGTTTCGGTCCCCTACTTCGACCAGGATGCGCGTGCTCGGCGCGCCGAGTTCGATGGTTCTACACGAGCCGTTTCAGCGGGTTGCTCCGATCGAGAAGACGATCTCGATCAAACGGGTGAAGCGGGCGGTCAGGTCGGCGGCCGATTCTTCGGGATGTGCTCGCGCCCAGGCCATTACCGCGTCGACCGCGGCGGTCCAGATGCCGGCGAGGGCTTCGATATCGCGTTCGTCGGTGTCGCCCAGGGCGTCGAGGAACCGGCGTACGCCCGAGTCGGCGTGTGCGGCGATCCGGTGGCGGTAGCCGTGTACCAGGTCCGCCACCGCACCGGTCGGCGGTGCGGTCGGGTCGTGGATGATCCGCCAGGCGGTTCGGTCTGGGCCGAGGGTGTCGAAGAGGCCGCGCAAGGCGTTGCCTGGCATCGCGAAAGGTGCTGTGGCGGGGTCCATTTCGTCGTCGAGGCGCTCCAGGAGCGGGTCGGCCAGCGCGGTCAGGCACTCCGCGTAGAGCTGTTCCTTCGAGGTGAAGTGCTGGTAGACCAGGGCCTTGGAGATGCCCGCGCGCCCGGCGATGGACACCATCGACACCGCGGCGAATCCGCGTTCGGCGAACTCCCGCATGGCGGCGATCAGGATCTCCTCGCGACGGTCCTGCGCGGGCATGCCCTTGGTTCCGAGTCCGGCGGCCGTTGACATGCGCCCGAACTTACCCTACGGTCACTTTCAATGAAGTGACCGTAGGGTCATATAATCGTTCCGGAGAGTGCCTGCGATGACCCTGTGGGAACAGATCAACCAGCCGGTGACCTACGCGGTTCCGTTCTTCGTGCTCGCGATGGTCCTGGAGATCGCCGCCCTGCGCGGTCACGCCGAGGACCGCGCCGGCTACGACGTGATCGACGCGCGGACCAGCCTGACCATGGGCTTCGTCTCACTCTTCGTCAGCGGTGCCGCGAAATTCGCCGCACTCATAGGCTATGCCGTGCTGTACGTGCACGCCCCCTGGCACGTCGACCCGCGCAACCCGCTGTCGTGGGTGGCAGTCATGCTCGCGGTGGATCTGCTCTGGTACGCCTATCACCGGCTCGCGCATCGAGTCCGGGTGGTCTGGGCGGCGCATCAGGTGCACCACAACAGCCGGTACTTCAACTACGCGACCGCACTGCGCCAGAAGTGGAATCCGTGGTTCGAACTGTTGGCCTGGGTTCCGCTGCCGCTCCTGGGTGTGCCGCCGTGGATGATCTTCACGGCCTGGTCGTTCAACCTCGTCTACCAGTTCTGGGTGCACACCGAGACCATCGGAAAACTCCCTCGCTCGTTCGAATTCGTCTTCAACACCCCCTCCCATCACCGCGTGCACCATGCCAGCGATCGGGAGTATCTGGACCGTAATTACGGTGGCATCCTGATTCTGTGGGACCGCATGTTCGGCACCTTCCGCGCGGAGACCTTCCGCCCCACCTACGGACTCACGAAGAACATCGACAGCTCGAACGTCCTCACGCTCCAGTACTACGAATTCGGCGCCTTGTGGCGGGATCTGCGCTCCACCAAGCGAATTCGCGAATGGGCCGGATATTTGTTCGGGCCGCCCGGATGGGAACCTGGCACCGCACGCACGGGCGAGATCGGCGATCGAATTCCCGAAGCCTGACCGCATCGGCATCGTATTCCGGGCGACAACCATCTGCCCGAGCCCGGCCGGCAGCCGCGTCGATGACGCTCCTGTTACAAATCGGCTCTTGCCACGGCAGCCGAATGTTAACGGCGGGAGAGAAATCCCAGCACGTTGATTACGCGGCAGGGCATCCGCCTTCCGAAATTCCACGTATTCGGATGCCGGGTGCGTCGAGACATGTTGCCGCACAACAGATTATCAGCGCTGAATCACGATCGTAGACGGTGAAGACCCGGCAACGTCGTATTACTCCGGATGTGACCATCACGAAACACCTGGGGCGTGAACTGAACCCATCGGTGAATCACCTCGATTCCTCACCGGTCCTCGTCACATCCCCAGGAGACAAGCATGTCCGCACCCACCGAAACCACCTCCGAGATCGACAAGGCGATCGAGGAGAACATCGCGAAATCGCTGTCCGAGATTCCGCATCCGGCGCTGCCGAAAGGCACCAATATCTATGGCGCCACCAAAATCTTTCCCGATTATCAGGCCGAGGCCGGGGAAACATACTTCACCCTGGTGCACGGGATCGCGCACGAGTCGTCGGTGAGTTTCGTGGCCGTCCTGCAGGCGACTCGGGCGCTGCGCAAGGGGTTCGAGTCGGCGATCTACTTCTATGGGCCGGGTGCGATCAACTGCATCGCCAACCGCGGATTCCCGACCACTGGGGACAGCGGTTTTCCGGGTGAGCAGAACATCAACGACGCGCTGTCGACCTTCATCAAGGAGGGCGGCAAGGTATTCGCCTGCCGCTTCGGCCTGGCTCTGCACGGGGCCCGCGAGGAGGACCTGATCGAGGGGGTCATTCCCGCGCATCCGCTGGATGTGCAGGATGCGCTGATCTACTACGCACGCAAGGGCGCGATCATCAACTCCACCTATCAGGTGTAGGCGGCCGGCATGACCGAGGTATCCACGCGAGTAGACCTGGCGCTACTCGGTATTCGCGTCGATGTGCCGGTGCAGCGCCGTTCCGGAGCCGGGCCCAGCGACGACGGTCATGTGTCGTTCGGGGGTGCCGGCGCTGCCATTCCCATCCGATCCGACAGCCCCTACACGCTGAGCGGGGATCGTCTGCTGCGCGACGGCACCGATCTCGGCGTCACCGTCGAGCCGGTGCGGCGGCCCAGGTTCTACGACCTGCGCACCGCCGAGGGCATCGGCTACGAGCAGATCGCGAGGCTGCACGGCACGGATGTGCTCGCGACGACGGTGGTCCAGACGTGCATTCGATACGGCGAGGACCAACGTTGCCGATTCTGCGCGATCGAGGCGTCGCTGGCGGCGGGCACGACCGTCGCGGTCAAGCGGCCCGAGCACCTTGCCGAGGTCGCGGCCGCCGCGGTCCGGCTCGACGGGGTGCGGCAGATGGTGATGACCACCGGCACCACCGCCGGAAAGGACCGTGGCGCACGACATCTCGCGCGCTGTGTGCGGGCGGTGAAGCGCACCGTGCCGCAGCTGCCGATTCAGGTGCAGTGTGAGCCACCCGGGGATCTGTCGGTCCTCGCGGAGCTGCGGGCGGCGGGAGCGGAATCCATCGGCATTCATGTCGAATCGCTCGACGATCGGGTCCGTGCGCGCTGGATGCCGGGCAAATCGACGGTGCCGCTCGCGGATTACCGGGCGGCGTGGACCGAGGCGGTGCGGGTGTTCGGGCGCAACCAGGTGTCGACCTATCTCCTGGTAGGGCTCGGCGAGGATCCCGACGAACTGGTCGGTGGGGCACGGGAATTGATCGCGATGGGTGTGTACCCCTTCATCGTTCCCTTCCGGCCGCTCGCCGGAACCCTCGCCGTCGACGTCGACAACGCGAGCGCACCCTCACCGGCGCTGCTCGAGGACGTAACGCGAAGGGTCGCAACCGAACTGCGGCGCGCTGGGATGCGCGGCGCCGATCAGGCGGCCGGGTGCGCGGCATGCGGCGCGTGCAGTGTGCTGCGCACCGCGGGAGGCTGAGATGACGACGATCGACACGCCGCGCTGGTGGCTCGAGGGATCTGTGGCATCCGGCAGGCCGTCTCCCGATTACTGTGTGCTGTCCGGGCATCCGAACCCGAAGGAACCGCCCGGCGGCTTCCTGATTCGCCCGGCGGATTCCCGGCAGCTGGCCGCCTATCGAACGCTGCGGCGCGAGAGCTTCGTGGTCGAACAGGGCCTGTTCCAGGGTAGCGATGCCGACGATATCGACGATCATCCGCGCACCGTCGTGCTGGTCGCACTGGCGTCGGACGGCACTGTGCTGGGTGGTGTGCGCCTGGCGCCCGCCACCGCCGAGGATCTCGGCTGGTGGGCCGGCAGCCGGCTGGTCGTGGACTGTGGCCGCCGCACGCGCGGGGTGGGCAATGCCCTCGTACGCGCGGCCTGCGCCTACGCGGAGAGCAACAACGTGCTGCGCTTCGAGGCGACGGTGCAGCACCGATACGCCGCGCTGTTTACCCACCTCGGCTGGATTCCGCTGGGAGACACCACGTTCGGCGGCGCACCGCACGTTCGCGTGCGCTGGCCCATCGACCGCATCGACCGGCTCACGCGCTCGACCAAGGCGATGCTGGGCCCGCTGCTGACCACTCTCGGGAATGATCCATCTGCCCTGGGCGGCAGACACTTTCGCGGCGATGACGGTGCGCCGGTGCCGGGCAGCGATCTCGTCGCCGCATGTGACGCCATCATCGCCTCGATGGTCGAACGCGATCCGGAATGGGCGGGCTGGTGCGCGGCCCTGGTGAATCTCAACGATCTGTCCGCGATGGGCGCCGAACCCGTGGGGTTGCTCGACGCGGTCGCGGCACCGACCCGTTCGCTGCTCACCCGCATCCTGCGCGGCCTGGCGCGGGCCGCCGACACTTGGGGTGTGCCCGTATTGGGCGGGCATACCCAGATCGGCCCGGCCGCACTGGCAGTGACCGCATTGGGTCGCACCGCCCGGCCCGTTCCCGGTGGCGGGGGCCGGGCAGGCCACGAACTTCGGCTCACCGCGGATCTCGGTGGCCGCTGGCGCGCCGGATATACGGGGCAGCAATGGGATTCGTCTTCCTACCGCACCGGAGACGAGCTGCGGGCGCTGGGCCGGTTCGTCGCCGACACCGCGCCGGCGGCCGCGAAGGATGTCAGCATGGCCGGGATCGCCGGTACGGCGGGCATGCTGGCCGAAGCATCGGGTGTCGGCGCGGTGCTCGACGTGGCCCGGATGCCGCGTCCGGCGAATACCGCGCCGGCCGAATGGATCACCTGCTTCCCCGGCTTCGCCATGCTCACCGCCGACCGCCCCGGATCCGCGACCGGCCCCACCGGACCCGCCACCTCCGCGGTATGCGGCGTCCTCACCTCCGAACCCGGCGTGCGTTTGCGCTGGCCGGACGGAACCACCACCACAGCGGTGCCCGGCACCGTGACCGGATTGGGTATCTCATGACCGAATTGACCATCTCCGTGGCCGCCGCCGAATTCGGCCGCGATATGGAGGCCTGCTACGACACCATCTCGGCACTGATCGGGCAGGCTCGTGCTCGCGGTAGCCGGCTGCTGGTCCTGCCCGAGGCATGTCTCGGCGGCTATCTGCCCAGTCTGGGCGGCGGCGCCGAGAACGACGAGGCCCGGCAACGCCGGTTGCGCAGCCTGCCGCCCGCCCTCGCCCTGGACGGGCCCGAGTTGGCGCGGATCGCCGCTATGGCGGGGGATCTCGTCGTCACCCTCGGCTTCTGCGAGGCCGACGGCGAGCTGCGCTACAACGCCGCGGTGACGCTGTCCGGCGACGGCATCCTCGGCTCCTACCGCAAAGTGCATCAGCCGCTGGGCGAAAACCTCTGTTACGCCGCCGGTTCGGAGTATCACGCCTTCGACACGCCGATCGGGCGGATGGGGATGCAGATCTGCTACGACAAGGCCTTCCCCGAGGCCGCGCGCGCCCTGGCGTTGGACGGCGCGGAGATCATCACCTCGCTCTCGGCGTGGCCGACCGCCCGCACCGCCACCGCCGAACGCCTCGAGGACGACCGCTGGACCCAGCGCTTCGACATCTTCGACCGCGCCCGCGCCGTCGAGAACCAGGTGGTGTGGATCGCTTCCAACCAGGCCGGCACCTTCGGCTCGCTGCGGTTCGTGTGCAGCGCCAAGATCGTCGGGCCGGGCGGCGACATACTCGCCACCACCGGCACCGCGCCGGGACTGGCGACCGCCACGGTCGATGTCGGCCGGGCACTCGGGCTGGCCCGCGGCGGCGGCATGTACAACCTGCGGGACCGGCGGCCGGAAGTCTACGACAGCGTGGTCGCGCGCCACGGGGTCGTCGGACAGCCGTCGCTGCCGGAGGAATTGGCGGCCGCACATGCCTGAGATGACCCCGCCGTCCGTACCCGCCGCGACTCCCGGAGGAAAACCGTGACTCCGCAACCCTTTTCGATCGAACACCACGAGGTGGTGGTGATCGGCGCCGGGCAGGCTGGGCTGTCCATCAGCTGGCATCTGACCGGGCGCGGGATCGATCATCTCGTGCTCGAACGCGACACCATCGCGCACGAATGGCGCGACAACCGCTGGGACAATTTCACGCTCGTCACTCCCAATTGGCAGTGCGTGCTGCCCGGATACGGTTACACCGGCCCGCAGCCGCACGGTTTCATGACCCGTGACGAGGTCTATGCCTGGGTGCGCGGTTACGCCGACACCTTCGATCCGCCGGTGCGCGAAGGGGTGGCCGTCACCGCGGTGACCGTGGCCGCGGGCGGCGGGTTCGATATCGAAACGACCGGTGGGCCGGTGCATTCCGATCAGGTCGTGGTCGCCGTCGGCGGATATCACATCCCGACCGTGCCGCGCTTCGCCGAACGGCTGCCCGGCTCGATTCGGCAGGTGCACTCCGCCGAATACCACAGTGCCGCAGACCTTCCCGAGGGAGCCGTTCTCGTCGTCGGCACCGGGCAGTCCGGCGCCCAGATCGCGGAGGACCTGCACCTGGCCGGTCGCGAAGTCCATCTGGCGGTGGGCAGCGCGCCTAGAGTGGCCCGCTTCTACCGTGGACGCGACTGTGTGGCATGGCTGCAGGATATGGGCCACTACGACATTCCCATCGAGGATCAGCCCGGCGGGCTGGGCAAGCGCGAGAACACCAACCACTACGTGACCGGCCGCGACGGCGGGCGCGATATCGACCTGCGCCGCTTCGCCCTCGAGGGCATGCGCCTCTATGGGCGGATGGCCGATATCTCGGGCGGCACAGCATGTTTCGCCCCGTCGCTGGAATCCTCGCTCGACGCCGCGGATGCCGTTGCCGAGAGCATCAAGGATTCCATCGACGACTACATCGATCGTGCGGGTATCGACGCGCCCACCGAACCGCGCTACCGGCCGGTGTGGCGTCCCGAGCACGAAGTGACCGAAATCGACCTGACCGCAAGCGGAATCACGTCGGTGGTGTGGTCGGTCGGTTTCCGGACCGACTACCGGTGGCTGCGCGTCGGGGTATTCGACGGCGAGGGCCATCCCTGCCACAATCGCGGTGTCACCTCCGTCGAGGGCCTGTACTTCCTCGGCCTGCCCTGGCTGCACACGTGGGGATCGGGCCGGTTCGCCGCCGTCGCCCGCGATGCCGAATATCTCGCGGATCGGATCACTGTCACCGCCCGCGCGACCGCCGCCGCCTGAACCGGATTCTCATGGCCGTCACCCGGATCGCCGCCGTCGCCGCTCATTTCGGCACCGGCATCGCCCGCGCCCTCGACAAGATCACCGGCATCGTCGACCGGCTCGCCGCCGACGGCGTCGACCTGCTCGTGCTGCCCGACGCGACGCTCGGCGGCTATATCGGCGACCTCCGCAACCCGGATCCCGCCACCGGGCCGGAGGCCATCGATCCCGAGGGTCCGGAGATCCGCCTGCTGTGCCGGCTGGCCGGGGCCATGACCATCTGCGTCGGCTATGCCGAACACTGTGACGGCACGCGCTACAACGCGGCGGTCTGTCTGACCGGCGACGGCGTACTCGGCCGCCATCGCAAGGTCCACCAGCCCGCCGGTGAACACCTGGCCTATTCCGCCGGGGATCGCTTCTGCGCCTTCGACACCCCGGTCGGCCGCCTCGGCATGCTGATCGACTACGACAAGACGTTCCCCGAATCCGCGCGCACCCTGGCCCTCGACGGTGCGCGCACGATCGCGGCGCTGTCCGCGTGGCCGGCCAGTGTCACCGACCGCGCCTCCCGGATGCCCAACGACCGCCAATCGCGTCTGTTCGATCTCTACGACCAGGCTCGCGCGGCCGAGAATCAGGTCGTGCTCGCGTCCTCCAATCAGACCGGCATCACCGGATCGCTGCGGTTCCTCGGCCAGGCCAAGGTGGTGGGCCCGGGTGGCGACATCCTGGCCAAGACCTGGTCCAAGGGCGGCCTCGCGGTGGCCGATATCGACGTCGACGCGGAGGTGGAGCGGGCGCGCCGGGTGCTGCGGCATCTCGCGGAACGCCGCGTCGACGCCTACCACAATCTGATGACCGGTAAAGGCGGTTACTGATGCGCATCGCACTGCTCACCTACTCGACCAAGCCGCGAGGCGGGGTGGTCCACACACTGAATCTCGCCGAGGCGCTCGCGCGTCTCGGTGCGGAGGTCACGGTGTGGACGTTGGGCCGGGGCGGCGACGCGGGATTCTTCCGCCCGGTGGATCCAACTGTGACGGTACGTGTGGTGCCCTTCGAAGCCATCGACGGCGAAGCGGTCGGGACGCGAATTCTGCGTTCCATCAGTGTTTTACGCGCCGCGTTCACTCCCGTGGACTACGACATCGTCCATGCCCAGGACTGCATCAGCGCCAACGCGGTCGGCCGATGCGTTCGCACCATCCATCACCTCGATACCTTCACCACACCCGAACTGGCCCGCTGCCACGACCGTGCCATCACCGACCCCTATGCGCATATCTGCGTCTCCGCCGCGGTCGCCGCGGAGGTTCACGCCGGCTGGAATCTGCGCCCCGTCGTGATCCCCAACGGCGTCGAGTACGACCGATTCGCCTCCGCCGCAAGCGATTCGGTCACCGCATCGACCGCCCGTCGCAGCTGGCAGCGATGCCTCGGTCCCTACATCCTGGCCCTGGGTGGCATCGAACCTCGCAAGGGCAGTATCGATCTGCTGGAGGCTTTCGCGCTGCTCCGCCGCGACCACGCCCAGCTGCGCCTCGCCTTCGCGGGCGGTGAAACCCTCTTCGACTACCGCGAGTACCGGGCTCGATTCGACGCGCGCGCAACCGAACTGGGCATCCGGCCCGTCATCCTCGGCACGGTCGCCCACGACGCGCTGCCCGCACTCGTCGCCGGAGCCGCGCTGGTTCCGTTCTTCTCCACCAAGGAGGGGTTCGGACTGGCGGCCATGGAGGCCTTGGCCGCAGGGGTTCCGGTGGTCGCTCGCGAGCTTCCGGTGCTTCGGGAGGTCTTCGGCGACGCGATCTCCTACGCCACCGATCCGACCGGAATGGCGGCGACGATGGCACAGAACCTGCCGCGCGACACGGCGCGCATCGACCGTGGCAGGGCACTCGCACACCGATATGATTGGGAGACAGCGGCTCTCGCGCACATGGAGTTCTACCGGGCCCATCTCCGAAGTCCGCGGGTTCGAGCGGATTCCGATGCCATCGTGCCCGAGCCGACCGCGGAACCCTTCGCCCGGCAGGGTTGATCGGACCGGGGTGTCGCTCGGGCGGACTCAGCCCAGCGCTGCGCTCGCCGCCCGCAATTCGTCCAACGCCGAGAGAACATGCCGCGCCAGTTCGTCCGAGGCGTCCCGCTCCCCGTCGGTCCATTCGGCGAACCCGCGTTTGAAGGCGAGAACTCCCAGCTCACTGGCGAGGGCCGCGGTCGGATCCGGTACACCGCGCGCGATGAGCGCCTCGGTCATCGCGGCGGCCAGCCCGACGCTCTTGAGGGCGTCGCGCTCCTGTAGTTCGGCGCTGGCGGCGACGGCCGCCTTCAGACGGGGTGCGAGCTCGCGGTTCATGGGACCCATTGCCGCCGAGGCGCGTTCGAGGCCGGCGGCGACCGCCTCGAGGGGTGTGGCACGTTCGGGCGCTTCGGCGATGCCCTCGGCCAGTAGCCGGCTCAGCGTCTCCTGGCCGGCCACGAGCAGTTCACGCTTGTCCGGGAAGTGCCGGAAGAAGGTGCTTTTCGTGACACCGGCGCGTTCGGCGATCTGCGCGACCGTCGTCGCGTCGTATCCCTGCTCGGTGAACAGGTCGACCGCGGCGACGACAAGGCGTTCTCGTGCGCCCGGTTCCCATCGACCCATGGGTTCATCATAAGTGATGGGACAAGAGTCCCGTCACCGTGGTAGCGTGACGGGACAAAGGTCCCATCACTGGAGGAGTTATCCATGCGCGTCTTCGTCACCGGCGGCACCGGACTGATCGGTTCCGCGGTGGTCGCCGAACTGCTCGGCAACGGCCACACCGTGCTCGCACTCGCCCGCTCCGACGCGTCCGCTGCCGCCGCCGAGGCCGCCGGCGCCGAAGCACTGCGCGGCGGCCTCGCCGACCTCGACGTCCTGCGGGCCGGTGCCGCTCAGGCCGACGGAGTGATCCACCTGGCGTTCGGCAACGACTTCAGCAGCGCCGATGCCCTCGCCGCCACCGTCGCCGAGGAAAGTGCGGCCCTGGCGACGATGGGCGAGGAACTCGTCGGCAGCGACCGCCCCTTCGTCACGGTCTCCGGGACGCCCAGCGTGGCGGGCCGGGCATCCACCGAGACCGATCCCGTATCGACCGACGGGCCCGTGGGTGGCCGCGGGCGGGCGGTCACGGCCGTTCTGGATTTAGCCGCGCGCGGGGTCCGGAGCACGGCCGTGCGGATGCCGCGCACGGTGCACAACCAGGGCACCGGCGGATTCGCCGGCCTGCTGACCAACATCGCCCGCCGGACCGGGGTCTCCGGCTACCCGGGCGACGGCACCCAGCGCTGGCCGGCCGTCCACGCACTCGACGCGGCACTCCTGTTCCGCCTCGCCCTGGAACGGGCGGAACCCGGTACCGCCTGGCACGCCGTCGCCGACGAGGGCGACCGAGTGCGAGACATCGCGGAGGTCATCGGGCGGCAGCTGAACCTGCCCGTCGAGTCCGTTCCCGCGGATACCTACGGCCCGCTCGGCCCGATCTTCGCGGCCGACCAGCCCTCGTCCAGCACGCACACCCGTGAGGTGCTCGGCTGGGAGCCGACGCACCCCGGCCTGCTGGAGGACCTGACGAATATCCGCCCGTGATCGGTTGCGGGCGTGGCGACGGTGTCGGTTACCGTGCCAGGG
Organism: Nocardia nova NBRC 15556; assembly: GCF_001613005.1. GTDB lineage: Bacteria > Actinomycetota > Actinomycetes > Mycobacteriales > Mycobacteriaceae > Nocardia > Nocardia nova. The sequence continues at coordinate 13,974 of NZ_BDBN01000090.1, read as the reverse complement.
TGAACGCCCGCATGCGCCCGCTCGGTGTGGTCGTGATGGGGGTTTCCGGCACCGGGAAATCGACGGTCGGTCGTCTCCTGGCCGACCGGCTCGGTATTCCGTTCGCGGATGCGGACGATCTCCACTCGGCCGCCAATATCGCGAAGATGTCCGCCGGGATTCCGCTGACGGATGAGGATCGCGCGCCCTGGCTCGCCGCGGTCGGGGGGTGGTTGCGCGAGCGGATGGCCGAGCAGACCGGCGGTGTGATCGCGTGCTCGGCGCTGCGGCGGCGGTATCGCGATATCGTGCGGGCCGCCGCGACCGAGGTGATCTTCGTGCATTTGATCGCCGATCGCGACGAATTGGTGGCTCGAATGTCTCGCCGCCGGGGCCATTACATGCCTGTGTCCCTTGTCGATTCGCAATTGCGCACGCTCGAGCCGCTGGACGCCGACGAACGCGGAGCCGTGCTTCACACCGATCGGACTCCGGAGGTTCTCGCGGACGAGGCCGCCGCGCTGGTGCGGTCGATGTCTCGGTGATCGGGAGGTTTGCCCTGGCCCGCTGCCGGGAGTTCTAGCTTCGACCCGTGCCGCGCAACCAGACCTTTCCGCATCTGCTCGCTCCCGGAACCATCGGGCCGATGACCGTCCCCAACCGCGTCGTTCTGCCCGCGATGGATATGAACCTCTGCGAAGACGGGGAGATCGAGCAGGGCGATATCGGTCATTTCGTCGCTCGGGCGGCCGGTGGGACGGGGCTGATCATCACCGGGTGCTGTGCGGTCGCCTACCCGGTGGGCTGTGCGAGCACCAAGGAACCCGGGCTGTCCGAGGACCGGTTCATTCCTGGGCTCCGGGCGCTCGCGGACGCCGTCCACGCCGCGGGCAGCAAGTTGTGTGTGCAGATGACCCACCACGGCAAGATCGCCCGGATCGATACCGTGCAGGGGCGCCCGCTGCTGGTTCCGTCGGCGCCGAGCGGCTCCGCGGATCTGTCGGCGCTGGCCGACAACACTCCGGAAGAACTGCAGAAGCTGGCCGCCGTCACGGGCGGTAAGCAGGCCACCTATCGCGAGGCCACGCAGGACGATATCGATTGGGTGGTGCGTTGTTTCGCGGAGGCCGCGCGACGGGTGCGGGCGGCCGGCGGTGACGCGGTCGAAATTCATTGCGCACACGGGTACATACTCGGCGGCTTCCTGAGCCGGGCGGACAACAAGCGGACCGATGAATACGGTGGCTCGCTGGCGAACCGGGCGCGCCTGGCGGTCGAGGTGATTCGCGCGGTCAAGGCCGAGGTCGGCGATTCGCTGGCGATTCTGGTGCGGATCGCGGGCCGTGAATTCGGTGAGGACGACGCGCTGACCACCGAGGAGGCGAAGCAGGCTTCGGCGCTGTTCGAGGCGGCCGGTGCCGACGCGATTCATGTCACGGGCTGGGGACGTAACCCGTTCTCCAATTTCACCGATGGGCCGCTACCGGACCACGTGGGCGCCTATACGGAACTGGCGGGCGAGGTGAAGAAGGCCGTCTCCATTCCGGTGATCGCGGTCGGCCGGGTGCTGCCGGAGATCGGCGACAAGGTCATCGCCGAGGGGAAGGCGGATTTCGCGGCGATGGGGCGGCAATTGCTCGCCGATCCGGACCTGGTGAACAAGCTGCGCGCCGGGACACCGCAGAACGTCCGGCCGTGCATCAATTGCTATGTGTGCGTGCAGGAGAACTTCTGGGACGACACCCCGTTGTGTGCGGTGAACCCCGCACTCGGCAACGAGAAACTCCTTCCGCTGGTTCGCAGCACGACCGCGAAACATGTCGTCGTGGTCGGAGCCGGTCCCGGCGGGCTCGAGACCGCCCGCCTCGCCGCCGAACGCGGCCACCGAGTCACGGTGCTGGACAAGGCCGATCGCCTCGGCGGCACCCTCTGGTTCTCCAGCCTCACCACGCCCGACAACGAACGGCTGCTGAACTGGCTGAAGGTTCAGGTCCAGCGACTCGGCATCGACATCCGTCTGAAGACCGAGGCGACCGTGCCGTCGATCACGGCGCTGAATCCCGACGTGGTCGTGGTGGCCACCGGGGCGGTGCGGGATCGCCCGGCAGTTCCCGGCAGCGATCTGCCGCACGTGCACACCGGTGACACGTTGCGCGCCTTGATGACCGGTGTGGGCGATGTTTCGCGGGTGCCACCGTTGCTGCGTACCGTCGCGAAGCTGGGCAAGATTTCCGGGGTGACGAAGAGTCCCGCCGCGATCCGGTCGGTGACGCGCCACTTCCTGCCGATGGGCAAGAATGTGGTGGTGATCGGGGGTTCGCTTGTCGGACTGGAACTTTCGGAGTTCCTGGCCGAACGCGGGCGCGCCGTGACGCTCCTCGAGGAAGGCCGACAGCTCGGTGTGCCGATGGCGATGCCGCGGCGGTGGACGGCCGTTCGGCATGCGGGCGAGGCGGGCGTCACCATTCACCGGCACGCGACCGTACTGCGAATCACCGAGCAGCACGTCGAGTTTCGCGTCGGCGAGCAGATATCGACCGCGCCGGCGGACATGGTCGTGGTGGCCTCCGGGGTCTCGGCGCAAGCACCCCTGGCCGATGCGCTGGCCGGGGTGGTTCCCGAAGTGCATGTCGTGGGTGATGCCGGTTCCGTCGATTACATCGAGGGCGCGATCCACTCGGCATGGAAGGTCGCGGCCGCGCTGTAATTCAGACGCGCAGGAGTTTCCTCATCCCCCACCGCATTCCGCGTCCCAGCACCACCAGGAAGACTGCGACCACAGCCGAACCGAAGGCACAGCGCAGCCAGTACGCGGCGCCGACCGGGGCCTCCCCCATGGCCGCGTGCAGGCCGTTCTGCCACGCGGCGGCGCGCACGACGACCGCTGTCACCACGAAGCCGCAGATCAGCAGGATCGGTACGCGGTGGCGGCCGAAGCGTTCGTCGATGTCGATTCGCCAACGGCTCAGCGTCCAGCGCAGCAGGCCGGACACTCCGATGGCGAGCGCCACCGGCACGCCGGTCAGGATGGCCTGGGATACGGAGGTACGTGGCAGCACGGCCGGCAGCAGCGACATCACGACGGCGAAGGTGACGGCGACGACCGTATCGATGCGCGGACGCACGTGGAGAGACCGGTGCCGGCGGGGCTTCGTCGTCGCGTTCGCGCGCGGGGTTGTGCTCTGCATCGTCACGGCGGTTACCCGGCGGCACCGGCTTCCGCGACGGCAGCGGTGGCCGGGAGCCGAGCCGGCCGCAGGCGCCGCCACGCCACGATGCCGACGATCGCCGCCGAAACCGCTCCCACTGCGGCGGGACCACCGACATGGAGCAGCTGATCGCTGAGCCGTTCGCCCGACAGCTGCGTGCCGAACAGGAACTCCGGATCCGGCGTCGCGTAATTCTGCCGCCGGGAATTCAGGTCGACCCCCGTGGTGGCGACCGTGGCCAGGACGTCGCAGCGGGCGCGGGCGGCGGCGTCGGTGCGCGTATCGCAGGCGGCGTGCATGCGGCGCTGCAGGGTGGCGTCGATGGCCTGGCGTGCCCACGGCTGCAGCGGTTGCTGCCGCTGTTCGGCGTAGCGCAGCATGTCGTAGCCCAGGTCGTGCGCCTTGCACGCCTCGGTGAACTCGGCGGGAAGCTGGATCGGCGACGAGCAGTCACCGTCGGGATCGACCAGGATCCCGTCCTCGACCACCGGCCGATAGCCTGCCTCGGCCGCGAAATCAGTGGGCAGGGCCACCGACCACGGGTGGTCGCCGACCAGATCGGCCACGGCGGCCCGAGCCGGCAGATTCTCCACGCCCGGCTTCGCCACCGCCGCCGAGGCGGGCATGGCGGGCGCGAAGGCCAGCGGAACCATGGCGGTCATCGCCGCCAGCAGCACCGAGACGACCACCTGGCGAACCTTGCCCAGGCGTCGTGGCCGGCGATCTCGGGCGGGTGCGGTGGACGTCGATTCCGGCAGGGCGCGCGGTTCGGCCGAACCCGGTGATGCGTCGGTCATGGATGCCGAAGGTAACCGATTCAGCTGAGAAAGACCGACTCGTGGGCCTCAATCCCGCATCAGCCCGATCCAGATGTGGTCCCGTGCGCGGGTCAGCGCCACCATGGTCTGTCGTGCCGCCAGCTCCGCCCGGTCGCGCTCGCTGCCGCGCAACCGGTCGACGGGCGTCGTCGGCGCGTCGGTGAGGTGGAACACCGCGGCGAAGTCCATCCCCTTGGCGCGATGGACGGTTCCCACCTTCACCGCATCGTGCTGGGTGCCGTCGTAGTGTTCGAGGGAGACGGACGGGATCTTCTTGCGGCGCAGTGCTGCTCGGATTCTCTCGGCCTGGCGGTTGGTGTCGGTGATCACGGCGATGTCGGAGTGTGGATATCCGGAAGCGGCCAGGGCGGCGACCACCGTCTCCTCGGCCCGCGACCGCGAGAAGGTCTCCGCGCGGGCCGTACCACCCGCCAACACGACCTCGCTGTCACGCAGGACGAATCCGGGGGCGCCGTCCAGGTCGTCGACCGTATTCGTCGCGTCGACCCGCTTGGCGTAGTCGTGCACGGCGGCGCGATTGCGGTAGTTGGTGCGCAGCACCGCGCCGCGGCCGACGATCGGGATGCCGGCATCGGAGAGGCGCCAGCCGCCGGGATAGACCTGTTGCTGACCGTCGCCGACCAGCAGCAGCGGTGAGGTCGAGGTGCCGCCGGCGATCTGGTGGACGAGTTTGAGTTCCATCAGGGTGAAGTCCTGAACCTCGTCGACCACCACCAGGTCGTAGGGCGCGTCCAGCGGCGCCGCGCGCAGTTCGTCGATCGCCAGATCGATCACATCGTTGAAATCCACCGTCGCGAGGTCCTGCAGCGCCGCCTGATACGGCAGGTAGAGGTGCGTCCAGACGAGCTCGCGTTGCGTCTTGTCCAGACGCAAGCGGTTTCGGCCCACCCGGTCGATTTTCAGGTACAGGTCGCGGTCGATGCCCTGGCCCTTGATGACCCGATGCAGTTCGTCCTTCCAATAGCTCGGATTCGGTTCTATGGGTTCGAGGTGGCGGCGGGCGTTGCGCCAGGCGTGATAGAAGGCGTTGTCGCCGCTACCCAGGCGGCAGCCGATATCGCGACTGCGGAGGAAATGAGTGGTCCAGGAGTGGAGCCCGGTGAATTCCACCCGCTCACCCGCGTGCGGGGCGAGGCGCCGGAATCCCGATTCGTGATAGGTCGGCAGCGTTCGCACGAAACTGGTGAAGAGCTGCCGCCCGGCGCCTTCCTTGGACAACCGCGCCATGCGGTGCAGGGCGACGACGGTCTTTCCGGTTCCGGCGGGACCGCTGAATCTCGCGGGCCCGTTGTAGTTGCGGTAGACGAGGTCGAGTTGGGCCGGATCGAGGAATGTCATCCATTCGCTGAACGGTCGCTTCAACGCCCGTGCTCGTTCTTCTTCCCGCAGCGTCGTCGCGTCGAAAAGCCCTTCGGCGGGCGCGGTTTCGGGCCCGGCGCCGCTGTCGGCGGACAGCAGCGCGAACCAGGTGTTGCGTTCGGCCACAGTCATCGCGATCTGCCGGGCACTGCGGCTGGACAGGCTCGCTTCGGCGAACAGCCGTGCGGCGATGGTCGTCGGGTCGACCGCGACGTAGCGGGCCTCGGCCGGCGTGTCGGCCGCCTCGTCCATCAGCAGCAATACCTCGATCATATGCGGCACGTACCGGGTGCGGCCGGCGGTGAGATTCGCGAACGTCTCCTCCGCACGCCAGCGGATCCGGCGTAGTTCCGCGGCGGCCGGCACCACGTCGGTGCGGACCAGAGCGAAGACACCGCCCGGGCCGACGGCGTAGGCGTCGAAGCGATCCGAACGGCTGTTCTCGCGTTCCACGAGCACATGCCAGCCGTTGCGCATCAGCGGCACCGACAGGAATCGCCGCCAGGCCGGCGTGAGGACGGTCAGTTCGCCGAGCTGTTGCGCCACGCGCTGACGCCGCCGCTCGAAATGAATATCGGGCATCTCGGACCCCCTTGCCGGCGTAGCCGGGCGGGTCCTTCGGTGGAGCCGCCACACCCCTGGCTACCAAAACCTCTGTCTATCAAGGTATTACATTGCACAAGGGAGCGCAGAGGATATGGTGCGGCGAATGTCGGCGGGAGCGGTCACACCGGCTGATCTCGTTCGGCGGCATCGAGATCCGGCGCCCACGCGACGCCGTTGATGTGACTGCCGCCGTCGACGAACAAGGTGTTCCCGGTGAGATAACGCGATCCGTCGGAGGCGAGGAAGACCACCACGGGCGCGATGTCGTCGTACGGATCTCCGATGCGTCCCATCGGGTTCGCCGCATCCGCCATCGCTTCCATCTCGGGATGTTCCCCCAGGACGCGCTGGAAGCTGCGACTCTTGGCGGCCGGGCAGACCGCGTTCACCGTGACGCCGGTGGGAGCCCATTCGCGGGCGGCGGTGCGGGTCAGGGCGCGCAATGCCTCTTTCGCGGCGTTGTATTCGAGCGAACCCATATGAGCGTTGACGCCGTTGAGGCTGCACATGTTGACGACTCGCCCCCACCCACGGCTCTGCATATACGGAAACGCGGCGCGCATCGCCCAGAACGGCCCGTAGTAGCCGAGGGCGATGCCGTGGGCGAGTTGTCCGTCGGACTTGTTCTCGACGCGGCCGATCGTTCCGCCGCCCCAGGCGTTGTTGACCAGGATGTCGATGGATCCGTAGTCGGAAATCGCTGCCCCTACCGCGTTTTCGACGTCGGCGCGTTCGCGGATGTCGGCCGCGACGAACCGGCCGCCGATCTCGTCGGCAACCGCGCGACCCGATATCTGGTCGAGGTCGGTGATCACCACCCGTGCGCCTTCGTCGGCGAAGCGGCGGGCGATTCCCGCTCCGATGCCGGCGGCGGCACCCGTCACCAGGGCGACCTTGCCGGCGAGTTGGCCGCTCATCGCGCCACCCCTTGGATTCCGGCGGTCAGCAGGTCGCGGGCCGCGGGATCGCCGTCGACCGTGCGGGTGGTGCGGGCGGTGATCTGCCAGCGGCCGTCGATCCGGCGCAGGGTGAAGTGGTTGGCGCCGGTGCGGGCCACGACATTGCGGCCGTTGTGCTGGACCACGAGGATCGATTCGCAGACCGCGACCGCGTCGTCACCGTCGACGGTGGCCACCGCCGGACCGTGGAAATGCAGGCAGCCACGCTCGATCAGGCCCTGATGAGCCTCGGAGGCGACCATGGCGGCGACATCGGCGCGACCGCGCATCTGCCAGTCCTCGACGTCGTAGGTGCCGTCGGCGGACCACAGGTCGGCGGCGGCGACGTTGCCCGCGTCGACCAGCGGGCCGTACGAGGCGATCAACCGCTCGATCGCGCGTTCGTCCTCGACGCGGGCGAGACGTCGGTGCAGTTCGGCCAATTCGGTCACGGCGAAATCCTTCCGATGGGCAGGCGGCCGGACATCGCCGCGACGTCGGCGGTCCGGTCCACTCGCATCGAGTAATAGCGCGGACTACGCAGAGGTGGTGGCACCGTTCCGCCCATCGGGACCGGATCCGGACCGGCCGATCGGTTCCGGTGGCACGGATCACTACGCTTCGGACGCCCTGATTCGACCGGACCGCACCGATGTAGCCTGTCCAGCCGGTGGCGATGGCGGCCCCGGGCCCGTCACGCCGCTTCCCGCATCACCCTCTTCACGTCTCGGAGGTCTGCCATGACGACGTTGTCCTCGCCGCGTCCGGACGGTCCGGCGGCATCGCCGAACCGCTACGAGCGCTTCGTCGCGTTGGGCGACAGCCAGACCGAGGGGCTGTGGGACGGTGACGACGGCAGCGGCTTGCGCGGCTGGGCCGATCGGCTGGCCGAGCGCCTGGTTCAGGACAATCCGGAGATCCGGTACGCGAATCTGGCGGTGCGTGGTCGCCGCCTCGCCGAGATCCGCGACGAACAACTCGACGCCGCTCTGGCGATGGAACCGGATCTGGTCGGCATCTGCGCGGGCATGAACGACGTCACGGCGCCCGGCACCGATCTCGTGGCCGCACTGGACCTGATGGAGGAGCTGTACGCGAAGCTGACCGCCTGCGGCGCAACGGTTGTGACGACGACCTTCCCGGACGTGCGCCGGATCGTGCCACTGGCCGCCCGCTACATCGGACCCCGCGTCGACCTGATCAACGATCGAATTCGCCTGTGCGCGAGCCGATACGGACTGCGCCTGGTGGATCTGTTCGGGGCTGCCTCGATGGTCGATCTGCGCATGTGGAGCCCGGACCGGCTGCACGGCTCCGAACTGGGCCACGAACGGTTCGCACTGGCCGCCGCGGAGGCGCTCGGCCTCGACGGCGCCGACCACAGCTGGGCCCATCCGCCGGACGGCTCCGAGCGGTTCCGCGCGGCCGGCGCGGGCGGCGAACTCGCCTGGGTCGCAGCGACATTGCGTCCGTGGGTCTGGCGGCGGCTGCGCGGCGTGTCGACCGGTGCGGGCCGACCGGCGAAACGCCCGGAATTGCTGCCGGTCACGCCCGGCGGAATGCTCTGAGAAGCCGGACAATTCGCCGCGGCCGAGTTTGTCCGCTTCGCCGGAAACCGAATTTTTCCTCGGGTCGGATCACCCGCAGCCCCCGTCGATGCGGTAAACAATTCGGGTGGACAGTGACGGTCGACAGGACCGACGCGGGCTGAAACTCCTCACCGACCGCAGCGCCGAGCCGGGCGGATTCGTCGCGTCGGCATTCGAGCCGATCCGGCTGACCCAGGCGCGTCGCTGGGCCGAACTGTCCGTCGCCGAACTCGCGGACGCGGCAGGTCTGTCCGCCGCGGTCGTCGAACAGTACGAGATCGGCGCCGTGCAGCCCGATCCGGACGTTCCGGCCGATCTGGCCCGGGTCTTGAAGGTCCCCGTCGAGTACTTCGCCACCGGGCGCCCGATGTGCCGGATCGACGCCGCAGACGTGCATTTCGACGATCCCGGTTCCGCGTCGGCGTCGGATCGCGCGAAGGCGGTGGTGTTCGCGGAGTACATCTGGGAGTTGGCGTACACGCTGGGCTGCCGGATGCGGTTTCCGGCGCTCGACCTGCCCGCCCTCGAGCAGGGACTATCACCCGCCGACGCCGCGCGCCTGCTTCGCGACCACTGGGGAATCGCTCCGGGTCCGCTGGCGCATCTCGGCGCGACCCTCGAGTCGCGCGGCATCGTGGTGGCTCTGGCGCCGGCGACGAGCGCGGCCATGGCCCGGGTCGGCACCTACGCCACGCACACCTGGGGCCGCTCGCTGATCGTGGTGGCCGCACGGCATACGCAATGCGTGTACGGCTACCGGTTCGCCTGTGCGCGCGCACTCGGTCATCTGCTGCTGCACCCCTGCCCCCTGCCCGGAGATCGAACTCAGGCGCTGGAGGCCGACCGGTTCGCCGCCGAACTGCTCGTTCCCGCCGAGGAGATGGACCGGCTGTGCCCGTCGCCGATTCACTTCCCCAGCCCGGCGGCGCTCGCGCGCCAGTGGGGTGTGCCGACCGAGGTAATCAGGCGGATCGTGCGGGACCGGACGCCTCGGATGCGCAGCATCGAAGCGACCCGGACCCTGCACCACGACCGCGAGCCGGTCGCCGAATATCCCGGCGAGGGCCCCGGCCTGCTCGCGGAGGCCGTGGTGCGCGCGCACAACGCGGGGTTCGGGCGTACCGAACTCACCGACGAATTGCGGTGGAACTCATGGCTTCTCGCGGAAGTCCTCGGCGAGGCGCAGATCGGCCCGCACCTGTCGGTCGTGCACTAGCGGCTCAGCCACGCACTTCCCGCATCACCTTCGCGAACCCCTCCATCGCCGGCTCCAGCACGGTGACATAGGAAAAGCCGTACCGTTCCCGGCGTTCGCGCATCTGATCGGCCATCTCGGCGGGCGTGCCGATCAGCAGGGTCGGCGCGTCCAGCACCTCGTCGACGCTCAAATGATCCATCTGCGCGGCGATCTCGGTGGCGGCGGCCTTGCGGTCGGTCGTTTCGACGACCTGCTGAACGAGGATGTTGAATTCCGGATCGCGGTCGTACTCGGTGACGAAACGCCGTGCCGCGGCGACGCGTTCGTCGACCGTCTCGGCACTGGACAGGCGCATCGAGCCGTCGGTGGCGCCGGGGACGGGTTCGCCGCCGGTGAAGGCGATGATGTCGGCGTGGCGGGCGGCCAGCCGCAGCATGCGGTTACCGCTGCCGCCCAGCAGGATGGTGGGCCGCGGTTCGGGCAGCAGCCGATGGAGTTCGGTCAGGGTCTTCTCGAGGTGGTCGACCCGGGTGCGGGGGGTGCCGAATTCGATCCCGGCTTCCTCGAACTCGTCTCGCACGTAACCGGTTCCGAGACCGAGTTCGAGCCGGCCGCCGGTGAGCTGGGCGGTGCTCACCACGTCGCGGGCCAGCAGGACCGGGTTCCAGAACGCGACGTTCAGGACGAAGGTGCCCACTCGCGGGCGTTCGGCGGCCTGCGCGGCGGCGAGCACCGACGGGAAGGGCGCCGGAAGTTCCAGGTGATCGGGGACCAGCAGCACGTCGTAGCCGAGGGATTCGGCCCGTCGGCATTTGGCGGCCCACTCGTCGGCGGTCCCGGGGCTGAGGAAATTGACTCCGAAGCGGAATTCGCGCACCCCACGACTCTATAGACGGCTACTCGGCCATCGCATGGTCGCGTTCGACCACGCTGGTCGGCACCTTCGGCAGCGCGCTCGGATGCTCGGTGCGCAGCCAGGCCAGCAGTTCCTCGCGCACCGCGCAGCGCAGCGTCCACACGTCGTCGGCGTTGCGGGCCGACATGGAGGCGCGCACCTGGATGCCGAAGGGGGTGCTGTCGGTGACCAGCAGATTCCAGTTGCGGCCGTCCCAATCGTCACGGGTGCGCAGATAGTCGCGCAGATGTTCGCGTAGTTCGGCGACCGGCGTGCTGGTGTCCAGATAGAGGAAGACGGTGCCGGTGATCTGCGGGCCGCCCTTGGACCAGTTCTCGTACGGTTTCGAATTGAAGTACGAGACCGGCATGGTGAGGCGGCGGTCGTCCCAGATGCGGACCGTGAGGAACGACAGCGTGATCTCCTCCACCGTGCCCCACTCCCCCTCGACCACGACGGTGTCGCCGATCTTCACCGAATCACCGAACGCGATCTGCAGGCCCGCCACGAGATTGCCCAGCGTCGACTGCGCGGCGACACCGGCGATCACGCCGATGATGCCTGCCGAGGCCAGCAGCGAGGTCCCGAGGGTCCGCAGATTCGGGAACAACAGCAGGATCGCGACCGCGGCGGTGGTGATCGACAGCACCGTGGTGATGATGCGCCGGACCAGGGTCAGCTGCGTATGCAGCCGCCGCACCTTGGCGATGTCGAGGGTGCGGTGCGCGTACTTGTCCAGCGTGTTCTCGGCGACCGCGTCGACGGCGCGCATCACCACCCAGGCGGCGGACAGGATCGCCACCGCGGCGAGGATGTTCAGCACGACGGCGTCGTGGCGCAGGTGGATCTCTGCCAGCGGATAGGTGAAATGCAGGGCGATCGTGGCGAGGAACACCTGCAACGGCAGGTGGACGCGACGCAGTAGACCGGGCAGTCGGTTAGCGGGATGCTTCTGCGCGGCGTGATTCAACAGGCGGTCGACCACCGCGCCGAGTGCGATGGTGGCCGCGAGCGTCGCGGCGAAGACCACCAGCGGTCGAAGTACCTCCTCCAAGGCTTCCAACTCCTTGCGATGGCTGTATCTCGGGCTTGCTGTCTCTCGGGTTTCCAGCCACGCTACCGAGCGAAACCGGAGGTCGCCGCCGCTCGTAGCTGTGCGAAATCCGACACTTTCGCGACCTGCGCCGACGCGGTGAATAGTGTTTCACCGCAAGGCTTCCGGGTATTTTCCTCGCTCCTCCGGGGATCACTCCAGGCTGACACGCACCGCATGCGCCGGGTGATACGCGCCGGGTCCGTCGCGGGGCGTAGCCGTGGATACGCCCGCGGGCGCAGGCACGATTCCCCGAACCGTCCTACGCTGGGTGCATCGTGATTTCGTTCTCCCGGTGAGGCGGTTGCCATGACCGATTTCGACCCCGCGGTGTTCGGGTCGCCGAGCGTCCGCGTCGGCACGGCCGAACGTGAACAGGCCGCGGCCGCGCTCGGCGACCATTTCGCGGCCGGGCGCCTCGAGCTCGACGAATACGACGAGCGCGTGAGCCGCGCCTATGCCGCGAAAACGGCCGCCGACCTGATCGTCCTGTTCGCCGACCTGCCGCGTCCGCAACCAGCCCCGCCGGCCCGTCCGCAGCGCGAGCAGCGGCGGCCACGACCGATGTTCCCGGTCCTGCTGCTGGCCGCCGTGGTGGTCGGGGTGGTGATCGTCGCCACCACACATATGATTCCGTTCTTCGTCTTCCCGGCGCTGTTCTTCCTGTTCATCCACCACCGCCGCGGATACGGCCCGCCCGGATACGGCCCCCGGCGGCACTACCGGGTGTGAACGCACGGCACGGAGCCGGTTCGCGCGGACATGCGCAAGATCGGTCAAGCGCGAGATAACCCCCGCCGACCACACTGAACGGTGTGACGACCGGACGTGACCGATTACGGGAACTGCTCGATTCCGTTCTCGACGAGAACAACACCACGCTCAGCGCGATGGCGCAGGGAGCCTTCGTCTCGCCCTATCACTTCTCCCGGCAATTCTCGCGCGGCACCGGCGAGTCGCCGGTGGCGATGCGGCGGCGGGTGCTGCTGGAACGCGCCGCCTGGCAGTTGAGTGGTGGGGCGGCGGTGACGGACGTGGCCTTCGCCGCCGGATACGACTCGGTCGAGGGGTTCAGCCGGGCCTACAGCCGCGCCTACGGACATCCGCCCAGCGCTACGCCGACCGCATCCCGCACCCGTTGGCTTCCCGCGGTGAACGGGATCCATTTCCACCCGCCGATGTCGCTGTGGGTGGAGGGCGAACCGAAAGGCAGACACGATATGGATCCGACGTCGCTGCTGCTGCACCACGACGTGGAGGACACGCGCGAACTCCTCGACAGGGCGAAGAGCCTGGACGACGATCGGTACCGGCGGCAGCGTTCGACGGCGGCGGTGCTGTCGTGGGACGGACCGGACGCATCCATCGCGACCGTCCTCGCGACCCTGGTGTGGACCAAACAGGTATGGCTGGCCTCGATCGAAGGCACCGATCAACCCGACCGCGGCTGCGACGACCTCCCCGAGCTGACGCGGCGATTCGAGCAGGTGGTGCCGCGATGGCTGGATACCGTCCGCGACATCGACCGCCGCGGCGGCTGGGACGACACCCTGATCGACGCCCTGTGCGAGCCGCCGGAGAGTTTCGTCCTCGGCTCCGTGATCGCCCACGTTCTCACCTATTCGGCCTACCGGCGACTGCTGGTACGCCAATGGATCGACAGCGAATTTCCTGATCAGACAACAGAACACGACAACGGCGACCCGATCATGTGGTTGCGCAAGAGAGGATGACCATGCCCCGCACCGTCTACTACACCGCCACCACCCTGGACGGATTCATCGCCACACCGGACCATCGGCTGGACTGGCTGGTGACCCGGCAGGTCGACAACAAGGGACCGATGGGTTATGACACGTTCATCGCCGATATCGGCGCCATCGCCATGGGCGCCAACACCTATCGGTGGATCCTCGACAACCATCCCGATATGGAATGGCCGTACGCGATGCCCGCGTGGGTCCTCACCCACCGCGACTTCGACCCGCGCACCGACGGGGCCGACGTGCGGTACACCCAGCAGCCGGTCACCGTCGTGCACAAGGAGATGACCGAGGCCGCGGCGGGCAAGAGCATCTGGATCGTCGGCGGCGGCGAGCTGGCGGGGCAGTTCGCCGACCACGGTTTGCTGGACGAGGTGTGTGTATCGATCGCGCCGATCACGCTCGGGGCGGGACAGCCGCTGCTGCCCCGCCGAGTCGAGCTGAAGCTCACCGAACTGGCCCAGAACGGCGAATTCGCCTGCGCCCGTTACACTCTCGTCCGCTAG
>NZ_BDBN01000089.1 GCF_001613005.1 Nocardia nova NBRC 15556 | reverse complement strand
CCCCGGGCGAGGTGCTCGTCGCGGCCGGGCGGGAGGTGTTGCGCGTCGATATCGCCACCGCCGCGATCCGCCCGGTGCCCGTCGACGGCGACGTGCGCGCGATCGCGCGGCGCGGGGACGGCCGTCTGGTGGCCGGACTCGACGGTGGCCGCGTGCAGATCCTCGACGCGGACGGACATCCGAACAAGACCATCAGCGGCCTGGGCACCGTCGACGCGGTGGCCGCCACGGCGAACGCGGTCGCCACGCTGGATCTGGACCAGACCACTCTCACCGAACTCGACCTCGATCGCGACCGCGCGGGGCTGGCCCTGCGCGCGGGCCTGGGCGCCACCCATGTGATCAGCGACCATTACGGCCGCCTGCTGGCCACCGATACCTCCGGCGGAGCCCTGCTGGTCTACACGACCGATCCGCTGCTGCTGCGCCAGCGCTTCCCGGTCGGGCCCTCCCCCTACGCCCTGGCCTACGATGAACGGTCCGACACCGTGTGGCTCACGCTCAGCGGAAGCAACGAGGTGGTCGGTTTCGATCTGTCGACCGGTATACCGGAAGAAGTGGGTCGCTTCGCAACGGTGCGCCAGCCCAATTCGCTGACGATCGACAGCCGCACCGGCGACATGTTCGTCGGGTCGGCAACCGGAGACGGTCTGCAACGCATCGGCGCGGACCAGAGGAAGAGAGGTCAGTGATGGCTCGAGCGCCTCGATACGAGTCGGCGTCCGGCGCCGCACACCACGACCGGCGCAGACGGTCGATTCCCGCGGGATGGGAGGAGACCAGCGAAGAAGGAGAATACGAGTACGTGCCGCTACGACTACCCCCGGACGTGAATCGGGTCACCGCGTCCATGCGCCTGGCCATCCAGGCCGAATTCGGCGGCTGGGAGCTCTCGCGAGTGCGCGCCTACACCGACGGCAGCCGGCGAGTGTTGTTGCGGCGGCGCAAAACCAGCTTCCCCGTGACCGAAACGGGGATGTGAGGGATGTATTCCTTATTCCTGCGGTTGCTGTTCCTGGTGCCGCCCGAGCGTATCCATCACCTCGTGTTCACCGTCATCCGGCTCACGACCGCTTTCCCGCCCACACGATGGCTGGCCCGAAAACTCACCGCGGCCGGCGATCCGATCCTCTCCACCACCGTCTTCGGCGTCCACTTCCCGGCGCCGCTCGGGTTGGCGGCCGGGTTCGACAAGAACGCCGCCGGTGTGAACGCTTGGGGTGCACTGGGTTTCGGGTTCGCCGAGATCGGCACCGTCACCGCGCAGGCGCAGCCGGGTAATCCGGCGCCGCGACTGTTCCGGTTGCCTGCCGACCACGCGCTGATCAACCGGATGGGCTTCAACAATCACGGGGCCGCCGCAGCCGCGGGACGGCTGGCCGCACGCCGGAGCGGTGGCGTGCCGATCGGCGCCAACATCGGCAAGACCAAGGTCGTGGAGCCCGAACACGCCGCCGAGGACTACGCGCTCAGCGCGCGGCTGCTGGGCCCGCTCGCGGACTTCGTCGTGGTCAACGTCAGCTCACCCAACACCCCGGGGCTGCGCGATCTGCAGGCCGTGGAATCACTGCGCCCGCTGCTGCGCGCGGTGCTCGACAGCGTCGCGGCCGGCGCCGAACCCAAACCGGTCCTGGTCAAGATCGCCCCCGACCTGTCCGACGAGGACATCGACGCGGTCGCCGACCTGGCCGTCGAACTCGGGCTCGCCGGAATCGTGGCCACCAACACCACCATTCGCCGCGACGGACTGGCCACTCCGGCCGCCCAGGTCGCCGCGATGGGCGCGGGTGGGTTGTCCGGACCGCCGGTCGCCGACCGCTCGCTCGAGGTGCTGCGCCGCCTCTACGCCCGCGTCGGAGACCGGCTGGTACTGATCTCGGTCGGCGGCATCGAGAACGCCGACCAGGCCTACGAGCGCATTCTCGCGGGAGCGTCGTTGCTGCAGGGCTACACCGGGTTCATCTACGGGGGGCTGTTCTGGACACGCTCGGTGCACCGCGGCATCGCCGCGCGCCTGCGCGCGGACGGATACCGCAGCCTCGCAGAGGCCGTGGGCGCCGCCCACACCGCCCGCGCCTGAGCGCGGCCGGCCCCTCCCGCTCGCCGATCCCTCTGCTGCGGCCGGTTTCCGGTGCGCGGAGCCGGTTGCTACCGGCCGGAACAGCCCCCCGAATGTCCGATTTCACGTTTAGGATGGGTGATCCGCATCACGTCCCCGACGTGATGTTCGTGCACCGACCGGGAACAAGGGATATGACCACAGCAGAGATCGGCTACACCCACCACACCGGCGCCACGGTCCGCACCGTGCCCGAGGCCTTCCAGCAGACGGCGACACTACGCCCGAATCAGGTCGCGTTGCGGACCGTCGGCGGTACCCAGCAGATCACCTGGGCCGACTACGCGCGCCGGGTGCGCGCGATCGCGGCCGGGCTGGCGAAACTCGGTGTCGCGCACGGTGACACGGTCGGGATCATGCTCACCAACCGGCCGGAGTTCAATCTGGTCGACACCGCGATCCTGCATCTGGGCGCCACCCCGTTCTCGGTGTACAACACCAGCTCTCCCGAACAGATCGCGCACGTGTTCGGCAACGCCGAGAACGGCGTGGTCGTCACCGAACAGGCGTTCCTGGCGCCGATCACCGCCTCCGGGGTGAAACTCGAGCACGTGATCGTCGTCGACGGCGCCGAACCCGAGGGCGGGCTGACCCTCGATCAGGTCGAGAACGATCCGGCCGAGGATTTCGATTTCGACGCTGCCTGGCAGGCGGTGCGGCCCGACGATCTGGCCACCCTGATCTACACCTCCGGCACCACCGGGCCGTCGAAGGGCGTGGAGATCACCCACGCCAATGTCGTCGCCCAGATCGTCGCGCTCACCAACGGCGCGCTCGTCGCCGATATCGAAGCGCGGGCGGTGTCGTACCTGCCGGCCGCCCATGTCGCCGACCGCATCTCCGGACACTGCCTGAACCTGTTCACCGGCGTCACCATCACCTGCGTGCCGGATCCGCGCGAGATCGCCGCCGCCCTGCCCGATGCCCGGCCGACCTTCTTCTTCGGCGTGCCGCGGGTGTGGCAGAAGATCAAGGCCGGTGTCGACGCGGCGATCGCCACCGAATCCAGCGCGGTCAAGAAGGCGCTGGCGCAGTGGGCGATCGGCGTCGGCGTGGCCACCGCCCGGGCGCGATTGGCCGGCGGCAACGGCGGCCCGCTGCTGGCCGTCCAGCACAAACTCGCCGATGCGCTGGTGTTGTCGAAGTTGCGCGCCACCCTCGGCCTGGACGAGTTGAAGGTCGCCTCCTCGGGCGCGGCCGCGATCCCGCCCGAGACGCTGGAATTCCTGCTCGGGCTGGGCTTCACGGTCAGCGAGGTGTGGGGCATGTCGGAGACCACCGGCGTCGGCACCTTCACCGAACTCGAGAAGCCGCGACCCGGTTCGGTGGGCCGGGCCGTCGACGGGGTGGAGATCCGCCTCGACAGCGACGGCGAACTGCTCATCCGCGGCGGCATCGTCAGCCACGGCTACCGCAAGATGCCCGAGAAGACCAGTGAGGCCATCGATTCCGACGGCTGGCTGCACACCGGCGATATCGCGACCATCGACGGCGACGGCTATGTCACCATCGTGGACCGCAAGAAGGAATTGATCATCACCGAGGCGGGAAAGAACATCTCCCCCACCAACATCGAGAATTCGGTGAAGGCCGCCTCGTCGCTGATCGGCCAGATCGTCGCCATCGGCGACTCCCGCCCGTACATCGCCGCGCTGGTCGTGCTCGACCCCGACACCGCCGCCGTGCGCGCGAAGGCGCTGGGCATCCCCGACGCCGATCTCGACGCCCTCGCCGCCCATCCGCAGATCCTCGAGGAGGTGCGCGCCGCGATCGTCGCCGGCAACGCCAAACTGTCGCGGGTGGAGCAGATCAAGCGTTTCCGCATCCTGGCGCGGGCCTGGGAACCCGGCGGCGTGGAACTCACTCCCACGCTGAAGTTGAAGCGCTCGCCGATCGCCGCCGAGTACGCGGCCGACATCGCCGAGCTCTACACCGATCCGGTCCCCGAGGGAGTGCACAACCTCTAGTCGAATCGGTTCGGACACAGTCTGTTTCGCGTCGGCGGGGTCTTCGGCAGTTACCGAAGACCCCGCCGACGCGTCGAGACTACTTCTGTTCGTAGGTGCCGACGAGCGTCGCACGCGCGATGGCGTGGGAGAACAGATTGAAACCCAGATAGGCCGGGGTCGCGTCCGCGCCGACGCCCAGCGATTCGACGTCCACGGCGTGCACCACGATGAAGTAGCGGTGGTAGCCGTGTCCGGGCGGCGGACCGGCGCCGACGAATCCGGCGAAGCCGCCGTCGTTGCGCAACTGGATCGCCCCGCTCGGCAGGGCGCCGCCTTCGCTGCCCTCTCCGGCGCTGCCCGCACCCGATTCCAGCGAGGTCACCGACGCCGGGATGTCGGCGACGGCCCAGTGCCAGAAGCCGGAGCCGGTCGGTGCGTCCGGGTCGTACATGGTGACCGCGAAACTCTTGGTCTCGGCCGGGAATCCGCTCCACGACAACTGCGGCGAGATATCTCTGCCGCCCGCCCCGAACACCCCGCTGACCTGTTCGTTACCCAGCGGCTGTCCGTCGGTGACATCGGTGGAGGTGAGGGTGAACTCGGGCAGCTGCGGCAACGCCGCATAGGGATTGTAGGAATAGTCGGGCACGAGGACCGTCCTTTCTGCTAGTCGAGCGGATCGTCAGCTGTGCAACAGGAAATGCTCCATGACGCGAGCGCCGAATTCCAGCGCCGAGACCGGCACCCGTTCGTCCACGCCGTGGAACAGTGCGGAGAAATCCAGCTCCGGCGGCAATTGCAGCGGCGCGAAGCCGAAACACCGAATTCCCAAGCGCGCGAACGCTTTCGCGTCCGTGCCGCCGGACAGCATGTAGGGCACGGTGCGGCCGTTCGGGTCGTGGGCCAAGATCGCGTCGTTCATGGCGTCGACCAGATGCCCGTCGAACGTTGTCTCGTAGGAGTCGAGTCTGGTGATCCACTCGCGCTCCACGTCCGGGCCGATCAGCTCGTCGACCTCCCGTTCGAAGGCCGCCTGCCGGCCCGGCACCACCCGGCAGTCCACCGTCGCCTCGGCGGTCTGCGGAATCACATTCGCCTTGTACCCGGCGCGCAGCATGGTCGGGTTGGCGGTATCGCGCAAGGTCGCGCCGATGATGCGCGAGATGGTGCCCAGTTTCGCGAGCTGACCCTCGATATCCGGGCTGTCCGGATCGAAGTCGATGCCGGTCTCCTCGCTGACCGCGGCCAGGAATTCGGCCACCGAATCCGACAGCACCAGCGGGAACGTGTGCTTACCCAGCCGCGCCACCGCCTCGGCCAGAATCGTGACCGCGTTGTCGTCGTGCAGGAACGAGCCGTGGCCCGCGCGGGCCTTGGCGCGCAATCGCATCCAGCCCAGGCCCTTTTCGGCGGTCTCCACCAGATACAGTCGCCGCTCGGTGCCGTCACGGCGCGGCACGGTCAGCGAGAAGCCGCCGACCTCGCCGACCGCCTCGGTGACCCCTTCGAACAGATCCGGCCGGTTGTCGGCCAGCCACTGCGAACCCCACTTGCCGCCGTTCTCCTCGTCGGCGAGGAACGCGAACACCAGATCGCGCGGCGGCACCGTGCCCTCGATCTTGAACTGGCGGGCCACCGCCAGCATCATGCCGACCATATCCTTCATGTCGATCGCGCCGCGGCCCCACACGTAGCCGTCGCGGATCGCGCCCGAGAACGGATGCACACTCCAGTCCGCGGCCTCGGCCGGCACCACGTCCAGATGGCCGTGGATCATCAGCGCGCCACGACCGCGATCGGCTCCGGGCAAGCGCGCGAACACATTTCCGCGTCCGGGGGCTCCCGACTCCACGTATTCGGTGGTGTAACCGGCCTGCTGCAACTGGTCGGCCACCCACTGCGCACATTCGCGTTCACCCTTGGTGGTTTCCAGCACCCCGGTATTGGAGGTGTCGAAGCGAATCAGCGTGCTGACCAATTCGACCACTTCGGCTTCCGCCCGGGAGCGGGACTCGCGCTGTACACCTGTCACGCCCCTTTCCTACCACGCGTCGCGCCGGGGCGAATGACGCCCGACCCGGCCGGGCCCGTGGAACCCCGCATCGACGTGCGTCTCGGCACGCTCACATCGCAGCGGGCTCCCCGCGCCTGCTCGGGCAATGTCGAACGCGTTGTGATCTCGCTGATCGAATTGTCCGGCCGGGGCGTCGCCGGAGATCGGCGGCGTGCCCCGACGGTGCCGTCGGCTCGGCGAGATTCTTCGCATATCGGGCGCGCGGATTCCGGTAGTGACACTTATCATTCCGGCATGCGCCGTCGTAGGTGGCTTCGGGCCGCGGTGTGCTCGATCGTGTTGATCGCCTGTGGCTGCGTCGGCGCGGTGGAACGCGACGCCTTCGAGCAGCGGATCCGCGCTCGCGGGGGTGGCCTGGTGGACGCCCTGCCGGCCGCGGCATTCGAGGCGGTGCGAAACCGGCTGGGCACCGGCGACATTCAGGCCGGCGTCGTGATGTTCGTCGCTCCCGAGTCGACGCAGTTCCGCCTGGTCCTGGCCGATCAGCCCGAGCAGGTGACCCGATTTCTTGCCGACCACGACGATCTGAGCACCCGTGAACCGGTCGTCCACCTGCGCGTCCGAAGTCCGCAGCGCCCACGCGAACTCGACGACTACTCCTATCGCCTCGGCGCCGTGAGCGCACCGCGGCCGGTGCGCGTCTCGGCCTTCGACGACCTGGACGGCGAATGCTACTCCCTCGGCGATGTACCCGGCCTCACCCGGCTCGAGTCGATCGTCGAGACCGCCCGCGCCCGCAGTGGCCTCGCCGACGGTGTCGTTCCGGTGATCGTCGTGAGCCGATTCGGGCGCGACATCCGTATCGTTGCCGACGTGACCTCCGCGCGGTCGGACATGATCGCCGAATTCGATTCCGCCGGTTCGTTTCTCCGTATCCGGCAGGTGTGAACAGTGGCCGGACCGATCGTTTCCGCACTCGGCGCCGGCGTCAGCGCCGGGAGTCTCGTCAGCTTCGTCCTGCCACTGGCGATCTGGCCCGGGGAGGCCCGGCTCACGGCGCCGCTGTTCTGCCGGTCTCCCTACCTGGATCCGATGGTGGTGTCGGACACCGTCCAGGATTCCGAGGGGACGTCGGTGAACTACACGCTCTACTGCGTGAGCGAGCGCGGCGCTCTGACCGACGAAGGTTTCGCGCTGCCGTTCCTCACGCTGTTCGCGGCGCATATCGTCCTGGTCACCGTCGTCGTCCTGGTGGCGGTGCTGTGGACGCCCAACTCGTCGGCGGACACTCCGGCGGCGACCGGCGCCGTGGAGCTGTGACGCCCCAGCGGCGCGGTCCACGCCGATGCGCTAACCCGTCGTAACGGCGGCGCCGGCCGGTTCGGGCAGCTGTCCGATCGGTGTCCCCGTCGCGTTCTCCCGCCAGCCCGGCGGGCCGAAGACATAGCCCAGTCGCCCCCGCCAGGTTCGGGCGTGGCGCACGTCGCGCAGAAGCGCCGCGAATTCGTGGTAGTTGACCTTCAGCGGATTCCCGGTACCGATGTCGTGGGTGAGCCCGTAGCGGATGGGTTCGGATTCGGCGGCGAAACTGCCGAACATGCGATCCCACACGATGAACACACCGCCGTAGTTGGTATCGAGGTAGGGCTGGTTGGAACCGTGGTGCACGCGGTGATGGGCCGGGGTGTTGAAGACGAATTCGACCGGCCGCCACAGGGTTCGGACGCGCTGGGTGTGGATCGGGAATTGATAGAGCAGCCCGAGGGTGTTGAGCAGGAAGATCATCCACGCGGGGAAGCCCAGCAGTGCGGCCGGCACCCATGCCAGGCTGCGCGTCATCGAGGCGATCGGGTTCAGCCAGGGCAACCGGATCGCGGTCGTGAGATTGAAGTGGGTGCTGGAGTGGTGCACCGAATGAGCCGTCCACAGCAACCGGATTCGATGATCGGCCCGATGCGCCCAGTAGTAGCAGAAATCGGTGACCACCAGTCCCAGCAGCCACACCCACCAGTCGCGCGGTGACAGGTGCAGGGGTGTCCACGAGGCCGCCAGCACGATGGTGGAGAACGGCAGCACGTATTGCAGCAGCGGCTTGGTGAGCTGGCCGATCGCATAGGTGGCCCAGTTGGTGGCCGCCTCGCGTCCGTATCGCCCGCTGGGTGCGCGGTCGGGATCGCGGCGCGCGTCCCACCACTCCACGGCCATCATGGCGATGAAGGCGGGCACCGCGTACAGCGCCAGGTCCGCATTGTTCATCCGAACTCCTGTCCGATCCGTGATCCGGCCGTACGCGGGAACCGAGGTGTCCCCGCGCGCGGCGTGCCACAGCGACGGTAATGCCGCCGACCAGCCGGAACATCGGGCCCGAGAGGGATTGCCGATCCCCCGGCCGAGGGACTCGCCGTCCCGGTCCGCGCCGGTATCGTCGCGGTGTGTTGTGGGAGCGAGCGGTGTCGCCGAGCCCGTGGGCGCTGCTGCGGCGCACTCCACGGCGGCCGGGGGCAGAGAGCGCGGCGGAGCCGCCGGGCGGTGAACTGCATGCGGTTCGCCGGTCGCTGACCAGGCAGTCGGTGGCGGTCGCGGTGGTCGCGGCCGTGGTGGACGCGGTCGTCTTCACGCTCTCCGGCATCTTCGCCGTAGCGCCCGGCCCGGCCGCCGCGGTCCTGGTGGCCATCGTGGCGGCCGATCTGGCCTTCGCGGCGCCACCGGCGACGGCTGCGGTCGTCGCGGTCGTCCAGGTCGGGATCCGGCTGGCGGTCACCGTGTTGCTGCACCGGCACGGGCTGCCCGTCCGGGTGGCCGACGTCGGCTTCCTCGTGGCCGGCTATCGGGCGGGTGCCTGGTTGTCGGGCCGGGCCTCACTGGTCACGGTGCCCGTCCTGGTGCTGGGGGCGTGCGGTGCGCCGCTGATCGCCGGCGGGGCGCCTGCGGCGGACTGGCGGCTGCTGCTCACATCATCGATCTCCGGTGGCGTCGTGCCGTGGCTGGTCGGCCGCTACACCGCAGGTCGCGGCGCCTACATCGCGGAACTGGAGCAGCGCGAACGGCTCGCCCGCCAGCAGCAGCGGACCGCGCTGGAACGGGCGCTGACCGACGAACGCGAAGCGATCGCCCGCGACCTGCACGACGTCATCTCCCATCACGTGAGCGCGATCGGCATCCATGCGGGCGCGGCGCGTCTGGCGCTGCACGGAAGCGGCGCCGCCGCCGCCGCGGCGACGCGCTCGCTGTCGGCGGTGGAATCGGAGAGCCGCGCCGCGATGGTGGATCTGCGCCGTCAGCTGGATCTGCTGCACGGCCGCGAGGACGCCGCCCGCCAGCCCGGTATGGCCGATATCGACGATCTGGCCGACCGCGTGCGCGGCGCCGGGCTGGACCTGACCGTCACCACCACCGGCGCCGAACTACCCCGTTCGCTCGACATCACCGTCTACCGGATCGTCCAGGAACTGCTCACCAACGCCCTGCGCCACGGCGCCGGCAGCGCGCGGCTGACGGTCCGCAACGACGGTACCGGGGTCGAGATCGAGCAGTCCAATCCGCTTGCCGGCGAAGAGGATTCGAACGTGTCCGCACCTTGCGCACCGGCGCGACCGCTCGGTTCGGCAGCGACTCCGCACGGGCCCGATGCGGTCCGCTTCCCGGCCGCTGAGCGTGCGACCGTCCGCGCCACCGCACCGGCCGGGGCCAGGTTCCGTTCCGGCCGGCGAACGCCGGCGCGAGAACGCGCGACCGTCGCCCGGCCGGGTGGTGCCGCGCCGGAAGAGACCACGGGCGTGCACCGGGGACTCGACGGCATCCGCCGGCGCGCGGAGTTGTTCGGCGGCAGCGTGGACCACGACGTCGCCGACGGTCACTGGCGGGTTCTCGTCCGGCTCCCAGGCGGGCGGTCGTGACGGGCACGGTCCGGGTCCTCATCGCCGACGACCACGCGATGTTCCGGTCCGGACTGCGGGCCGTCCTCGATGCGGCCCCGGACCTCGAATGCGTCGGCGAGGCGGGCGACGGTCGCACCGCCGTCGCCGACACCGCACGGCTGCGGCCCGATGTGGCGATCCTCGACATCCGGATGCCGAAACTCGACGGTCTGGCAGCCACGGAGGCCATCGTGGCCGCCGGCGGTACCCGGGTGCTGGTCCTGACCACCTACGACAGCGAGGCGAGCCTCGCGCGCGCCCTGCAGGCCGGTGCCAGCGGCTTCCTGCTCAAGACGCTGCCTCCGGAGGAGCTGATCGCGGCGATCCGCGTGGCGGTGCGCGGTGACGCGATCATCGACCCGTCGATGACCCGCCGGCTGGCCACTCGGCTGGCCGACACGCTGGCCCCGGCGCCACCGCCGGATCACGCCCTGACCGCCCGGGAACAGCAGGTGCTCCTCCTGCTCGCCGACGCCCGCAGCAACAGCGAAATCGCCGCCGCCCTGGGGGTCGGCGAGGAGACCGTGAAGACCCACGTCTCCCGGATTCTGGCGAAACTGCAAGTGCGCGACCGCATTCAGGCCGTCGTGTACGCCTACCGGCACGGCCTGGTGCGATCGCCCGGCCGCTAGCCGTCCGCCGGGCACCCCGACGACGTGGGCGAATCGTGGCAAATTTCCCGCATCTCGGGTATCCGAACCCCCGCCACCACCGCCGAACCGGGATTATCCTCGCGGTGTGTCGACCCATCACCGGGCTGCCGGTGATGTTCAATCGGTGCCGTTGAGGTTCCAGCGAACGAGTGAAAGGTTAGAGACATGGCACTTCCCACCATGACCGCCGAGCAACGCTCCGAAGCGCTGGCCAAGGCGGCCGCGGTCCGTAAGGCGCGGTCGGAACTGATCGAGCAGATTCGCAAGGGCTCGGTCTCGTTGGCCCAGGTGCTCGAGCGTGCCGACAAAGAGGACCTGGTCAAGAAGACGAAGGTCGCCGCGGTCATCAAGGCTCTGCCCGGCATCGGGCCGGTCAAGGCGGCAAAGCTGATGGACGAAGCCGATATTCCGGTCGACCGCCGTATCGGCGGCCTGGGGTCCCGTCAGCGTGCCGCACTGCTCGAGGCGTTGACGAACTAGCCCTCCCGAAGGCGGCGCTCAGCAGTCACCCGCGAGTCCGGGACCTGCACGGACACCCGTGATTTGGACCTCGCGGAGAGATCCGTTAACCTTGCTGAGCACCACCGGTCCGGGTGGCGGAATGGCAGACGCGCTAGCTTGAGGTGCTAGTGCCCTATTAACGGGCGTGGGGGTTCAAGTCCCCCTCCGGACACTGTGTGTAACTCGGAGTTACAGATAACCCCCGGCTTCGGCCGGGGGTTATCTGTTTCCCGAAATTCTATCGCGTCGGCTCCGCGCCGTCGGAGTGTTCGCCCACATGGGCTCCCCCGAATATGGCACGAACCTGCTGTGAGTTCAGTTTCCGCTGGTCGCAGCTGCTGATTTGGGCGGGCTCAGCCGGCTCCCGATGTGGCCCGGTCGTGGTCTCGGAGTAGCCTGCGGTCCCGCGCCTATGCGGGCCGACCATCACGCGCGGCCGGAAAGCGGCGTGACGCCACCGATACAACTGCGCCGAGTGCGCGACGTTCGTCCGCGACTCTCGAGGCTAGCGGTTTGTCACCGGCTAGTGCAGTTCTCCGATGGGGTAATCGGGCACTGTAACCCCCGCGCTGTTGAAACAGAACCAATACCAGTCGCCACCGAGGTGACGGGATGCGCCTGCCGCGGGCCGGTGGCCGGAATGATCGGCAAAGCCACTCCCCATCGAGCAATAGTTCGCCATAGGGCCAGTCCTGAAGTAGATGCCGTCGTCGCGGCGTTCCACACCGCGTATGCGATAAAGGCCGAGGCGGCCACCTTCGAACGTCCGTGGATCGACCCCAGCAGTCACCTGCTGTGCCGCATCGTCGAAGGCGTGCGCCGAGAGGTACCAGCGTGCAGCCATTGGCAGGTGTGCGCTCCATGAAATGGCCGTGAGCGCGATTATCAGTACGGGAGCAGCCAGGGGGCCGAGCTCAGGTACCCGAAGCCGCCGGGATCGGATTGCCAGGATCGGGTAGGTGATGACCACGGTCCACACCACAACCGCCACGAATGCCCCGCCGAGGATCTCCGACGGGGACAACGACATGATCTCGGTGCCGGCCGGCTCGCTCGCCGGGACGAGTATCCCAAGGCAGGCCACGACAGTGCAGACGAGCAGAAGAAGCCTGCGAAGCAGTGACCGGTGTCGTCGGTTCCATGGTGTGCTTTTCTTGGTCGGGGCCGTACTCACGGCAGGAGCCTAGGCTCCTGGCCGCGATCGTGGGTGTCGGTGTGTCGCCGCCGATGAAAGGTTGCCGCTGCGCCGTCACTCCTGTCGAGTTTGTCTGTAATACAACCAAATTCGCCGTGGCCATCGCGCACAGCCTCGCGGGTGATCGGTGACAGGCCGGTTCGGAGGAACAACTGCCCCGCACAGTCGTTGTCGCGCGCGGGGAGATGCTGCAACTGGTTGTTGTCAGCTCCGGATTCGAGTTCGGTCACCGACCGACCACACCGACACAGGCTCTCGCGCCAGCCATTACATCCACGGCGTCCCTGAC
Source organism: Nocardia nova NBRC 15556 (assembly GCF_001613005.1). Taxonomy (GTDB): domain Bacteria; phylum Actinomycetota; class Actinomycetes; order Mycobacteriales; family Mycobacteriaceae; genus Nocardia; species Nocardia nova. The sequence continues at coordinate 25,749 of NZ_BDBN01000089.1, read as the reverse complement.
ATCAGCGGTTACGCCACAGAACGTGGAACTGTCCGCGACGGCCTCTATCGCGGCGATTCGGCGCCGTCGGAGTCCGAGTGTTCGCCCACATCGGGCAGATCCGCGACTGCCGCTGTCACGGTCGGGTACAGCCCGACCGGCGTCGAGCCCGCTTCGGCGGTGCCCAACGCGTCACCGAACTGGCCGATCGAGCGGGCGATCCGGAAATCGATGTGGCGCCGGCCCAGATCGTCGCGCAGATCCGCCAGCATCGCCGCGGCGGTGACGTCGATACTCGGCGAGGTCTCGGCATCGAGCACCACCAGCCGGGTGGCGTCGGTGCACAGCTGCTCGATACGACCGCGCACATAGTCGGCGTTGGCGAAGAACAGGCCCGATTCGACGCGCACGACCACCAGATCCGGCCGCTGGGTCAACTCGGGATGCCGGTCCGCGTCCAGCCACAGCGTGCCCGACCGCACCACCGGCGCCACATGCGGGCGCGACGAGCGGTACACCAGCAGCAGCATGGAGATGCCGATGCCGATCAGCAGGCCGGGCAGCGTATCGAACAGCAGGACGCCGATCATCGCCGCGACGGCGGCGGTGAAGTCGGCACGGGCGGCCTTGCCGTAGATTCCGCCCAGCCGCTGCGTCCACACCCGATACAGCCGCCGCAGCGCCGCGAAGTCGACCAGCTCGATCACCGCCGCGATCACCACACCCGCCAGCGTCGCCTCGGGCAGGTTCTCGAACAGGCCGGTGAGGAACAGCAGGGTCAGCACCGTCAGCGCCGCCACCACCAATCCGCTGCCCTGTGATTTGGCCCCTGCCGAGCCGTTGACGGCGGTTTTGGACAGGCTTCCGTTCACGACCATGCCCGACGCCAGCCCGGCGCCCAGATTCGCCGCTCCCAGGCCGAGCAGTTCGCGGTTGGCGTCGATCTGGTAACCCGCTTCGGCCGCATAGGTTTTCGCCGCACCGAGGCCCTCGGCGAAGCCGATCAGCAGGACGCCGACTGCGGGGCCCAGCAGATCGATGTAGTCGCTGACATCGAGGCCGTCCGGAAGTCCCAGCGCCGGCAGACCGGAATCGATATGGCCGACGATGGCGACTCCGCGCTCGTCCAGATCGAACACCGCGACCGCGCCGATCCCGGCCAGCACGGCCAGTAACGAACCGGGTACCAGCGGCAGCCATCGCTTCACCACCAGCACGATCGCCAGACTCACGAAGCCGACCACCACGGTCCGCCACTGCGCATCGCCGAGGTGGCGCAGCACTCCCCACGCCTGTTCGAAGAAATTGCCCGCGTGCTTGGGGATGCCGAGCAGTTTCGGCACCTGGCCGATGATGATGGTCAAGGCCAGCCCGATGATGAAACCCTTCAGGACCGGTTCGGAGATGAACGCCGCGACGAAGCCGAGCCGGATCGCTCCCGCGATCAGGCCCACGATTCCGGTGGCGATGGCCAGCCCCGCCGAAAGCGCGATGTAGCGGCCGCCATCGGCACCCGCCATCGGTGTCACGATCGCCGCCGACAGTGCCGCGGTCGCCGACATGGGTCCCACGACCAGATGGCGGGAACTGCCCGCCAGCGCGTAGAGCACGAGCGACGGTACGGCCGCGTAGAGGCCCACGACCGGCGGCACACCCGCGATCGTGGCGTAGGCCAGTGCCTCGGGCACCAGCACCGCCCACACGGTAAGTCCGGCGACGACATCGGCGCGCAACCACTGCGGGCGATATCCCGCCAAGGACTCGAGTATCACCCAGCGTGCCGCCACCTGTCCTCCACACGTCCGCGGGACCGGTCTTCTCGATCACCGACCGTCGTTGCCGCTCGGCAGCGACGCTAACGGCGGTGGCGGCGGGCGCGCGTCACACGTTGCGGGTGAATTCGTGGTCGGCGCTCACACCTTCTTGCCGACCGCGCCGTAGAGCGAGACCTTCTTGTCGTGGTCGGCGGGATGTTCGATGCCCTCCTGCCGCCACCGGTGAATGACCTCCACACCCGGCTCGACGAGTTCGAGGCCGTCGAAGAAGCGGGCGACCTCGTCACGGCTGCGCGGGCGCACCGGAATGCCCTGATCCGAATACACCTGCAGCAGGCGGCCCATCCCGTCGGGATCGTTGGCACCGTTGTCGAAATCCGTGGTGACATGGCTCATCGCGAGATACGAACCGGGGGCCAGCGCATCCATCAGCGTGTTCACCATGGCGTAGACGTCACCGGGCACGAAGTGGACCACCGCCATCAGCGAAATCGCCACCGGCTGCGACAGATCCAGCGTGTCGCGCAGCTCGCGAGAAGCGAGGATCGCCTCGGGATCCGCGGCGTCGGCCTGCACATAGGTGGTACGGCCTTCGGGGGCGCTCACCAGCAACGCCCGTGCGTGCGCGAGCACGATCGGATCGTTGTCGACGTACACCACCCGCGACTCGCATGCGTGTTCCTGCGCGACCTGGTGCAGATTGGGTTCGGTCGGAATCCCGGTGCCGATGTCGAGGAACTGGCGCACACCCTGCTCGGCGAGATAGCGCGTCGCGGTGCGCATGAATTCACGGTTGGTGCGCGCGGTCAGGCGGACCGCGGGAAAGTTCGCGAGAGCGGTCTCGGCGGCGCGGCGGTCGGCCTCGTAGTGGTCCTTGCCGCCGAGAAAGTAGTCGTACATGCGGGCTGGGTGTGCCACATCGGTGCGCAGGTCGACCGGATGATCGGACACGGGAAGGCTCCTCGCGGGTCGGGAATGTATCGCCGATATATAGCGCATACGATCCAATTCGGCAGGGGGACGGCGTAATTCGCGATCAGGCCGGGGCGGAGTTGTCTGGCGGGTGCCGGGGCGACCGGGGATCGGGATCGGCGTCGTGCGCGGGGCCGATACGCGGATCGGCGAAGATCTCGGCCGCATCCGAGACCGCCGCCGCCCGCGTCGCGGCCGCATCGCTCACCCGCAGGGCATACAGGTGTTGGTCCGGGTCCACCGCGACGAGGCCGTAATCGAGGTCGACCTCGGCCTCGGTGAGGTGCAATTCACGCAGCGCCGCCGCCAGGGTGGCGTCGCTGGAGAGCCGGACGGTGAGCAGCGGCATGGTTCCACGCTACGCGCGGATCTCGGTGTTCTTCAGCTCCGCCAGCAGCGCGGCGGCGTTCACCACACCGAATCCGTAGTCGTAGTCGAACCCGCCGGGCTGCGCGGTTGCGGTGCGCCGCAACAGGTCTCGCAGCTGGGCCGGTGCCAGCTTGCTCGCCGGATAGACCGTGCGGATCGCCGCGACCAGTCCGGCGGCGACCGGGCAGGCCGCCGACGTTCCCGTATCGGGCTCTTTCGCGCCGAATACCGTCGACCCGAGGAAGTGGGTGTAGCTGCAGATGTCGGGTTTGCGGTCGGACAACCGGCCCGGCCCCTGCGAGGAGTAGCCGACGCGCTGTCCCTTGCTGTCGACTCCGCCGATGCTCAGCACGCTCGGATGCGAATTGGCGCCGCCGATCGGCCGATCCTGGTACGCGCACCGCGAATCGGGACAGTCGCGACCGCAATTGCCCGCGGCGAACAGGATGTCGGCGCCGGCCGCTTCCAGCGAACCGACGATCACGTTGAACGGATGCGACGGGTTGTCGGAGTAGTTGCCGGGCTGCCCCACCGGGAAGTCCCAGTCCGGTGAGAAGGCGCCCCAGCTGTTGCTGATCACCAGCGTGCGGGTGGCCTCCGGCTGGTCGGTGAGCACGGTGCGCAGATGGGCGTAGGCGGCCAGCGCGTCCGACAGCAGCCCGTCCATCGTGGAGCCGCCGCGAGTCTTGCTCTGCAGCACCGGAATATCGAGCAGCGTGGCGTTCGGCGCACCGATCAGGGTGTCGAACGCGCACATCGATCCGTGGTCGACCGGGAACTGTCCGGCCGTGCCGCTCACCCCCGGCGGATTCCAGCTGCGCGCGGCGTCGACGATCACCGGACCGCCGCGGGCCTGCTCGACGCGTGCGGCGTTGACGCCGGTGTCGACGATCGCGACCGCGACCGATTTTCCGTCCATCCCACCGGCGGCCAGATCGCCGGTGTGCAACAGGGTTTGCACGTCGTGCCAGGTGCCGACCGCTGGATCGCCGCCGCAGGTGAGGTTCGTCTCGATCCGCGGGTCGGCGAAAACGCCTGCCACGCCGCGGGTTCCGGTCAGTCGCGCCACCGTGGCGTCGAGGTCGTCGTCGGGGATCTGCCCGCGCACCACCACCGAACGCGCGCCCGCTCGGTCGGCGGCGACGGTATCCGGGACGGACAGTGGGGCGAAGTCGTGGTCGAGGTCGAACCCGGGCAAATCGCCGGCGACATCCGCCGGGGCCACCGAGACGGCCGGATCGGCAACTGCGGCAATCAGATCGGCGGAGGGACGGAGTTGGATGAGTGCGCGCATATCTGCCATCCTGCCGCCAATTGCCGCGAATTTCCCCCTATTGCGCGAACGGAGTGCTCACCCGGTCAGCGCGCGGCCGACACCACGTCCACGAGGGCTCGGACTGCGCGCCGGCAGTCGTCGCGGCTGTAGCCCAGCAGGCGCACTTCGTCGGGATCCGGTTCGTAGGCCAGGGTGTTGCCGCGGCCCTGGATGATCGAGGCATCCGGCTGCAATCGGTGCGGCTCGTCGCGCTCGGTGATGACCCGCCCGCCGCCCGCGGCGTCGACGAGCATCTGGAAGAACTCCCGATACGACAGGTTCTGGTCGCCGACGAGGTAGGCCGCACCGGGCTCACCCCGCACCAGTGCGCCCCGAATCGCCTGTGCGAGTGAGGCAGCGGACATGTAGTTGGTGCCGCCGGCGGGTGCGAAGTCGGGGATGTCGGGTTCGTTCCCCGCCGCCCAGGAGATCATCCGCCGATAGCGGCGAGCCGACGTTCCCGGCACCGCACCGATGATCGACGGTGGATTGAGGGTGCACGCGGCGAACGAATCGTCGGCGAGCGCGCGGGCGCCCTCGTCGGCGGCTTTGCGCGCCGCGATATACGGGTTGCGCTCGGCGAGGTCGGGGCGTAGCTGGTGGTAGTAGCTGCCGACCTGCACGAAGCGCGGCACGCCGGCCTGCTTGGCCAGGGCCGCGAAACGGGGTACGCCGACGCTCTGGGTGGTCTCCCAGAATCGCCGGGTGTCGTCCTCGGGAGTCATGTGCCGCACGTCCTGCCCTGCGGCGAACACGATGCCGTCGAAGCGTTCCAGTTGTGCCGGGGTGAAGGTGGGCACCGTGTAATCGCCCAGCAGCAGCGGAAAATCGGCAACCGGTGAATCGGCCGATATCGGGCCGCGGCCCGCGACGGTGACCTCGTCACCGTGCTCGCGCAGGTGCAGCGCGGCGTGCACGCCGATCATGCCGGTGCCACCGACGATCAGAATCTTCATCTGCGGACATCTCTCGCTGAGTGGGAACAGGGGCGTGGCCGGTCGGTTCCGGTCGCTCGTCAGCGCGGCCGGGGAACCCGTTTGTCGATGAACAGACCCTCCACCGACACGCAGAGGGTGCCGTCGGCGCTGTGGATCGCGCCGGCCGAGTTGATCTTGCGGCCCTCCTCGGACACCATCCGGCCGCTGACCGTGAGCGGCTCGAACAAGGGGGTCGGACGGTGATACCGCACATTCAGTTGCGCCGTCGCGCCGCTGCGGCCCGACCAGGCGTTCGCCACCCCGAGCGTGTGGTCGAGCAGCAGCGCGGCCACTCCCCCGTGCACATGTCCCGGCGGTCCCTGATATGGAAGCGTCAGGGTCACGACACCGTCCACCGACCCGTCCGCACGGCCGGTGAGTGCGAGGGGCGCTGCGATCGCGTTCTCCGGACCGGTGACCGGATCGTGCCGGGTCACGCCTTCACCACGCCACATGTCGATCAGCCGTTCCGCGACCACCGGGGCATGCTGCTCGAGGTGGTCGGCGATGTTGTCGAGTTCCTCGGCCACCCGGTCCAGATTCGCGTTGGTCCGGTCGGTGCGCAGCAGGGCGTCGATCACCCGCCGCGCCGCGGCTGTCGCGCGGTCGACCGGGACGTCCTGCAGTTGCGAGGTCAGGACGATATCGGCAGGTGAATTGCTCACTGTGGGAACGCTTTCCGGTTCCGGATCGGCCGACGTCATCGCATCCATCGTGGTTTCTCCTCTGCCGTTCGCGGTTGTCGCGATACGTCAATCGCACGTTAGCGTTGTCGACCGGTCGGATGTCCGGCGAGGTCCCACCCACCGGAAAGCTCTGTTCCGGCGTAGGGCCGAGCGGCGAGGATGGGACCGTGGAACCCGCGGACCGACTTGCCATCACCACACTCGCGGCGGGATATGCGCGCGCCGCCGACCGACGGGACAGTGCGGCGCTCACAGCGCTGTTCACTCCGGATGCGGTCCTCGTATTACCACCCGTGCTGAACGGGACGGAGCAAGCCGTGGAGGTGATGGGAAGGCAGCGCGTGGTCGCCTCGGTGGTGGACGCGGTGTCACGGTTCGTGCTCACCCGCCACGTCGTGGAACAGCATGTGCTCGAGCCGGTTTCACGCGACCGCGTGCACGGTGAGGTCTACTGCACGGCACACCACATCTTGCGGCGCGCGGACGGCTACCGGGACCGGCGGGTCGCCATCCGCTATCAGGACACCTTCGCCCGCATCGGCGAGAGCTGGTTGTTCTCCCGTCGGGAACTGGTGGTCGACTTCATCGAGGACGTCGCGGTTCGCGTTCCGGACGTTTCCAGCGCCGAGAACGCGGGCCCGGCCTAGCCGCGGCCGGCGTTGCGGGCCGAGCCGCGGTGGGCGGGCACGGTGGTGGGGTCTTCCGGCCAGGCGTGTTTGGGATAGCGGCCGCGCAGGTCCGCGCGCACGCGAGGCCAGCCGGTGCGCCAGAACGAGGCGAGATCCGCGGTGACCGCGACCGGGCGCTGAGCGGGTGAGAGCAGATGCAGCACGATCGGGACGCGGCCGTCGGCGAGGCGCGGTGCGTCGGTCCAGCCGAAGATCTCCTGGACCTTGATCGCGAGCACCGGCGGATCGGCGGAATAGTCGATGCGGGCGCGGCTGCCGGAGGGCACCTGCACGCGTTCCGGTGCCAGTTCGTCGATGCGCGCCGCGTCCGGCCAGGGCAGCAAGCGGCGCAGGGCCTGTGCGGTATCGATGCGTTCGAGATCGGCGCGGCGGCGTGCGGCGGCGAGTTCGGGTCCGAGCCAGGTGTCGGCGGCGGCGAGCAGCGCTTCGTCGTCGACCGCCGGCCACGGGTCGCCCAGGGTTCGGTGCAGGAAGTCGAGGCGCTGACGCAGGGCGGTCGCCTCGGCGGGCCAGGTCAGCAGGCCGAGCCCCGACGAGGTCAGCCCGCGGCGCACGGCGGCGCCGACCAAATCCGGATCCGGATCGCGAATGGGCTTCTCCGACAAGGTGATCGCACCCAGTCGTTCGACCCGTCGCGCCACCACGTCGCCGTCGACCCACTCGACCGCGTCGGTGGTCGTCAGCAGTTCCGAGGCTGCGCGGCGGGCCAGGCGCTCGTCCGCGACCGCGGCCAGCCGGATGTAACCCTCGGAACGCCCGGGGTCGCGGGTGGCGACACCGACCGCCAGCCATTCCGGATCACCGGTTCCCGAGCCGGGCGCAAGCGTGACCGCGGTTCCGCCGGCCATGAGATAGCTCGCCGAGCCGGGGGCGCGTCGGCGCGCCAGCCGTTCCGGATATGCCAGCGCCACAATATAAGCGGGATCGTCGGCCCCCTCCGGTCCGTCGACCGTTCGGGCCAGCCGCTCGGCCTCGCGTCGCCAGCGCACCGGCTGCTCACGCCGGAGCCGGTGCAGGCCCGCGGTGAGATCGGCACCCGAGATGAGGGTGTCGTCGTCGAGGACGGCGACGACTTCCGCGGCCGGTCGCGCCCCCACCTCGGCCGCTCCGTCGAGTAACGCGCGGGCCAGCCGCGGATGCAGCCCGATGCGGGCCATGCGCCGCCCGCGGTCGGTCACCGCACCGCCGGGGTCCACGGCTCCCAAGGCGTGCAGCACATTCCGGCCGGCGGTCAGCCCACCGGCGGGCGGCGGATCCCACCAGCTGAGACCGTGACCGTCCGCCGTGCCCCAGCAGGCCAGTTCCAGTGCGAGCCGGGTCAGGTCGGCGGTGCGGATCTCCGGCTCGGGATAGGCGGGCAAGGTGGCGTGCTCGTGCTCCGGCCAGCATCGCCACACCCGGCCCGGCGCCTCGCGCCCGGCCCGCCCGGCACGCTGGTCGGCGACGGCCGCCGAGACGCGAACCGTGGCGAGTCCGGATAGCCCCCGCGCCCGATCGATGCGTGGCACGCGCGCAAGGCCCGAATCCACCACGGCACGCACGCCCGGCACCGTCAGGCTCGACTCCGCCACCGCCGTGGCGAGCACCACGCGCCGCCGAGGTCCGGGACGCAAGGCCGTGTCCTGGCTCGCCGCGGATAATCTGCCGTGCAGCGGAACGATATCCACGCCGTCGTGGCCGTCCAGAAGTGCGGCGACTCTTCGGATTTCGGCCGCACCGGGAAGGAAGACCAGCACGTCGCCGTCGATTTCGGCCAGTGCGGTGCGGGTGGCGCGTGCGACCTGTGCGTCGATTCGCTCCCGGGGCAAGGGCGGGACGTAGGTTGTGGCCACGGGAAAGGTCTGCGCCTCGACCCGCACCACCGGCGCCGCGTCGTCCTCGCCCAGCAGCGTCGAAAGGCGTTCGGCGGCAACGGTGGCCGAGGTGGCGAGGACCCGCAGGTCCGGCCGCAATCCGGCCCGGGCGTCCAGCAGCAGCGCCAGCAGCAGATCCGCGTCCAGATGGCGCTCGTGACATTCGTCGAGGACAACCACGTCGACCCCCGCCAGTTCCGGATCGTCCTGCAGGCGGCGCACCAGCAAGCCGGAGGTCACGACCTCGATGCGGGTACGCCGCCCGACCCGTCGATCCCCGCGGACCGAGTAGCCGACGGTTTCGCCCACCTGCTCGCCGAGCAGCGTAGCCATCCGCGCGGCCGCGGCCCGTGCCGCCAGCCGCCGCGGCTCGGCTACGAGCACCCGGCCGGAGTTGTTCGCCGCCAGCGCCAACGGCACCAACGTGGTCTTTCCGGTGCCCGGCGGCGCGACCAGTACGGCGGTCTCGCGGTCGGCCAACGTCGCGACGAGATGATCGAGAACTGCCCGGACGGGCAGATCGGGAAGTTCGAGTGCGATCACCGCAGCCCCAGCATGCGCATCGCGGTGTCGCGTGCGGCCGCGCGGTCGGTCTTGCCGCCCGGGCCGAGGTCGAGCCGGTCCACCACCACGACATATTCGGGCGTGTATTCCCTGGTCACCCCGCGCGATGCGAGCCGGTTCGACAGCCCGGGCGCGTCCAGGGTCGCGCCGTCGGCGAGCACGATCACGGCGCAGACGCGTTCGCCGTAGACGTCGTCGGGAACACCGACGACAGCGACATCGGTGACCGACTCGTGCTCGCGCACCAGCTCCTCGATTTCGGTGATCGAGACGTTCTTTCCGCCCCGGATGACGAAATCCGATGTCCGCCCGACCACCCGCACCCGGCCGGTCTCGTCGATCTCGACGATATCGCCGAGCAATGTCCACCCGTCGGATGTGTAGAGCTCGGCGTCGGCGGCCGGGTCGTCCCAGTACCCGGCCGACACCAGTGGCCCGCGCACCGCCGGCCGGCCGCGGCGGACCGCACCGACCACGTCGGCGCCGGCATCGTCGAGCACGCGCACGTTCATCGCGGCGAGAGTCCGGCCGCAGGTGCGCAGTCTGGTGTCGATGTCGTCGTCGAGGGTGGTCCGGCTCACCGCGCCGCTCTCGTTGGAGCCGTAGAACTGCAGGACCTTCGCGCCGGTCCGTTCCTCGAACGCGCGGGCATCGCGATAGGGAACGGGCTCACCGCCGGTGTACAGCACCCGCAGGCTGGACAGGTCATGGCGTTCCAGCGCCCCGGAACGCAACAGCATCTTGAATTGCGTACTGACGCAGCATAATACGGTGACCCGCTCGCGCTCGATGAGCATCGCGGTCTCCTCGGCGTCGAAGCGCGTGCCGACGACGACCGGTATGCCCAGCAGGGCGGGCAGGAAATGCGCCGACCACAGGCCGAATCCGTACGGCGCCGGGACCACCGAGCAGACGATGTCCCGCGATCCGATCCGAGCGCCCAGCATCGCCTCGCGCGCGAAGGCCGTCCATCGTCGCTCGGTGTGCGCGACGATCTTCGGTGTCCCGGTCGTCCCCGACGTCGAGTTGAGGATGGTCACCTGCGATGGTGTGAAAGGCACTGTGGCGGAATATGTTTCGGTCGTCGGCGTCGTGCCGGAACGGTGGCGCGCGACGGCTCCGGACTGCTCGTCGACGACGAGAACGTCGCCGGGCATCACACCCTCGGCCTCGAGTTCGCGGACCAGCGCCTGCCAGGATCTGCCCCGGATTTCGGGCACGGTGACCAGCGTCGACGCCTCGGTCCGGCGCATCACGTGCGCGATCTCGCGCACGCCGGATCGCATCCCGACGGCCGCGGCGATGCGTCCCGCGCGGTAGCACCCGCACAGCGCCGCGTGAACGGCCGCGGTATCCGGGAGCAGCAGCGCGACCCGCGAACGGGGACCGCCGGAAGTAGAACGCAACGCCGCACAGATCGCGTCCGCCGACCGGTCGTATTCGCTCCAACCGGTCGGCCCACCGGTAGTGACGAATGCGGCCCGGTGCGGAATCCGCTGCGCCCAGATGCGAACGATGTCGCTGATCGCGTGGTCCGTATACGACTCCGGCGTGGTCGCGAAACTGCCCGGAACGATCGACTCCGCAGCGCGGTTCGTCATGATCACCTCACTCACCTACCGCCACCGATGTCGCATCCTCAACCGTAGCCACCGCGCCCCGGTGCGCTGCGCAGCGGTCAGAAGATCGCGACCGGGGCGACCGGACTGCCGGTGGCACCGACGAACGGTTCCGGCATCGCCGACAGCAGGAAGTCGTAGCGGCCTTCCTCGGCACACACCCGGGAGAGGTCCTCGAGATTCCAGTTCTGGCCCTGCAGCATGCCCATCTCGACCAGGTGCAGGGCATGCACCGCCAGCCAAGGGCCGTCGGCTTCGGGCGGGCAGATCTCGAAGGTGAGGGTGTCGGTGGCGACGGCGGCGACGTCGCGGGCATGGAACCATTCCGGGCAGCGCACCGACAACCCCGGTGACGGCGTCCCGTAGCCCTCGCGGTCGCCCGCCAGATAGAGCCGCATCTGCCCGGTGCGCACCAGCACCACATCCCCGGCCCGCACCCGCACCTGCGCCATCGCCGCGGCGGCGTCGAGATCCTCCGGTGAAACGGCGTGATCGCCGGCCAGCCGGTCGACCCCGCGGGCGCGGGCGACGTCGAGCAGCACCCCGCGCGACACCAGATGCGGCACCTTCTCGATACCGCTGAATCGGGCACCGCGGTGAGCGGTGATCGAGTCGGCGGGACGGCCGTTGTAGAGACGCCCGGCATAGGAGACATGTCCGAGGCCGTCCCAGTGCGTGCCCGCCTGCAACCCCATGGTGATCGAATCGTCGCTGGTCGCAATCGTGCTGGGCCCGAACATCTCCCAGTTCAGGGCCACCATGGTGTGCAGCGGATTCACTCGTCCCGGCACGAGTCCGGTCTGCACGCCACGCTGATGCAGCGGCAGTGCCAGCCCCACTCGCCGTCCCGTGCGCACGGTCGCCGCGGCGGCCCGGACCACTTCGTCGGTGACGAAGTTCAGGGTGCCGATGTCGTCGTCGGCGCCCCAGCGTCCCCAGTTGTTCACGCGCGCCGCGATCTCACGAAAGACAGACATGTCCGGCATGTGCGCACGGTACCGGCGGTCCCGTAGGTTGCCAATCCTTCACTCCCACTGAGCGAAACGACCGTTCGGGGCGTCCGACGGTCAGCCGACGGGCGGCCGGACGGGGGCGGTGCGCCACGGGCGTGCCTGCTCGAGTTGTGCCGCGACCTGCAGCAGCAGATCTTCGCGGCCGAAGGCGGCGACCAGTTGAATGCCGACCGGCATTCCGGCACTGTCGGTGCCCAGCGGGAGCGAGATCGCCGGCTGCCCGGTCACATTGAACGGGCTCGTCATGCCGCTGAACGACAGCGCGTGCTCCCACAGCGACGCCGGATCCGTGGTGTCGAGCAGGCCGAGCGGCGCGACGACCGTCCCCAGCGTCGGCGTGAGCAGCAGGTCGTGGTCCGCGAAATAGCCGCCCAGCGTGATGGCCGCCGTCTCGAGGTCGCGCAGTGCGCGGACGTAATCGGCCGCGCTGTCCTGATTCGCGGCGTCGTACATCATCCGGGTCATCGGTTCGAGGTCGTCGTCGCGCACGTCGCGGCCGAGCGCTGCCAGCCGCGCCTTCACATCCACCGCGACCGGCACTGCCATCAGATACTGCAACCCGCTCATGATTTCCTCGAAGGGAAAGTCGGGCGCCTCGTCCACGACGTCGTGGCCGAGATCGGTGAGGACGCCGGCGATATCTCGCGTCGCCGCAACACAATCGGGATGTATGGCGGCGCCCGAAGGCAGCGTCGTCGCGATCCCGATGCGCAGGTGCCCCGGATCGATGCGCATGGCGTCGACGTAGCGCATCGACGGCGCGGCGATGACGTACGGATCGCCGGGGACGGCGCCGGCGCCGATATCGAGCAACATCGCCGTATCGCGCACACTGCGGGTGACGGCGTGGTTGACGCTCATCGGCGCGGCCAGCAGATTTCGTGCCGGATAGGCGGGCACCCGGCCGCGGCTGGGTTTGAGACCCACCAGCCCACACGACGATGCCGGGATACGGATGGAACCGCCGCCGTCACTGGCCTGACCCGCGGGCACGATTCCGGCGGCCACCGCCGCCGCCGAGCCGCCCGAGGAGCCCCCGGCGGAGTGATCGAGGCGGTGCGGATTGCGCGTCGGCCCGAACAGCAGCGGTTCGGTGCTCGCGTTCAACCCGAATTCCGGTGAATTCGTCTTGCCGATGATCACCATGCCGGCGCGCCGATACCGTTGCACCAGTTCGGAATCCGCGGCGGCGAGAGCGTCGGCGAACAGCCGGGAACCGTTGGTCGTGGGCAGCCCCGCGACGTCCATGTGCAGATCCTTGATCACGAACGGGATCCCGCGCAGTGGACCGTCGGGTAGCCCCGCGGCCACCTCACGACGCGCCTCGTCACCGCGCTCGCTCACCACCGCGTTGATCGCGGGATTGCGCTCCGCGAGCCGGCTCAGGCTGAATTCGAGCACCTCCTCGGCCGACACGTCGCCGGCCTCGATCGCCGCGGCCAGTCCTGTCATGTCGGTGGTGTCGAACAGATCCCGCATCGAAGTCCCTATCAGTCGTGCCGTCCCGAGAATCGCGAGTCTCGTCCTACCAACCGCCGGGTCCTGGACGGACCGGTATTCCGCCTACCGGGATCTGCCGCTTCCCGCGCGTCGAGGATTTGACGGCGGCGCGGCGCGGTGAGCTACGGTGTGAGGCGATGACTACCGGGACGGCTTCACGCCACACACGGATGGGTTACCCGGTGCTCTGCTGAGCGCCCTGCGAGCCGATACGGGCTCGCATATCGACTCCTGCGGTATCGCGCGGGCTCCGCCTTCGTCGTGTTGATCACAAACCTCAGCGACGACAGAAGGATTCGACAATGACCGAAACACACGGCATCTCGGTAGACGTGCAGACGCCCGACGGTGTCGCCGACGCCTACCTCACCTCCCCTGCCGACGGCGCCGCCCATCCGGGAGTGCTGGTGGTCCAGGACGGTTTCGGGCTACGCCCCAGCCTGCGGGCGCTGGCCGACCGGATCGCCGCCCACGGCTATACCGTCCTGCTTCCCAACGCCTACTACCGTCACGGGCGTGCACCGGTGATCGAGCTGCCGGACTACATCGACCCGGTGCGGCGACCCGAGATCTTCCAGCAGGTCTTCCCGATGATCCGCGACCTCACAGCGGAGTTCTGGCGCTCCGATGCCGCGGCCTACCTCGACTGGCTCGCGGCCTCGCCGAAGGTCGCCGCGGGTAAGGCCGGCGTCACCGGCTATTGCATGGGCGCCCGCCTGGCGGTGTTGACCGCCGGCATGTTCCCCGACCGGATCGCGGCGGTGGCCGGATTCCACGGCGGACCGCTCGTCACCGACGCCGCCGACAGTCCGCACCGCAGCGCCGGAAACATCACGGGCGAACTGTATTTCGCCCACGCCGGCGAGGACGACCACATAACCCCCGAACACATCAGTGCCTTCGACAAGGCACTCGCCGACGCCGGCGTCCGCCACCGCACCGAGGTCTACGAAGGAGCCCACCACGGGTTCACCCAGGCCGACACCTCCGCCTACGACGCCGAAGCCGCTGAACGCCACTATCGCGAACTCCTGGCCCTGTTCGACCGCAAACTGCGCCGGTAGGTCGAGAGCACGGACCCGTGACTGGGTGCGACGCCGGATCGCTGGGAGCCGAGCGTCCGGGCTCGGCGGCAACGCCGAGCCCGGATATCGCCCTACCGACGCCGCAGTCCCCTCACCCGGCGACTACTTGGGCGCGACCAGTTCCAGCGCGATGTTGTCCGGATCCCGAAACTCGAGTATGTAACTGACACCGATGTCCTTGATGTCCTCATGCGCTATCCCGCAAGCGTCCAGATGCGCTGCGGCGGCTTCCAATTCGGCGAGCGACGCGACAGTGAAAGCGAGATGGTCGAGACCGACACGATTCTCGTCGAAACGGTCGGAACCGACCGGCCGCAGCCCGATCAAACCGTGTTCCATCCGGTAGATCACCCCGCCGAAGAGAAAACCGAGACGCTCACGCGTCTCCTCATCCGCATCGGCCGGAACCTCCAGCGCCACAGGCCAGCCGAATACCTGCTCATAGAAGGCCCGCGACCGGCCGATATCGCACACCGTGAGACGGACGTGAGCAACAGATCCCGTAGCAATCGCCATAACGATCATGCTCGCACGCCGCCTCCCTACCCGCAGGTTCCCGGCCGCCGACTACCTGCCGCGCGCTTCGAACGTGGTCAGACCGGGGCTTCGGTGGGCCGACCGTGCAGCAGGGCCTGCAGTTGTTCGGTGTGGCCTGGTAGCTCCACGTCGGTCAGGCCGGTGATCAGATCCCGCAGAGGTAGTGGCTGATCGACCAGCACGGTGTCGTTGGAGAGCAGACGAGTGGGAACCACGGTGTCGAGTTCGGTTTCGCTGAGGGCCGGGCCGGAGAGGCCGCAGAGGACCTCGGCTTGCCGGCGCAGGCGGTCCCGCAGGCCGGTGCTGCCGCCGGCAAGCTCTACGACACGGTCGATGGTCCAGATGTCGAGGGCAATGCGGTTGTCGTAGGTGGTGTGCTCGCCCGCGGCGACGGCCGACGCGGCAGCGATGGTGGCGGCGGTGATCAGGCAGACGTGTCCGAGGATCCGGTCGGCATTCCATTCGCCTGGTGCGGGGACGATCGTCGGGGTCGAATCGGCTACGGCGCCGGCGGCTTCCAGAAGCGTGCGGTAGGCGTCGCTCAACGCGGTGGTGTCCAACATGGAGAAATTATGCAGGCATTCGCCTGCGTAATTCAACCTGCGCTTGTCTCATAGGTGCATGCCGACCGGTGGCGACTCTGTTCGCCGAGCGTGATCGCGGCGAGCATGCGGCGGTCATGCCTGGGCCAGGAAGCGAACAGCACTCGACCTACGGCTCGAGGGAGATTCGGCGGACTGCCGGACCGGCTGGGTGGAAACCGGCATCCACGACGTGCTGCTCGGACTGCGGAGCTACCCCGCAGGTTCGGACTCGCGCAGAGTCACGGTGCGGTCGACGGTTTTCAACGTCAATGTCGCGCCGTCGAGACTCCATGTCGGGCTCGCTTGCAGGAGTGAGATCGCCCATTCGTCGGCTCCGGCGCGGTCGCCTCCGCACGCCATGCGAGTTGCGGCGAGGGGGCCGGTGTGGAGGGTGTTGCCGGTCAGGTCGGCGGAGCCCATGAGGGTGTTGCAGCCGGCGGTGGCGCTGAGGTGACCCGCGGTGAAGGTCAGGCGGAGCGGGCCGTCGCCGGGGATTCGCGGGCCTTGGACGCCGGTGGAGACGTAGGTGTGGCCGACGGGAGTGGCTTGTGCGGAATCCGTTGGGGCGGAAACGTTTCCGGAGGAGCAGGCGGCTCCTGCCGCCAGCACGGCCAGGATCGGAGCGATTCGCAGGATATTCGCCGACATGCTCCGATGGTAGCCGCCGGGTGGGGCGGATCAGCTGTTCGCGTTACCGGCCTGCCACGTGGTCCACGGGACCTCCCAGTCGCCGTAGGTGTCCCATACGGGCAGCGGCTGCCCGCCCGAGTTGGTGATCTCCACGACGTCGCCGACGCCGAAGTGGTCGAAGAACCACTGGGCGTTGTCGGGTGAGAGGTTCACGCAGCCGTGCGACACGTTGCTGGCCCCCTGCTGCCCCACCGACCAGGGCGCCGAATGGACGAATTCGCCGTCGTTGGAGATCCTTTCGTCCAGGTCCACCTTCTCGCGGTAGTACCCGGGCTGGCCGGCGCAGACCCCGTAACTGCAGGAGTCCATGATGATCGACGGCGATTTCTCCGAAATGACATGCGGCCCTTCGTGCGACGGGAACCCGGGCGAGCCGAGACTCATCGGCATCTGGTTCACCTGCGCGCCGTTGTGCAGGATCGTCAGCTGTTCGGTGTTGCCGTCGGCCTGCGCGATCCAGGAGTCGTGCACCGTGTAGTCGGCGCTGTTGTTCTCGGCGCCGAACACCCCGTCGCCGAGGTCGAGACCGAAGACGTCGGCTTCGATATGGATCTTGGTGCCCGGCTGCCAGTACTGCGCGGCGCGGTAGTGCACATCCTTGTCGTCGACCCAGTACCAGGCGCCCGGCTGCGGCGGCGTGACGGTGACCTTCAGATGCTTCTGCACCTCGGCCTTGTTCGCCACCGGCGCGGTGAACTGGAACACCATCGGCTGCCCGACCCCGATCCCGGTCTGGGCGACCAGATCGGGCGCGGGCACCACATTCGCGTACGCCTTGTGACCGGCGTCGATTGTGGCCACGGTGAATGTCTTGTTCGTGGCGACCTGGGCGAGGTTCACCGCTTGGGCGTCGACGCGGTAGGTGGTCCCGTAGCTCAACGGATCCTTCGAGGTCCAACTGCGATGGTCGGCACCGAAATCGCCGGCGACCGCTTTACCGTCCCCATCGGTGACGGTGACCTTGGTCAGCATGCCGTCGGCGGAGTTCACCACGAGGGGCGTCGCCGGATTGAGCGGTCCGTGGTCGGCCGCGGGCACATCGATCGTCGCGGGCGCGGTGATATCGGGCCCCTTGGACACCGGCGCCGACGACGTGCCGCCATGCGAGCCGCCACATCCGCCGACGAGCACGACGATCGCCGTCAGCACCGCCGACACCACCAGTAGAGATCGACGCCTGCGCACGTCCTCACCGCCTCTGTCTCGCACCCTCGCATGCACAGCGCCCACCCGGGACACAGCACCCTCCAGTCCACACCATCAATCCGGTGTCGCACCGCAGCAGCAGAGTACGTGTCGTCGCCGCCCGGCGCGCGTCCGGCATGGTCGGACCAGGCGTTTTGCCGCATTCGTGGCATTCGGCGACGGATGATGCGGGCTCACCCGCTACGGGTGATTGCGCGCGGACAGTGCGGCCGCATAGTGGAGCGATCTTCGCGATTCGTCGAGGAAGGTGACCGATGCCCAGGCGAGAGCGCTTCCGGTGGCGGACCGCCGCGGGCGCGGTCGGCGACTACATCCGGCACGCGCCCGGCACCTACATCTGGCTGGCCATCCTGCTGGTGTCCACACTCGTGGTCCGGCACCTGTCTCCCGATCAGGCCGAGATCCTGCTGGGCAACCGCTCGACCAATCTGCATCATCTGCGCGAGGATCCGGTGCACGTGCTGATCTCCAGCGCGTTCTGGCTCGCGGGCGGTGGCTGGTTCGGCTACGCGGTCAGCTACACCCTCTTCCACGCTCAGGCCGAACGCTGGCTGGGAACGCTGCGCTGGCTGGCGGTGGTGGTGATCGCGCACGTCGGCGCGACCTATATCAGCGAGGGCGTGCTGTATTGGGCTATTCATCACGGTTACGCGCCCGAATCCGCGGTGAACACCCTCGATTACGGCGTGAGCTACGCCTTGGCGGGTGTGATCGCCGTGCTGGTGTATCGGATCGCGAAGCCGTGGCGGTACGTGTACCTGCTCGGAGTGGTGGTGTTCTACGCGATTCCGGTCTTCGCGAACCGAACCTTCACCGACATAGGACATTTCAGTGCGATGGTCCTCGGCCTTGCCTGCTACCCGCTGACCCTCGGGCGTCCGGGTGTGTGGGATCCGGAGGTGGCGGTGCGTGGGCTCGCCGGGTCCGTGCGACACCGGTAATCACACCGCCGGGCCGTCGTCGCGACAAGGATTGGATTCAGCGCGATCCAGAGTGCTGACCCCGCATCGGAATTCCCCTAGCGTGACGTTTCGCCCATCCAGAGCGATCGAGAGACCCGGCTCCACGACATCGCAGCAACCCGCCGACCGTGTGTGGGTGCTACCGCCGGGACCGGCCGACCACTTCCAGCCGTCCACCCGGCACCTACCGCATCGATCCACCCGGAGTCACCGAATGAAACGAATTCTCTCGCCGGCGATCGCACTCACCGCGACGCTGGCGATCGCCGCCTGCGCGAACATCACCGATGCTGGCGGCGACGCCGGTCCGCCGCAGTCGGGCGGAACCCTGCGCTACGGCCTGTCGCAGGCGCCGACCTGCTCGGATCCGGCCCAGGCCGGCACCAACCAAACCCTCTACGTGGCACGCCAGATCGTGGATTCGCTCACCGACCAGGATCCCGCGAGCGGGGAAATCAAGCCGTGGCTGGCGACCTCCTGGCAGGTGAGCCCGGACGCGAAGACCTTCACCTTCCATCTGCGGCCCGACGTCACGTTCAGCGACGGCACACCGCTGACCGCCGCGTCGGTGCAGAAGAACTTCGACGCCGTCGTGCACACCCTCACCGCGGCGAAAGCGCCGCTGGGCGCGAGCTATCTGTCCGGCTACGCGGGCACCACGGCGATCGATCCACTCACCGCCGAGGTGCGATTCGACACGCCCAACGCGCAGTTCCTGCAGGCCTCCTCGACACCGCAGCTGGGCATCCTCGCCGACGCGACCACCGCGAAACCGGCCGAGCAGCGCTGCCTCGGTGACAACATCGGCAGCGGTCCGTTCGTCTATGCCGGCTATCGCCAGGACGCCTCCGCCACACTGGTCAAGCGCCCCGGATACCGGTGGGGTTCGGCGGTGTTCGCCCACTCCGGCGAGGCGTATCTGGATCGCATCGAATTCACGGTCGTCCCCGAGGCAGGAGTGCGGACCGGCAGCCTGTCGTCGAATCAGCTCGACGCCGTCAGTGACGCACTGCCACAGGATGTCGCGCAACTCGAGGCCGCCGGCGCCAAGGTGCAGTTCGACTCGAATCCGGGCGTTCCCTTCGGACTGCAGCCGAATGTGAGCCGTGCGCCGCTGTCGGATTCCGCCGTGCGCCAGGCCCTGTTGCACGCCATCGACCGCAAGCAGCTGGTGGATACGGTGCTGGGACCGCAGTTCCTGCCAGCCACCGGCCCGCTGGCCTCGAAAACGCCTGGGTACGTCGATCTTTCGAAGTCGATAACCTTCGACCCCGACCAGGCGCGCCGCATTCTGGACCAGGCCGGGTGGGTGCCCGGCGGCGACGGAATCCGCGTCAAGGACGGGCGGCGACTGTCGTTCGGTGTGCTGTTCGGTGCGCAGTTCGCCGCGAATCAGGCGACCTTGGAACTGGTGCAGCAGCAACTACGCAAGGTCGGGGTGGACATCCGGCTGGAGTTGACGCCCGTCGCCGATTACACCGCGCGGCAGAACTCCGGTGACTTCGACGCCACCTACTTCAACACCACCCGCGCCGACGGCGACATCCTGCGCACCACCTTCGGCCGCGGACAGCGAAACCTCAACCAGCGCGGACCGATTCCGGCGCTGGACCAGGCGCTCGCCGACCAGCTCTCGACCACCGACCCGGCGGCGCGGGCGGGGATCATCGGGCAGGCACAGCGATCGGTGATCGAGAACGGACTGTGGTTGCCGACCATAGAATTGTCGCAGGCGATCGGTGTGTCGGGCGCGGTGCACGATCTGAAGTTCGAGGCCTCGGCCCGTCTGCAGTTCTACGACACCTGGTTGAGCAAGCGATGAATCCGATGACCCGGTATGTGATCGTGCGCGTGCTGCAGGCGATCGGCGTGCTCTGGGCGGCGTTCACCATCTCCTTCGCCGTACTGTTCCTGCTGCCGTCGGATCCGGTGCAGATGGCCGTCGACGCGGATCCGGGCGTGCCTCCCGATCCCGCCGCCATCGCGGAACTGCGGGCCAGATACGGCCTGGATCGCTCGGTGCCGGAACAATATTGGACCGCGCTCACCCATGCGGTCCGGGGCGATCTCGGGCGCTCGCTGAACACCGGGCAAACCGTCACCGGCGCCCTGGCGCAGTCGATTCCCTCGACTCTCGCGCTGGCCGGTCTCGCGCTGCTGCTGGCGATCGTCTTCGGCGCCGCGCTGGCCGTGGCCGCGTCCTACACCCGGCGGCCGTGGTTGCGGAATCTGCTCACCGCGCTCCCGCCGATCGGCGCGGCGATGCCCACGTTCTGGGTGGGACTGCTTCTGCTGCAACTGTTCTCGTTCCGGCTTCGTCTCGTGCCCGCATTCGGCGGGACGGGTTTCAGCGGCACGATCCTGCCCGCGATCACCCTGGCCGTGCCGGTCGGCGCCGTCATAGCGCAGGTGCTCCACAGCGGTCTGGCCACCACCTGGCGGCAGCCGTTCGTCGAGGTGGCCTTCGCCAAGGGCGCCTCGCGGCTGTGGGTGCAGTGGCGGCACGTACTGCGCGCCGCGGCCGGGCCGGCGCTCACCGTCGCCGGACTGTGGGTCGGCACGGTACTGGCAGGTTCCGTGGTGGTCGAAACCGTGTTCTCCCGCGGCGGACTGGGCCGGCTCACCCAGAACGCGGTGCTGCATCAAGACATTCCGGTGGTGCAGGGCATCGTGTTGATCGCCGCCCTGGCATTCGTGGTGGTGAACCTGGCGGTGGATCTGATCTATCCGGTGCTCGATCCCCGCGTCGCCGTCGCTCGCGAGAAGGTGCGCGCTCATGTCTGACACACTGCTCATCGCCGACCCCCCGTCCGTCCGGACGGCGGACCTGCGGCGCGCGTTGGCGCCGAAACGGCTGCGTGCCACCGCAGGACTCGCGGTGTCGATCCTCGTGCTGATCGTGGTTCTCGGCTGGGCGGTCGCGCCCTCGCTTCTCGCCGGCGACGATCCACGCGCGGGCGTGCCGGAGGAGAAATTCCGCGGCCCGAGCCTGCAGCACTGGTTCGGTACCGACAATCTCGGCCGCGATCTGTACACCAGAGTGGCGCACGGGGCGGCGCTGACGCTGTCGGCGACCGTCTGTGCCGTGCTGCTGGGGCTGGTGGTCGGGTCGGCGATCGGTCTCGTCTCCGGCACCCTCGGCGGCACCGTCGATGCCGTCGTCATGCGCGGAGTCGATGTGCTGCTGGCGATTCCCGAACTGTTGTCGGCGCTGGTACTCATCACGGTGCTCGGGCTGGGCACCCGGAACGTGGCCATCGCGGTGGGAGTGGCGCTGATCGCCCGGTTCGCGCGGGTGATGCGTGCGGAAGTGCTGCGAGTGCGCCGCGCGCCCTACGTGGAGGCGGCGTTCGCGTCCGGAGTGCGCTGGCACACCGTGCTGCTGCGTCACATCCTGCGGACGGCCTACGCGCCGGTCGCCGCCCTGGCCGCGGTCGAATTCGGTGTTGCGGTGCTGGCGATCTCGTCGCTCAGTTTCCTCGGCTACGGCGCCGCGCCACCCACCCCGGAATGGGGTTCGCTGATCTCGGAAGGCCGCAACTACCTCGTGCTCGCCTGGTGGATGACCACCCTGCCCGGCCTGGTGATCGTCGCGGTGGTGCTCGCCGCCCAGCGCATCGGCCGCTCGATCGGGAGCACGGACGACCGATGAGACATACTCGCGCGGCTTCTGATCGGTCCGACCGGGTGCGGGTGTCCCGCGAAAATACAGGAGGACCGATGAGCGACGATACATTGTTGCGGGTCGACGATCTGCGCGTCCGCTACGGCGGCGCATCGGTGGAGGCGGTGTCCGGTGCGACGCTGGAGATCGCTCGCGGAGAGACCGTCGCGCTGGTCGGCGAATCCGGTTCGGGCAAATCCACACTCGCCCATGCGGTCATCGGCCTGTTGCCCGATTCCGCGGAAGTCTCCGGCGGCGGAATCGTTTTCGACGGTCACCGGCTCGACACCGCGTCCGACCGCACCCTGCGCGGCCTGCGGGGTGCGCGCATCGGACTCGTCCCGCAGGATCCCGGGACGTCGCTGAATCCGGTGCAGCGCATCGGCGATCAGGTGGCCGAGGTGTTGCGCATCCATCGGCGGGCCGATCGCCGCACGGCACGGCTGGAGGCGGTGCGGTTGCTCACCGAGGCGGGCCTGGACCGGCCGGAGGTGCGGGCCAGGCAATATCCGCAGGATCTGTCCGGAGGGCAGCGCCAGCGGGTACTGATCGCGATCGCGCTGGCCTGCGAACCGGAGCTGGTGATCGCCGACGAACCGACCAGCGCCCTGGACGTCACCGTGCAGCGCCGCATCCTCGATCACCTCGCCGACCGCACCACGCAGCTCGGCACGGCCGTACTGCTCATCACCCACGACCTGGCGGTGGCCGCCGACCGCACCGATCGGATCGTGGTCATGCGGCACGGCCGGATCGTCGAAACCGGAACCACCGCAGCCGTTCTCACCGATCCGCAGCACGAATACACTGCCGAACTGCTCGCCGCCGCGCCGAGCGCGGAGTCACCGGTGCGCCGAGCGCGCCCGCGTGCCGAACGATCCTTGCTGGTGGCGACCGGTTTGCGCAAGAGTTACCGGATCGCGCGGGGCGTGCGCACGGATGCGGTCGACGACGTCTCACTGGATCTCGATCGCGGCGAGACACTCGCCCTGGTCGGCGAATCCGGCTCCGGCAAGACCACCACTGCTCGCATCCTCGCACGGCTGTCCGCGCCCGATGCGGGCAGCATCCGCTTCGACGGGCGCGATGTCGCCGGTCTGCGCGGCGCCGCGCTGCGGGAATTTCGCCGGCGCGTCCAGGTGGTGTATCAAAATCCCTACACATCGCTGAATCCCACCCTGAGTGTGGCGAAGATCGTGGGAGAACCGTTGCAAGCCTTCGGGATCGGCGATCGCCGCGCCCGGGTCGCCGAACTGCTCGAGCAGGTGGCCTTGCCCGGAGAAGTCGCCGACCGGCGCCCGGAGCGGCTGTCGGGCGGGCAGCGGCAGCGCGTCGCGATCGCGCGGGCGCTGGCACTGCGGCCAGATGTGCTGGTGCTGGACGAACCGGTGTCGGCGCTCGATGTCGGAGTGCAGGCACAGATTCTGGCGTTGCTGGAGCGATTGCAGTCCGAGCTGGAGTTGAGCTATCTGTTCATCTCCCACGATCTGGCCGTGGTGCGTCGCATCAGCGACCGCGTCGCGGTGATGCGGCAGGGCACGATCGTCGAAACAGCCGACACCGCAACGCTGTTCGACGATCCGAGGCACGAATACACGCGCGAGTTGCTGGCCGCGGTACCGGGCGGGTTCGTCCGGCCCGCGATCGAACGGCCCGCCTGAGACGGGAACTATTCGTCGTGGCCGGCCGGCTCGTCGGGGTCGTTCGCATCGGTCTGCCGGTCCCGCCACACCCAGAACACCGCTGAGGCGACCAGCGCCCACCCGGCGAGCACCAGATACGGGAAGAGGTGCTGGTGGCCGGAGAAGTACACCGCGGTGTGCTGGGCGTTCACCGACGCGCCCGGCGGTAGCCAGCGGCCGATCGCCCCGAGTACCGATGGCAGCAGCGGCCATGACACCGCGCCCCCGGAGGACGGGTTGCCCAGCAGCACCATCACACCCCAGGTCGGGATCATCGCCCAGCGCCCGAACAGCGCGCTGAACATCGAGAAGATCATGCCCGAGGTGAACATCGTGAACGCCAGGATTCCCCACGACTGCACGAACGGCAGCGTCAGCGCGCCCAGCCACCAGTCCACCAGGGCGGCGATCGCGAACCCGCCCAGCAGGGAGTAGGCGACGGTGAACCCGATCCGCTGCACCGCGGTCAACGCCCCGGCGTGCACGCTGAGCTGGATGGCGCCGACGAAGCCGATGATCACCGCCGCCAGCGTGATGTAGAAGATCGCCAATCCGCGCGGATCGCCCGGCTGGAGTGGGTTGATATCGGTCACCACGATCGGTACCCCGGTCCGGCGGCTCGCCTCGGCGGCCGCGGTGGTGACCACCTGGGCCACCGACGAACCGGACGCACCCGACACATCGACGGGGATCCGCGCGGCGGTGCGCACATCCAGGATGGCGAACACCCGCTGCGATTCGACGGCCTCGCGCGCCGCCTCCGGGGTGTCGTAGTGCAGCGGATGCAGCGAGCCGTTCAGTTCTCGGTCCATGGTGTCGAGGAAGCGCTGGTCGAGCTCCGGTACCGCGGTTCCCGCGTCGACGACGGCGACCGGGATCCGGTGCGGTGTCGGATTGGCGAGGATATAGGTGTAGGAGCCGGCGAACAGTCCGGCCGCGATCGCCAGGATGAACACCAGCACCGTTGCCGGCAGATACGGCGAGTGCCGGAAGCGATGCCAACGGCCGCGCCATCCGCTCGGGGCCACCGGCACCGCGGCCGCGGTATTCCGCTCGTGGTCGGACATGCCGCCACCTTAGGAGCCCCCGGCACCCGAATCCGGGAAGCCGGTAGGAACGGCGGCCCCCGCAGGAAGGCCGCTTCGAGTCCGCGCCGATGCCGCCGCCGCAAGAATAGAATTCAGCGCGATCGAGAGTGCTGACGCCGCAGGTGATTTCTCCTAGTTTGAGCTTCTGCCCATCCGGCGATCGCGGGACATCTCCGCTTCCCTCCTACCGCGATGCGGCCGTGTTGTCTGGTGTCGATCGAAAGGACGCCTTCGCATGTCGTCGTTGCCGCCCCTGCTCGGGGTGGAATTGTCCGGCACGGGTACCCACCCGGCGTCGTGGCGGCGGGCCGACTCCCGCGCCGAAGAGCTGTTCACACCCGGCTACTGGCTCGACGCGATCACCACCGCCGACCGGGCCGGATTCGACTTCGTCTTCCTCCCGGACTCCTTCGGTGTGGGCGCCGGCGGTTACGGGCCGTTCGACGCGCTCGCGCTCGCGGCCCGTGCCGCCGCCGCGACCCGGACCATCGGCCTGATCCCGCAGGCCACGGTCACCCACACCGAACCGTTCCACGTGTCCAAGGCGATCGCCTCCCTCGACTACGCCACCTACGGCCGGGCGGGGTGGGAGGTCGCCGTCTCGGCCGAGGCCGAGCAGACGACGCTGTTCGGCCGCAAGCAGCCGCAGGACGACACCTCGCTGTGGCGGGAGGCCGACGAGGCGATCGAGGTGGTGACCCGGCTGTGGGACAGCTGGGAGGACGACGCCGAGATCCGCGATCTCGCGACCGGCCGGTTCATCGACCGCGACCGGTTGCACTACATCGATTTCGAGGGCGAGAACTTTTCCGTCAAGGGCCCCTCGATCACACCCCGGCCGCCGCAGGGCCGGCCGCCGATCGCGGTGCGCGCCGCGTCGGCGGCGAGCACCCGCCTCGCGGTCAA
Organism: Nocardia nova NBRC 15556; assembly: GCF_001613005.1. GTDB lineage: Bacteria > Actinomycetota > Actinomycetes > Mycobacteriales > Mycobacteriaceae > Nocardia > Nocardia nova. The sequence continues at coordinate 34 of NZ_BDBN01000089.1, read as the reverse complement.
CCGTGCCGATCTGATCCGGATCAGCGCCGCCGGC
>NZ_BDBN01000088.1 GCF_001613005.1 Nocardia nova NBRC 15556 | reverse complement strand
CAGCCCACCCGGGCCGGTCCGCGCGGCGCGGCCGTACGGCTGCGGGGCGGCGGACATCGGATACCTCCGGAAGGGTCGTGGTTGCACCCGACGCCACGAACGAGACACCGGACCGCGAGCCCGACGCGGCAAGGGCAAACCGCGCCGGATCCGGTGTGCCGCACGATGCGAAGGGGGCAATCCTGCGGCGCCGGGTGCTACTTCCAAGCGTGCGCGCTCGCGGCGGCCCGGTCACTGCCCTTTCAGTGGCCTTCCGATGCCCCTGGACCGTGAACCCCTGTCCGCCATGGGAACTATCGCCAGGTCACGGCCGTGACGATGAGAATCAGATACAACACCAGTACGAATACCACAGCCGGGATGACGGGATACGCGCGGGTGGCCGAATCCGACTCCCCGCCCGATTCACCGGACGACGCCGGACCGGCTCGGACAGGTTCGGGCGGCGACGGCGAGACCGATGTCCTGGTGAGGAACGAGCCTGCCGCCAGGGCCGGAAGTAGCAACAGTCCCACCGGTATCCACAGCAGCAGCGCCCACGGCAGCGGATGGTCCCACGGTCGGCTGAGCAACACATCGGCACCGACCGCGAGGGCCGCGAAACCCACGGTCGCGACGACGCTCCCCCGCACTCCCAGCACATTCGAGTAGTACCACTGCCCCGGCCTGACGTCGGCCACCGTCTTGCGCGCGAATTCGAAGTGCAGGAACGCGCCCGCGAAGATCAGTGCGACCCAGGCTGTCCGCCAACCACTTTCGACCTGCCCGGTATCGATCGCCGAGCGCACGAGGTAGGCGATGATCCACAACTGCACCGGGTAGGTCACGGCCAGGTTCAGCAGCAGGTCGCCGCGTATCCGCGCCGACACGCTTTCCAGCGCCCACAGCGCGAGGCCGTACCCCATCGCGGCGACGACGAGGGCCGCGGACCACCACGACAGCAGCGACGACACCACTGTCAGCGCCACCGCGATCACCCCGATCGCGATCCACAGTTCGCCGACACCTACCGCCCCCGTGACCAGCGGCCGCTCCGGATTGTGCACGCGGTCGTAGTCGAGGTCCTTGATCTCGTCCACCATGCGCAGATACAGCAGCAGGAGCGCGACGACGAGGACGCGCACCGCCGTCGCCCATCCCGGGCGCCATGCGGAGTCCGGATGCGACACCACGGCCGCGGTGCCCTCCACAGCGCCGACGAACAGGACCGCGTAGAGCAGATGATGCGTTTCGTAGCGCGCGACGGTGAACCGCGCGATCCGCACGAGGGCCGATCCGGACGCTCGATATCGGTTCGCGGACACTTCCTGCTCCGACCGGCCGGCGGGCGCGGCGGAACCGCTCAGCATTCCGCCTCGTCGGTGTCGTAACTCAGGCCGATGCGCGCGGCCACCCCACCGCATTGGTGGATTTCGCAATCGATCTGTCCCGGAACGGAATCCGAGGCGCGCGCCACACATTCGGCGCGGTGGTCCAGTTCCACGAACCGCTCGAAGGAACTGGAGACCCCGATCAGCCGGCCCGGCTCCGACACCGCCATCGCGGTGACCGTCTGACGTGCCGCCTCGAGCAGCACACTGCCGGGCACGTGATCCACCGGGTGGTCGAACAGGATCGGATGCCCGGTGTCGATCACCAGCTCGGCGCCCGCCGCCGCGCCCGCCCGTCGCAGCGGGCCGATCACCACATTGCGCGCGTTGGCCCGGCCCACGTCGGTCGCCTCGGCCGACTGCCCGGGTGGCAGCGCGGCGCCGATGTCGCCGAGCCCCAGTGCGGTGCGCAAACCGCCGCGCAGCGCCTCCCAGCGCGACGGCGACACCCAGGTGAAGGATCCGTCCACGATCATCAGCGGCACTCCCCCGCATTCGATGTCGAGCACCATATCCACACCCTGCAGCACCTCGCCGCGCCGATGGCGGCGCGAAATCTGCACCGACATCACAAGATCCGCGGGCGCGGGCCCGATCGCCCAGTTGTCGCTCTCGGCGACCGCACCGTTGAAGGTGCGCACCACGAAGCCGAAATCCTGTGGAACGCCGAAGTATTCGTGCGTGAGCGCGATTGCCGCCTGGCGGGCCGCCTCCATCACCAGCAGGGGGTCGTAGCTGCCGTCCCACGGTGCCAGGTGGTCGCCGTAGAAGGCGTGCATGCGCGGTAGCTGGGCGCCGACCACGAATTCGTCGGACCGCGCGGCGTGCAGGGAGGTGACGAAGACTTCCGATACCGCGCAGCGGTGGGCGAGATGGCGGGAGATGGTGTGCACATGGCTCGCGGTCGGGATGGTCGCGGTGTCGATCGTCATGGTCGTGCCTCCAACCAGTCGTGTGCGGATACCGGGGGCAGGGTCTGGCGCCGCCCGCCGTTGCGCATGGGAAGTACCTGGGAGCCGAGGACGATGGCCGACCACGGATCGATCGAACGGCCCGTGGCCCAGGCGCGCCGCAACAGCAGCGCACAGTCCTCGTCTCGATCGGGATCGAAGTCCGCCGGAACGTCGCCGAGGTCGGCGAGCAGACGCGCGGTGGCGGCGGAACGCGTGAAAACCCGTGCGGGAGTGCGGGAGTACAGCTTCGCGGCGCAGGCGGCGGCTTCGGCACCGCGGTCCTGCCCGGTCCCGATCTCATGCAGCACCCGCGCGCGGGTGTCGGTGTCGAAGTAGATCGCGAACTCCCGCAGCACATCGGCCGGATCGTCCGGCGAATGCACCAGATTCAGCAGATAGCTGTATCTGCCCAGAACATAACGTAATTCGCCCGGCTGCCGCTTACCCGGATCGGTCGGTCCCTTGGCCGCCGTGAGCCGCACCGAGGTCGGCAGCGTCTCCGGTTCGCCGGAGACGACGAGGACCAGCGCGTCGGAAATCTCGGTCAGCAGATCGGCCAGTCGCCGTCGCTCCGGCGAGGCGATATTCCACGCGAAATACCACAGCGCGCGCACCAGATGCCGGTCGACCACGCAGATACGGGACGCCACGACACGGAAGTCGTTGTCCCGCAACCACTGCAGGGTCGGTTCGACCGCCCGGGCCACGATCGCGTCCGGTTTCAGCAGCAGCAGTGAGTATCGGCGGGAGAATTCGGCCGCGTCGAGTCCGGCCGCACCGAGGTGGTCGACGGTCTCCTGGACGTAGGTGTCCTCGGCATAGGCGGCCGCCTTGTCCGGCAGCGGTGTCGACGCCGCCAGCAGTTGCGCCAGGTTCATCGGCTGCCTCCCGTCTTCGCGCCCGAGGTGAAGCGCGCCAGCACCTCCGGTACCGAGGGCAGCGGATCGCCGAGGTAGCCGCTTTCCAGGCAGTGGTCCAGGAGCACTCGCAGATACGGCTTGCCGGTCGCGGGACAATCCCGTCCGAGCAGGGCGTGGGTCGCGGTGGTGTCGAACAGCGGGCGGCGGGCGAAGTAGCTCGTATAGAGCGCGCCGATGCGCTGGAAGTATTCACGTTCCAGCGGTTCCAGGTCGTCCACCGAGAAGGTGGCTTCGGGAACGAAGGTCGCGACGTGGAAGGACGGATATTCGGCGAGGACGTCCGAAATATCGCGCAGCGACAGCGCATCGGCGCCGACGGCGTGAAAGGTCTGTCCCACAGCGGATTCGAAGTCGGTGGCGGCGGCGGTGATCACATCGGCGACGAAGTCGACCGGGGCGAGTGCGATCGTGGCGTCGTAGCGGCCGGGCAGCGAACGCAGTTTGCCCTCGACGATCAACTTCACCACCGTGTAGAGGTTCTTGTAGTCACGGATCACGCCGGTGCCGGCGGCGCCGGTGACGACACCGGGGCGCACGACCGCCCAGCGCAGTCCCGGTGTGCAACGCACCTGACGTTCGGCACGGAACTTACTGTCCTCGTAGCCGTTTCCGAACGCTTGCCCGACGTCGAGTTCCGCCTCGGCGACGACACCGGTCCGCATCCCGCAGACATAGGCGGTGCTCACGTACACCAGCGGCACGTCCCAGCGCAGCGCCAGCTCGATCGCGTGCGCGGTGCCGCGCACGTTCAGTTCCTCGTAGTCGCCGGCGGTGGCGTCGAAAGCGGTGGTCGCGGCGGCGTGCACGATCATGCCGACGCGGGAACCGAGTTCGGCGGCGTCGTGCCGGGACAGGCCGAACCCCAGCCGCCGGATATCGCCGCGCACCGTCTCGATGCCGTCCAGCTGCGAACCGTCGTTGCCGACGATCCGCGAAGTGCTGTGCAGCACACCGACAACGGGCCGTCCCGCCGCACCGAGGCGCGCCACCACCTCGGCGCCGACCAGGCCGCCCGCGCCGGTCACCAGTACGGCGTCGTGGCCGGTCACAATCCCACCCCCTCGATCAGGGTCACCACGTCCCCGATGCGGCGCACGCCGGCCAGCTGTTCGGGGCGGTAGCGCGGTAGGTCGAAGGCCTGTTCGAGGACCAGCGTCAGCTCCATCAAGCGCAGCGAGTCGAAGCCGAGATCCTCGATCAGCCGCAACCGGTCACCCGGTTCGGCGGGCGGCGCCGGCGCCATCGCGACGACGAGTCGGCGAACCCGTTCCGCCACTGGGCTGTCCACATTCGTCATCACTGTCCTCCGTCGTGCTGGTGGGGTTGCTGCCCGCCCGAGCCGAGCAGGTCGCGGGCCTCGTCGAGGGGCAGTTCGGTGTCGAGGTAGGCGGCCGGGCGCAGCCAGTCGTAGCTGATGTCGAGGGTGCGCCGCCATTGCTCCCGCGAATCGAACGACGCCGGGAACTGCGTGCCACCGGCGATCTCTCGCACGGCCGCAGCGAGTTCGTCCAGCACGGCCAGCTCGTCCAGGCCGCTCGCACCCGATCCGAGGACCGCGGAGAAGCGCAGTGCCGACGCGCGGTCGGCCAGCTCCCGCAGCGATCCCGCATCCGGCACCAGCGCGGTCAGCGTCGGACCGGGCGCGACGTCCGCGGGTAGCGGGTGAATACCGTAGGTGGACAGCACCATTCGCACACACATGGCGATCGTGCGATGCGCCGCGATATCGGCAACCGCACCCTGGCCCGCCTTGACCGCGCCCATCAGATCCTCGCGCGCGTTCTCCAGGACCACGTTCGACCAGACCACCTCCATCGCACAGGCGACGAAGCGCCGGGCCGGCAGCGGTGACAGGGTCGCGATATCCCCGTCCGCGCCGCCGCCGGCGAGTCCGAGCGCGGGCATCCGCGTGGACGGAATCGGCGTGACGGGGCGTAGCGGTTTGCACATGGCGAGCGCGGGACGCAGTATCTCGCCGCCGCGCAGAGCCAGTCCGACGAAGCCCAGGCGGACGAATTCGGCGAGTTCGGTCCCGATCGGCGACCGGCGCAGGATGTCGGCGACCGATTTGCGGGCGACGACGGCACGCCAGGCCGCGGCACCGCGAGCCGAGAGCGCGAAGACATCGGTGTCGTCGCGCAGGACATGGATCCGGTCCCCGATAGGCCAGGTGGTCACGCCGTCGATCCGGGCCAGCAGAATCCGGTCGGGATCATCGGCGACGTCCGCGATGCCGAATCGCCGAGCCAGTGCGAGCAGCTCGTCGAGTGTCGCGGTGTCCGGAAGACCACGGTAGGCGTCGATCAGCTCGGCGGCGCCCGGATCGACCGAGGCTATTCGATCGAGCTGTCGCGGAAGCCATTTCGTCTCGATATAGGTTTCCCCGCGCGTCGCGCCCCACGATTTGACGGCTTGGAGCAGGCCGTCGCGGGCCCACCCGTCGGCTTCCGCGTCGGCGCCCATCGCGTGCAACGCGACCGCGAACCACAGCGCGTGCCGGCTGCGCCGAGCCCACCAGTCGGACACGGTCGCCGCGAAGGTGCCGGCGGGCAGCAGCGCCGACAACCCGTCCAGATCCACGGCCGCGCTCGACCGCACCACCGTCGCGTTCCGGAACCGCTGACACCGGTTCAGCACGTCCTCGTCGAGGTCACCGGCGCCGTCCGCACCGGCCACCCGCGCGAGTTGCGCCCGCAGTTGCGCCTCGGACCGGGTGCGGATCTCGATGCGACGGCCGTCGGCGAACACCACGGTCGGTAGCGTCGGCATCTCCTCGGCACCGGGTGCCACGATCAGGAAGTCGATATCGGAACCCTCGTTGCCGAACCCCTCCGCCAGCGACCCCTCGAACAGAGCGGCGGAATTCGGCGGGATCGAGACCGTTTCCAGTGCGGCGGCCAGCAGCCGCTCGGCACGATCGAGCGGCAGCGCGGGCTCGGTGGACAGACCCGCCGTGGTGGTGTCGGTGGCGGGATGTTCGGTGGCGCCCGCCAAACGCCCCTCGGTATACAGCTGCCACATGTGGCGGCGGCGCGGTTTGCCGCTCGAGGTGCGGCGGATGAAGCCACGCGGTCCGGTGACGACGCCCACGGTGCCCGCGGGCCCCAGTTCGCCCCGCACCACGGTCCGGGCTCGGGCAATCCACTCCCCCGGCGCGGTTTCGGCGAACAGCACGATGCCGGGTGTGGCGCCGCCGGTCAGCGAGACCGCCGCGAGCTTGCCCTTGGTGATACCGGTTTCGCGGGCCACCCGCGATTCGATGTCCTCCATGAACACCGAACGTCCCCGGACCTTCAGGCTCGTGCCCATCCGGCCCAGCACGAATACCTCGTCGTGATACCGGAATCCGGCGTCGCCGGTGTAGAGCCGGCCGTCGGTGATGCGTGTTGCGCCGCCAGTGCCGTCGGTATAGCCGAGTGCGACCGAATCGCCGATCACCACCATCTCCCCGAGCACCCCGTCGGGCAGTTCGCGGCCGTCCTCGTCCACGACCACGACGGTGGATTCGGGAGTGGAGAAGCCGAGGCCGGTGATCCAGCCCGGGCCGCTCACCCACCGATCGTCGGCGAGTGCGACCTCCGCGACGACTCGCACCCGCTCACCGGGCCGCAGGGTCGCCGTATCGAGGCGCAAGGCCGTCAGCGGCCGGTCACGCGCCGAGGAGGTGACCATCAGCGTGGCCTCGGCCAGACCGTAGGCGAGGGTGTAGGCCCGGGCGGAAAAGCCGCGCGCGCCGGTGAGTTCGGCGAACGACCGCAGATCCTCGACTTCGACCGGTTCGGAACCGACCGCGAGGGTCCGCCATCCGGACAGGTCCAGATCGGCGATGTCGTCCGGGGAAACGCGGTGTGCGACATAGCCGAGGGCGAACGACGGCGACGGCGAATGCTGGGCGTGCGCCATCGCCCGCAGCCAGCGCGCGGGATCGCGCACGAACTGATCGGGCCGCATCAGATACAGGTCCCCCTGATTGGCGACCGTGGTGAGGAATGCGCCGACGAGGCCCATATCGTGGTAGAGCGGCAGCCAGGAGACCATCGCCTCGCCGGGCCGCCAGTCGATCAGCCGGCTGATCATCCGGATGTTGTTGGCCAGGTTGTGCCACGACACGCGCACCCCGCGCGGGGTTCCGGTCGACCCGGAGGTGAATTGCAGCAGTGCCGTCTCGGCCACGGGCGCGAGCGTCCGTTCGGCGGGCGTCCCGGTTTCGGCCACGACGACCGGTTCGTCGGCGCGCCCGGCCGCGGTCATCGCCTGCCGGACCAGCGCTTCCAGCTCCACCGAGGTGACGACCACGCGGGGCGCGGCTTGGTCGAGTATCGCCGCGACATGCGCGACATACTGCTCCACATCGGCGAACATCGGCGGCGCGATGGGCGTGAACACCCCGCCGCAGGCCCAGACGGCGTAAAACGCGGCGACACAGGGGAATCCGGTCGGCATGACGACGCAGACGCCGGCCTCGTCATCGCCCGCGAGCCCCCGTTCGCGCAGCCGGCCCGCGACCGACCAGGTCAGCTCGGCGAGCTCCGCGTAGCTGCGGAACTGCCAGCCGTCCGCTTCGTCGGCGAGGTGGATGCCGGTGGCGGTGGCGGGATTCACCAGCCAGCCGCGCACCAATTCCTGGTCGTCGCCGGTCGTCGGCAGTTCACTGGGCATCGCTTGCCTCCCCTTCATCGAGCACGGTGACGGTTCCACTGCTGCCGTCGACCCGCAACGGCATACCGGTACGAACGGATCTGGTGACGCCCGGAATCTGCACCACCGTCGGCACGCCGAGCTCGCGCGCGACGATGGCGACATGGGTGAGCGGGCTGCCGCGCTCGACGACCAGTGCGGTCGCCGACGGCAACACCGCCACCCAGCCCGGATCGGTTCGATAGGTGACGAGCACACCGCCCGCCACATCGCGCGGTTCGTCGACCACCACCGCCGGTCCCATCCCGATACCGCCGCCCGACGGCGTCCCGGTGAAGACCGCGCCCGCGGTCGCCGCCGGAGTGTCGGTGATCGGCACCCAGCCGACCGCCGCGAGTTCGGCCGGACCGAAACCACCGCCATGGGTGACGAAGCGGGCCGGCGCGACCAGGCGCGCGTCGGCGGCGCGCTGCTGTTTGCGGGCGGCGACCACCGCGCGCAGACCGGCCGTCTCGCCGCCCTCGTAGCAGCTGCGCAGTTGCGGCAGCGTCAGGTAGAACACATCGGAGAATTCGTCGATGATATTGCGCCGCACCAGGTCTCGTCCCATGATTCGGATTGTTCGCTTGACCATGCCGAAGGCGCGGGTACGGCAAAAGCGCAGACTCTCCCGATGCGCGGCACAGCGAGCCACCTTGCGCCGCAAGCGTTCATAGATCACACGGCGCCAACCACGCAGGTGCGCATCGAGATATCGTTGCGCGTTGTCGGCGGCGCGGTCCTGCTGTTCCGGTAGCGCCGCCAGCACCATGACGAACAGGCCCGACGGATCCTCCCGCAGATCCGGCGTCTCGAGCTTCAGTTCGTCGAGGCTGCGATAGCCGTAGCGGTCGATGTATTCGTCGACGCGCGCCCGGAATTCGTCGTGGCCCGCCGTCACCAGCGCGTCGTACACACCTTCCGGGGCAGTGCTTTCCAGTAGTTTGCGCAGTTCGGCGTTCTCGCGGACGGTGGCGGCAAGGGCGGACATCGCGCGGGCCGGCTCGGCGGATTCGACGTCGGCCCCGGGCCCCGCGACGGCGTAGAGGAACCACTCCGGCGCCTTCGGCAGGAATAGCCGGGTGAGCACGTACAGCAGGCCGGTGAGGGTCAGCAGCATCGCGTCCAGAACCATCATCGGACCCCAGCGGTGCACCAGCTCCCGATCGAGTTCGCGATAGCGGGCGTAGGCCTGAGCGCCGGTGTCGGCGCTGTCGTCATGGGATTCGAAATCGTCGTAGACGCGGTAGAAATCGTCGAGGAACCGCCGCATCATGGCGTCGATCCCGGCGATGCGGCGCAGATAGATCGCGGTGGTGCGCGTCCGGGACAGCACTCGCCGCACCGGATTGCCGAAAGTGAACGGGCGCAGCGTCTTAGCGATGTCGTCGGGCAGTGGTTCGGCCACGCCGAGCGCGGCCTCGAGGACACGGCGGTTGAGCGGATAGCCGGGCGCGATGCCGACCATCCGGTACCAGTGCAGCAGGTTGTAGTAGACGCGGCCGTGGAAGTAGCCGAGCAGCACCGGAGTCCAGCTGTCGGTCTGCGCAACCTGCGCCCGCGGCACGCCCAGGGATTCGGCGTATCCGCGATACACCCGGCCGTAGATATCGGCCGCGGTGGTGAAGGTGAGCGGTGAGGTGATCCCGCTGAAACTCTCGATGATGTTGGAGTTGTCCCAGATTCGCAGGTCGCCGTCCGGCACCGCCTCCCCGGCGCCGCGCAACGAATCTCCGACCGCGGTGGTCACCGGGCGTGCCTGCAGCACCCAGAGCCGGCCTTCCGCATCGAAGGCCCATTCGACGTCCTGCGGGGCGCCGGTCGAGCTCTCGATCCGACGGCCGACCTCGATCAGCCGGGTCACCTGATCCGGAGTGAGCGCCGGTCGTGAACGCAGCGCGGGATCGACCTCCACCGCGATGCAGCCCTGGTCGCCGTCGGGTCGGTAGCGAGTCGCCTTCTCTCCCAAGGTCGTATCGATGACTTCGCCCGAAAACTTGTCCACGACATAGGTATCGGCGTCCACCGCACCAGAGACCAGCCCTTCGCCCAGTCCGTAGACGGCACTGATCAGCATCCGGTCCGTAGCGCCGGTGCTCGGATCGCAGGTGAACAGCACACCGCTGGCCTCCGCCGCGATCAGGCGTTGCACGATGACCGCCGGCATCTCCGGAAGCGCCAGTCCGTGCGCGAAACAGTAGGTGATCACCCGCGGCGACAACGCCGAGGCCCAGCAGGCCGTCACCACCGAGGCGATCGCCTCGGCGCCGGAGACGTTCAGGAACGAATCGAATTGCCCGGCAAACGAATACGTGGTTCCGTCCTCCACCGCCGCAGACGACCGGACCGCCACCGGACCACGGCCGAGACGCCGCCACACCTCGTCCATCGCGCCGACGAGAGCATCCGGAGGTGTGGCGGTCATGATGCTCGCGCGCAGCCGGGCGCCGCGGATCAGCGCCTCGTCGAGGTCGGTGGCGACCACGAAATCCGCTGCCGCCGTGACGATCTCGGACGGCATGTGCTCGAACAGCGCCGGCTCGACGACCAGCCAATCCGGCACCGGCAACGCCGCATCGCGCAACCGACGCAGCCCGGCCGCCTTCCCGCCCGCCTCCGCGGCTTCGGCAAGGCTCGCTTCGGATTCGTGCACCAGGTCTCCTGTCATCGCGGACCGTGCGCCTGCCCAGCGGTCGCTCGCAGAGTTCGTAACGATATATCTGAAGTGTCGACGTTTCGGAATACCGGTGATCACGTATCCGGCATGCCGCGATGCACAGGCGGTCACCACGGCGTTGTCTCGATATACCGGCCCCGCTCACCGGTGTTAACCGAATTCCGAACAAGATCGGCTGGCCGCCCGCCGGGTGCGCGGCTACGCTACGTTGAGGCTCGTGACGATCGGTGGAGGGTGTAATTCGGCGTGAGTTGGACATTCACACCGGACGAGTTCGCGCACATCTGGCGCGAGACCGACCTCGATCGCCATCCCTTCCCGCTTCGCATTCTCGAGTCACCCCGCACCGAGGACGAGGCGGCCACCTTGCGCAAGACCCTCGAGGTACGGCTGCCGCTCGGCGCGGACCCCGACCTGTCCGCCTGTCTGCGCATCCTCGCCGCGCCGCACACCCGCGTGGTCGCGATCGGGGGCGCGCACAGCGCGGGAACCGAAATCCGGGCGGTGGCGGCGGCGATCTACGACCACGCCGTACTCGCGATCCAGGAACCGGGACGCACACCCGGATTCGGCGGATCCATCCGCTTGTCGATCGGTCACACCGCCAAACTGGGCGCCCGCATCGCCGCCCTGCTGCCCGAGTGCCCGGCCGGAGGCGAACCCGCACGCTCGGCGCCGAGCGAAGCGGTGCGCGACGACGACTGCCCACGGCCGACCTCGCCGCCGGCGCCGCGCATACGCCGCCTGCTGCTGAAACCGCATACCGCCGAGGGACATATCCGCATCGAATCCGGATTGGACCGGGCCACACCACCCCCACCGCTGTACTACACCTGGATCGACGTCGCCGACGACGGGCGCTATCTCATCAAGGCGGGCGACGAAGTCCACATCGTGCCCGCGAGCCGGCAGCAGATCGGCGCTCATCTGCAAAAACGCATTCCGCGATGACTGTGGCATGCACGGATTCGGGCAACTCGGGCTGACCGGACATCGCCGGAACCAGTAAGCTGGGTCGACCTGCAGCCTCACCGGGAAGCCGCCTCGGCCATCCCTCATCGGGCTGTGTGATTACAGCCCAATGGGGAGCCCTACGTGGTAATGCTCCGCTGCCGCCTTCGGGCGTTCCCCATTAGGCTGATCGGACCGACCGATCTCAGGGGTGCGCATGACGATCGAGACCAGCCAGGCCGATATCACCCGTTTCCTGCAGGCCGCGCGTGGGGGAACCGTCACCTTCGATCCTGCGGCCGCGCGTGGGTGCGCGGAGATCTATCAGCAGCAGGCCGACCGGCTTCGGGAACTACAGCAGCGCCTCGATTCGGTGTCGCAGCTCAGCGGCTTCGGAGGCTTCTTCTCCGCGCAGCAGCTACAGGCCGGCTTCGGCCGTAAGGCGCGCGATGCGGCCGAACTGCTCGACCAGTACATTGCCGCCGCCTACCGCATGAAAGAGGCCTTCCTGACCAGCGCCGGGCTCTACGAGGAGGCCGATTCCGCGCATGCGGCCGCGCTGCGGGCGATCTCCTCCGGACTGTCGCGATGAGTGCCGAATTCCGTTACGGGCCGGCCGCTTCGCACACCGACCCCCAATACATCAGCGCCATGGAACATTTCGAGTCGATGACGCATGAGCAGATCCACACCGGAACCGAGAAGATCGAGGCCGGTGAGATTCTGCAGGCCTCGCTGATCTGGTTGGAGGCGGCCGCCACGCTGACCGGATCCATGCCCGCCACCCGATCGCAGGCCGAACGAATCATGGATCACGCCGGATGGCAGGGCCCGGCCGCCGAGGCCGCCGCCGCGAGCGCGCACAGCTTCGCCGCCTCCGTCGACGAGTTGGCCGCTGTCTTCGGTGAGGTCGGTGCTCGGCTCGGGGCGGTCGCCGGAGCCGCGGAAGCTGTCAAAATGGCGGTACCGCCGCCGGGCGATTCCGGACCGGTGGGCGCCATCGCCCGGGTGCTCGAGGCCGCGCATGTGATCGATGCGCGCATCGCCCAGGAGGTCATGCGTCAAGAGGCGATTCTGACGATGAACATGATCTACAAACCGGCCTACTCCGCCGCGGGCACCGCGGTCCCGGCCCTGCCCGAACCCCCGGCACAAGCCGACCCCGGCGGACCGCGCCCCAGCGCTCCCGCAAGCCCGGACGGCGACCGGCCGCAATCACACCAAAGCCCCACCGCCCCACTGCCTTCCGAGCCGGAGCCCTCGACACCCGATCAGGCACCGGACTCGGCCACTGCCCCCGGCACACCCACGCCGCACTCGCCGTCTGCACCCGCACCCGCACCCGCACCCGCACCCGCACCCGCACCCGCACCCGCACCCGCACCCGAGAGCCCAGCTCCCGCACCTTCGCAGACGCAACCCGCGCCCGCGCCCGGCGACCCGGCACCGAGTCCCTCGGCGCCACCCCCCGCCGCACCGACACACGATCCGGGCCCGGCGCCGACCCCGGCGCCCCCGACCTCCTCCGCTCCTACCTCGCCCGACCCGACGCAGGCGCCCGCACCGTCCGGTCCGGACAGTTCGGTGCCGCCGGGTCCACCGCCGCCCGATCCGAATGCCGCGCCGCCGGCCACCACCGCACCGGCTCCCCCGCCACCCTCCGGCACCCCCGCACCGCACTCACCCGACCCGTCGGCATCCACCCCGCCACCCCAATCCCCCACGCCCGCACCACCTCCGGCCCCCGGCCCATCCGACCCGTCGGCGCCTCCGCTCACCGACCAGGAAGGTCAGCCAGGTATCACCGGCCCCATCCCCAACACCGATACACCGACGACTCCCGACCAACCCGGGGTATCGCCGCCGGGCTGATCGGTATTCGGGGGCGTGAGATTTCGGCAGTCCAGCTATGTCCGGACACATCACCCAGCGCTCAACCCAGGTGAGCCGGCCGACGACTGCGGAACAGGAGTAGCAGCTCCCGTCGAGGACGTTGTCGTCGGCGCACACACGTAGCCCTCATCCCCAACACCGACACATCGGCGACTCCCGACCACCGGTGTATCCCCGGGGCCGATCGATAGTCGGTCGCGCGAGATTCGGCAGTCGCCGCCGGGCCGGGCGGAACGCGCCCCGCCCGGTCCGGGCACCGCTGTTGATCAGCGTGGCGCGGCGGTAGGAACTCCGTCGAGAATGTTGCCGCCGACCGACACGGCGGCATCGATCGCGACGTTTCGACAGCCTTCTCATCGAACGGCTCGGCGGCGGAGCCGGAACGTACAGAGGCCGAGTGGCTTTCGCGCTGCGGGTACGACTCTCGATCCGGAGCCGAGATGCCTACAGCTTCACCAGATCGTCGGCGTGAATGACGGGGCGCTGCATACCTTCCGGCAGTTCGGAGGTGGAGTGGCCGGCCATGGCTTGCAGTTCGGTGCTGTCGTATTCGACGACGCCGCGCGCTACGGTGCGGCCGTCGGGAGCGAGCAGGTCGACCACATCACCGCCGTAGAAGCGGCCCTTGACACCGGTGATGCCGGCGGCGAGGAGCGACCGGCGCGAATGCGCGACGGCCCTGACGGCGCCGGCGTCGAGGTGGATGGCGCCGCGGCTGTCGGCGGCGTGGCGGACCCAGAACTTGCGGGCCGACAACCGGACCGGACGCGCGGCGAAGGCCGTGCCCACCGAGGCGTCGCGCAGTGCCAGCGCCGCATCGGAGGCGGCGGCCAACAGGACGGGCACGCCGGCGTCGGCGGCGAGGCGGGCGGCCGAGAGCTTCGACGCCATACCGCCGGTGCCGAGTGCGCCACCGCTACCGGCGATCACACCGTCGAGGTCGGCGCTGTTGCGCACCTCGGGAATGAATGTCGCGGCGCCCTTGCGGGGGTCGCCGTCGTAGAGTCCGTCCACATCCGACAGCAGAACCAGCGCATCCGCACCGACCAGATGCGCCACCAGCGCGGCCAGCCGGTCGTTGTCACCGAAGCGAATCTCCTCGGTGGCGATGGTGTCGTTCTCGTTGACCACCGCGACCGCGTGCAGGGCACGCAAACGGTCGAGGGTGCGCTGCGCGTTGCGGTGGTGTTCGCGCCGGGCGAAGTCACCCGCGGTGAGCAACACCTGCCCCACCACCCGGTCGAATCGGGCGAACGAGGTGCCCCAGGCGTGGGCCAGCGCCAGCTGGCCGACGCTCGCCGCGGCCTGCTTCGTCGCGAGATCCCTTGGGCGGGCGGCCAATCCGAGCGGGGCTATGCCGGCGCCGATCGCACCGGAGGAGACCACCACCACATCCGATCCGGCGCGCATACGGGCCTCGATCGCCTCGGCGAGCTTGTCCAGGCGCGCGTTGTCGAGTCCGCCCTCGAGGCTGGTCAGCGCCGACGAGCCGATCTTGACCACCACGCTGCGCGCGGTCCGGATCGACTGCCTAGTAGTTACCGCTCCCTTATCGTAATCCACCTGTGTCACAACAACACTCACTCACTTGACGCGCCACCACCGTGACGCACGACGACTACCGGACCGGCACGCCCGCACACACCGGCAAACCGGCGTGGCGGGCGATCACGGTTGGTCCTCGTCCTCCGAGACCAGGCCGCGGCGCACCCGGGAGGCATGCTTGCGCTCGGCGGCGGAGATGCGGTCGGTCTGGTCCAGGCGGGGGTCGGTCCCGCGCCCGGTCATCACCATATCGACGCCGGCCGAGATCTGCGGCTCCCACTCGAAGCTCACATCGCCGATGGTGACCTCGGCGCCGGGCACCGCACCCTGGCGAACCAGCTCGTCCTCGACGCCCAGGCGCGCGAGCCGGTCGGCCAGGTAGCCGACGGCCTCGTCGTTGTCGAACTGCGTTTGGCGCACCCATCTTTCGGGGCGCTCACCGCGGACGATGAAGCCGCCCTCGACCTCCGGATCGGGTTCGACGGTGAAGCCGGTCTCCCCGGCCACCACCGGCCGGATCACCGGACGCTTCGGCGCCGCCTTCGGATGCGCCTCGCGATACTCGCGGACCATATCGGCCAGCGCGAAGGTCAACGGCCGCAAACCTTCCCGGCTCACCGCAGAGATCGTGAACACCGGCCAGCCGCGCTCGGTGAACTCGGACGTCACCATCTCGGCCAATTCGGCGGCGTCGGGGATATCGGCCTTGTTGAGGATGACCACGCGCGGCCGATCGGCCAGATCGCCCAGGCCGGCGTCGGCCTGCAGGGCGGGGCGATAGGCGGCCAGTTCGGCCTCGAGCGCGTCGACGTCGGAGATCGGGTCGCGGCCGGGTTCCAGCGTGGCGCAATCGACTACGTGAGCCAGCACCGCGCATCGCTCGAGATGCCGCAGGAAGTCCAGCCCCAGGCCGCGTCCGTCGCTGGCGCCGGGGATCAGGCCCGGCACATCGGCGACGGTGAAGGTGGTGTCCCCGCTGGACACCACGCCGAGATTCGGCACCAGCGTCGTGAAGGGGTAATCGGCGATTTTGGGCTTGGCCGCCGAGAGCACCGAAACGAGCGAAGACTTTCCGGCCGAGGGGAACCCGACCAGGCCGACATCGGCCACGGATTTCAGTTCGAGAACGAGATCGCGTTCCTCGCCCTCCTCACCCAGCAGGGCGAAGCCGGGCGCCTTGCGGGCGCGCGACACCAGCGCCGCATTGCCGAGTCCGCCGCGGCCACCGCGCGCCGCCACGAACCGGGTGCCCGCGCCGATCAGATCGGCCACGACCTCCCCGCCGTCGCCGATGACGACCGTGCCGTCGGGCACCTTCAGCAGCAGCTCCGAACCCTGTTTGCCGTCGCGGTTACCGCCCTCGCCGGGTTTGCCGTTGCCGGCTTTGGCGTGCGGGTGGAAGTGAAAGTCCAGCAGCGTGTGCACGTTCGGGTCGACTTCGAGAATCACGTCCCCGCCGTTGCCGCCGTTGCCACCGTCGGGTCCGCCGAGCGGCTTGTACTTCTCCCGATGCACCGAGGCACAGCCGTGGCCGCCCTTACCGGCGCGGACGTGCAGTACCACACGATCGATGAATTTGGACATGCCAGCTGGACCTCTGTGTTTCGGTGGACGGTGGTGGTGAGCCTCCCGGAACGGCGAACGGGCCAGGGTTTATCTGCTAAACCCTGGCCCGCTTCGAAGAATGTGTGGAGAAGGCTCCGGCGCGGCTCAGGCCTGCACCGGCTCCGGTACCACGATGTTGACGGTCTTGCGGCCCCGCTTGGTGCCGAACTGGACCGCGCCCGCCTCGAGGGCGAACAGCGTGTCGTCGCCGCCGCGGCCGACGTTGACGCCGGGGTGGAAGTGGGTTCCGCGCTGGCGAACCAGGATCTCGCCGGCCTTGACGGCCTGGCCGCCGAAGCGCTTCACGCCGAGTCGCTTGGAGTTGGAATCGCGACCGTTGCGAGAGCTGGACGCACCCTTCTTATGTGCCATGGCTGAAAACTCCTCGATTCGAAACCGGGTGGTTCCGCTAGGTCGAAATTACTTGATGCCGGTGACCTTCAGGACCGTCAGCTTCTGACGGTGGCCCTGACGCTTGTGGTAGCCGGTCTTGTTCTTGAACTTGTGGATCCGGATCTTCGGGCCCTTGGTCTGCTCGACCACCTCGGCGGACACCGAAACCTTGGCCAGCTTGTCGGCATCGGTAGTCAGCTCGGCGCCGTCAACCACCAGCACCGGCGACAGCGATACGGCCGTGCCCGGTTCACCCTCGATCTTCTCGACCTTCACCAGGTCACCGACCGCGACCTTGTACTGCTTTCCGCCGGTCTTGACGATCGCGTACGTTGCCATCGGTCGGCTGCCCTCTTTCCTCAACTAGTGCTCGGCACTCTGCTCACACGGCCGCCTGCCGGTGGACACCGGAAACCGCCGTACGACTGGTCTGATAGTCACCGCCGCCTCGGTACTTCTTCCGCACCGGAGGGCTCGTTTTCGAGCCGGATCTCATGACAGCGCAGCGTTTTCTCAACACAACACGGTGCTGTCACCGGGCAGCGACTGTCCAAGATTACAGGACTGCCACCCCACGCACCAAACCGGGTCGCCACCACTCCGAACGCGATCCGCGGCGGCGCCCCGCCCGCCGTGCGGGCGGGGCCTGTGCTGCGAGTTCTCCGGTTCGACGCCCCGGATCAGTTCGGCGATTCCGGCGCGCCCGCGGCTCGCCCGGCGGCCCGGCGACGGGTCCGCTGCCGCGGGGTCACCTCGGCCGGAGCCAGCTCGTCGAGCGAGAACTTCGGCGCGCTGTCCTGATCGGCGTCGGTCAGGACGAAGACCGCGCCCCGGCTGTCGGTCGACGGAGCCGACGCGGTGCGAGCCACCCGGCGGCGGCCGCGACGGACACCTGCCTCCGGAGCCTGCTCGTCCGGCTTCTTCTCGACCGGCTTCTTCTCGACCGGCATCTTCTCGACCGGCTTCGTCTCCGCCGGAGCTGGAGTGGACGTGGGCTCGGCCGGCGCCAACTGTGCTCCGATTCGGCCGGTCACCGCGGGCACCCGTTCGGCAGCGGGCTCCTGTGCGGGCCGCCCGGGCTCCGCGACCGGCTCGGAGCCGTCTCGACCGGCGGCGACCACGGAATCGGCTGCTTCCGCTTGCACGGGTTCCGCTCGCACGGCTTCGGCTTCAGCGGATTCGGTGACCTCCGCCGCTGCCGCCCTCGCACGTCCCCGGCGCGAATCCCGCGAGCCCTTGGCCTGCGGGCTCGGTTCCGCCTTCGCCTCGACCGGCGCGGCGGCCTCGGCCACCTCGTCGTCGGTGTGATGCGCGGCCATCGCGAGCGCGACCGGATGAGCGCGCTTGACGGCCGCCTCCTCCTCGGGATGCGCATCCGCGGTCTCGGGCGCGGCGGTGCTCGCCTGCTTGGTGTCCTTGTCGCGGTCCTTGTCCTTGCGGCGGCGACGGCCTTCGCGGCGGCCGGCCCCTTCCTCGGCGGGCGCGGTCTCGACCGGGTAGTTGTGCACGATGATGCCGCGGCCGTGGCAGTGCTCACAGGTGGTGGAGAACGCCTCGACCAGTCCGGTGCCCAGCTTCTTGCGGGTCATCTGGACCAGGCCGAGTGAGGTGACCTCCGACACCTGATGGCGAGTACGGTCGCGTCCGAGCGCCTCGGTGAGGCGACGCAGCACCAGATCGCGGTTGGATTCCAGCACCATGTCGATGAAGTCGACGACGATCATGCCGCCGATATCGCGCAACCGCATCTGGCGCACGATCTCCTCGGCGGCCTCCAGGTTGTTGCGGGTGACCGTTTCTTCCAGGTTGCTGCCGCCGGAACCGGTGAACTTGCCGGTGTTGACGTCGATCACGGTCATCGCCTCGGTGCGGTCGATGACCAGGGTGCCGCCGGACGGCAGCCACACCTTGCGGTCGAGGGCCTTCGCCAGCTGCTCGTCGATGCGCAGGCTGCCGAAGACGTCCACGCCGTTGTTCTCGTAGCGCTCGACCCGGGCCAGCATGTCCGGTGCGACGGTGCGGACGTAGTTCTCGACGGTCGTCCACGCCCGGTCACCCTCGATGACCAGCTTGGAGAAGTCCTCGTTGAACAGGTCGCGGACCACCTTGACCAGCAGGTCCGGCTCTTCGTACAGGGTCTTCGGCGCGCCCGACCCGTTCTCGGCCTGCTTCTCGATGGTCTTCCAGGTGGCCTGCAGCCGCTCGACGTCGCGGGCCAGCTCGGTCTCGCTCACACCCTCGGACGCGGTGCGGATGATCACTCCGGCGTCCTGCGGGACGATATCGCGCAGGATCTCCTTGAGCCGCTTGCGCTCGGTGTCGGGCAGTTTGCGGCTGATACCGGTCGAGGTCCCGCCCGGAACGTAGACCAGGAAGCGACCGGCCAGGCTGATCTGCGTGGTCAGCCGGGCGCCCTTGTGCCCCACCGGATCCTTGCTGACCTGCACCAGGACGGTGTCGCCGGGTTTGAGAGCCTGCTCGATCTTGCGTTCCTTGCCGCCGAGCCCGGCGGCCTCCCAGTTCACCTCACCGGCGTAGAGCACGCCGTTGCGGCCGCGGCCGATATCGACGAACGCCGCCTCCATGCTGGGCAGCACGTTCTGCACCTTGCCCAGGTAGACGTTGCCGACCATGGACGCCGTGCCGGTGTTGGTGACGAAATGCTCGACCAGGATGTTGTCCTCGAGCACCGCCACCTGGGTGGTCGCGCCGACATGCGAGTGTTCACCGGCCGGGAACGACTTCTCGCGGACCACCATGACCCGGTCGACCGCCTCGCGACGGGCCAGGAATTCCGATTCGGTGAGGATCGGCGGGCGGCGGCGACCGGCCTCGCGACCGTCGCGACGACGCTGCCGCTTGGCCTCCAGCCGGGTCGACCCGCTGATGCCCTGCACCTCGTCGACCGCGCGGCGCTTGTTGCGCGGTTCCCGCTCGTGCACGACGGTGTTCGGCGGATCGTCGTCGGCAGGCTCGGATTCGTTGTCTTCACCGGCCTTGCGACGACGGCGACGACGGCGACGGCGGGTGGAACCCTCCGGCGTCGAACCCGACTCGTCGTCGCTCTCCTCGCCGGTCTGCTCGGCGGCCGCTTCCTCGGCGGATTCGTCGGAGTCGGCGTGCGACTCGGCGTCCTCGTCGTCGGATTCGTCGTCGGACTCGTGATCGGCGTGCTGTTCGCCCCGGCCCCGGCCGCGACCGCGACGGCCACGGCGGCGACGACGCGAGCGACCGCCGTCCTCCTGCTCGTCACGCGACTGCTCGTCGTCCCAGTCGCCGCCGGCTTCGGTCTCGGGCTCGGCTGCCGCGACGGACTCGGGCTCCGCCGGAGTTTCCTCCGGCTCGGTGTCGGTGACCTTTTCGCCGGCTTTCTCGGCGGCCTTTTCAGCGGCTTTCTCGGCCGCCTTTTCGGCGGCCTTGGCCTCGCGTTCGGCGCGCCGGCGGCGGCGCATCTCCTCGGCCGCCGCGGCATCCGGCGGCAGGAACAGCGGCGCGGCCGCGATACTCGCCGGCTCGAAGACGACCGGCTCCTCGGGCTGCGCGACGGGCTGCTGGAACGGGCTGGTGAACAGCGAAGTGTGGGGTGCCGATTCGGGCTCGGCGGGGGTCGCCGGCGACTCGGATGTCACTGCGGAGTTCGCCGTGCCGGCGGCCTCGGCGACGCCCGCGGCCTGCACGGTATCGGCGACCTCGGTTTCGGCGACCGCGGTGGAGGCGCCGGACTCGCTCGGCACGGGCTCGCCGGCCGTATCCGGCGCGGTGGCGGTCTGCGCGGTATCGGCCGCGGCGGTGGATGTGGTCGCCGGAGACGCACTCTCGGCGGGCGCCGGAGCAGGCGTCTCGGCCTGTTCGGTCGCGGGCTCGGCCACCGGTTGCTCGGCGCCGGCCTGTGGGGGAACGAGCGCGTCGCGCACGGATTCGGCGACGGTCCGGTCCAGGCTGGATTGGGCACTGCGGGCTTCCGCACCCAGTTCGGTCAGGTGGGCAAGGATGCGCTTGCTGGTGGTTCCCAAAAGTTTCGCCAGCGCGTGCACCCGGATACGTTCGGGCAACTGCGCTGCCTCCCCTACCCCGGCCACCTCGGTCGAGGTGGATTCACCATTGCTCTGCGATGTTCCTTGCGGCTCTTGATCGGCCACGAAATCTCCTCGGGCCCCCGGGCGCGTCCCACTCGTACGAGAGTGACGCGGCCGACGCGGGGGCGCTGTCCGTTCGCCTCACGCCTGTGGCGCAAGGTCTGATGGTCTCGCCCCGCGTGCCCGGTTATCACCTGTCGTACGTCGTTCGGGCTAACTGGTCACGCGGCGCCTGGCTGTTGGCTTGCACACCTGAGCTCGAGCGCTCATCCAGCGTGCCGCCGAACAGCGAGTCTTGTAACCGTCCGGGGCAGCGATGATCGGCGTCGAGCCGCGGTGCCATTCGGTTGCGTTCGCCACCTGCCCCGATAGGTAGGCGTCGATCACATCCGCTTCCAGTATCCCACACAGCGACCCACTGGTACGCCATCGGAGCGCGACCGCCCCGTTTCCGTGGCCCGACCGGCGGCTCTTTCCTACACCTGAGGAGGTCTTTGCCGACCGACGTCGATCACTGGCTGGAGTGTCGCCGCGACCCGCGAGCAAACCGGCTCACCCGGCCCGGAGCGAGTCCTCCGAGCGACCGTTCGCGGCCGGCTCGCCGTCGGATGCCCGAACGGCGAGCCCAGAGGCCGCGAACCCGCCGGTGCGAATCGGAGCCTGAAAGACAGAGCTAGAACCAGAGTGCGATCTCGCGCTTCGCGGATTCGGGCGAGTCGGAGCCGTGCACGAGGTTGAACTGGGTTTCCAGGGCGTAGTCGCCGCGGATGCTGCCGGGAACGGCCTTCTCGACCGGGTCGGTGCCGCCGGCGAGTTGGCGGAAGGCGGCGATGGCGCGCGGGCCTTCGAGGATGGCAGCAACGACCGGTCCGGAGGTGATGAATTCGATCAGCGAGCCGTAGAACGGCTTGTCGGCGTGTTCGGCGTAGTGGGCGGCGGCAAGTTCTTCGGAAACCTGCTCGAGCTTGAGGGCCGCGATCTTCAGGCCTTTGCGTTCGATGCGGGTGATGATCTCACCAACCAGGCCTCGGGCCACGCCGTCCGGCTTGATGAGTACCAACGTCTGCTCAGTCACGGCGCCACTCTAACCGGCGCTGCCACGGGATTCCGAACCGAGCCCTCAGGACGAGCCCTGCATCCGCTGGCTGGGCAGTAAACCCTGGTCCATGCGGCGTTTGACGTCGGAGCGCAGGACCAGAATGAACGCCCACACGGCCGCGAACACGACGCCGATGATGCCGATCGACAGATGGATGAATCCGCCGGCCAGCACCAGCACCTGCAGGCCGAGATTGAACGGCACGGCCCACGAGCGGCGCTGCATTCCGGAGCCGACGAACATCAATACGGCCAGGCCGACCAGGTAGGTCACCGACCACCAGCTCAGTCCGCCGCCGACGGCCCCGACCACCGGCAGTGCCAGCAGCACGGTGATGGCCTCGAGTACCAGCGCACCGGCCATCACACCGCGGAAACCCTTCCACGGGTCGGTCGCGGGCGCGGGTACACCCGGCTTCGGTGCGCCGGCCTCGCCGCGCACATCGTCCTCGCTACCCACGTTGCCTCCTCCGCGCCGCACCGCCGATGCCCTCGACACCAGCTTCCCACTGCACCCTGCATCCACGTTCCGCCGGGCCCGCGTGGTGACGCAAGCTGCCGCCTCCGGCCCACCGCATCACGCGGGGTCCTTCCCGAACAGCGAGCGCGCCGCACCCGCGGTGACCACCGAGCCGGTGACCACGATGCCCGCGCCGGATACCGGTTCGCCGGCGTCGCCCGCTTCCTCGGCGATTGCGATCGCGGTTTCGACCGCATCGGCGAGGCTGTTCGCGGTGACGACTCGCTCATCACCGAAACGCTGGACGGCCAGGTCGGCGAGTTCGTCGACGCCGAGCGCCCGCGGTGAACCGTTGGTGGTGACAACGATCTCGTCCAGCACCGGCTCCAGCGCGGCGAGAATGCCGGCCGCATCCTTGTCCGAGAGCACCGCGACCACGCCCACCAACTTACGGAAGTCGAATTCCTCGGTGAGGGTCGCGGCCAGCGCCCGCGCACCGGCGGGATTGTGCGCGGCGTCGATGAAGATGGTCGGCGCGCTGCGCATCCGTTCCATCCGGCCCGGACTGGCCGCCGCCGCGAATCCGTCGCGCACCGCGTCGATGTCGAGTTGTTTCTGCGCGCCGGCGCCGAAGAACGCCTCGACCGCAGCGAGCGCCAGCGCCGCGTTGTGCGCCTGGTGTTCGCCGTGCAGCGGCAGGAAGATCTCGTCGTAGACGCCGCCGAGCCCCTGGATCTCCAGTACCTGACCGCCGATCGCGACGCGGCGCGACAGCACCCGGAACTCGGACCCGGCGCGGGCCACCGCGGCATCGGCCTCCACCGCGCGCCGCAGCAGCACCTCCATCGCCTCGGGATCCTGTTCGGCGATGATGGCCACGGTGTCGCGCGGAATCAGCAGATCCTGCGGCGACTTCTTGATGATCCCGGCCTTCTCACCGGCGATCGAGGCCAGATCCGGCCCCAGATAGTCGGTGTGGTCCAGGCCGATCGGCGTGATCACCGCGACCTGCCCGTCGATGACGTTGGTCGCGTCCCAGGTGCCGCCCATCCCGGTCTCGACGACCGCGACATCGACCGGTGCCTCGGCGAACGCCGCGTACGCCATCGCGACGAGGACCTCGAATTTGCTCATCCGCGGTCCCGGTCCGTCGCCGAGGGCTCCGTCGGTCGATCGCGCGTCGATCATCTCGACGTAGGGCAGCAGTTCCCGATAGATCTCGACGTAGCGGGCCGGGCTGATCGGCGCGTTGTCGATGGCGATCCGTTCGGTCGCCAGTTGCAGATGCGGGCTGGTGAACCGCCCGGTGCGCCGGTGCAGCGCGGTGAGCAGCGCGTCGACCATCCGGGTGACCGAGGTCTTGCCGTTGGTGCCCGCGATGTGGATGGCGGGATAGCTCTGCTGCGGGGAGCCGAGGAGGTCCATCAGGGTCGCGATCCGGGTCAGCGACGGCTCGATCTTGGTTTCACCCCAGCGCTGGTCGAGTTCGGCCTCGACCAGCGCCATTTCGGCGAGGTCCACCGGCGAGGGACCGGTGCGCAGCCGGTCCGCACCGCCGGCGAGCGGTTCGCGGTCGAATCCTTCGCCGCCGCTCACTTCTTCGCCGCCGGCTCCGTGATCTGCGCCAGCCGCGCCCCGATCCGGGCCACCTCGGATTCGGCGACCTCGCGACGGGTGCGGATCTTGGCGACCACCTCGTCGGGCGCCTTGGCCAGGAAGGCCTCGTTGCCGAGTTTGGCGCTGGTGGCGGCGAGGTCCTTCTGCGCGGCCGCGAGATCCTTCTCCAGCCGGCGGCGTTCGGCGTCGAGGTCGACCGAACCGGAGGTGTCCAGTTCGACGGTGACGGTGGCGCCGGACAGGCGCACCTCCACCGCGGCGGTCGCGGAGAAGTCGGCGTCCGGAGCGGTGAGCCGGGCCAGGGTGGCGATCTCCGCGTGCAGCCCGGTCAGGTCGGCGGTATCGATGCCGATCAGTTTCGCGGCGACCTTCTGCTTGTCGGTCAGGCCCTGATCGCTGCGGAACCGGCGGATCTCGGTGACCAGCTTCTGCAGATCCGCGATGCGCTGCGCCGCAACGGTATCGGTGGCGACACCCGAGGACTGCGGCCACGCGGCGGTCACCAGCGAGTCGTCCTCGCCGGCCTCGGTGAGGGCCTGCCACAGCGTTTCGGTGACGAACGGGATGGCCGGGTGCAGCAGGCGCAGCACCGAATCCAGCACGTTACCGAGAACGATGCGCGTGCTCGCGGCCCGTTCCTCCGACTCGGCGAACTGCACCTTGGCCAATTCCAGGTACCAGTCACACAGTTCGTCCCAGGCGAAGTGGTACAGCGCCTCACAGGCCTTGCCGAATTCGTAGCGGTCGAAGGCAGCGTCCACCTCGGCACGCACCTCGTCCAGCCGGTCGAGGATCCAGCGGTCGGTGTCGGTGAGGGTGGCGCGTTCGGGCAGTTCGCCCGGCGCGGCCCCGTTCATGAGCGCGAACTTGCTGGCGTTGAACAGCTTCGTGATGAAGTTGCGCGAGGCCTGCACGTGCGGCGGACCGACCGACAGGTCGCTACCCGGCTGGGCGCCCCGGGCCAGGGTGAAACGTGTTGCGTCCGCGCCGAATTCGTCGATCCACAGCAGCGGGTCGACACCGATGCCCTTGGACTTGGAGTATTTGCGGCCGAATTCGTCGCGGATGAGGCCGTGCAGGAAGACGTCGTCGAACGGAACCTGCTGCCGTCCGGGATCCTTACCGGCGGCGATGACCGGATCGTCGGAGACGAACATGCCGAACATCATCATCCGGGCCACCCAGAAGAACAGGATGTCGTAGCCGGTGACCAGCACGCTGGTGGGATAGAACTTCGCCAGTTCCGGGGTGGCGTCCGGCCAGCCCATCGTGGAGAAGGGCCACAGGCCGGAGGAGAACCAGGTGTCGAGGACATCCGGGTCCTGCACCCAGCCCTCGGGCGCCTGCTCGTCGGGGCCGACACACGCGATCTCGCCCTCGGGGCCGTACCAGATCGGGATGCGGTGGCCCCACCACAGCTGCCGTGAGATGCACCAGTCGTGCATGTTGTCGACCCACTCGAACCAGCGCGGTTCCTGGCTCGCCGGGTAGATCTTCACCGCGCCGTTGCGTACGGCGTCACCGGCGGCCTTGGCCAGCGATTCGACCTTCACCCACCACTGCATCGACAGGCGCGGTTCGATCGGTTCGCCGGAGCGCTCGGAGTGTCCGACGCTGTGCACGTACGGACGCTTCTCGGCGACGATGCGCCCTTCGTCGGCCAGCCGCTCGCGAATCTTGACGCGCGCCTCGAACCGGTCCATCCCGTCGAATTCGGTTCCGGTGTCGGCGATCTTGCCGGTCTTGTCCATGATGGTCGGCATCGGCAGGTTGTGCCGCAGGCCGATCTCGAAGTCGTTGGGGTCGTGCGCGGGGGTGATCTTCACTGCGCCGGAGCCGAATTCGGGGTCGACGTAGTCGTCGGCGACGATCGGGATCTGGCGACCGGTGATCGGGTGGTACACGGTGGTGCCGATCAGCGCCCGGTATCGCTCGTCGTCCGGATGCACCGCGACCGCGGTATCGCCGAGCATGGTCTCCACCCGGGTGGTGGCCACGATGACGTGCGGTTCGTCGTCGTTCAGCGAGCCGTAGCGCAGCGAGACGAGCTCACCCTCGACGTCCTCGTACTTCACCTCGACGTCGGAGATGGCGGTCTCGAGCGAGGGCGACCAGTTCACCAAGCGCTCGGCCCGGTAGATCAGCCCGGCGTCGTAGAGTCGCTTGAAGATGGTCTGCACCGCGCGGGACAGGCCGTCGTCCATGGTGAAGCGGTCGCGGCTCCAGTCGATGCCGTCGCCGAGGCGGCGCATCTGGCCCTGGATGGCGCCGCCGGATTCGCGCTTCCAATCCCAGACCTTGTCGACGAACAGTTCGCGGCCGAAATCTTCCTTGGTCTTGCCGTCGACGGCGAGCTGCTTCTCGACCACGGTCTGGGTGGCGATACCGGCGTGGTCCATACCGGGCAGCCACAGCACCTCGTAGCCCTGCATCCGCTTGCGGCGGGTGAGCAGGTCCATCAGGGTGTGGTCGAAGGCGTGGCCCATGTGCAGGTTGCCGGTGACGTTCGGCGGCGGCAGCACGATCGAATAGGGCGGCTTCTCGCTCGCCGGGTCGGCGGTGAAGTAACCGGCCGCTACCCAGCGCTCGTACAGGTCGGCCTCTACATCGCTGGGGTTCCAGCTCTTGGGGAGGGCGTCGGCACGATTTCGCGAGTTATCAGGGGCTGCGCTGGTCACCGTGCGATTCTACGGAGTTGAGCAGGAGCACTCGACAGGGCCCTGCACACGGCACCGGAGAAAGATGTAGGGCGGGGTTTTCGGCGGATGAGGGACACCGAAAACCCCGCCCACGTCTTCGAGACTACCGCCCGGATCGGCGCAATACACCAATCCATATGCAATTCTCAGCTTTTGCCCGAATCCGTTGTGCAGGTGCGGGTTTGCCACTCAGCATGCTCGCAGATTCGCCGCCGAGATGCGGAGGCCGCGCCCCGCCTGCGCGCGGCGGGTCACGGCACGAGTATCGCCAGCGCTCCGGCTTCGGCGCGGAAGGTAGCCGGTAGCAGTCCCGCCGGGTCGCCGTCGGCGGTCGCCGGTACCGCGGCGGTGAGGGTGATGGTCCGGGCCCGATAGTGCCCGACCGCCGGATGATCGACGCGCTTGCCGGCGGCCAGCGCCGGGAGCAGACGGACCATCTGCAGCCGCGACATGGCGCCGACCACGGTCAGGTCGAGCAGGCCGTCGTCGACGATCGCGTCGGGGCAGATGAGCATGCCCCCGCCGTAGGTCCGGGTGTTGCCGACCGCCACCATCACGGCCTCGGTCTCGAAGACGCGATCACCGGCCGAACCCGGCTCGCCGGACAGTTCGATGCGGTAGGGCACCCCGAGTTGCCCGAGCAGTTCCGGCACGGCGGCGAAGGAGTACCGCAGCGAGCCCTTCGGCCGGCGCATGCTGTTGGCGCGCAAGGTCACTCGCGCGTCGAAGCCGGTGCCGGCGACGGTGGCGAATCGCATGGGCCGATGCGCGATCGCGGGTTCGATGCCGGCCGCCCACCCCTGAGCGTGCTCGGGGTCGGGCCGGGATTCGATCGCGCCGAGGTCGATGGTGCGCACGGAACCGCCGAGCACGATATCGGCCGCGGCGCGCGGATCGTCGTCGGGCACGCCCAGCTCCCGGGCCAGGTCGTTTCCGGTCCCACCGGGCAGCAGCCCCAGCGGCACCCCGGTCGAGGCGATGGCCTGCAGCGTGACGCAGACCAGTCCGTCACCGCCCGCGCAGACGACTGCGTCGGGACACTCGGGGCCCCGCACCGAATCCCGGATCAGGCGAACGGTTTCCGCGGCGTCGGCACCGCGGATCTCGCGTACCCGCACACCGCGTTCGGCGAAGCGGGCGGCGGCCGCGGCGGCCGCGGCCAGTCCCCGGCCGTGGCCGGAGTGCGGGTTGGTCACCAGCGCGACCGATCGGATGGCGGTCATGGAATCAGCTTGCCCGGGTTGAGGATTCCCGCCGGGTCGACGGCGTCCTTGACCGCGCGCAGGATGCGCGCGCCCAGGTCGCCGATCTCGGCCGACATCCACGGCCGGTGGTCGGCGCCGACGGCGTGGTGGTGGGTGATGGTGCCACCGTTTCCGGCGATGGCGTCACCGACGGCGCGTTTGGCCAGCGCCCACTGCGCCAGCGGATCGTCGGCCTGTTTGGCGACGACGGTGAAATACAGCGAGGCGCCGGTCGGGTAGGTATGCGAGATATGGCACATCACCATCGCGGGAGTGCCCTGTGCGCCGAGCGATTCGGTGAGTGCGGCGGTGACCGCTGCCTTGAGCCGCTCGACATTCGACCAGCTGGTCGCCGTCTCGAGCGTTTCGCACAGCACGCCGATGTCGAGCAGCGCATCGCGCAGATACGGCGCGGCGAAACGGCCGTGTTCCCATTCCCGCGCCGGCTGTTCACCGAGTGCGGTGCCGCCGGCCGCGGCGAGCAGTGCCGAGGCCTCGGCACTCCGCGCGGCCACATGGGCCGCGGTGCCCTCGAACGTGGTGACGGCCAGGCAGCCACCGACCGACGCCCCGCCGATATCACCGGAACGGGCCAGATTGAGCCCGGTCTCGGCCTCGTCGGACAGGCGCAGCACGGTCGGCGCCGCGCCGTTCTGTACCACGGCGCGCAGCGCGGCGGCCCCGGTGACGAAGTCCGGGAACGACCACGCCTGATAGGCGGTGGTCTCCGGAATCGGATGCACCCGCAGCGTCACCTCGGTGATGACACCGAGCGTGCCCTCGGATCCGGCGAACAACTCGCGCAGATCGGGTCCGGCGGCCGAGGCGGGCGCACGACCGAGATCGACTGTGCCCGTGGGTGTTGCGACCTTCAGGCGCATGATCATGTCGTCGAAGCGGCCGTAGCCGGCCGAGGCCTGGCCCGAGGATCGGGTGGCCGCGAAGCCGCCGATGCTCGCGTATTCGAAGCTCTGCGGGAAATGCCCGAGCGACAGGCCGTGGCCGGCGAGCAGCTTCTCCGCCTGCGGTCCGGTCAGCCCGGCGCCCAGGGTCGCGGTACCGCTCACCGGGTCGACGTCGGACAGTCCGTCGAGGCGCCGCAGATCCAGCGCGATCACGGTGGCGAAGCGACCCCGCGCGGGTTCCACCCCGCCCACCACACTGGTGCCGCCGCCGAAGGGGACGACCGCGACGGCCTGCTCGGCGCAGTAGGCCAGAACGGCCAGCACCTGGTCGTGGTCGGCGGGAAAGACGACGGCGTCGGGTGCGTCCTGCGGCGCTTCGGCGCGGCGGCGCAGCAGGTCGGGGGTGCTCTTGCCGCCCGCGTGCAACAACCGGTCGCGGTGGTCGGTCGACACTCGATCCGCACCGACCACCGCCGACAGCCCCGCTCGATGCGCGGCCGTCAAGCCGGATTCCCGCAGCGGCACGTCGCCCTCATCACGACGGGCCACCGGGTCCCCGGACACTCCGAACACCTGCGCCACCAGGGTCCGGATCCGGTCCGGAAGCGGCGCATGCGCCGAGGCGATGCCCCAGGCATCCCAGACCATACTCGGGCGATCGGACGACTCGCCCGGCGTCGAGTTTTCCGGTTGTACTGCCGATGTGTCCTGTCGCGTGTCGACCATGCGTTACAGTCTGACATAGACTGTCAAGCAGTAACGAACATGAACGTAGTTGACGAATACGGATCGATTGGTGAGTTGTTGATGGAGCCCAACGAATCCCCCGGCCCCGATAGCGAAGTGCCGGCCATCGACCTGGCGATCCTGGAGGCGGGACGCGCCTGTGTCGAGGAGTTCGGTGTACGCCGGACCACGCTGAGTGAAGTCGCCCGGCGCGCCGGCGTCAGTCGCCCCACGGTGTACCGGCGCTGGCCCGACACCCGGTCGCTGATCGCCGAGCTGCTGGTCCGGGAGCTCAGCGAGATCGTGGCGGCGAGCATTCCCACCGAAGGTCCGGCCCGCGCGCGCCTGGTGGAGGGCATCGTCTCGGGCGCGGCCGAGATTCGCTCGAACCCGTTGTTCGCCAAGATCTTCCGCATCGACACCGACCTGATGCTGACCTACGTGTTCGGCCGGCTCGGCCGCAACCAGCGGCAATTGATCCAGGTGTTCTCGACCGCTGTGCGCGAGGGACAACGCGACGGTTCCATCCGCGCCGGCGATCCCGACCACCTGGCCACCATGCTGCTGCTGATCGGCCAGTCCACCGTGCAGTCGGCGAGCACGGTCAGCCATCTGCTCGACGACGCCGGGCTCGATGTCGAGCTCGCCCGCGTCGTCGACCGGTACCTGCGTCCCGATACCGACTAGTCCCGAAAACAGAGAGCGAGACAGCGCATGCTCGACGAGAGCGCATCGACGGCGGGCCACGGGCTCGGCGACACCGCGGGAGATTCGGCACTCAACGCCGCCCGCCGCGGCCGTGAACTGCAGGCGCTCGGCGATGCGGACCGCATCGACGTCCTGGTCGTCGGCGGCGGTGTCACCGGTGCGGGGGTGGCGTTGGACGCGGCCGCTCGCGGCTTGCGAACCGTCCTGGTGGAGGCCCACGATCTGGCCTTCGGGACCAGCCGGTGGAGTTCGAAACTCGTCCACGGCGGATTGCGCTATCTGGCCTCCGGCGGGGTCGGAATCGCCCACGAGAGCGCGGTGGAACGCGACATCCTGCTCACCACCACCGCACCTCACCTGACTCGCTCGATTCCGCAGCTGGTTCCGTCGTTCTCCGGCGGTTCCCTGCCGCAGCGACTGCTGGTCCGCGCGGGCTTCCTGGCCGGAGATGTGCTGCGGCGCAGCGCCGGAACCTCGCCGAGGGTATTGCCGCGATCGCGCCGGGTCGCCGCGGCCGAAGCGCTGCGGCTGGCGCCGACACTGCGCCGCGCCGGGTTGCGCGGCGGGATGACGGCCTGGGACGGCCAGCTCGTCGACGACGCGCGACTGGTGGTGACGATCGCGCGCACCGCCGCGGCGCACGGCGCGACCGTGCTCACCCGGGTACGCGCCGAGCAGGTGACCGGTGAGTCCGCGGTCCTGCACGATGTGCTGACCGGTGAAACCCTGTCCGTACGAGCACATTCGGTGATCAACGCGGCCGGGGTGTGGGCCGACCAGGTCGATCCGAGCATCGAGTTGCGGCCCAGCCGCGGCACCCACCTGGTCTTCGACGCCGCGGCCTTCGGCGGGCTCACCGCCTCGCTGACCGTGCCGATTCCGGGCAGCACCAGCCGTTTCGTCTTCGCCTTCCCGGCCGCGCACGGCCGCGTCTATCTGGGCCTGACCGACGAGGACGCACCCGGCCCGGTTCCGGACGAACCGAAGCCCACCGACTCCGAGGTCGATTTCCTGCTCGACACGGTGAACACCGTGTTGCGGGAACCGTTGCGGCGCAGCGATATCCGCGGGTCGTTCGCCGGCCTGCGGCCACTGCTGCGCACCGCCGAGGATTCCACCGCCGACATCTCGCGGGAGCACGCGGTCCTGCACTCCCCCGGCGGCCCGATCACCATCGTCGGCGGCAAGCTGACCACCTACCGGCAGATGGCCGAGGATGCGGTCGATGCCGCCGTAGCCGCCGCCGGCCTGTCCGCCGCCCCCTGCCGGACCAAGCGAATTCCGTTGGTAGGAGCGGTGTCCGGACGCTCACGCGACCGGATCGCGGCACCCGGGGTGCTGGTCGAACGATACGGAGATCAGGCCACCCAGGTGCTCGCCGCACTGCGGGACAATCCGGACCTCGCCGAACCGGTCGCACCCGGTATCGACGTCCTGCGCGCCGAATTCGCTTATGCGACAACTCATGAGTGCGCGCTGGACGAGAGCGACCTGCTGGATCGACGCACCCGGATCGGCCTCGTCGACAGTGACCGAGCCGCAGCCCTCCCGGCCGCACAGGAGGCACTCGCCGCCAGCCGGGCCTGAACGACCGCAGCCCGTCGTGACATCGTACCGGGACGGCTGCGCGCCGATCCCGAGGCGGATCACATACCGAGCCGCTCACCGCGGAATCGGTTCGCGACGTCGGCGCTGCGGGTCAAGACCCCGAAACGCCGCCTAGCCCCACAGTTCGGCGATCCGCGCTGCCGCCGACTTTCCCTGCACCCGACCGGCATGCGCCGACGGCACGCGGGAGGCGGTGTCGAGCGGATTCGCCCCGAAGGCGGCGATCGCGGCCTCGTCGGGGACGATCGATTCCACCCGCGCGCCCCGTTCGACGAGTCCCGCGATCTCACCGTCCAGCGCCGGATCGGGCAGCGGCGCAATGATCAGCACCCGGTCGAATCCGGCCGCCAGATCGGCATTGACACTGGTCCGCACGCCACCATCGGTATAGCGCACGCCGTCGACGGTGTGCGGCGGCCAGACCAGCGGCACCGCCGAACTGGCTGTCACCGCGTCGACCAGCGCGACCCCGGAGTCGCGATCGAACACGCGCGGTTCACCCGTGCCGGCGTCGACGGCGGTGATCAGCAGCCGCTGCCGGGGCCATTCGTGCACCGGCAGCCGCGATTCGATCACCGCGCGCCGGGCGGATTCCGGCACGGTATCGGTCGCCAGGGCGAGGTTGCCGAGTCGCCGCCGCGCCACGGCCATATCGCCGTCGCTCTCGGTGATGATCTGGTTGATCGTCTCCCACACCCCCTCGAGCGGATTGCCCTCCGGCACGATCTCGGCGCTCTGCAGCGCCGGGTCGATCTGGCGGCGGAACAGCTCCTCCGGCGTCAGCCCGCTGGTCAGCTGTGCCACCACATTGGCGCCCGCCGACGTGCCGATGTACACATCGGCGGCGGTGAGATCGATGCCCGCATCGGCCAACCCGGCGATCACGCCGTTCGCCCAGGCGATACCCGCCACCCCACCGCCGCCGATCACCAGCGCCCGTTCGTCCGACATCATCGCTCCCACATCTCGTACCGCGTTCCCGACCGCTCGGGACAACCTCGACGGTAGCGACGACCATTCCCCCGGCGCGATTACCGGACGGGTAATGAAATGTCAGGACGCGTTACCACCCACGCTGAACGCGACACCGCTCGGATCGCGCAGCGCGGCCAACCGCCCGTACGGCGTGTTCTCGGGCTCGGATTCGACCGAACCCCCCAGGCTCACCGCCTGCTTCACCGTCGCGTCGACGTCCTCGGCGCCGATGTAGACGCGCCACCCGCCGGGAGATCCCGCGGGCAGATACGCCGCCGAGTCCATCACGCCACCGAGCATCGGCGTCGCGGAATGAATTGTCGTGTAACGGAACTCGGGCGAATCACCGACGGTGAAGGGATCGCGCCAGCCGAACACCTCGCGGTAGAACGTCAACGCCTCGGCATAGGCCGGTGTGTGCAGTTCGAACCACGACGGGTACCCGACGTGCCCGCTCCAGTTGCCGCCACCGGCGACGCCGAAGGAACCGAAACCGCGGTGGACGCCGGGCTGCCACGCACCGACGCCCGCACCGGACGGATCGGCGAGGACGGCCATACTGCCCACGTCGCCGATGGCCATCGGCTCCACCACGACCCGGCCGCCGTGCTCGGCGGCGGAGGCAGCGGTGGCATGGACATCGACGCTGGTCAGATACACGGTCCACTGATCGGGCGCACCGTCGGTGCCGTCGTTGCGCATCCCGCCGGCGACGGCATTGCCGTCCTTGCGGAAGGTGATGTACCCGCCGTACTGCTCGTCGCTCTCGGCGGTCCAGCCGAACAGCTCGCCGTAGAAATCGACGGCTCGATCGGTGTCGGCGGTGAACAACTCGATCCAGCACGGATCTCCGGGTTCGAAGGTGTAGGACATGATCGCTCCTCTGGATGGGATTGCGTTCTCTCACCGGTACGACGGCGCCGGACGGACAAACTCATCGGCCCCGGTCCAAGCCTGGCACGATCCAGCGGCAGTCGGCCCGATTTGTGGGTAGCGTTTGTGAACTAACTCTTCTACGCTGCTCTCATGACCGACTGGCATCCGACGGCATGCATCCTGTGCGAGTGCAATTGCGGCATCCAGGTGCTGCTGGGCGCCGACGGCCGCAGCTTCGACAAGATTCGCGGCGACAAGCTGCATCCTTCCTCGGCGGGCTACACCTGCAACAAGGCTCTGCAACTGGATCGGTATCAGAACGGGCGCACCGGCCGCCTCACCGCGCCGCTGCGCCGCAACGCCGACGGATCGTTCACCGAAATCGATTGGGACACCGCTATTTCGGAGATCTCCGCGCGTCTGCGCGAGATCGGCGCCGAATACGGCGGCGAATCGATCTTCTACTACGGTGGCGGCGGCCAGGGCAATCATCTCGGCGGCGCCTACGCTCCGGCCACCATGGCCGCCTACGGCATGCGTTATCGATCCAGCGCGCTGGCCCAGGAGAAGACCGGCGACTTCTGGGTCGGCGCTCGGATGACCGGCCATCCGGTCCGCTCGGACGTCGAACATGCCGAGGTGGCGCTGTTCATCGGTAAGAATCCCTATCAGTCCCACGGTTTCCCGCGCGCCCGCTCGGTACTGAAGGAGATCGCGCGCGATCCGCAGCGCTCGATCATCGTGCTCGACCCGGTCCGCACCGAGACCGCCGAACTGGCCGATTTCCATCTGCAACTGCGCCCCGGCACCGATATCTATCTGCTGGCGGCGATGGCGGCGATCCTGATCCGCGACGACCTGGTCGACCATGACTGGCTGGCCGCGCGCACCGAAGGTTTCGACGAGGTGGCGGCGGTGCTGCGCACGGTGCCGATCGAGGAGTACTGCGCCCTGGCCGATGTCGAGA
This sequence comes from Nocardia nova NBRC 15556, assembly GCF_001613005.1. Classification (GTDB taxonomy): domain Bacteria; phylum Actinomycetota; class Actinomycetes; order Mycobacteriales; family Mycobacteriaceae; genus Nocardia; species Nocardia nova. Next base: position 5,258 of record NZ_BDBN01000088.1, on the reverse strand, counting down.
TCGGCCTGGTCACCGCGGCGACTCACCGCATGGCAGCGGCGGACTCGGTCGCCGCGCTCGAGGACCTCGGCGTCCAGATGAACCGCCACTCGACACTGGTCAGCTACGTCGAGAAACTGCTCTGGCTGCTCACCGGAAACCTCGGCAAGCCCGGGACGCAGTACGCCTTCTCCGGAATGGCGGCGATCGGGCACGATCGCGGCCATCCCGCCGACGCCGGGCCGCGCAGCCCGGTCGTGGGCGCGCGCATCATCAGCGGACTGGTGCCGTGCAACGTGATCACCGAGGAGATTCTGACCGACCATCCCGCCCGCTATCGGGCGATGATCGTCGAGAGCGCCAATCCTGTTCACTCACTGGCGGATTCGGCCCGGATGCGCGACGCACTCGCGGCGCTGGAACTGGTGGTCGTCATCGACGTGGCGATGACCGAAACCGCTCGCGCCGCCGACTACGTCCTGCCCGCGCCGACCCAGTTCGAGAAGTACGAGGCGACCTTCTTCAACTTCGAATTCCCTCGCAACATCTTCCACCTCAGGCATCCGGTGCTTGCGGCTCCGCCCGGCGTCCTCGCCGAACCCGAGATTCACGCCCGGCTCGTCGAGGCCGCCGGGGCGCTGACCGAGGACGATTACCGGCCGCTGCGCGCGGCGCTCGACCAGGGCCGCGAGGCCTTCGCCATGGCATTTCTCGCCGTCCTCGCCGATCCGGCGAAGGCGAAGCTGGCTCCGATCCTGCTCTACCGCACCCTCGGCCCGACACTGCCCGACGGCGCCGCTGCCGCCGCGGTGTTGTGGGGCGCCGCCTACACCTGCGCCCGAAAGAACCCGGCCGGCGTGGAGCGAGCCGGCTACGGCACCGGCCTCGCTGCCGGGGAGCGGCTGTTCGAGGCGATCCTCACCGGCGAACACGGCGTCGTCATCACCGACGACGAGGTCGACGAGACCTGGAACCGGGTGCGCGGCGGCAAAGTCCGGCTCGCCGTTCCGGAACTGCTGTCGGCATTGGCCGCACTCCCCGCACCGGACGAGGACCACGATTGGCCGTTCGTCCTGGCCGCCGGGGAGCGGCGCGCCTTCACCGCCAACACCATCATGCGCGATCCGGCCTGGCGCAAACGCGACCCCGCAGGCGCGCTGCGCATCAGCACCGCCGATGCCCTCCGGCTGGGCCTGACCTCCGGCGACGAGGTGCGGCTCACCACCCGCAACGGCAGTGCGCAGGTGACCGTCGAGCCGACCGACCGCATGCGCAGCGGACATCTGGCGCTGCCCAACGGCCTGGGCCTGTCCGTCGTCGAGGCGGACGAGGTCCTCACCAGCGGGGCCGCCCCCAACGAGTTGACAGCTTTCGACGATCGCGACGAATGGGTCGGCACCCCGTGGCACAAGTACGTGCCCGCCCGGATCGATACGGTGGGTACATGAAGCGCACCACCTTCGCCACCTGGCCCTGTTCGGTCGCCCGCACGGTCGATCTGATCGGTGACTGGTGGACGCCGCTGGTGTTGCGCGAAGCGTTCTACGGCACAACGCGTTTCGACGATTTCGAACGCACGCTGGGCCTGAGCCGCAATGTCCTCACCCAGCGCCTGACGCGGCTGGTCGAGGAGGGGATGCTGGAGAAGGTCCCCTACCAGGATCGTCCGGTCCGCTACGAATACCGCCTCACCGACAAGGGACGCGATTTCTTCCCGGTGCTCACGGCCATGATGCGCTGGGGTGACCGCTGGCTCGCCCCGGAAGCCGGACCGCCGGTGGTCGTCCACCACGACACCTGCGGGCACGACACCCACGCCGAAGTGGTGTGCGCACAGTGCGGAGAACCGCTGCGGCACGCCGAAGTATCGGCTCGGCTGGGTCCGGGCTTTCCGCCGCAGCACCGCGAAAGCGCGCTGCGCAGCGGACGATTCGCCTCCTGAGAGCAGTGCCGCCGCGGCGCTAATCCGCGTTCTCGAGTTTCGGAACCAGACGTTCCAGCAACTCCCGCAGCACCTCTTCGTCCTCCGGCGCCAATTCGGCCAGCGCCTTGTACGCGCGCACCTGTGAGCCGCGGATCTGCGCGGCCAGCTCACGGCCGGCATCGGTGGACACCAGGTATTTGACGCGCCGATCAGCGGGATTCACCGTGCGCTGGACCAGACCGCGCGATTCCATGCGATCGGCGACACCGGTCAGATTCGACGGGTCGCACGCCATCCGGTCGGCCAGTACCCGCATGGGTAGCTCGGCGGGCGGTTCGTTGAGCGCCAGCAGCAGTTTGGCCTGCGTCAGCGTGAGCCCGTGCCCCTCGGCCGCGGTCAGGAAATCCTGCAGGTAGGCCGAGACGAAGCGCGCGATCAGCAATGCCAGCGGGCTCTGCGCTGTGTCCGGTGACATAGCTCCGATGCTACCCAAACGATTGACAACGGCTATCAACGACTCCTTAAATACTTGAGGTCTTCAAACATATAGGTCTTCAATTTTCTGGAGGTGGCTGTGGAGCGCAGAGGTTCGCTGCTGACCGGCGTATTGGCCTTCGCGGCGATGATCGTCACGGTCATGCAGACTCAGGCCGTGCCGATTCTGGGCCTGATCGCGACGAAGTTGCAGGTCTCGACCACATCGGTGAGCTGGGTGACCACCGCGACCCTGCTGTCGGCCGCGGTCTTCACGCCGCTGCTGGGCCGCATCGGCGACCTCTACGGCAAGAAGCCCACCCTGCTGGGCGTGCTCGCGGTGGCCACGGCCGGTTCCGCGGTCTCGGCACTGGCGAATTCTCTGAGCGTGCTGCTGGTCGGCCGGGTGCTGCAGGGCGTCGCGACGGCGATCTTCCCGCTGGCCCTGGCCGTCCTCCGGGAGGAGATTCCGGCTCGGCGCCTGCATCACGCGATGGCGATCGTCAGCGGCACACTCGGTTTCGGCGGCGGCCTCGGCCTGGTGTCGACCGGTCTGCTGACCAAGGGGGCCGACCCGGACTACCACATCGTGTTCTGGTTCACCGCGGTGCTGTCGGTGGTGGCACTGGCCGCGGCCGCGGTGGCGGTGCCGGCCACGGGTAAGCGGCATCCGGGCAGCGTCGACCTGCCCGGCGCGGTCACGCTCGGCGGCTTCCTGGTCCTGCTGCTGCTGCCCATTTCTCAAGGGCACGAATGGGGTTGGACCTCCGCGAGCACGATCGCCTGCTTCGCCGGCGCGGTCGCGACGGCGGTGGCCTGGGTGGTAACCGAGCGTCGTGTGCGTACCCCGCTGGTCGATCTGCGGATGTTCACCCACCGGCCGGTGCTGTTCACCAATCTGTCCGGCATGTTCATCGGATTCGCGATGTTCATGCAGTTCATGGGCGTGTCATATCTGGCCCAGATGCCGTCACGGGTGGCCGGCTACGGATTCGGCGCCTCGATCCTGCGCGCCTCGGTCGAATATCTACTGCCCGCGACACTCTCGTCGATGCTGGCCGCGCCGGCCGGCGGAATCCTGGTCGGCCGGCTGGGCGGGCGTCGCGTGCTGGCCCTGTCGGGCGCGATCGGTGCGGCCGGATTCGGCGGGCTGGCACTGGCACACGACGCGACCGGTTCGGTGATCGCCGCGAGCGTGGTGATCGGCGTCGCGATCAGCTTCGCCTACGCGGCGATGCCCGCGCTGATCGCGGCGAGCGTCCCGCACCACCAGAGCGGAATCGCCAACGGCATCAATTCGATCTCCCGCACTGTCGGCAGTTCACTGGCCAGCGCCATCATCACCACCCTGCTGACGGCGAAACTGCTGCCGCATCTGCCGCTGCCGCAAGAGAGTCAGTTCACCGTCGCGTTCTGGGTCGGCGCCGCCGCGTGTGCGGCGACCGTGCTGGCCGCCCTGTTCGGCTTGCGACCGGAAGGCCCCGAGGCCGGGGCCGACGAGGTCGAACTCGGCGCGAACGAAACCGCCGGTGGCACAGCATCGTTCGAGCGGCACGAGCTTCCCAGCAGGGTCGGTTGAGATCACCGAGCGCATCCCCCGGCGGTATGGCCGTTCACCGCGCGAACAGCCATACCGCCGTGGCCAGGTGTACCGCCGCCAATCCGACGCAGGTGATCGCCATCGGCGTATTCCGTTGGCGCACACCGATGATCGCGTCGCCCACTTGGGCCAGACCCGCGATCACCAGCACGGGCAGCGTGGCCGCCTCGCCTCCCGCGACCAGCACGGCCACGGTCACCACACTCAGCGGCAGGGCCCGCGCGGCATAGGCGCCGAGAAAGAACGTCGCCGCCGAGGTCAGCTCCTCCCCCTCCGCCAGGGCCAGACGCGGTCGCGCCAGGCCGATCAGGCACGACACACCGGAAATCACGGCCACCAGCGAATTGGCGACCACAGCCAACACCACCATAATCATTCTCCCCACAAATCATTCACAGTCTGAATCGTTCAGGCAAAGATATACTCGTGGGCGTGACGCACGTCAAGACCGCGGTTCCCGCGACGATCGCCTTCCGCCTCGGCACGCTGGGCGCGATCGTGACCGATCGGTTCGCCGTGGCGATCGAGGAATTGGATCTCAAGCCGAAACACGTCGGCGTGCTGGTCGCTCTCGATCACGGCGTCGCCGCCTCACAACAGGATCTGGCGACCCGGCTGGGCGTCGCTCCCAGCCTGGTCGTCGCCCTGGCCGACCATCTCGAACGACTCGGTGCGGTCCGTCGCGATCGCGATCCGGACGACCGCCGGCGCCAGATCCTCACCCTCACCGACCACGGGCGCGCATTGCTCGCCGCGACCGAGGAGCGGGCGCGGCGGCTCGACCGCGAATTCACCGGGTCCTTGACGGCCGCACAGCGCACCGCACTACAGTCGGCCCTGGCCGTCCTCGCCGCCGACGCGGGGCTACCGGGCGCGGGCGGAGTTCATTCGCCGGGGTGAGCCCTAACCGCCGGCGACCAGGCAGGCATACCCAAGGTGGATGCCGGTGCCGACCGGAAGAACGAGCGTCGCCGCCGGCATCTGCGCCGGCTGGCCGGCCTGCACCGCACTGAGCGTGTGCTGCCCCGGAACCGCCGGAACCCACGTGATGAGCGCATACGCGCCGCCGGGCGGCGCCACGCCGATGGGAGCTCCGTTGTCGTAGAAGGTGACCGGCGCGACCGGATCGGTGACATTCGCCTGCAGCGTGTAACTGCATCCGCTGCCGTAATTGGTGGCGATGCCGAAGTTCATGTCGGGGGTGGCGCCGAGTCTGGTCACCGCGGCGCTCGCCGTCTGCGGGATCGCCACTGCGAACACCGCCGCGGCGCCGAGGATGCC
>NZ_BDBN01000087.1 GCF_001613005.1 Nocardia nova NBRC 15556 | reverse complement strand
CGGCTGTTCGGCCTCGTGCGCGGGTTCGGAGGCCGACTTCAGCGCGACCGGCTCGGGAGTGTCGTTGTGGCCGCCGGGCAGCAGCGGCGCGGCGTGCGCGAACTGAGTGGCGGTGCCGATCAGCGCGCCGGTCGCGACGGCGGCGCTGGCGGCGAGCTTCATCCGGTCGCCCGTGCGCGGCTGGGCGCGGTGGCGGGTGGGACGCTCGGCAGCGCCGTCACCGGCGTAGATGTCACCGAGGAGGTCCTGAACGGATACGGAACTGGATGTCTCACGGTGCTGCGGCAAGGCTCGTCCTAGCGTCGATCAACTCGGTGGCGGCGCCGGGTCGAAACCTCACATTCGGTAACGATTCGGCATCTGTTGTGACGGAAACTGTACTCCGTCGTGACCTTTTCGCAACCTCCTCGGAGGAATTCGCAGGTGGAAGGCTGATCTTGGTGCCGTGGGCGCCGTTATCGAGGACCACGGCCGGGTTCAGACTGAACAGGTGATCCTCGACAACGTGCGCACCCCGATCGTGCTGGCGCCGATGGCCGGCGGCCCGTCCACCCCGGAACTCGCCGCCGCTGTCGGCGAGGCGGGCGGCCTGGGATTCCTCGCCGCCGGATATCTGAGTGCCGCCGATACCGCCGCGCGCATCGCGACGCTGCGCGAACTCACCGAGACGCCCTTCGGCGTGAACCTGTTCGTTCCGGGCGCGCCCACGCCGCCGGAACACTTCGCGGCCTACCTCGACCGGCTCAGCCGCCGCTTCCCGCTGGGCGAGGCACGTTTCGACGCCGACGCCTGGGACGAGAAGCTCGACCTGCTCACCGCCGAGCCGGTGGCGGTGGTCTCGTGCACCTTCGGCTGCCCCTCGGAGGCCGAGATCGAGCGCCTGCATCGCGCCGGATCCGAGGTGTGGGTCACGGTGACCTCGGTGCCGGAGGCCCGGGTCGCGGCCGAGACGGGTGCAGACGTCCTCATCGCCCAGGGCGCGGAGGGCGGCGGACATCGGGGCGGTTTCGCCGACCGGCCCGAGGAGGACGTGGCCGATCCGCTCACCACCCTGGCACTGGTGCAGCTGGTGCGCGCAGCGGTCGAGGCGCCGGTGGTCGCGGCAGGCGGCATCGCCACCGGCGCGGGTATCGCCGCGGTCCTCGCCGCCGGCGCCGCGGCCGCACAGCTGGGCACGGCCTTCCTCCGCTGTCCGGAGGCGGGCACCTCGGCACTGCACCGCGATGCGCTGGAGATCGAAACCCCGACCATGCTGACCCGCGCCTTCAGCGGCCGCCGAGCCCGCGGCCTGCGCAATCAATTCATGCTCGACAACCCCGACGCGCCTGCGGCCTACCCCGAAATCCATTACGCCACCGGACCGTTGCGAGCCGAGGCCCGCGCCGCCGACAACCCGGACGCGGTGAATCTGTGGGCCGGGCAGGCACATACCCTCGCGGAGGCCGTTCCTGCCGCCGACCTGGTACGCAAGCTCACGGAAGAAGCGAAAGCCGCTCTGCAATCGGCACTTTCGCGGCCATTCCCGTCTTGTTGACAACGTTTTTCGTTTAGACTCGTGGGACATCACCCGCCATCCCACGAGGAGAGCGTCATGTCATTGGATGTCCCAGCCGCACTGCTCGAACGCGCTGAAAGCGGTCCGGTCAGCGACGAGGAATTCGTCGAATGCGTTCGCACCTCCCTGCCGTACGCCTACGAGGTCGTCAGCCGAGTGGCCGCCGACTTGCGTTCCGGCACAGCAGAATTCGCGGACAACCAGGTACCCCCGCCGGACGAGACAGCCCGCGGCCAACTGCTGCGCGCGATGGCGTCGGATTCGATTCGCGGCAGCCTGGAGCGGCATTTCGGCATCAAGCTGGCCTTCCAGAACTGCCATCGGGTGGCGGCCTTCCCGCTGTCCGCCGTCGGCGGCGACACCTACTCGACCTTCATCTCCACCCGCGCTCAACTGCTCAATCAGAGCCCGGAACTGCGTAACTGCTGACCCGTGCGGTTCCGGCGCCGGTGCGTCCGGCGCCGGAACCGGCGTTACGCTTCGCCGCCCGCTCCCCATTCCCGCAGCCGGCGTTTGAGGACCTTTCCGGTGGGGTTGCGCGGCAGCTCGTCGATGAACACCACCTCGCGAGGCACCTTGTAACGCGCCAGGTTCGACTTCACATGCGCTTTGATCTCCTCCGCGCCGAGGGTTTCGGTGGTGCGGACGACGAAAGCGACCAGCCGGGCGCCGTATTCGTCGTCGGGCACGCCGATGACCGCAGCCTCTCGCACGTCCGGATGCGCGTCGAGCAATTCCTCGACCTCGGCCGGGAACACGTTCTCCCCGCCCGAGACGATCATGTCGTCGTCGCGGCCGTCGATGAAAAGCCTTCCGGCGGAATCGAAATGACCGACATCGCCGGTGGACATCAGCCCGCGGATCTGCTCCTTGCCGCCGCCACCGGTATAGCCGTCGAAGGGAATCGCGTTGCGGACGAAGATCCGCCCGGTGGTCCCCGGCGGCACCGGCTCGCCCTGCCCGTCGAGGATCTCGACTACCGCGCCCGCCACGGGTGAGCCCACACATCCCGGTTCCTCCGCCAGATCCTCCGGCGTGGCGACGGTGGCGTAAGCGACCTCGGTGGATCCGTACAGGTTGTAGACGACCGGCCCGAAGATGGCGGTCACCCGCCGGCACAGGTCGGCACCCAACTGCGATCCGGCGACGAAAACGATGCGCAGCGCCGACAGATCCCGCTCACTCACCGCCTCCGGCCCCAGTTCGACCATGCGCGCGAGCATCACCGGCACCACGATCAGCGCGGTCGCGTGATGTTCGGCCATGCTGTCGATCACCCGCTGCGGATCGAATCGCCGCCGGATCACGAGTGTCGAGCCGAAACCGATGGCCAGCAACGACATCGCGAAGCCGAGGGTGTGGAACAGCGGCGCCGGGCATTCGGTCACCTCGCGGGTCCGGAACGGCACCTTGCTGAGAATCGCGCCGAGCGGTTCCAGCGAACGCGGCTCCGACCGCGGCGCGCCCTTGGGTGTGCCGGTGGTGCCGCTGGTCAGCAGGATGATCTTGGCGCCGGAGCGCGAGAACGGCGGCGTGGCGGGCGAGCCGGCGGTGATCAGCGATTCCAGGCTGGAGGTGTGCCCGGTCTCCGACCAGGCCCGATACGCTCCTCGCTCGGGGCTCAGATCGCCGAGGATGGATTCGTACTCCTCGTCGTACACCAGCAGATCCGCCCCCTCCCGGGCGGTCACATCGCGTAGTTGCGGCCCGGCGAAGTCGGTGTTCAGCAGGATGATCCGGGCCCCGCACTTGGCCGCGGCGAAGACCGCGTCGAGCAGACCGCGGTGATTGCGGGCCAGAATCGCCACGCCCTCGCCGGTGCGCAATCCGCGCTTGCGCCATTCGTTGGCCAGGCGGTTGGAGCGGTCGTCGAGTTCCCGATAGCTCAGCGTGCCGAGGTCGTCGATCACGGCGGCGCGATCGCCGTAGCGGCCGGCGGCGAGCCGCAGCAGCGCGGGCAGGGCACCGTGACGCAGTAGCGCGTCGCCCGCGGACAGCAACGTCAACGGCGAGTCGATGCCGATCACGCCACTGCCGATTGCCAGCCGCAGATAATCCAGCTCGGACCACGCCCGTGCGATCACCGTGCGTAACAGATTCACCGTCATGCTCGAATCCCCCTGCCGCGCCGACTGTCTCGCATCGGATGGCGGTGCACGCCCATGACCCCGGACCTCTCTGTCCCCGCCCGGTGGAGCCGGGGGTCCGCGAGGAGGCTACGGCTGCGTGGCCACGCGGGCTCCCCTGTCGGGCGCATACAACACCGCCCCTTCGACGGTACGCGCCCTCACCGTAACCCCGCCGCGCACGATCGGTCGACCGCAGCCGTGCGGGCGGAGTCGCTCCTGCCGGACTTCCTACTTTCCGTGTGCGCGCAACTGGTAGAGCCCGCGGGTCTCGGCCACGACCACGCCGTCGGCGTCGGTCACCGTGGCCTCGAGGGGGAAATCGGCCTTACCGTTGGCCTCGGCGTCGGCGATCACCCGCGCGATCTCCTCCTCCGACAGCGAAGCCTCGGCGCGTACATCGGTTTTCGCCGGCTTGCGGAAGAAGATCTGCAGGTCCTTCACCAGCGGGTAGTACTTGGCGTTGTCGAAGGTGGCGATCGGAATCGCACCGCCGAGAATTTCCGCGACGGTGAACAGCACGCCGGCGTACATGACGCCGAAGTGGTTGCCGTTGCCCTCGATCGGCACGGTGGTGGCCGCGAATCCGGGCCGCACCTCGAGTGCCTTGACACCCATCTTGTGCGCGATCGGGATGGTGAACTCCAGCGCGCCGTTCATGACATCCGCGAACGCGGGGGTGTCGTTGTTCGTCTCGGCGCTGCTCGTCTCGGTCATCGCCAACCCTTTCTGCACGTGATCGAACGCCCACCGGACGTCGGTGCTCAGCCTACGACACCTTGTTGACATAGCGCCAACAGGTTCGGTGATCCCCGCCGACCGGCACGGGCGGGCACCACCGGCCCCGCTCACGCCGCAGCCGCGGCCGGATGTTCCGGCCGCGGCTGCGGGATCGTTCACAGCGTCGGGACGCTCTGTGTCACAGCGTGGGGACGCTCAGTGTCACAGCGTCGGAACGCCCTATGTCACAGCGTCGTGACGCTCAATTCGCCGTCGGCGTAGCGCGCCCGCAACCGCTTCTTGTCGAATTTTCCGACGCTCGTCTTGGGCACCTCGTCGATGAAGGTCCAGTGCTCGGGCAGCTGCCACTTGGCGAATTTGTCCGCCAGGAAATCACGCAGCTCGGCCGGTTCGGCGCTCGCGCCCTCCTTGAGGACGATCGCGACCAGCGGCCGCTCGTCCCACTTCTCGTCCGGCACCCCGATAACCGAGGCCTCCGCGACGGCCGGATGACCCATGATCGCGTTCTCCAGATCCACCGAGGAGATCCATTCGCCGCCGGACTTGATCACATCCTTGGACCGGTCCACCAGCGTGAGATAGCCGTTGGGCGTGATCTTGCCGACGTCGCCGGTGCGCAGCCAGCCGTCGTCGAATTTGTCGGGGTCGACGGACGCACCCTCCGGTGAGTAATAGGCCCCGGCGATCCACGGGCCGCGCACCTCGAGTTCGCCCACGGCCTCGCCGTCGTTGGGCAGCACCGAGCCGTCGTCGCCGACCAGGCGCGCCTGGACCAGGGCCGGGAACCGGCCCTGCGTATAGCGGTACTCCCATTCGTCCTCGCCCGTCACACCCTTCGGCGGGTGCGCGACGCTGCCCAGCGGCGAGGTCTCGGTCATTCCCCAGGCGTGCAGCAGTCGCACCCCGTGCTTTTCCTGGAAGGCCCGCATCATCGACGGCGGCAGCGCGGACCCGCCGACGACCACCTCGCGCAGATGCCTGATGTCCTGCGGCTTCGCGTCCAACTGCGCCAGCACGCCACCCCAGATGGTCGGCACCGCGGCGGCGAAGGTCGGCTGCACCGCGGCCATCATCTCCAGCAGCGGCGCCGGCTGCAGGAAGCGGTCGGGCATCAGCACGCTCGCCCCCGACAGCATCGCCGCGTAGGGCAGACCCCAGGCGTTGGCGTGGAACAGCGGCACGATGGCCAGCACGGTGTCGGAGGAGGTGAATCCCATACTCGCGTTGGTCAGTACCTGCATGGCGTGCAGGACATTGGACCGGTGCGAGTACACCACGCCCTTGGGGTCGCCGGTGGTGCCGGAGGTGTAGCACATGCCGGCCGCGGAGCGTTCGTCGACGACCGGGAAATCGTAGGTATCCGGTTGTCCCGCAAGCAGTTCCGTGTAGGAGTGCACCTGCACGCCCTCGGGCGCGGTCAGATCCGCGGCATTGCCGTTGGCCACGATGACGTGGCGGACGGTCTTCAGCGTGGGCAGATAGTTGGCGAACATCGGCAGCAGCGAGCCGTCGACGATCACGACCTGATCCTCGGCGTGATTGGCCACGTAGGTGACCTGCTCGGGGAACAGCCGCAGGTTCAGCGCGTGCAGCACGGCGCCCATCGCGGGAACGGCGGCGTAGGCGACCATATGTTCGTTGTTGTTCCACATGAACGTGGCGACGCGGTCGCCCACGTCGATCCCCAGCCCGCGCAGCGCGTTGGCCAGCCGCGCCGATTCCGCGCCCAATTCCCGATAGGTCATGGTCCGAACCCCGTCGCCCGTCCAGGTCGACACCGTGGCATCGCCGTGGAACGTGGACGCATATCGCAGCAGAGTGGCCAGCGACAGTTGCTCGTCCTGCATCGTGCTCAACATCAGTAACCGCACTCCTTCACCGGTGAACGACGTCACACCTGCCGCGAGGATAGCCGAAACCGGACGTAGCGATTATCGGGCCGACCAGATGGTCCACTTTTCCCGCGACACGCGGCGCGAACAGCGCGGGCATGGGGATGAATCGGCCGCCCGTGGCGAACCCCTGATCGCCACGGGCAGCCGTCCCTGCCGTCCGGGTGCACCCGGATACGGCAGATCCGTCCCGAATGGCCGCCGGACGCGCGACGACACCCCCTGCAGCGCCGTCGAAACGCCAAATACCCACCGGGACAGGCTTTTTGAAGAGGAACTGGTATAGATAGTAGGTTCGGCGGGCCGGAACTGTCCAGCGGAGTCACATGTCCGGTCCACTGCGGCCACCGCAGCGTGGCCGGAAATATTGATTCATTGGCCGCTGATCTCTCGGAACCGACCGCCCGGCGCTCTACTCTTCGACTATGACTGCCACGCCGTCCATCGTGATCATCGGCGCCGGATTCGCCGGCCTCGGCATGGCGCTGGAATTACAGCGCGCCGGTATCGACAACTTCACCATCGTCGAAAAGGCCGCCGATCTGGGCGGCGTCTGGCGCGAGAACACCTATCCGGGCGCGGCCTGCGATGTGCCCTCGCCGCTGTACTCGTGGTCGTTCGAACCCAAATCCGATTGGCCTCGCCGGTTTTCGCAGCAGCGCGACATCCACGCGTATATGCGCGCGGTCGCCGAGAAGCACGATCTGCCGCGCAAGATCCGCTTCGGCATCGAGGTCACCGACGCGGAATTCGATCCGGCCCGCGGCGTCTGGCAGGTGCGCACCGCGGACGGTGAGACCCTCACCGCCGACGTGCTGATTCCCGCGGTGGGCCAGCTCTCGCGGCCGGCGATGCCGAATATCCCCGGCATCGACACCTTCACCGGTCCCGCCTTCCACTCCGCCGAATGGGACCACAGCGTCGATCTCACGGGCAAGCGGGTGGCGTGCATCGGCACCGGAGCCAGTGCGATCCAATACATTCCGGCCATTCAGCCGACGGTCGGGCATCTCACCCTGTTCCAGCGCTCCGCCGCCTGGGTGTTGCCGAAATTCGACACCGAATACACGGGCCTGCATCACGCGCTGTTCAAGTACTTTCCGCCCAGCCGGTGGGCCGAACGCTTCGCCATCTGGACCTTCTTCGAGGTGATGGCGCTGGCGCTGACCGACGTGCCGTGGATCAAACATCCGGTGGTCGCGATCGCCGACCGGCATCGCGCCAACGCCGTGCCCGATGAACAATTGCGCGCCAAGCTCACTCCGGACTACGCCGCCGGCTGTAAGCGCGGCCTGTTCTCCAACGAGTATTTTCCCGCACTCGCCCAGCCCAATGTCAGCGTGGAGACCACCGCGATCGAGGCGGTCACGGCGAACGGAATCCGCACCGCCGACGGCGTCGAGCATCCGGTGGACGTGATCATCTACGGCACCGGATTCAAGGGCACCGAATTCCTCGCGCCGATGAACATCTACGGCCTCGGCGGTCGCAAACTGTCCGACGAATGGGCGCCGGAGGGTGCGCGGGCATTCCTGGGCATGTCGGTGCCGGGCTTCCCGAATCTGTTCATGATGTACGGGCCCAACACCAATGTGGGGTCCGGCTCCATCATCTACATGCTGGAATCACAGGCCCGCTACATCCGGCAGGTGGTGGAGTATCTGTCCGCCAAACCCGGACACTTCCTCGCCGCACAGCCCGCTGCCGAACAGGCCTGGGACGACTGGCTGCGCAAGCGCCTGGCCGATACGCCGTGGAACTTCTGCTCCAGCTGGTATCGCAACGCCTCGGGCCGCATCACCAACAACTGGCCCGGCGCCACGCTGCTCTTCCGATGGAAGACACGGCGTTTCGACCCGGCCGACTATGCCGAAGGCGTGGCCGGAGCCTGATTCGCCGGCACGGTGTTCACAACCGGAGGGTGGTGAACACCGCGACCGTACTGTCCTGGCGGTAGTAGATGTCGGCCGGTGCGTCGGCGAGATGAGCATCGGGTAGCCGGCTGTAATCGACCGCCCGGAGAGTGAGCGGTCCGGCCGGCGCCGTGAGTTGGATATCGACCCCTTCGGCGGGCGGCGCGTAGAACCGGACCCCCTGGGCGGGCACCGGGTTGATGTCGCGTCCCGCGACCGTGAGTGCGCGCACCGGCCCGGTATACCGCAGCGCGACGGAGGTGGCCCCACGGGTGGATCGCAGCCGCAGCCGCACGGTGCGCAGATCCGCCTCGGTGCGGTCGGAAAGGACTTCGGCGACAGGACCGGGGAGATCGTGCGCCGGGGCGGCGCCGGCGGATGCCGCGTCGGTCCACAACTGCGCGAATGCCCCGGGCGGCGAGCCGGATTCGACGAAACCGCGGGTCCATCGATCCGGGGCCTCGGCGGAAATCCACTGCGCCTCGCGGCTGTTCGCATCGAGCGCATAGGACAGTTGCGACATCAGTGGATGCCGCGCGTCGAACCGGTCGACGACCGTCCCGGCCGCCGCGAGCGCCACCGTGAGGACCACCGCCGCCGCGGGGATAAGGACGCCCCGACGGCTCGGCCACGCGTGGGTCAGGGTGAGGGTGAACAAGCCGCCGAGTATCAGCACCACGGGCGCGGTGAGATATGCGGCGGCGGCGAGTCCGGTCTGCAGCGCCGCGTACGCGGTGCCGCCGGCGAAGACCGCCGCCGGGACGAGGAACAGGGTGAGCACCGGCAACCGCGGGCGGTCGGGCACCGCGAAGGTCAGCGCGACGCCGACGACAGCGGCGAGGGCCGGAACCACCACCATCACACCCGCGGCCGGCGCCGCAGCCGTGACCACCGCACCGATCGCCGTCACCGCGCACAGCACGCCCACGGCGGTCGCGGAGGGCCCGAACAGTCGACGCGACAGCGCATACCAAGCGGCGAGTACCGCCACACACGCCATCACCACGGCCGCGGCGTAGAACTGCGGGCGGTACGGATCGACGAACAGCGCGCGATACTCCGGGCGGATCGCGGTGATCGCTTTCCACAATCCGTAGACGGCGCCCATTCCGATCGGAACCGCCACCAGAGCGGTTGCCGCCGCGCCCAGAGTCCGGCCGATCGTCGCCTCACCGGTCCGGCGGATCCGCCACACCACCCACGCCGCGAGCAGCACCGAAGCCACCGCCGCCACGACCACCAGCCACAGCGGCAGCACCACCAGCTCACCGAACGGCAGCGGAAAGTACGCGCGATTCGGCTGATCGGCCGCGGCCCGCAGATCCCGCGCCGCGAATTCGCGCGCCGCGGCGGTGGTGTTGTCGCCGAATTGCTGCACGGTGGCCAGGTCGACGTGGTCCGGGTCGTCGAACGGATTGTGGTAGTAGGCGTTCCGACCGGCGAAGGCCCAGTCGAGCACCCGGAAGCCGTGGGGGTCCAGCGCCGCGAAATCGGTATTGCTCCCGGTCTGATCCCCGCCCAGGGTCGTGGACAGCGAATCGGTGTTCGGATGCGGTACTCCGGTGACCACACTGATCAGCCCGGCGTCGGGGTGACTGATCCGCCACAGCATCGGCGGACCACCGGCGCCGCGCGCCTCGTGATTGATCACCACTCCGCCGCGCGGGTCGGCGCCGCCGGAGGTCGCGAAGGCCTCGGCGCCGAGCAGACCCACCTCTTCGGCGTCGGTGAGCAGCACCACGAGATCGTTGCGCGGCTGCAGTCCGCTCGCCCGCAGCGCACGCACCGCTTCCAGAACGGTGGCGACACCGACCCCGTCGTCGTTCGCACCGGGACCGGACGGCACCGAATCATAATGCGCGACAAGGTAAACGGTTCCCGTAGCGGCGCGTCCCGGCCAGCGGGCGACGATATTTCCGGTCTGCCCGAGCACCGCTACCGCACGATGCGGATCCACCGGATACTTGCCCACGCCGTAGCGAACATCGGTGTCCAGCCCCAGTTCTCGCAGCTTGCCCACCAGATGCTCGCGCACCCGGTCGTGTTCGGCGGTGCCGACGGGGTGTGGCCGCGAGGCGATCTCCCGGATCGTCGCCAGCGCACGGGCGGCACCGAATTCCGTCGCAGGGGCCGCGGCGTCGCGATATCCGTGCGGTTGTTGCTCCCAGGCCGTCGCGATCGCGATCAGGACCAGGACAGCGAAGGCCAGCACACCCGATACTCGACGCCCCATCGTGCGATGGTAACCCGGCAAAACCGCGAAAATCGGACAGGCCGAGCGCCCGCGACCCGCAAAGGGCAGCACCGCAATGGTTTCGATCCGTCCGAACACAAAGGTGGGATCGCCCGATGCGCGCACTAGCCTCGATCCGATGAGTCTTTCAGTTCCGATCGGGGTTTCGGTCTGGCCGCGGCCCGATGCGGCCAACGACGTCGACGAGGTCCTCCGGCTCGCCACGCAGGCGCAGCGCACGGGTGTGCGTTCGGTGTGGTTCGGACAGAAATTCGATCTCGATGCGCTGACCCTCGCGGCGGTGGTCGGGCTCGCCGTACCGGAGATCGGGGTGGGCACCTCCGTGGTGCCGATCAATCCGCGCCATCCGCTGGTCGTCGCGTCGCAGGCCCAGACCGCACAGGCCGCGTCGGGCGGCCGCTTCCGCCTGGGCATCGGATTGGGCGCTCCCCCACTGGAATCGGCGGCATTCGGCATCCGCGAGGACAAGCCGGTGCGGCGGCTGCGCGAATATCTGATCGCGCTGCGCCAGGCCATCGAGGACGGCACCGTCGACGTACAGGGCGAGCGGGTGTACGCCCGCCCGCCGATACCGACGACGGTGCACGGCGGCAGCAATATCCCCCTGCTCGTGGCAGCCATGGGGCCGCAAGCGTTGCGGGCCACGGGCGAATCGGCCGACGGCGTATTGCCGTTCCTCGCCGGGCCGCGCACGCTGGAATCGCATATCGTGCCTACTTTGCAGCAGGCCCGCCCGGCGAATCCGGTGCGGCCGCTACAGGTGGTCGCCGGTGTGGTCGCGATCGTCACCGATCGCGCCGAGCAGGTGCGCGAGACCGCGGCGCACGCGCTGGCGTTCTACGAACAATTCGATTCCTACCGCGCGGTTCTCGACCGCGAGGGCCTCGCCCACGCGGTCGATGTGGCGCTGATCGGCGACGAGGACCATGTCACCCGCGGCCTCCAGGCGTATGTCGATGCCGGTGCCACCGAGCTGCTGATCCACCAGACCGATCTCGCCGGCGAGGACGATCAGCTGCGCACCTGGAAGTTGCTTGCCGAGCTCACCGCCTGATCATTCGCTCCGGGGCCGGGCGATGATGATCGGGCATTCGACGCTGTGCATCAGCGCCTGACTGGTGGAGCCCAACGTCATTCCGGGAAATCCGCCCTTACCGTGACTGCCGACCACGACGAGCTGCGCCGCGGCGGATTCGCGGAGGAGGCGCCGCACCGGCCGATCCTCGACGACGACCCGGCGCACCGCAATCGGTTCGTCCGGATCCTCGTGCGCGGCCAGGGCGGCGTCGAGGAGCCGATTTCCCTCCTCTTCGAGGGCCGCCGGGGACGGGTAGTCGCCGAACCGCTGCCAGGTGTGTACGACCACCAGATCGGTCCGGCGCCGCCGCGCCTCGTCGACGGCGATCGCGAGAGCCTGTGCGCTGCACGGGGAATCGTCGTATCCGACGAGCACCGGCCGCTCGGACCCGAGCAGCGGATCCGCCGGCACCACGGCGACCGGGCCGCGAGCGTGCCGCACCAGTGCGGTGCTGACCGAACCGAGCAGGCTGCGCTGATAGGCCCCGAGTCCTCGCGCGCCGACCACCACCAGACGAGCCTCGTCGGCCTGGGACAGCAGCGCGGGAATGATCGGCGCATCGATGACGGCGGTGTCGATATCGATCTTCGGGGCGATATCGGCCGCCACCCGAGCGGCCGCCGCGACCGCGCGCTGGGCCTGCTCGCGGGTGCGCTCGTGGTAGGCGCACACGCCCTCGTCGCCGGCGCGGTCCTCCGGAACCGGCGGCACCGCCGAAACCACCTCCAGCGGAACCCGGTGCAGCGCCGCATCATCGGCGGCCCAGCGCGCGGCCCGCAGCGCATCGTCGGAACTGTCGACTCCCACCACCACGGGCGCCTTCGAGGCCATGCGTCCCACCTTCCGAGCGGTTCACGAACGTTCCAGGGCGAAGACACCCCCACCCTACCGGCCGGGATGGTGACAACTGCGATACTGGCGATACTCCGACGAATGCACCCGACGAAATATCGCTCTGGGAGGCATCATGCAGCACGTTCCCGACCGCTCGACGATCGTCGCGGCCCTGCAGTTGGCCGCCCGCGCCCCGTCCGTGCACAACACCCAGCCCTGGCGCTGGGATTTCGACGGCACCCGGCTGCACCTGTTCAGTGATTCCACCCGGCAACTGAAGGTGGCCGATCCGAGCGGGCGCCAGGAGTTGATCAGCTGCGGCGCCAACCTGCACCACGCCCGGATCGCCTTCGCCGAGCAGGGGCATCCCATCGCGGTGTCCTATGTGCCCGAGGAAGGGCTGCACGACCTGCTGGCCGTCGCCGAATTCGAGCCGCCCCGCGCGCCTTCGGATCGCGAACGCGCCCTCGCCGCCGCGATCCGCGCGCGCCGCACCGACCGGCTCCCGATGTCGGCGCCGGACCGGCCGGAGCTGGTGCGACAGTTGCGTGAGGTGTCCGAGGTGGACGGTGTGCACCTGAACGCCGTCGACGATTCGGTGCGGCCCCGGCTCGCCGCAGCTTCCGAGCAGACCGCCGCCCTGCAACAGTTCGACACCCCTTACCAGACCGAATTACGCTGGTGGACAGGCAATTTCGATCTTCCGGAAGGGATACCGTCCTACGCTCTGCCCACCGCCCGCGAGGCGGCACTGGTCGACGTCGGCCGCGACTTTCCCGTCCCGTCCGGAGACCCGCACCGCACCGGCGAACCCGATCACGCCACCCTCGTGGTGCTCAGCACCGCCGAGAACACTCCGCACGAATGGCTGGCGACCGGCGAAACCCTGTCCACCGCCCTGCTGTCGGCCACCGCGGCCGGACTGGCGACCTGCCCCCTCACCCACATCACCGAAATCCCGGCCGCCGTCCGCGCGATCCGCGCGCTCCTCCCCGACCCGGATCAAATCCCCCAGGTACTCATCCGCCTGGGCACCGCACCCCACGACACCTTCGTCCCGCCCACCCCGCGCCGCCCGGTCGAGGATTTCTTGTCCTTGCCGCATTGAGGCGCCGGAGACCGGTCGCCCCATGGCGGAGTGGCCACCGGCCCGCCACACGCTAGACTGACCACGCCTGATCGTCACCCCCGGGAGGCACAGGCATCGTGGACCACTGCGAGGCAGGTGCGAATTCCGTTGCGAAACGGGGTTTTCCACATTTCCGCGCACGGTCCGCGCCCTCGTAGCTCAGGGGATAGAGCACCGCTCTCCTAAAGCGGGTGTCGCAGGTTCGAATCCTGCCGAGGGCACACATCGGTTCGGCCTGTTCAGGTCTGCCGCTGCCCTGGAAACCGAAATATTTACGGACCCGCGAACCCTGCCGAATGCGGCGGCCGGACATTGTAAAAGGGTTGATTCGGCAACTTTCTGACATACGGCGGAAACGCGTAGAATTCCACCAGGTCGGGACAGCTATCTGGAGCCCATCATGATCAAGAAAAGGAATTCACACTCGAAATTCGCCCGGTTGGCAGCAGCAGCCGGAATGGCCGCAATCGCTGCGGTTCCGGTCGTCGCAGCCGCGACACAAGCATCCGCCACCGAAGCAACGACGTCGACATCCGCGACTCAATCCGTCGACAATCCCGGCTGGGGCCACGGCAATGGCTGGGGTCACGGTAACGGCTGGGGTTGGGGGAACGGCTGGGGTTGGGGAAATGGCGGCGGCTGGGGTAACGGCGGCGGCTGGGGTAACGGCGGCGGCTGGGGTAACGGAGGTTGGGGTAACGGCGGTTGGGGTAATCCCGGCTGGTGGAACCCATTCGGCGGCGGCTGGGGAAGCTTCTAGTGCCGATGACCGAGCCCGGACACGCACAGCGTGCCGGGCTCGGCCGCGTCCGATACCGATCGTGTGATGCCGGAATAGACCGACCGGGCCGGAACTGGTGACCGAATGAAAATCGTATGTGTCGGTGGCGGGCCCGCCGGACTGTACTTCGCCATTTCGATGAAGCGGCGCGACCCGGGCCATGCCGTCACGGTGATCGACCGAGATCCTCCCGGGTCCACCTACGGCTGGGGCGTCGTCTACTGGGACGATCTGCTCGACATCCTGTACCGGAACGACCCCGACAGCGCACAGACGGTGCGGGCCGGATCTGTGCTCTGGCAGGAACAGGCAATCCACGTCGGCGACGACGGCACCGCCTATTTCCCGGGATACGGATTCAGCATGGGGCGAGCGGCATTGCTCGATGTGCTGTCGCAGCGGGCCACCGACCTCGGCGTCGATGTCCAGCACGGCCGGGAAATTCACGATCTGTCCGGCTTCGACGACGCCGATCTCGTCATCGCTGCCGACGGCGCGAACAGCCGGGTGCGGCAGCTGGAGGATCATCGCTTCGGAACATCGGTGAACCTCGGCGAGAATCGATATATCTGGCTCGGCACCGACAAGGTCTTCGACCGATTCACCTTCGCCTTCGAACACACGCCGGCCGGTTGGATCTGGTTCCACGCCTACCCGTCGATCGCCGGAAAGATCAGCACCTGCATCGTGGAATGCCAACCGCGGACGTGGCGCGAATCGGGATTCGATTCCCTGGACGGCGCCGCGAATGTGCGTCTTCTGGAAAAGATATTCGCGCGCGTTCTCGACGGTCACTCGTTGATCAGCAAGACACGAGGCGAATTCGCAAGGTGGAGTTGCTTTCCCGAAGTGACCAACAAAACCTGGTATCACGACAATGTGGTGCTGGTCGGCGATGCGGCGCACACGACGCACTTCACCATCGGTTCGGGCACCCGGTTGGCGATCATCGACGCCATCGTGCTCGCCCAGAGCCTGTACGAACACGGCGAGATCGCCGATGCGCTGGAGAATTACGATGCGCAGCGGCGCGCGGCGATGCGCCCGATCCAGGCCGCCGCCCGTGCCAGCATGACCTGGTTCGAACACGCCGACCGGTATCTGGACCGCAACGCCGTGCAGTTCGCCTATGCGATGGCGGTTCGGCACGGGCTGCAAATGCCGTGGCGATACCAGATGCACCTGCTCACACAGGTTCCCGCCGTGCGCACGATGCGCAGGGGTATCGATTCCGGGCAGCGGTGGTGGCGAGCGGCGCGGCGCGGCGAACTCGCGATGCCGCGGCGCTGATCTGTTCGGCGCTGATCTACTCGGCGCTGATCTACTCGGCGGCGCGACTGCTCTCGTCGCGATGCAGCACCCAGGTGCCGCGGCCGGCGGCCTTGGCCCGGTACAGGCCCACGTCGGCATCGTTCAGCAGTTTCTCGGCGTTCGCGCCCGCCACCGGGGCGACGACGGCGCCGATGCTGGCCGACATCGCCAGCAGATCGGTGGGACCGACCGGGACCGGTTCCCGCAGGGTCGCAAGCATGGTCTCGGCGGCGGCGTGCGCCGCCTCTTCGTCACACGGAGGTGCGAGCAGCGCGACGAACTCGTCTCCGCCGATGCGGGTGACCGTGACCGCCGGTGAGGTCATCGTCGCGTCCAGCCGGCGACCGACCTCGGCCAGCACGCTGTCGCCCGCGCGGTGGCCGTACCGGTCGTTGATCAGCTTGAACTCGTCGAGGTCGAGGAAACACAAACCGATGTGGTCGGCGGGACCGGCCGTCGCGACGATGGCCTCCAACTGCTCGAGCAGGCAGTGTCGGTTGGGCAGTCCCGTCAACGGGTCGTGGCGCGCCTGCCACCACAGTTTCCGCTCCATCGCGCGCCGTTCGGTGATGTCCTCTCCGACGGCGAGCAGCCGCAGATCGCGCCCACCCGCTCCGCGCACCAGCGTCATCGTCCAGGCACCCCAGCAGACGGTGCCGTCGGGACGGCAGAAGCGGCCTTCGAAGTGCACGGTGCCATACCGGCGCTGGTACAGGTCGACGACCACCTGCTGAAGTTTGTCGCGATCCTCGGGATGCATCAGATCCAGACCAGCCACGCCCGGCAGTTCCTCCGGCTTCATCCCGACCATCCGTGCCGTGGTCCGGTTGGCTTCCAGCGTGATGCCGTTGCTGTCGTAGAGGGCGATCGCCACCGCAGCGTTGTCGAACACCACGCGGAAGCGCTGGTCGGCAACCTCGCGGCTGTCCGCGTGGACCTTCAACAGTTCGGCACTGTAGCCGCGGCCGAGTTCGCCCAGGAGCGCGCCGAACCGCCGCGTGCTATCCGGCCGCTGCGACCGTTCCAGCAAACCGGCCAGCACCGTCGCGGACGGGGTCATCAATGCGGGGTCGGTCAGCTTCCACCGCACCATCTCGACCCCGACGCGGTATGCGGGCGACGGATCGAACGGCTCGGCCGACATGGCAACGTCCAGTTCGACGATCCACGTGGTCAACTGCTCGACGCGCGGCAGAGATGTCGGCACGCCACCGCAATCGACCAGGGCCGCCGACCAGTCTCGCGCCATGTCGGCAACCTCGCGCCTGTCCATCCGCGAGGACCTTCCTCCATCGCCGGACCCGCGAGGCCCGGCACCGACGACCCTCCCCATTCGCTACCAACGAGCATACGAAACAACCGCTCTGCCGTGTGGGTGACGGCGGGAACCGGCCGCACTACCGACGCCCCCGGTCGAGCCGGCATCCCCTGCACACGGGACGCCCGCACGACGACGCGAGGCAGCTGTCCGATCCACTCGGGAACTACCCCCGATCGCGGGAGAGTAACGCCCCCGGTTCCGCGTCGAGATGTCCGGATGCACCGTTTCCGCACGGCTCGACCGCCGTAACCCGGTGGCGTGGTCGGTGGCCGAAGCCCTCGATGGCGCTCACCGACGTCGCCGCTCAGGACGTGCGAGAGCTCGAGCCGAGGGCCCCTGGCGACTGATCGCACCGCATCGAAAAGTGCAGCGCAGCAATTATTTTCGAGGGCAATTCGCGAAGATCCTTGACGGGCTGTGGCATACGGCGCAGAATAGCGGGCGGGGACGGGGGCAGGTCGCCGGGCGATATCGGGGGAGGATTCGCACAGACCCGAAATTCCTTGCGGGATAGCGACTTACATCCGGAACGACATGTTCGTTCGGACCGGCAGCACGGGGGGACTGATCAAGTGCGTCGAAATTCCGGCGCGATCCGCTTTCCTCGAATCCACGACTCCATCAATTCTCGGTTGCACACGTCCGAGTCGAACAGAACGACTCGGAATGAGACCGCCTCCAAGGGGAGTGCGAGGAAAGGAAGGAAAGTGAAGATGGAGAACACGGCAGACAGCTCGGACAAGAAGATCTACGAGAAGCCGGTGATCGCCAAATGCGGCGATTTCCGCAACCTCACCGGGGGCGTTTTCACCACGGAATCCGACCTGCTGGTCGGACGCCGCGGAATGATCTGAGCCGTCAGCACCGAGCTCGAATCATAGGGGGTTGGAGGATGACTGGCGATGCTCGGACAGGATTTGTCGTTCTGCCCGACCACGGGGCGGCAGTGAGCATCGCCAGGCGTCTCCTCCCGTGGGCGCGGGTGTTGGCAGAGCACCGTTCGGGACGTCCGATGGTCGTCGGACATTGCCCGGACCGGCCGGTCATTCACGCGAACGGCCGCGCGGCGCAGGTGGTGATCCTCGGCCACGCTCTGATCAGCGAGCAGGCCGTCCTCGACTATGCGATGTCGACAGGTTCACCGGCTCGATGGCGAGTGATCCTGGACGCGATCGACGGATCGTTTCACTCGATCGTCGAGGTGAACGGCGACATCCACCTGAACGGTGCCGCATACGGATCCCGCGGCCTGTACCGCGCCCGCGTGGACGGCATCGACATCGCCGCCGATACCGTGCACGCCCTGCGGCACCTCGTCGGCGGCAAACTCGACGCCGGTGCCCTCGCCGCACATCTGCTCGAACCCGT
Source organism: Nocardia nova NBRC 15556 (assembly GCF_001613005.1). GTDB lineage: Bacteria > Actinomycetota > Actinomycetes > Mycobacteriales > Mycobacteriaceae > Nocardia > Nocardia nova. The sequence goes on along the minus strand of NZ_BDBN01000087.1, from coordinate 23,724 downwards.
TCCGCATCACCTCGCACAACGTCCGCTGCTCACGGGAATCGAACCGCTCGCCCGCGGTACCGGGTTGGTGATCACACCGACCGGAACGTCCCGGATGGTGCGGAGCGCGAGTGAAAGGACCGCCGTCCGGGGCCTCGAGGAGGGCGCACACGAGGTACGGAGCCGACTCGAGGCGGCGGTACGGGCTCGGACCGCGGCGGGTGGCACGGTTACCTGCGAACTTTCCGGCGGTTACGACTCGACGTCGATCAGTTTTCTCGCCGCCCGCGGACCGGCGGAGATCACGCTGCTGACGGCACGCGGACGCGATTCCGCCAATGAAGACCTCGAATGGGCCCTGCTCGCCGCCCGGCACCTGCCACATGTGCGGCACACGATCCTTCCCGATTCCGAACTGCCTTTCACCTACGCCGGCCTGGAGGAGGGGCCGACCTGGCTGAACGAGCCCTCACCGCTCATCGCCGGCAGAAGCCGGGTAGGTGCGCTCGCGGCACTGGCGGCAACCTTCGGTCCCACCGTGCACCTGACCGGCCACGGGGGCGATCACCTCTTCACCGGACTGCCGACGCTCTACCGCGATCTACTGTGGCGTCGCCCGCTCACCGCATGGCGGGGACTGCGCAGTTTCGGCGCCCTCGGCGGTTGGCGATCACGAGATCTCCTGCGCGGCGCGGTCGAGCCCGCGGATTTCCGGGCGTGGTGGAAAAGGAATTCTGTACCGATCGCCGGTGTGCCGGAACGGCGCAAACCGATGCTGGGCTGGGCCCTGGTTCCGTCCATTCCGGTGTGGGCCTCGGCAGCGGCGAAAGATGCTGTGCACGAGGGAATCTCGTGGATGGCCGCCGATGCCGAACCGCTGGCGCCCGCTCGTGGGCGCCACGTCGAACTGGAGTCGATTGTCGAGGGGGCCCGGACGGTGGCCGTGTTGAACCGCATGTCACTGGCATCCGGCGGGCCGCCCCTGTCCGCACCCTATTTCGATGACCGAGTTATTTCCGCTGCCCTGTCGGTGGCGGTTCCGGATCGGGTCAGCGCCTGGACGTACAAGCCTCTGCTCAGGGCCGCGGTCAGCGGAATCGTGCCCGACGAGGTACTGCGCCGGCAGACCAAGGACAGCGGATCACACGACGTCGAAGTGGGCCTGCGCAAGCATCGCGACGAACTCGTGGCTCTGTGGGAGAACTCGCGGCTCGGCGCCATGGGCCTGATCGACTCGAAGCGACTGAAGCATTTGTGCGCCAGCCCCAGTTCGTTCGAACTGGAAGACGGAACGATGTTCAGCACCATCGCCTGCGAACTCTGGCTGCGCGATCTGGAACGGAATTTTCTCGATCCGCGCGACAGTAGCGCGCGGAAAGCCTGAGGAGTGGGAGGGACCATGAATACCACGACACCGAGGCCCGGCTTGTCTTTCGTGCGAACGGAATACGGGGGCGTCGTTCTCGATTTGAAACAGGGCGAGTATTGGCGGCTCAATCCGGTCGGAGCGGAAGTGTTCGCATCGCTCCTCGCCGGCGACGCCGCCGATCCCGTTGCGGCAGTGCTCGATCGGTTCGACGTCGATGCCGTTACCGCGCAGCGAGACGTCGCCGAACTGGTGAGCCGCCTTCGAGCAGTGGGGCTGGTGCCGTCGTGAGCCACCAGATGGCGCTCGGGACCGAATTCGAGGCGGACGGACGCAGGGGTGAGCGCTCGGCCGCGGCCTGGGCCGTTCGCGCCGCGAGGGTCCTCGTCAGGTTGCCACCGCGACGGATCGAATGGATCCTGAAGCAGTTACACCGAGGAAGTCGTCCGGCCCCGTTCGACGATGCCGAGCGATGGCGGCGCCGGGTCGTCGAGGTGAGTCCCGACGCCGCCGGAAGATACGGCTGCCTGACGAGGTCCGTGGCGACGACGCTGCTGAGCCGACGCTACGGTGCGTGGACAACCTGGTGTGTCGGCGTGCGCACCGAGTTGCCGTTCGCCGCACACGCATGGGTCGAAGCAGACGGAAAGCTTGTCGGGGAGGCGGGAGACATGACGACATTCAGTCGACTGATCGTGGTCGGCCGGCATGTGAACGTGGGTGACGATGTCAGCTGACGACGGTGAGATTCGAGAGCGCGATTCCTGGCTGCGCCGCGTCGGGGCGCTGCTGAGAATTCTCGCACCACAACGCAATTCGCTGCTCGCGGCGACGGCACTGCTTCTCGTCGGCACCGGTTTGTCGTTGGCGCAACCGCTCCTGGCCGGACAGGTCGTCCGCGATGCCTCGGCGGGCGCGACGATCGCGTGGTCGCTCGCGGCGTTGGTGGGGGCCTATCTCCTGTATGCCGTCGCCGATACCGGCGGCAATTACATACTCGAGCGGTCCAGCGAATCCGTACTCTTGTCCGTGCGTCATCGTCTGGCCGGGCATCTGCTGCGGCTGAGAATTCCCACTCTGGAGTCACAGCGGGTCGGCGATCTCATCTCCCGGGTCACGCTCGATTCGACCGTGATCCGCAACGCCGTGGGCAGCAGCCTCGTCCAAATACTCACGGGCGCAATCACACTCGTGGGCACCGTGGCGGTGATGATCTATCTCGACTGGCTGTTGTTCTCGATCGTCTTCGTCACCGTGGGCGTCGCCGCGGCGGCGATGTTGCTGGTCATGACGCGAATCGAAGTGGCTTCGGTGCGCTTGCAGGAGAGCGTCGGCGCGCTGTCCGCGGATATCGAGCGCGCGCTGAACGGCGTGCGCACGGTGAAGGTCAACAATGCCGAGGACCGCGAACACGAGCGGTTGACCGAACTGGCCGGTGCCGCATTCGCCGCCGGCGTGCGCGCGGCCCGATTGAAGGCGCTGGGAAATCCGGCCATGCACCTGGCGGTGACCGGGTCGTTCGTGGTGTCCTTGCTGGTCGGCGGTGTGCGGGTGGCCAATCATCAGATGGAGTTGAGCAGCCTCGTCACGATGATGCTCCTCGCGATGAACCTGCTCATTCCGGTCGGCGATCTGTTCAACGGCTCCGTCGGATTGCAGAAGGCCTTGGGCGCGCTGAGCCGGATCGAATCGACGCTGAGTTTGCCGGCCGAGGACGTCGACGAGATTCCGCAGGTCGGCGTCGACGGTTCTTCGGCGATCGAGACCGCCTCGGCGAACGGGCGTCCCGCATTGGAATTCCGCGAGGTGCGTTTCTCCTACGACGAGCGGCCGATTCTCGACGGCGTGAGTTTCTCGGTACCTCCGCGGGGACATGTGGCCCTGGTCGGGCACTCGGGCGCCGGGAAATCCACCGTATTCTCCCTGGTGAGCCGGTTCTACGATCCGGACGGCGGCGATATTCTGCTCGGCGGCCGGTCCTACGCCGGTCGACCACGGCGGGCGTGGCGCTCGGAAATCAGCCTGCTGGAGCAGAACGCGCCGCTGCTGTTCGGCAGCCTCCGGGACAATCTGACCTACCGGCAGCCGGGCCTCGGCGAAGACGATCTGCAGCGCGCGACAGAGCTCGCCGGGCTGGCCGATCTCGTCTCCCGGCTCCCCCGTGGGCTGGACACTCCCGTGGGCGAGCACGGCGTCCTGCTCTCGGGCGGCGAGCGTCAACGCGTAGCACTGGCCCGAGCGCTGATCCGCCGGCCCGTCCTGATGATGCTCGACGAACCCACCGCGATGCTCGACGCCGAAACCGAGAAGGCGCTGAACGTGACCATCCAGAACGTGCGACAAGAATGTGCCCTCCTGGTGATCGCCCATCGCCTGTCCACCATCCGCGAGGCCGACATCGTCATGTTCCTGAAGGACGGGCGGATCGTCGACAGCGGGCCCCACGACGAACTGGTCGCCCGCAACGCCGACTATCGACAGCTGGTCGGAGCGACGGTGTGAATCCAGTGCGGGACCGACGGGTGTTCCGATGATCCGTCAGCTCGACAGGGTCACCACCGCGGCCGGGTCGAACAGGTCCCGGATTCGGTTCCACGGGAGCTGAACCGGGTAGTAGTCGCCCCGCGCGTGCGCGACGGAGAAGTAGACGGTGAGTCCCTCCGGGGAGGGGACCCAGTTGGCGAAATCGTCACTGCCGGGAGCGTGTGTGAACAGGGTGGGCCCGTCCGCGGGCACCAGGCTCTGGGCGGTCGCGGCGAGGGCGTTCCAGCTCTGGGCCCGGTCGCGCAAGGCCGTCGGCAACATGACCGGTTGCGCGGTTCCGGTGTCGATCACCACGGTGCCGATCTGGTTGACCGGATGCGGGCCGCCCTCCCACGTGTGGTCGGTGATCAGCACGCCCGCAACGACCTTCGTCCCGATCCGGGTGACGCGGCTGGTTTCCCCGCAGCGCAGCCGGGCGTCGTGCAGCGCACCGCTCGCGTCGCCGCCGCTCGTATCGGCCAGCGAGGCGCGCATCGCCGCGTTGAACCGATCGCGCACTGCCTGCTCACCGCCCTCGAGTTGCGGCAGCGTCACGTCGGTCGTCAGCGTCGCGGTCTGTTCCCGCACCGGCACGGTGGTGGCGGTGTACGGCCCTGCCGAGGCCACGGGCGAGTGCGGGCACCCGGCCTGCTGATCCGGCGATCCGCTGACCTGCTGAGCAACCGGTTCGGAGGAGGCCGGTCCATCAGCGGCATCGTCCGTACCGCACGCCGAAAGCGCCGCCACGCCGAACCAGATTGCCACCCACACTGCTCTTTTCACTGGGTACTCCCCCCGACTGTCACCGGCGAACGGCAGCATACAACCTGGACCTCACATTTCGGCGTGCTGTGTCGTCCAACAGGGGAAGGACCTGTACCGAACGAGGGAGTGAGATCATGACCGATCCGGAAGCGAGCGCGGTGGTGGGTGAGCGGCGGGCGCTGCTCAACCTCGCCTACCGGCTGCTCGGCTCCCTCGCGGAGGCCGAGGACGTGGTGCAGGAGACCTATGCGCGCTGGTACGCCCTGTCCCCGGAACAACAGCAGGCCGTCGAGGCGCCGGGTGGCTGGTTGCGGACCGTGGCCAGCCGCATCTGTCTGGATCTGCTCGGTTCGGCGCGGGCTCGCCGCGAGCGCTACGTCGGTGAGTGGATTCCGGAGCCGGTCCCGGACCGCAGCGAGTGGGGCGCGCCCGCACCGGCCGATCCGGCCGACCGGGTGACGCTCGACGAATCGATCAGCATGGCGTTCCTCGTCGTACTCGATTCCATGACGCCGGCCGAGCGCGTGGCCTTCGTCCTGCACGATGTCTTCCGGTATTCCTTCGCCGAGATCGCCGATATCGTCGGCCGCACTCCCGCGGCCTGCCGACAGCTGGCCTCCTCCGCACGCCGTCGTATCCAGACCTCGGCACGTCCCTCTCGGGACGAGCGTGCCGAGGTCGTCCGAGACTTCAAACGCGCGTGGGAGACGAAGGATATCGAGGCACTGATCGAGATCCTGGATCCACGGGCCGTCGCGACGGCCGACAGCGGCGGCCGGGTGGTCGCCTTCCGTCATCCGATCACCGGTGGCGAGCAGATCGCTCGCGCATGGATCGAAATCGCCTCCCGCGCCGCGGAAGTCACACTTCTCGAGCGCACCGTCAACGGCCAGCCCGGCCTGGTGGCACAGATCGACGGCGCCATCGCGACCGTCTACGCCTTCGATATCGCCGACGGCCGGATCACCCGGATCTGGGCGATCCGCAATCCGGAGAAGCTACGGCAATGGACGGAACACCGGCTGTCACCGCAGTGACCATGAAAGTGGTTCGGGCGGAACGATTTCTACGCGAATCGGACATCCGCGGCTCGGCCTGATTTTCGGTACTTTGGATACGGTCACCGTCAGGACCGGTCCGACACCGTGGGGAGCGCCGATCGGCGCCGGTAGCAGGGAGCACAGCATGACCGAGGCCGAGGTTTCCGAGCAGATCGAGCTGGTGGAAGACGACTTCCACGACGATCCGCACAAGTACTACGAGCGCTGGCGGGCCCGGGGGCCGGTGCACCACGTGCGGTTCACGCACGAGCGCGGGATTCCGTGCTGGGTCGTCGTCGGCCATGCGGAAGCGCGTGCGGCACTGGCAGATCCGCGCTTGCGCAAGAACTCGGCCGGCACCTTCGAACTGTTCCGGCGCAAAGGCTCTGCGGTGCTGTCGAATTCGGATGCGCAGGCGTTGAGCACCCATATGCTCAATACCGATCCGCCGGAACACACGCGACTGCGGAAGTTGGTGAACAAGGCCTTCACGCCGCGGCGGGTGGCGGCCTTGCGCCCGCGCATCGAGGAGATCACCGCCGGATTGCTCGACGAAGTGGCCGCGCACGACGAGGTCGATCTGCTTCATGCGTTCGCGACCCCGCTACCCGTCACCGTGATCTGCGAACTGCTCGGCGTTCCCTTCACCGATCGCGACGATTTCCAGCTGTGGACGAAGATCCTGGTCGGGGCCTCCGGAGATCTGGCGGACCGCGACCGCGCCTCCGCCGATATGGGCAGATATCTGACGGCGCTGCTGGCGGACAAACGCGTTCGGCCCGGCGACGACCTGCTGTCGGGACTGGCCACCGAACAGGACGAAGGCGACCGCCTCACCGATCCCGAATTGGTGGCGATGGCTTTCCTGCTGCTGGTTGCCGGTCACGAAACGACGGTGAACCTGATCGGCAACGGCACCTTCGCCCTGCTGCGCAACCGGCCCCAATTCGATGCGCTGCGGGCGGATCCGGACGGTGTCCCCGCCGCCGTGGAAGAGTTTCTGCGACTCGACGGCCCGGTCGGCTGGGCCACGGTCCGGTACACCGAGGAACCCGTCGACATCGGCGGAATCGTCATCCCCGCAGGGGAATTGGTTTACGTCGCGCTCTCGGCGGCCGATCGCGATCCCGATCGATACCGTTCACCCGACGAACTCGATATCGGCCGGAAGCCGTCCGGGCATGTGGCCTTCGGCCACGGAATCCACTTCTGCGTCGGCGCTCCGCTGGCCCGGATGGAGGCCGCCGTCGCCTTCACCGCTCTGCTGGATCGCTTCCCGAAGCTGGCCCTGGCGCCGTCGTTCACCCCGCGGTGGCAGCCGAGCCTGCTCATGCGGGGACTCACCGAACTGCCGGTGCGCCCCCACGGATGAGGTGAACCCGCCGGATCATCCGGTCGGCAGTGCGGTCTTGGCCGCCACCACGCGCAGCGCGGTGCGCAGCCCCCGGCGGGAACGAGACGGTGCGCCCTCGGCGGCCGCGAACGGTCGATATCCGAGAAACTTCCGCTCCGACGCGGTTTCCGGGGCGTCGTCGGAGGTCGCGGTGAGGAAGCGATCCGGCAGCGCCAATTTGTGGATCGTCCGGAGGGTGAGCGCATACTGCCGCAGCAGAGGACCCGTCGTGTACGGCAGATCGAATTCTTCGCACAGCGCACGCACGCGGGCGGCGATATCCCGGTACCGGTTGCTGGGCAGGTCCGGGAACAGGTGATGTTCGATCTGGTAGCACAGATTGCCGCTCATGAAGGCCTGAACCCGCCCGGCATCGAAGTTCGCCGTGCCCAGCATCTGGCGCAGATACCATTCCGCCTTGGTTTCCGACTCCAGCACCGACGGAGTGAATTTCTCCGCGCCGTCGGGAAAATGGCCGCAGAAGATCACCAGGTACGCCCACAGGTTGCGCAGCACATTGGCGCCGAGATTGGCGAAAAGCGTTCGCCGCCATCGCTTTCCGCTCAATGCGGGGAACAGCACGTAATCCTTGCCGGCCTGCCGGACCAGTTTTCCGAGCAACGCCCGGGTCTGACCGGCGCGCTCGGCGGTATCGGTCACCCGATCGTGGACGGAGTCCAGGTCGTGCCAGGCGATACCCCATTCGAAGGTCGCCGCCAGCAGCACATTCTGTAACGGTTGCAGCAGCAGGCGCGGCCGCCAGCGCTGGTCTCTGGTCACCCGCATCACGCCGAAGCCGATATCGTCGTCCATTCCCAGCACGTTGGTGTAGAGGTGGTGGCGGACATTATGTGCGTAGCGCCACTGCGCGGACAGCCCGGCCATATCCCACTCCCAGGTGTTGGAGTGAATTTCCGGGTCGTTCATCCAATCCCACTGACCGTGGGAGACGTTGTGACCGATCTCCATATTCTCGACGCTCTTGGCCGTCGCCAGGCCGGCCGTACCGAGCACCCAGGCGAAGCGGCCACGACCGGCGAGAATGACCAGTCGCGCGGCGGCGTCGAGGGTGCGCTGAAAAACGATCGTCCGGCGAATGTAGTTCGCGTCACGAGTACCCAGGTCGGCCTCGACATCGGCGCGAATCCGGTCGAGTTCACGCCCCAGCGCCTCGATATCGGCGGGACTGAGATGTGCGTACGCGCCGATCTCGGTAATAGCCATGACCTACATCCTCGGATTTGTGTGTGGTGGCGCGAACGCCCACCGACGAGGACATATGCGGAGACCCGCCGATCACCCGAGCCTACCCGTCCTCGCTGAACAGCCCGCGAGACGACCGATCCCGGCCGCGCGGCCGCGTGTTCATTCCAGCCACGCGTCGCTGCGAGCCGCCCACGGATTGCATTCGTACAGCGAGGGTGCAGCGGCGGAGGCCGGGTCACTGCTCGGGTGCATTCCCCACCCGAACCAGTTGGCGACGTTCTGGTTGGTCCCGTGCCAGCGTCGTTCGCCCGGCCGGTCACCGGCGCCGGCGTTGTTGGCGTAGGCCCGGTCGGCCAGGCCCTGGGTGATGGCACCGCGTCCGGTATTGACGCCGTAGAACATCCCGGAGAAACACCACGCCTGCAGCTCGAGCCGACGGTTGAGCAGGTCGACCTCCGGCCCGGTCCAGTTCAGCGCCGAGGCCCTGGCTTGGAAGGCGGCCATGATTCCGGTGAGCTGTTGCACGTGGTGTTCGTATTCGTGCGAGAGCACCGCGAGCACGTTGCCGACGCCGTAGCCGATGACCGGGGCCATGGTGTCGAACGGCATCACGATCATCCGGTCGGCCGCACAGTAGAACGCTTCCCGATTGCTGCCGGTGGAACTGCACGCACCGTGGTAATCACCGATTCGGGCGCCCGCCCAGAGCGCGGGCGAGGACATGGGGATCCGGAAGTGCGCCAGGGTGGGCGCCCATGCGGCATCGTGACAGCTGATCGCCGCGCGGTAGTACGCCTCCGCGCCATCCGGAGTGTTGCGCCAGCCGGGCAGCCGACAGTCGACACTCGACAGGCCCACGCCTTGCTCGCTGAGCACCGGATTACTGCCGAGTTCCGGGTCGGTTTTCACCGGGCCGGTGCCGGTGTGCTGACGATTGCCGGCTACCGGCGTCGCGTCGGGCGTCGACCGCGCCGTAGCCTGCGGCACGGCCGGCGAGCCGACGGGATCCGGCGAGTGGGCCGTCGCACAACTACAGAGAAGCAGAGCGGCGACAGCTGAAAAGATCCCCCCACGAAGCAATTTCACGTCCTACTTGTACCAGAACTCGCCCTCGCAGGGCCGCCGACGAGGAGCGCGCGGCCGGTCAGCTGCCGAGTTCGGCGGCGGAGTCCGCGCCTGCGGTACCGGTCTGCCGGAGGAAGTCGGCGATAACCTCGAGCTCTGGCTCCGAGTACCGGTCGAGCACCTCGTCCATGCGCCGGTTCATGCCCGAGAACACGTGGAACAGTTCGGAATTGCGCTCGCGGACGGCGCGCAGGGTGACTGCGCGCCGGTCGCTCGCCTCGGGGTCGCGTTCCCGGACGATCCAGCCGCCCTTCTGCAACCGGTCCAGGACACCGGTGAGGGTGGCCGGGTGCAGGCCGGTGAGCCGGGACAGGGCGGTCGGCGAGACGGGGCCCCGCCGGTTGATCAGGTCCAGGCAGGTCCAGTCCACGTCGCGGAGTTCCACCCGGCCGCCGAACCGGCGATTCAGCAGGGCGAGCTGAATGTTCAAGTCGCGCAACGCATCCTTGACGTCGACGGCCAGCCGGCGCCGTTGCTGCGCGGCCGCGCGATCCGCCTCCGAGCTCATCGGCACCCTCCGGTCGATTCATACGATTTTCATATGATATCCCCGGCGCGGACGAACCCGGCAGGTCAGTGCGGTTCGACCCGGAACACCGCGATGCGCTCGGCCGCCGCCGCCACCCCGTCGGGCGTTGCCGCATCGGCCAAACCGGTTGTGACGAAACGGTTTCCGACGCTGGCGGGCCCGGCTCCGACCAATTCCCGCAGCAGCGCCCCGCGCTGCTCGACCGGAACCTCGACCAGTCGCGCGGTCGAGGATTTCCGTCCGCGCGTCAGCGTGACCGAATCGGCCGCCCGCACGTTGGCCACCCAGGCCGCCCGCGGATAGGCCTGCACGATGTAGTGCGCCCCACTCAACTCGCTGACCGCGATCGGGAAGGTACGCGGTTGCCCGGTGCGCCGACCGGCGACGGTGAGCAGTTGCATCGGACCGAAACCGATTCCCAGCCGTTGCAGCCCGACCACGAGCGGATTGACCCGATTGACCATCCGCCGATACCGCTGCGCATCCATTCCGGCACCTCCAGTATTCCCGAAACCATATTCTATGATTTTCATATCATATCCATACAGTATCGTCTTGCGGTAGTCCCGAACGTCCGGATTCGTCGGATAGACCTGTCAAGGGCCATAGGTCCCCAAGGTGGCGCAAGTGCGCCAGAACACACCTCCGGTTCGATGTCCATCAGGCGACACTCCGGCAAACCCCGTGCACACACCCCGTGAACCTGTGTCACCTGCACATTTGCCGGACGGCGAGGGAGGTCGGCCGCACCCGGATACGAACGGGCGCGGGTAACGATCATGAGCAATGTGAACTATCGTCCGGTCACGAATCGATAACCCCTCTTTCGCTTCGGGAGACCTCGTGCTCGAGCTCGACCATTTCAGCCACGGCTGGGTAACCCCGGTCCTGGCCTATGTCATGTCCTTCATCGGATCCGTTCTGGCGCTGCGCTGCGCCACCCACGCCCGGGCCTCGCGCTGGCCGGGCGGCTGGTTGATCGCCGCGGCCGTCGCGCTCGGCGGCGCCGGCATCTGGGTCATGCACTTCACCGCCATGCTCGGTTTCTCGATCCACGGCGCGAATATCCGCTACGACGTGCCGATGACGCTGCTCAGCGCGGCCATCGCGATCGTCGTGGTGTGGGCCGGACTGTCGATCGTGGTGCGCGGGCACCGGGAAGTGATCGCACTCCCCCTCGGCGGCATGATCACCGGATTCGGCGTCGCGGCCATGCACTACCTCGGCATGCATGCCATGAACGCCGGCGCGCACATCGAATACAGCACCGGACTGGTGGCCCTGTCGCTGCTGATCGCCGTGGTGGCCGCGACCGCGGCACTGTGGTTCGTCCTGCACGTGCGCGGGTTCGCCGCCACCATCGGCGCGGCGGCCATCATGGGTCTGGCGGTCTGCGGAATGCATTACACCGGAATGGCATCCATGACGGCGCACCGCATGGACAACATGGCCGAGCCGACCGGCGGTGTCGACTCGGTGCAGCTGCTCACCCCGCTGATCATGGTGGTCACGCTCGTCACCATCATGCTCGTGGTGCTCGTCGGACTCGCGGAGGTCGACGGACCCTCGCGACGCGACGATGCCGATGACACGAACGATCTCGATCTCGCCGACAGCGGCCGCGCGTGGCCGCGCGCCTACACCGAGGAATCTCCCGCACCCGATCAGCCCGCACCGGCATTCAGCCTGCAGGCGATTTCGAAGCGGCAGTCGACCCGTCGATAGCCGGACGATACGGACGATCGGCCGAGCGAACGCTCAGCCGATCGTCCTCCGGATCCATTCTTCCGCAGCGCTTTTCGCCTCCGCGACCGATCGCGCGCTGACCTCGCGCAACATCCGGCCGTCGGCGGTCTCGATACGCCAGGCGCAGGTCGTCCGCGTGGTCGGCTTCACCAGACCGCGCGCATCGCCGAACGCCTTGACCAGCCACCAGCGGGTGCCGTCACCGGCCAACTCCCAGCCGTCGACCGCATCCGAGGGGCGCACCGGCCCGAACGGCTCGTCGGCATTCGCCCGAGTCTCGGCCACCGGCCCCCTCCTCCGCGATTCACGTTGCAGTCCAATGCTGGTCGATCTCGATACTCGATCTCGATGCACATTGTCGCGCAACATATCCTCGCGGCGGATTCGAACCCCTGGATCGGCGAGCCGCGTGGCGCACCCGCCGGCGGCGTCAGAAGCGGCGGGCGCCGGTGACCGGCATCTGCGCGAGCGCCGATCGGATGACACCCTCACCGCTCGTCGCGGCGTGCACGACCGTGCCGTCACCCGCGTAGAGAGCGGAGTGTCCGCCACCGTAGAACGACACGAGATCGCCCGGTTGCAGCGCATCCAGGTCGACCGGCGTGCCGGCGGTCAGCTGGTCGTAGCTCGTCCGCGGCAGGTCCACCCCGACCTGCCGGTACGCCCACTGCACCAGACCCGAGCAGTCGAAGGCATCGGGGCCGGTGGCACCCGAGCGGTAGGCCGAGCCGATCTTGGACTCGGCGGCCTCGAGCGCCCGCTCACCGACCGATTTCATGGGCTCCGGCGGGGCCGGATGGATTTCCGGGAAGAGCCCGGGAATTGTGAACTGCGGCGGTAGTGGAATTCCCGGTACGACCGGGGCGGGTATCGGCGAGTCGGCGTGTGCGGGGCCCGCGGTCGCCACCATCGTGCCCGCCGCGCCGAACAGAACGACCAGCGTTGCCGCGGTCGACCAGGCCCTACGACCCGGAAAGCGGGTACATCGACCCGCCTCGGTTCCTGCCATGATGCGTTCCTCCGAATCTCGTAGCGAGAGCAGATTTCCGAAACACCACGGTGATCAGTCGATCGTTGGATCCGGGGAGCAATGATTCGCCACGGTCGGGGAGAAACCAAATACCGAACGCGCCAATTCGAATAACAAAACGATAAATTCGCGAAATACCTCAGATATCGCTGGTATCTCGATATAATCCCTACGGCCGTCCGGCGGGGGTCGCGGACGCATCCGGGCCGGTCGCCAGCAGGGAATGGCGGCGGCTGTAGGTCAGGTAGACGATCGCGCCGACGGCGAACCAGACGGCGAAGCGCAACCACGTCACCGGTTGCAGGTAGGTGATCAGCCAGATCGAGAAGCCGATGCCGAGCAGGGGCACCACCGGCATCCCCGGCGTACGGAAGCCGCGCGGCAGATCCGGACGGCGATAGCGCAGCACGATCACCGCCGCACAGACCACGATGAAGGCCAGCAGGATGCCGATATTGGTCAGCTCGGCGGCCTGGCCGATCGGCAGCAGCCCCGCGATCACCGCCGACGCGACACCGACGATCCAGGTGATCCGCGTGGGCACCTGGCGTACCGGGTGGGTTTTGGCAAACCACTGGGGCAGCAAGCCGTCCCGGCTCATCGAGTACCAGACGCGGGTGACGCCGAGCATGAAGGTGAACAGCACCGTCATGATGCCGACGATGGCGCCGGCCGCGATCAGACTGCCCAGCCCGGGCAGGCCGACGGATTCGAAGGCGGTGGACAACCCGCTCTCCGGGTCGATGTCGGTGTAGTGCTGCATTCCGGTCAGGACCAGGCAGACCAGCACATAGAGCACCATCGACACCACCAGCGACAACAGAATCGCCTTGGGCAGATGACGTTTCGCGTCCACCGACTCCTCGGCCGCGGTCGACATCGCGTCGTAGCCGAAGACCGCGAAGAAGACGGTCGCCGCCCCGGTGACCGCGCCGGACATGCCGAACGGGAAGTACGGGTGGTAGTTGGCGGAATCGATGTGGAAGAACCCGACCGCGATCACCACCACGACGACCACGATCTTCAGGCCCACCACGAAGGTTTCGAATCGCGCCGCGGCCCGGATACCCAGGTTCAGCAGGGCGGCGATGAGCAGGCACAACATCGCGGCGAACAGATCCACCACATGGCCGTGCCCGGTTCCCGGCGCACCCAGCATCCACTCGGGGAGCTCGATGTCCAACTGCCCCAACAGGAATTGGATGTAGCCGGAGATGCCGATCGCCACCACCGACACGATCGCGGTGTATTCGAGCAGCAGATCCCAGCCGATGAACCAGCCCACCGGTTCGCCGAGTACGGCGTAACCGTAGGTGTAGGCCGAACCGGCGCGCGGAATGAGTCCCGCGAATTCGGCGTAGGACAGCGCGGCGGCGGCGCTCGCGACGCCGGCGATCAGGAAGGAGACGAGGACGGCCGGGCCGGCGGTCTGATTCGCGACCGCACCGGCCAGCGTGAAGATGCCGGCGCCGATGATGCCGCCCACCCCGATGGCGGTCAGCTGCCACAGGCCCAGCGTGCGGTGCAGGGTGGTGGCGGATTCGTCCTGGATCTGGTCGATCGGCTTGCGCCGGAAAAACTCTCGCAGAGCGGGACCGGTTCGCATGGGCGCTCCTTGTCCGACGGGCGGCGCTGGTCAGCCCACAGTACCGATCTCACCGGCCGGTCGCCCGGTATCGGTCCCGGTGCGCGAGCGGCGGACCGCCACCGATGAAACAAGTTCTAGACATGCTCGACCATTTGTCTTACCGTCGATACATGAGCACGACGATGTCTCACGAGGCACGCTTCACCTTGCGTTCCGGCGACTCCTGGCGCGACCCCTGGCCGATGTACTCCGCCTTGCGGGAATCCGATCCGGTGCACCACGTCGTCCCCGAGAACCGCCCGCACGAGGACTACTACGTCCTTTCGCGCTACGCCGACATCTACGCGGCGGTGCGCGATCCCGAGACGTTCTCCTCGGCTCAGGGTCTGACGGTCGACTACAACAATCTCAGCGAGATCGGGCTCGGCGAGAACCGGCCGTTCGTCTTCACCGATCCGCCCGACCACACCGTCTTCCGGCGCCGCGTGGCCAAGGGGTTCACCCCGCGGCAGGTCCAGGAGATCCGGCCCGCGGTCGAGGCGTTCGTGATCGAGCGGCTGGAGAAGCTGCGCGCGGCCGGTGGCGGTGACATCTCGATGGAGTTGTTCAAACCGCTGCCCACCATGGTGGTGGCGCATTATCTCGGTGTGCCGGAGCAGGATCGGGCACAGTTCGATCGCTGGAGCGAGGCGATCGTGGCGGCCTCGGCGACCGGCGGTATCGAGCATGCGCAGGAGGCGGTCAGTGAGCTGACCCAGTACTTCATCGCGATGATCGAGAAGCGCAAACTCGAACCGGCGGACGACACCGTCTCCCATCTGGTGGCCTCGGGACTCGGCGCCGGCGGCGACTTCGGCGAAATCCTGCAGATCATCGGTTTCGCGTTCACGATGATCACCGGGGGCAACGACACCACCACCGGAAATCTGGGCGGCGCGGTGCAATTGCTGACCAGCTACCCCGAGCAACGGCAGCGCCTGCTCGACGATCCGAGCCTGATTCCGGGCGCGGTCGACGAATTCCTGCGCATGACCTCGCCGGTGCAGGGTCTGGCCCGCACCACCACCCGCGACGTCGAGATCGAGGGCGTCACCATTCCGGCGGGACGGCGGGTGCTGATGCTGTACGCGTCGGCCAACCGAGACGAGCGCGAATACGGTTCGGACGCAAGCGAACTCGATGTGACGCGGAATCCGAAGAACATCCTCACCTTCGGCAACGGCAACCACCACTGCCTCGGCGCGGCCGCCGCCCGCATGCAGGCCACCATAGCGCTACGGGAACTGCTGGCCCGCTGCCCGGACTTCTCCGTGGATCCGGACGGCGTCCGATACACCGAGGGCAATTACGTGCGCTGGCCGGTCAACGTTCCCTTCGTCCCGGCATGAGCGACTGGCTGGCGCATCCGCGCTCCCTGCAGGCGGCCGAGCGGATCCTGGACGCCGCCGCGAGCCTGTTCTCCGAACGCGGCGTGAACGCGACCCAGATGGGCGATATCGCCAAGGCCGCCGGCTGCTCGCGGGCGACGCTGTACCGCTACTTCGACAGCCGGCAGGCGGTGCAACTGGCGTACGTGCATCGCGAGGCACGGCGGGTGGGCGCCCGCGTCACCGCCGAGATCGGGACGATCGCCGACCCCGGCGAACGCGCCGTCGCCGGAGTGCTGGCCAGTCTCCGCGCGGTGCGTTCGGACCCGCTGCTGATGGCCTGGTTCCGGCCCGACGACGCCGGAGCGACCCTGCAGATCGCCCAGACCTCCGAGGTGATCGAGGCCATCGCCCGCTCGCTGTTCACCGCGGAAACGTCCTCGGCACAGGATGATTGGGCGCAGCTGGCCCGCTGGCTGACCCGCATCATCGTCTCGCTGCTCACGGTGCCCGGCCGGGACGAGGCCGAGGAGCGCGACATGCTGGAGCGCTTCATCGCTCCCCTCGTCGCCCGGGCCGGCTGATCCCACTTTCCCGGCGCACACCGTCCCGGCGCACCCGCCCGGCCCGACGGCGCCGGACATGCCACGCGGGAGCCGTCGCGCGGCGCCACGCCCGCGCACCTTGCGCGCGCGGGCGTCGCCCAGCAGGCTTGGGATATGGATTCGCTCATCATGTCCGCTCGCGACCTCGATTTCCTGCTCTACGAGTGGCTCGACGTGACCGGGCTGACCGAGCGCGAGCGCTATCGGGAACACAGCCGCGAGACCTTCGATCAGGTGCTCGCGCTGAGCCGGGAGCTGGCCGAGAAGTACTTCGCCCCGCACAACCGCCAGGGCGATCTGCACGAGCCGACCTTCGACGGCGAGAAGGTGCACATCATTCCGGAGGTGGCGACGGCGCTGTCGGCCTTCGCGGAGGCGGGATTCGTCGGCGCCGCGATGGACGAGCGCGTGGGCGGTATGCAATTGCCGCATACGGTCTTCACCGCGTGCATGGCGTGGTTCTACGCCGCCAATGTGGCGACCGCCAGCTACGCGCTGCTGACCATCGGCAACGCCAACCTGCTCGCCGCGCACGCGGATTCGGAACAGCTCGACCGCTTCGTGCGGCCGATGCTCACCGGGCGCTACTTCGGCACGATGGCGCTGTCGGAACCCCAGGCGGGTTCCTCGCTGGCCGACATCACCACCAAGGCCGTCCCGCAGGACGACGGCACGTACCGGCTGTTCGGCCGCAAGATGTGGATCTCCGGCGGTGACCACGACCTGTCGGAGAACATCGTGCATCTGGTCCTGGCGCGCATTCCCGGATCGGATGCCGGAACCCGCGGCATCTCGCTGTTCATCGTGCCGAAATACCTGCCCGCCGAGGACGGTTCGCTCGGCGAGCGCAACGATGTGGTGCTGGCCGGGATCAACCACAAGATGGGCTGGCGCGGCACGGTGAACACGGCGCCGGTCTTCGGCGACGGGGCGTTCACACCCGGCGGCGCACCGGGTGCGGTCGGCTATCTGGTGGGTGAGCCGAATCGCGGACTGACCTACATGTTCCACATGATGAACGAGGCACGCCTGGGCGTCGGCCTGGCCGCTACCGCGTTGGGGTACACCGGCTTCCTCAAGGCCCTCGACTATGCCCGCAATCGGCCGCAGGGCCGCCCGGTGACGGCGAAGGGCGGTGCGAGCGCGCAGGTCCCGATCGCGCAGCATCCCGACGTTCGCCGAATGCTGCTGGCGCAGAAGGCCTATGCCGAAGGCGCGCTGGGCCTGCAGTTGTACTGCGGCACCCTGATCGACCGCCAGCGCAGCGCCGTGGACGCCGACGAGGCGCAGCGCGTCGCCCTGCTGCTGCGCGTCCTGACCCCGATCGCCAAGAGCTGGCCGAGCCAGTGGTGCCTGGCCGCCAACGACCTCGCCATCCAGGTGCACGGCGGCGCCGGATACACCCGCGACTACGACGTCGAACAGCATTACCGCGACAACCGCCTCAATCCGATTCACGAAGGGACACACGGCATTCAGAGCCTGGACCTGCTCGGCCGGGCGGTGGTCGCGGACGGCGGCGCGGCACTGACCCTGCTGCTCGACACCATGGGCGAAACGGTCGACCGGGCTCGCGCGACCGGCGACGCGGAACTCGGCGACTTCGCCGATGCGCTGGCCGCGGCCGCCGGACGCATCGCGACCACCACCGCCACGGTATGGCGCGACGCCGATCCGGAAGCGGCACTGGCGAATTCGTCCGCGTACCTGGAGGCGTTCGGACATGTGGTGCTGGCCTGGATCTGGCTGGAGCAGGCGGTGGCCGCCGCGCGCGGATCCGAGGACTTCCACCGCGGTAAGCGGGTCGCGGCACGGTACTTCTTCCACTGGGAATTGCCCCGTACCGCACCGCTTTTCGATCTGCTCGACGCGATGGATCGCACCACGACCGACCTCGACGACGCCTGGCTCTAACACACCGAGCCGGGCGGCGCCCACCCCTCCTGGCGATATTCGGCCATCGCGCCGCGGACTAATCTGGCCCGGTGGAGACGCACCCGGTGGAGATGGGCTGGCAGCAGCTGGCGCGGCAGTTCCTCGTCGACGAGGACGAGGCGATCATCGCGCTGAACAAGCCCGCCGGGATCGCCGTGACCGGGGAACGCCACGACACCGATCTGGTCGAGCTGGCCGCGGCCGAGGGAATCACCCTCTACCCGGTGCACCGCATCGACAAGGTCACCTCGGGCCTGGTGCTGTTCGCCAAGGATCTGGCCGCACACGGCGGATTGACCAGGCAGTTCACCAAGCGCACGGCCGACAAGCGGTATCTGGTCGTCACCGCCGCCACCGATCTGCCCGACACCGGCGTGATCGACCTGCCGTTGAGCGTCGGGCGCAAGAACCGGGTGCGGATCGCGGCACCGCGCGACACCATCCGGCGGGAGGGGCAGATGTGGACGGTCGCCGAGAGCGATCTGCTGGCCGGTAAGAACTATCCGTCCCGGACCGAGTTCACCACCGTGGCGCGGACCGATCGGCACACGGTACTGCTGGCCCGGCCGATCACCGGGCGGCGGCATCAGATCCGGGTTCACCTGGCCTGGATCGGCTATCCGATCGCGGGCGATCCGCTGTTCGACAAATCGGGTGAGTACGCGCGCACCCATCTGCACTCGCTGTCGTTGCGGGTGGAGGCGCCCTGGCGTGCGGATTCCGAACTCGCATTGACCGCCGTACCGGGTGCGGATTTCTTCTCGACGGGATCGAGCCCGATCATCGACGATCCGGCCGCCCTGCTCGAGCGGATCGCTGCGGAATAGCGGCCCGCCGTTTCCGGCATTTCCCCATAGCCTTCTGCTATAAATGGTGGCATCCGTCACGCAGACGGCGCGCTGAGGACCTTCTACTCTGGACAAGTGCCGTATCGGCACACATGCGGCCGAAGCGATCACACCCGGGGGCCGATTCCACACGGGCTCGCACAGGTCGTTCCCGGCGACGGGCGCAACGGTGCGATCCCACGAGAAAGCGGACGCCATGATTCTGTTGGCACAGCTCAGCGATACCCACTTCGACCTGGATTCGCGCAACGCCGAACGAGTCGCCGCCGTTCTCGGCTACCTCGACCGATTACCGCGCCGGCCCGACGCCATCCTCGTGACCGGCGACCTCACCGAATCCGGGACCCTCGCCCAGTACGAACAGGCGCGCAAAGCGCTGACCACCGACATTCCGCTGTACGTCCTGCCCGGCAACCACGACGACCGGGCCAATCTGCGGCGGACGCTCCTCGACGGCGCCGCCGAGGAGGGACCGATCAATCAGGCCGTCGATATCGGCGGGCTCACCGTGGCACTGCTCGATTCCACGATTCCCGGTTCGGGCGGCGGGGAGCTGGGCGAGCGAACCTACGCGTGGCTGGACCGGTTGCTGGCCACCACGCCCGCGGACGCCTCCGTGCTGGTGGCGATGCACCACCCGCCGGTACCGATGTACTCGACGGTGGTCGATCCCATCCGGCTCGCCGATCCGGAACGGCTGGAGCGCACCGTCGCCGGTGATGCGCGGATTCTCGGCGTGCTCACCGGACATATGCACGCCATGGGCACCACGCTGTTCGGTGGGCGGCCACTGGTGGTGGCGCCCAGTGTGGCCTCGGCCATCGGCGGGGCATGGGAGGTCGAGGAGCCCGGCGACGTTCCGATCGACTACGCGCCCGACCCGTCCGTGGTGCTGCACGCCGTCGCGGACCGGCGGCTGACCTCGATCGTCCGCACCGTGCCGATGGGCGGCCGGATCCGCGTACAACCGCGCTGAGCAGGGTTTCCGGAACGGGGTTCGGAGGCGGCGGCACGCGCCTACAGTGGAGATACTGTTCTCGATTCGAGGAGCGCGCGCATGCCCGCTACCAAGCCGTCGGTCATCATCGTCGGAGCCGGGTTCGGGGGACTCGGCGCGGCAATCGAGCTGCAGCGCAACGGTTTCGACGACCTCACGATTCTGGAGCGGGCGAGCGACCTGGGCGGGGTGTGGCGGGAGAACACCTATCCGGGCGCGGCCTGCGACGTGCCCTCACCGCTGTACTCGTTCTCCTACGAACCGAAGCCGGATTGGCCGCATCGCTACTCCGGTCAGGCCGAGATCCTGGGCTACCTGCATGCGGTGGCGACGAAACATCGGTTGCTCGAGCGGATCCGATTCGGCGCCGAGGTCACCGAGGCGAGCTTCGACGAACACGCCGGGCGCTGGACGGTTCGCACCGCCGACGGCGACATCCGATCCGCCGACGTGCTGATCAGCGCGGTCGGGCAGCTGTCGCGCCCGCGCATGCCCGATATCGCGGGCATCGAGACGTTCGCCGGGCCGTCGTTCCATTCCGCGCAGTGGAACCACGATGTCGACCTCGCCGGCAAGCGGGTCGCGGTGATCGGAACCGGCGCCAGCGCAATCCAATTCGTACCCGCCATCGCACCCGAGGTGGCCCGTCTGACGCTGTTCCAGCGGACCGCTGCCTGGGTGGTGCGGCGCACCGACCGCGAGTACCGGCCGATCCATCACGCCCTGTTCGCACACGTGCCCGGCCTGCGGCTGGCCCAGCGCCTGTGGGTGTGGTGCTTTCTGGAGTTCTTCTCCCTGGGCTTGACCGCGATCCCGCCGATCCGGCGCATCGCGACCTGGCTGGGTACCCGCGCGCTTCGCCACGATGTGCCCGATCCGCGATTGCGCGCGAAGCTGACCCCCGACTATCCGGTGTTGTGCAAACGGGTGCTGTTCTCCAACGAGTACTACCCGGCGCTGATGCGGCCGAATGTGGACGTCGTGACCGAGCCCATCGCCGAGGTGGTGCCCGAGGGCGTGCGCACCGCGGACGGAACCGTGCACCCGGCCGACGTGATCGTCTACGGCACCGGCTTCAAGGGCAGCGAATTCCTCTGGCCGATCCGGATATTCGGTCGCGACGGCGCGGAACTGGAGAAGATGTGGGCCGAGGGGGCCCGCGCCTATCTCGGGATGACGGTGCCGGGATTCCCGAATCTGTTCCTGATGTACGGACCCAACACCAATCTGGGCACCGGCTCGATCATCTACATGATCGAATGCCAGGCCCGCTACATCCGGCAGGCCGTGGCACATTTGAGCGAACATCCGGGATCCTGTCTCGAGGTGAAGTCCGAGACCGCGGCGGCCTTCGATGCGCAGACCCAGCGCCGGTTGCTGCGCACGCCGTGGACCGCGTGCTCGAGCTGGTACCGCAATGCCGCCGGGCGGATCACCAACAACTGGCCCGGCACCGTCACCGCGTACCGCTTGCGCACCCGGTCTCTGAATCCGGACGACTACGTCCTGCGCGCGCCGGAACCGGTCCATACGTCATGACCAGCCGACGCGGTCCGCGTACGGCCTCCGCCCCGGCGAGGGCCGTCCCGCAGTCCGCCGGTGCTGGCAGACTTGAGCCGTGACCGCGCCTCCTTCCGCCGGCGCCGAGCCGCGAATCGCTCACGGCCCGCTGCGCCCCGTCGAACTCGCCACCGCGGCGGTCCTCGGTGGGGTGACCGTCGGGCTGGTGACCATCGGCTCGGTGGTGCCCTACGCGGCGGCCCTCAATCTGGTCGCCGCGGTGCCGATGGGCCTGCTGGCGCAGCGCTACCGGCTGCGCGCCATCCTGGGCGCGACCGTGGCCGCGACCCTGGTGAGCTTCGTCGCCGCCGGCCTGGTGCCCGCGGCCACCGTGGTCAGCGCGGCGACCATCGGCGGCATCATCGGAATCGTCAAACGGCGGCGACGCGGACTGATCACCGTCCTGTTCCTGTCGTCACTGGCCGGATTGATCTGGGCGGCCTTCTCGGTCGGCATGCTCTACCTGTTCGCCGCCTCGCGGCGGCTGGTCTTCGACAACGTGCGCAATATCGCCCAGGGCATCGATCACATGCTCTCCCGGCAGCCACAGCTGGAATCGCTGGGCAACGGTGTCGTCTCGGTCACCGACAGCGTGCTGAGCTGGTGGTGGCTCTACATCGGCGGCGGTGTATTCCTGGGCGTGGTCATGACCGCCGTCTTCTCCTGGTTCGTCCTCGGCTCGGTCCTGGATCGGCTGGAGTGGCTGCCGGGACGGGATCGACTGGACGCGCCGGCCGATACCCGCGCGGTCGCACCGGTGCCGGTCCGGTTGCGCGGCGTGTCCTTCCGCTATCCGGGTGCGCGCGCCGATGCGCTGAGCGATATCGACCTGTCCGTCGAGATCGGCGAATTCGTCGCCGTCGTCGGCCACAACGGATCCGGCAAGTCGACGCTGACCCGGCTGCTGGCCGGCCTTCCGCCCACCGGCGGCACGGTCGAACGTCCCGGTTCGGCGGGGCTCGGCGTGATCGGCGGCACCGCGCTGGTGCTGCAGCGGCCCGAGAGTCAGACGCTGGGGGTACTGGTTGCCGACGACGTGGTGTGGGGGCTGCCCGCCGAGGCCGCGCGGGCGGTCGACGTGGAGGCGTTGCTGTGCGAGGTCGGGCTGAGCGGGCTCGGTGGCGCGGAGACCGCGACCCTGTCCGGCGGCCAGCAACAGCGCCTGGCGGTGGCGGCCGCCCTGGCTCGGAATCCCGCACTGCTCGTGGCCGACGAGGCGACTTCGATGATCGATCCGGACGGCCGGCGCGAACTGGTCGCGCTGCTCGCCGGATTGCCCGCCCGGCACCGGATGGCCGTCGTCCTGGTCACCCACCACGAGGCCGACGCGGCGGCGGCCGAGCGGGTCATCCATCTCTCCGGAGGTCGCCAGGTCGACCATCTGCCGGCCTGGCCGCGCCCGGTGCGCAATCTGCGACGCTCCCCGATCGGCGAACCGCTGCTGGAGCTGCGGGATGTGCGCCACACCTACAACCGCGGCACCCCGTGGGCGGCGACCGCGCTGCGCGGGGTGAATCTGACCGTCCATCGCGGGGAGACACTGCTCGTGGTCGGCGGCAACGGGTCGGGAAAATCCACCCTGGCCTGGATCATGGCGGGACTCGTCGTGCCGACCACCGGCAGTTGCCGGCTGTGCGACTACACGGGGTCGCGGCCGGTGCACAAGCGCATCGGCGCGGTCGAGCTGGCCTTCCAGCACTCCCGGCTGCAACTGCAGCGCCAGACCGTCGGCGCCGAGATCGAGGATTGGGGCGGGCACGGCACCGGTTCCGGGGCGGTGGGCCGCGCGCTCGACGCGGTCGGGCTGGACCGGGCGATGGCCTCCCGCTCGATCGAGGAATTGTCGGGTGGTCAGGCCAAGCGAGTGGTTCTCGCCGCGATCGTCGCCAGTCGCCCGCAGGTCGTGGTGCTCGACGAACCCCTGGCCGGACTCGATCCGGAGGGCCGCGCGGAGGTGGTGGAACTGCTCGCCCGGCTGCGGGATTCGGGACTGACGCTGATCGTCATCTCGCACGATGTGGCCGATATGGAGAGTGTCTGCGACCGGACGGTCCACCTGCAATCCGGTCTCATCCTGGAAAGCCTGCCGGCCGTCGCGGCCGCCGCCGAGAGCTCGGCCGAT
>NZ_BDBN01000086.1 GCF_001613005.1 Nocardia nova NBRC 15556 | reverse complement strand
GGTTCCACTACTTACGTCGACCGTCAGGAGCCGCCCTTGTCCTGGAAGGCCTGTTGCCGTTTTTCCTCCACACCGGCTTCCGCACGGTGCTTCTCGGCTTCGGCTTCCTTCTGGGCGGCCTCGCGCTGCGATTCGGCGCGGCTCTGCTGAGCCTTGCCCTCCTCGCGCAGCTCGTCCTTTCCGAATACCTGACCGGCGGCCTCCTTGGCCTTACCCTTCGCGCCTTCCACGACGCCTTCGAGACCTTCGCGGCCTCCGCCCTTCTCGTGCTCCGACAAGGGATTCACCTCCAACACGTCGAAATCACTGACATCGGGCGCGATACCCGGCGACCCCGGCACGAAACGCCCGCCGACCGCTATTTCGGGCCGCTGTGGGCGCCCTCACCGCGTCTGGGCGCCGCGCCGCCGCTCCCGCCACGGATGGGCGAACCAGGTCAGGATAAACAGCACCGCGAAGCACACACCGATGACGGTGGCGGCGACCGCACCGGCCACCGTGTCGAAGATCAGCACCGCGACCCCGGTGAGCGCGATGCCGAGCAGCGCCAGCCCGACCAGCGCGAAGGTGTGGGCGGTGCGCACCACGCTGCCCAGACGATGCTGCCGGAACAGGATGCGGTGGGCGGCGACCGGCGCGATCAGGAAGACCGTCGCCGCGATCGAGGCGGTCACGACCGCCAGGTACAGCCCGCGCATCGGGGTGGACACCGTGGTGAACCTGGCCTGGAACGGCAGCGTCAGCAGGAAGCCCGTCAGCAGCTGCACACCCGTCTGCACCACCCGCAATTCCTGAATCAAACTGGTCAGATTGCGGTCCAGCTGTTCGGTTTCCGTCTCACCACGGACCTCGCGGTCCCATTCCCGATCGCGGTCTTCCCGGCCGCCGGCGGACTGCGCCTGCTCCATCCGACAACCCTATCCCGGGCGGATCGTCCCGAGAGATCAATAGTTTCGGCCATAATGGTGCCATGCACACCGTCGAGGCGCCCGAGGTCCGCACCTGGAATTTCCCCCGCGGGATCGCCAGCGTCGCGGTGATGATCGAATTCGCCACCGAACACGGGGTCGACAGCGCACGGCTGCTCGCCGGATCCGGTATCGCGCCGGCCACGCTCACCGACCCCGGGGCACAGATTCCGGCCGAGGCCGAACTGGCGGTGGTGCGCAATCTGGTCGCCGAACTCGGCGACATCCCCGCCCTCGGCGTCGAGGTCGGGCGGCGGTACCGGCTGAGCACCTTCGGCATCTTCGGCTTCGCCTGTGTCACCAGTCCCACGCTGCGCGAGGCGATTTCGCTGGCCATGCGGTACTACCGGCTCGGATTCGCCTTCTGCACACCGATCGTCGAGTATCGGCGCGACGATGTGATCGCCTGGATCCATCACGAGCTCATCCCGCCGGATGTGCAGACCTTCCTGGTGGAGCGCGACATCGTCGCCATGCATCGGGTGATGGCCGATCTGCTCGGCCACGACTTCTCCTTCGCCCGCATGGAATTCGGCTACGACGAACCGCCCTACGCCGACCGGCTCGAAGCCGTGCTCGGCGCGCGGCCGCGCTTCGGGCGCGCGCACACCATGTTCACCGTCGCACCGGAGATCCTCGCCCAGCCGCTACCTCAGGCGAATCAGCAGACGTGGGCGGTCTGTATCGCTCAGTGCCGGGATCTGGTGCAGCGCCGCAGCGCGCGCACGGGTATCGCGGCCGAGGTCCGGGAACGACTGCTGCCCGGCAGCGGCGCGACCGGTATCACCACGCCGCCGCCGATCGAGGCGGTGGCCCGGGAGCTCAACATGAGTGTGCGGACGCTGCGCCGCCGCCTCACCGAGGCCGGGACCAGTTACCGGGCGCTGCTCGACGAGGTGCGCCGCGCGCTCGCGCAGGAAATGCTCTCGGGGACGCCGCTGACCATCGACGACATCGCCATCCGGCTCGGTTACGCGGAGGCGACGCCGTTCATCCACGCCTTCAAGCGCTGGACCGGAACGACTCCGGCCGCCTACCGGCGTGACCGGAAGTATTGATTTTCTGGCCGTCGATCTCTGCGCCCACCCCCTGATCTGCCCATACGGTACGAGGGGACGATCGGGACCAGGAAAGGGCGCGGCGATGGGGTTCGACTACGACGTGGTAGTCATCGGGTCGGGATTCGGCGGCAGCGTGAGCGCGCTGCGCCTGACCGAGAAGGGCTACCGGGTCGGCGTCCTCGAGGCCGGCCGCCGCTTCGCCGACGACGAATTCGCGAAGAACTCCTGGCGGGCGCGGCAATTTCTGTGGGCGCCGCAGCTGGGATGTTTCGGCATCCAGCGCCTGACCCTGTTGAAGGACACCTTCATCATGAGCGGCGCCGGTGTCGGCGGCGGCTCGCTGGTGTACGCGAACACCCTCTACGAACCGCCCGCGAAATTCTTCGCCGACTCGCAATGGGCCCATATCACCGACTGGGGCGCCGAACTGGCACCGCACTACGACCAGGCCAAGCGCATGCTGGGCGTCACCACGAATCCGGCGACCACGGCCTCGGACCGGGTGCTGCGCGAGGTGGCCGAGGAACTGGGCGTCGGCGCGTCCTTCCGGCACACTCCGGTGGGAGTCCTGTTCGGCGGCAACGGCACTCGCGCCGGACAGGAGGTGCCCGATCCTTACTTCGGCGGTGTCGGCCCGTCCCGGCGCACCTGCACCCACTGCGGCGAATGCATGACCGGATGCCGCCACAACGCCAAGAACACGCTGGTGAAGAACTACCTGTATCTCGCCGAGAAGGCCGGGGCCACCGTGCATCCGCACACCACCGTGGTCGATGTGGTGCCGCTGCCGTCGGGCGGGTACCGCGTCGACACCGTCCGCACCGGACGCTGGGTTCGCAAGGCGCGCCGCAGCTTCACCGCCGAACAGGTGATCTTCGCCGCGGCCGCGCTCGGTACGCAGCGGTTGCTGCACCGGCTGCGCGACCGCGGGTCGCTGCCGCACATCTCCGCGCGGCTCGGCTATCTGTCGCGCACGAATTCCGAAGAGCTGCTGTCGATCCGGAGCCGGCGATCCGACACCGATTTCACCAAGGGGGTGGCCATCACCTCCTCGATCCATCCCGACGCCGACACCCATATCGAACCGGTGCGCTACGGCAAGGGCAGCAACGTGCTGTCGCTGATGACGACGGTGATGTACGACGAGGACGGCCGCACCTCGCCCGCCCGGCTGTGGTTGCGCGAGAACTGGCGGCGCCGCCGCGATCTGGCGAAGGTGCACAACCCGCGCCACTGGTCGGAGCGGATGATCGGCCTGCTGGTGATGCAGTCGGTGGACAATTCGCTCACCACCTACACCGAGCGCGGCCTGTTCGGCCGCCGGATGACCACCAAACAGGGTGAGGGACAACCGAATCCGACGTCGATCCCGGCCGGGCACGAGGTCGCCCGCCGCGTGGCCGACAAGATCGACGGCATCGCGACCGCCGGCATCACCAGCCTGTTCGGCATTCCGATGACCGGACATTTCATCGGCGGCTGCGTGATCGGCGATTCCCCGGAGACCGGTGTCGTGGATGCCTATCAGCGCATGTACGGCCATCCGGGCCTGCACATCGTCGACGGCTCGGCGATTTCGGCGAATCTCGGCGTCAATCCGTCGCTGACCATCACCGCACAGGCCGAACGAGCGCTGGCGCTGTGGCCCAACAAGGGTGAGCCGGATCAGCGGCCGGCGCTGGGTTCGCCCTATCGGCGGCTGGCCCCGGTCACCCCCAAAGCGCCCGTGGTTCCCGCCGACGCCCCGGGTGCGCTGCGGCTGCCGATCGTCGACATCACCTAGTCCGCGGCTGATCCGGCCGATCCGTACTCGCCACTACCGCCTCCGACGGCAGTTCGGGCGCGAGCGGTCCCAGTCGCAGCGAGGATTCCAGCAGCATCGCGTGCACGAACGCCTGGGGCAGATTGCCGCGCAACTGCCGCTGGGTGACATCGAACTCCTCGGCGAACAGCGCCGGGGTGCCGCACGAGGAGCGGTTGCGTTCGAAGAAGCGCATCGCGGTCACCGGGCGGTCGAGCTGGGCGGCCGCCATCGCCATCGTGAAACCGCACAGGAGGAACGCGCCTTCGCTCACCTCGAGCGGGCGATCGTCGTGGCGGTAGCGGTAGACGCAGTAATCGGTGGTCAGATCCCGCTGCACCGCGAAGAAGGTGGCGGCGTAGCGCGGATCGGAGACCGGGATCGCACCGCGGATCAACGGCAGCATCAGCGCGGCGTCCACACCGGGCTGATCGGGGGCGCGCTGCCAGCGGCCGGTCGGATGCACACCCGTGCGGGCCGCCTCGGCCACCAGCGTATCGGCAAGCGCACTGCAGTAGGCGGTATCGGCGCCGGTGTCCGGGCAGGCCGCGACCGCGCGCAATCCGGCCGCGCAGATCAACCGGGAATGAGTCCACAGCCGATCCTCGATCTCCCAGATACCGGCGTCGGGGCGGCGGTAATTGGCCGCGATCGCGGAAACCGCGATATCGACCGCGCGGCGATGATCGCCGCCGAGCCGGCCGTGGCGCGCGGCCGCGGCGAACAGCAACAGCGTCTCACCGAAGGTGTCGAGCTGGAACTGCCCGCGCACCCGGTTGCCGATCACCGGCCGGGCGCCCGGATATCCGGGGAGATCGATATCGCGCACCGCCGGCACGCTCTTCCCGTCGACGGTATAGGCCGGGGCCAGTGCGGGACCTTCGGTGAGCAGCCGGGCGGCGGTGAACCCGACCGCGTCGTCGAGCAGCGGATGCGGACCGGCGACGGCGATCGCCTGCCCGGCCAGGCATTGATCGCGGATCCAGACGTAGCGGTAGTCGTAGTTCTCGCCCTGGTCGGCGCGTTCGGGCAGGCTGGTGGTGGCGGCCGCGACCATTCCGCCGGTATCGGCGGTCATCCCGCGCAGCACCGCGAACGCGTGGGCGCTGTCGCGGGGCGCGGCGCTCGCACCGAAATCCGGGCGGTCGCGCCGCCACGCGTTTTCCGTTGCCTCCCAACAGGTATCGGGGTCGGGCAGCTCGCCGGGCAGGCCCTGGTCGGACAGTTCCAGAATCAGATCGTGACAGCGCCCGGCCGGAATCTGGAGGTGATCGGTCCACCCGCGGTCGGGTCCTCTCGGATCGAGTTCCGCCTTCGGCGCGCCGGTCCACCGCATCCGCAGCGCGCCCGCATGGGCGGTCCACACCCCGTCCTCGCAGTGCGGCCGACGGACCGATTCCGCGCCGAATCGCGCCATCGGCCGCAACACCACGTCGACCTCGGCGTCCTCCTGGACCGCCACGATCCGCCGCATCAGGATCGCGCGATGCCGGTCGCCGGGAAAGGCCAGCGCCTCCCGGCATTCGATCACCGCCGACCCGGACAGCCAGCGCGAGCGCCAGATCAGCGTGCCCTGCTCGTAGTAGCCGCCCCACACGAACCGGCTCGCGGGGGTGACGGCATACATTCCGGAACCTCCGAGCAGGGACGCGAAGACCGCGTCGCCGTCCCAGCCGGGCAGGCACATCCACGAGATGTCACCGCGCGGCCCGACCAGGGCGCCGCGCTGACCGTCGGCGATGAACGAGTACTCCCGCAGGACGTGGGGGGCGGCAGCGGAGTTCGCGATCATGGTTGGGAAATACCACGATCGCGGACGGTTAACCGCCCGCTCGCTCCCCTCGGCCCGGGCGGCTCCCGGCCGAGGGGGCTCGTGTTCGTGCGGACGGTCCGGTCAGGCCTTCCGCTGCGCGGAGGACCGGGCGGGATTGCCCTGACCGGCCGCTTTCGGATCCTTCTCGTCCTGTTTCGCCCGGACGCCGGATTCCACCCGGTCGCCCAGATCCTTGTCCACATTGCGCCAGTATTCGAAGGCGCGCGCCAGGACCGGCTCGGACACACCGTTGAGGAGATGGCCGACGATGTTGTCCACCAACCGTTCTCGTGCCGCGTCGTCGAGCACCTGGCGGACCAGTGTGCCCGCCTGACCCCAATCGTCGTCGTCGCGGCGCAGCGTGTAGGCCTCGCGCACCATTTCGCCGTCGGTGTACCAGCCGGCGGTCGGACCGGCCCGGCCGGGTTCGGCGTGCGGTCCACCCTTGGAATTCGGCACGTAGACCGGGTCGCCCGGATTGTGGTGCCGCATGTGGCCGTCCTTGGTGTAGGAGTGCGACGGCGACTTCGGCGCGTTGACCGGCAATTCCTTGTAGTTCGCGCCGATCCGGTAACGGTGGGCGTCCGGATACGAGAACCACCGGCCCAACAGCATCTTGTCCGGGCTCGGTCCCGTTCCCGGCACCGCGTTGCTCGGCTCGAAGGCGGCCTGTTCGATCTCGGTGTGATAGTCGGACGGGTTGCGGTTCAACGTCATCCGGCCGACCTCGTAGAGCGGATAATCGCCGTGCGGCCACACCTTGGTCAGATCGAACGGGTTGAACCGGTAGGTTTTGGCCGCCTCGAACGGCATGATCTGCATCTTCAGCGTCCAACTCGGGTGGTCCCCGCGCTCGATCGCCTCCCACAGATCCCGGATGTGATAGTCGGTATCCATCGAGGCCATCTGATCGCCCTCGTCCTGGGTGAAGAACTCCACACCCTGGTCGGTGATGAAGTGGTACTTGACCCAGTGCTTCTCACCCTCGGCGTTGACCCACATGTAGGTGTGGCTGGAGTAGCCGTTCATGTGGCGCCAGGTGCGCGGGATACCGCGATCGCCCATCAGCCAGGTGACCTGGTGCGCCGACTCCGGCGACAGCGTCCAGAAGTCCCACTGCATATCGTGGTCGCGTAAGTTGTTGTCCGCCCGGCGTTTCTGCGATCGGATGAAGTCCTGGAACTTCATCGGATCGCGGACGAAGAAGATCGGGGTGTTGTTGCCGACCAGGTCGAAATTGCCGTCCTCGGTATAGAACTTCAACGCGAATCCACGCGGATCACGCCAGGTGTCCGGGCTGCCCCGCTCACCGGCCACCGTGGAGAACCGGGCCAGCATCTCGGTCCTCGCCCCGGGCTGGAACACCTTCGCGCAGGTGTAGGCGCTCATATCCTGCGTGACCTCGAAGACGCCGAACGCGCCGCCGCCCTTGGCGTGCGGCTGACGCTCGGGTACGCGTTCGCGGTTGAACGCGGCCATCTTCTCGATCAGATACGCGTCGTTGAGCAGGATCGGGCCATCGGGGCCTATCGTCAGCGAGTCTTCGTCGCTGGCCACCGGAATTCCGGCGTCGTCGGTGGTGAAACCGCCGGCGCGAGTCTTCTCGACCATCTCTCTCCTCTCCCGAATCGGATCGGTGCGGCGGTCTCGCCTCCGCGGCGGGCCCGCCGCGTTCACACGCTGATCAGTGCCCCTGTCGCTGGTGCGGCTCCCACTGGTCGCGCGCCTGCGTGCGCTTGCTCTCCAGCGCGATCCACGTCACGCCGCCGATGAGGCACACCGCGCACACCACGCCGGCCACGATCGCCCACCCGCCGAAGCCGTATCCGGCAGCGGTCAGCGCGAGCGCCAGCGCGACGAAGCTCAACGCACACAGGATGATGCCCGGAATGTTGTAAGTGTCCTCGATTCCCTCACCGGCATGCTTGCGCGGTGCTCGCAGCATCCGTCGCCGCTGCGCCTGCTCCTGCGATGTGCTTCCACGCGCCATCCGCGGGTCCGTCATCATGGGCACCTCCGTTTCCCGGTTGCGGCCGCACAGGGCACACTCCTCCCTGCTTGCAGGCGTACTACCCGGGTTGGGCGGTTCGAATCAGGCGAATCCCACCGGACCGGGGCCGTTCATCCGATGGATTCGACGATCTTGACCACGACCAGCACGACGGCCACCAGCAGATATCCACGCAGGGCGAGCATGCCCGCGGTGCGCAGCGGGGTGAACGACGGACGCTCGAGGGTGTGCAGCGCCGGAGTGCGGAAGGTGTCGCGGTCCCCGGCGAGTTCGGCGCGTTCGGAGCCGCGGTCCAGTTCCTGCACCTGACCGGGGTCGAGGTCGCCGAACCGGGCCGCGGTCGCCGCGGCGGAGCGGCGCCGCGTTCGCCCGTGGGCGAGCAGGGCGACCGCGCCCCCGGCCAGACCGGCGAGCACGCCCGCACCCAACCCGAACTCGAGGGTCCGGGTGCTCAGGCCCGGGAAGAACGTGGCGGCGGTGAGCGCGGCCGAGAGCAGCACCAGCGCCCAGACGATGATCGCGGCGCAGATGTTCTGCCGCAGCGTATTCACCCACGGGCCGAGTACGTCGCGGTCGTTGCACAGCAGCACCAGGAATACCGTCGCCGAGGGCAGCAGCACCCCGGCCAGCGCCTGCACACCCTGCGTGATCAGGCCCAGCACGTGGTCGGGGCTGAACGAGATCGCGGCGGCGACGGCCAGCAGGGCCGCGTAACCGGCGTAGAAACCGGGTGCCTCGGACACCTTCCAATGCAGTGAATGCCGCCGCCCGAGCGTATCGCCGAGGGTGTAGGTCGTCGCCAGACCGACCGCGTTGGCGCCGATCAGCGAGGCGTCGAGCAGGACGATCGCGAACAGCGCGCCGACCACCGGGCCCGCGTGGGCGCGCAGGCCCGCCGCGACCGCACCGGCGTCGGTGAAGCCGCCGACCGGACCGGTTCCCGACAGTCCGTAGGCGGTCGCGGCCATGATCGCGATCGCGCCGGCCATCACCACCACGATTCCCAGCCACAGGTCGATGCGCTCGTAGCGGATCCAGCGCGGGGTGATGCGCTTGTCGACGATGTTGGACTGCTGGAAGAACAGCTGCCACGGTGCGACGGTGGTGCCGACGATCGCCACGATGATCAGCAACAGGGTCGACGAGAGCCCGCCCGGCAGCGACGGGATCAGCCCGTGCCCGGTGCCCGACACGCTCGGATGGACCAGCAATGCCATCGGGAACAGCACGATGTTCACCGCGATGAGCGTCATCATCAGGCTCTCCCACCGCCGGAACGACCCGCCCGCGACCACGGCGAACAGTGCGACCGCCGCCAGCGGCACCGATACCGCCTTCGGCAATCCGAAATAGCTCAGAGCCATTGCCACGCCGATGAATTCGGTGACGATGGTCAGCGCGTTGACGACGAAGAGATCGCCGACGCTGAACGCGCCCCAGAACTTCCCGAATCGCGCGAAGATGAGCCGGGCATGGCCGACCCCGGCCACCGCACCGAGCCGCACCACCATTTCCTGGTTGACGTACAGCACCGGAATCAGCAGCACGAGCGTCCAGAGCAGAGCCATGCCGTAGTTCTGACCGGCCTGGGCGTAGGTGGCCACGCCGCCGGCGTCGTTGTCGCCGACCATGACGATCAGGCCGGGCCCGATCACCGCCGCCAGCATGCGCAATCGCTGCATCCGGCTGCGGCCGGCGAGGTCGTCGTGCTGCCGGATCACGCCCAGCGCGCCGACGATATCGCCGACGTGGGCGTGATCGGCGACAGCGCCGGGCGGTGTGGCCGGGGTTCGGGTGTCGTCGGAGTAGGTGGTCATCGCCGCGCTCGCTTCCTGAAACTCTGTGCTCACCAGTTGTTTTCGAGTTCCGGGCTAGTGGAGTGCGCCCGGGCGGCGTTCGAGGTGAGCGCCGAGCGCGGCGGTGTGCACGGGCGCCGAGGGACGGCAGGAACGCAGGTTGTGGCGCTCGAATTCGGTCAGGCGGCGGCCGGTGAGTCGACGGAAGACAGTGCGGTACATGGGTTCTCCTCAGAGGTGAAACCCGGCTGCGGGCAGCCCGCGGCACCCCGGAACCCCGCACCGGCGACGCCGATGCGGTGGATCGGGGGTGAGTTCAGGCGGACAGGCAGCGAGCCGGGGACGATACGGTTCGCGAACTCGGATACGGACTATCTCCGGATGGCATCGCCCCTCACCTCCTCGCTGCCGGGACGCACGCGCACGTCGTTGTTCTGGTGATCGGCACCACGCGAGAGGGAGACCCGCCCGAACGGCGGATACGCACCCCTCTCGTCAGAGCTTCGGCACTGTACGACGTATCCCCTTGCGGGAGAAGCCACTTCGGATCATCCCTTAATCCGGGAAGATCTGTCCTAACCCTGGGCGTCTCTCGACGTCGTCGGATCAGTGGCCTGTGTTCGTACAGGAGCCTCGCCTAGCGAGGTGCTGACTGCAAAAGAGTGAACCCGGAATTCGCGATTGTCAAATCGGCGGCCACCGGCGGGGTTGCCAGGATCCGATAGGCGGTGTTCACTTCCCTCCCGGCGCCGCTGGCCGGCGCCGTTCTACGCGGGTCGTGTCCCGGAAGGAGGTGGTCGCTGTGCCCGACGACAGTCATATACGTCGTTTTGCCAAGAATTCACTCGGCGACCATTCTCGTGTCGACGCGACCGTGCCGATGTCGCGGTAGCCTGCGCGCGCGAGTTCTCGCCCTCCATCGAAGGGTTGTCTCATGTCGACTTGGGAGATGCTGCTGCGCCTGGCCACCGGTGTCGGTCTCGGTGCGGTGATCGGTTTCGAACGGCAGTACCGGGCCCGGATGGCCGGATTGCGGACCAACGCCCTGGTCTCCGCGGGCGCGGCGTTGTTCGTGCTGCTGTCCGCGCACGGCTTTCACGGCGGCGCCGCCGATCCGACCCGGGTCGCGGCCCAAATCGTTTCCGGTATCGGCTTTCTCGGCGCGGGTGTGATCATCCGCGACGGATTGAACGTGCGGGGGCTCAACACCGCCGCGACACTCTGGTGCGCGGCGGCGGTGGGCGCGCTCTCCGGCGCCGGGATGTACGGCACCGCGGCGGCGGGAACGGTCGCGGTGGTCATCGTCAATATCGCGTTGCGGGCGGCCGGGCGAGCGGTCGACCGCCAGCCGGAATCGGGTAACGAGCAGCCAGCGCACTACGCGTTCACCGCCGTCACCGACGACGCGCACGAAGCGCATGTGCGCGCGCTGCTGGTCCAGGCGTTGACGCGCACGGACTTCCGGCTCGTGTCGGTCGCCAGCGCCAACGCCGAGGATGCCGGCCGGGTGGAGGTGCGCGCGGATCTGGTCGGCGATCAGCGCGACGACCGGCAGATGGAATCGGCGGTCAGCCGGCTGAGCCTGGAACCGTCGGTGACCAGCGTCGGATGGCGCACGGTCGAACCGGTCGCGCCCGGGCTGTAGCTCTGACCTGCACCGATGCCTTCGATCACTATGCTGACGCCGTGAGCAGTGTCGCCCCGATGGTTCCCGTACCCGCCGACCCGGACACCGTGACCGCGGTGGGCCCCGAGGACGACCCCACCGTGGTGGGTCTGCGCCGAGGCGACGTCGAGGCGGTGTGGGAGTCGGTCCGCGCGTGGTACCGGATGGGAACCACTCCGGCGATCCAGATCTGCCTGCGCCGCCACGGCGCGATCGTGCTGAACCGGGCTATCGGCCACGGCTGGGGTAACGCCCCCGGCGACGGACCCGACGTCGAACGCATACCGATCACCGTCGACTCTCCGTTCTGCGGTTTCTCCACCGCCAAAGGCGTCGCCGCGACGGTGACGGCGATGCTGATCGAACAGGGCGCCTTCGCGCCGGAAGACCGGGTGTGCGACTACATTCCGGAATTCGCCGCGCACGGCAAGGGCCGCATCACCATCGCCGATGTGCTCTCCCACGCCGCCGGGGTGCCGTTCATGCCGGCGGGCTACCGCGGCTTCGACGCCGTCGTCGACGAGGAGGTCGCGGTGCGGGCGCTGACCGAGTTGCGGCCGAGTTGGCCGCCCCGGCGGTTTCGCGTCTATCACGCATTGACCAGTGGATTGATCCTGCGTCTGCTGGTCCAGCGCGCGACCGGCAAACGGATGCGCGACCATCTCGCCGAGCAGGTGCTGAATCCGCTCGGTTTCCGGTGGACGACCTTCGGGGTGAGCCCGGAGGACGTCGACCGGGTGGTGCCGAGTGTGCGCACCGGACCGCGACCCTCCCGGGCCTGGTCGGTGGTGGCCGGCAAGGCACTCGGCGGTGGAATGAGCGCCTCGACCTCGGCGGATTCGGTGCGCGCGTTCCTCACCGCGGAGCTTCCCTCCGGCAATCTCGTGACCACTGCCGCGGAACTCTCGCGCTTCTACGAAATCCTTTGTCGCGGTGGGGAACTCGACGGCGTGCGGATCCTGTCTCCCGACACTCTGCACAGCGCGATCGCACCCGCTCCCCGGATCCCCGGCATCGCCGGCCGGGTCAGTCGAGCCGGCTTCGAGCTGGGCGGGCGGCGGTCGAAATTCGGCGCCCACACCGAAAAGCATTTCGGCCGTAGCGGATTGACCACCCAGTACGGCTGGGCCGACCTCGACCGCGGACTGTCCGGCGCGATTCTGACCAGCGGTAAGTCGACCGTGGACACCGAGCGGCCCTGGCAGTTGTGCGCACAGATCTCGGCGGTCGTTCCCCGCTCGCCCGTCGCCCGGCCGTAGCGGCGGCATCCTCGCGGCTCCCGGCCGTCCGGCCGCTCCGGGTCTCAGCCCTGCGGCTCGGGAAGCCGAAGTCGTTTGAGCGACACCGCGTTCAGCGCGACGATGATACTGGATCCCGACATGGTCAGTGCGGCGATCTCCGGGCGGAGGGTGAATCCGAAGGCCGGTTCGAGCACGCCGGCCGCGATCGGGAGTGCGACCGCGTTGTATCCCACCGCCCACGCCAGGTTCTGATGCATCTTGCGCAGCGTGCCGCGGCCGATCCGTAAGGCGGTGGGCACATCGAGCGGGTCCGATCGCATCAGCACGACATCCGCGGTGTCGATGGCCACGTCCGTGCCGGCCCCGATGGCGATGCCGAGGTCGGCCCGTGCCAGCGCGGGCGCGTCGTTCACGCCGTCGCCCACCATCGCGACTTTCCTTCCGCCCGACTGTAATTGCGCGATGGTGTCGGCCTTGTCGCCCGGCAGCACCTCCGCGATGACGGTATCGATGCCCAATTCGGCCGCGATACGATCGGCCGTGGCGCGATTGTCGCCGGTCAGCATCACGACTTCCACACCCAGATCGTGCATTTCGCGCACCGCCGCGGCGGCGGTCTCACGGGGTTCGTCGGCGATCCCGACCACCGCGACCGCCTTGTCGTCGACCGCCACCAGCACGGCGGTCTGCCCGCCGTCCGCGATCCGGGCCCGAGCGTCGGCCAATTCGCCGAGTTCGATCCCCTCCCGATCCAGCAGTCGCCGGTTGCCGACCACGACACGCTGCCCGTCGACCGTCGCGACGGCGCCGTGTCCCGGCACGTTCTCGAACTTCTCGGCCCGCGCCGGCGCGGCGCCGCGCTCCTGCGCGTAGCGGACGATCGCCTGTGCCAGTGGGTGTTCCGATTCCCGTTCGACCGCGGCCAGCGCCGCGAGCAGCCGGGGCGAGGGCTCCGCCGCCGCGGTCACGAATTCGGTGACGGCCGGTTCGCCCTTCGTCAGCGTGCCGGTCTTGTCCAGCACCACCACGTCGACGCGCGCCGCCGTCTCCAGGGCCAGCGCGTTCTTGAACAGCACGCCCCGGCGAGCGCCCAGTCCGGTGCCGACCATGACGGCCGTCGGCGTGGCCAGGCCCAGGGCGTCGGGGCAGGTGATCACCACGACGGTGATGGCGAACAACATGGCCGTGGCGAAGGTGGCTCCGGCGAGCAACCATCCCGCCAGCGTGACCGCACCGCCGATCAGTGCGACCAGTACCAGCCAGAACGCCGCGCGGTCGGCCAGTTTCTGGCCCGGCGCCTTCGAATTCTGCGCCTGCTGAACCAGATTCACGATCTGCGCCAGCGCGGTGTCGGAACCGACCTTGTCCGCACGCACGCGCAGGGTGCCGTCGACGTTGATGCTCGCGCCGATCACCGGAGCACCCGGTTGCTTGTGCACCGGCAGACTCTCCCCGGTCACCATCGACTCGTCGACGTCGCTGTCGCCGTCTTCCACGACGCCGTCGACCGGGATCTTGGCGCCCGGCCGCACCAGCAGCAGATCACCGACGGCGACCTCGGCGGTGGGAATCTCCACCTCCTCGCCGTCACGCACCACCACCGCGCGCGGTGGCGCGAGGTCGAGCAGCGTGCGGATGGCGTCGGTGGCGCCGCCCCGGGCGCGCATCTCGAACCAGTGCCCGAGCAGCACGAAGGTGGCGAGCATGGTCGACGCCTCGTAGAAGACCTCGCCGCCGCCGGTCAGCGTGATCGCGAGCGAATACAGCCATCCCGCCCCGATGGCGACCGCGACCAGCACCATCATGTCGAGGGTCCGCGCCCGCAGCGCCTGCCACGCACCGGTGAAGAAGATCGTCGACGAATAGCCGATCACCGGCAGACTCAGGATCAGCGCCCACACATCCTGGCGTAGCCCGAACGGCACCGGCAGGTCGATGCCGAACATGTCCGTCGCCATCGGTGACCACACCATGACCAGCACCGAGAACACCAGCGCGACCAGAAATCGGTTGCGCATGTCGGCGGCCATCGCGGCCATCGACATGTCGTGGTGGTCGTGGGTGCCGTGGTGATCGTGCCTGGGCTCCGCGGGTTCGTGCCGGTGCGCGCCGTCGGGACGAGACGGGCCGGACGGCTCGGCCAGCGGATCGCAGACGTGCCGGGGAACCGATCGGCCGGAGCAGTGGATCCCGCAGTCGCGCAACCACTCCCGCAAATCGTGGACCGAGGTCCGGCCCGGGTCGAAGCTGACCGTCGCGGTCTGGGCGGCGGGATTGACCGTGGCCTCGAGCACGCCGGGGCGGCGTTGCAGGACCCGGGTGGCGACCTGCCGCCGGCTCGCCCAGTGCAGGCCGTTCAGATCCAGTACCACGGTTTCATGGCCGTTGCCGTCCATGTGCACGACTCCTCTCGACAGGCCGAGCGATTACCACGACCATATACCCACAGGGGGTATATGCCAAACGAGGCCCCTTCACCAGCCCTGGAAGGTCGCCGCTCGCCACCCACACGGGCCGTCGTTAACATGGTCGGCTCGGGGGCGACTATTCGGCGATGGACGTTTCGGGCGGCGGAGGTTCCGGTGAGGATTTCGAACTCCCGCGGCGGGCGCGACACCGTCGATATCGCGCTGGTGGTGCCCGGTAGCGGACCGGCGGGCCTGTTCGGCCCCTCCTGTGAGGCGTGCGCCGCGCTGGCGGTGGAGGACATCAATCGCGCGGGCGGAATTCTCGAGCGGCCGGTGCGATTGCACACGGTCGATTCGGGCGCACCGCTGCCACTGCTGGCCGAACGAATCGATCGCATGATCGGCACCGGCGCCGTCGACGGCGTGGTGGGCTGGCACCTGTCCAATGCCCGCCGGGTGCTGACGCCCCGCACGGCAGGGCGGGTCCCGTACGTCTACACCACGTTCTACGAGGGCGGCGAGAATTCCGACGGCGTGTACATGGTGGGCGAGACGCCCGATCATCAGCTCTTTCCCGCGCTGCGCTGGCTGCGCACGGAGCAGGGCATCCGCCGCTGGTGCATCGTCGGCAACGATTACGTGTGGCCGCGCGAAACCGCCCGGGTCACCCGCGAGGCGGCGGCATTCGGCGACATCGACATCGTCGGCGAGGCATTCGTCCCGCTCGGCAGCCGCGCCTTCGGTCCGGCCCTCGACCTGATTCGCCACTCCTCGGCGCAGGGGGTGCTGCTGTTGCTGGTCGGCGCCGACTGCGCGGCGTTCAATCGCGCCTTCGCCCGCGCGGGTCTCGACGAGCACCGGTTGCGGCTGAGCATGATGATCGGCGAGGACGTCCTGTTCGCGGGTGGCCCGGACAGCACCCGCGGATTATTCACCGCCTCAGGCTATTTCGAGAGTGTGGTCTCGCCCGAGGCGATGGATTTCGGCAGCCGCTACACGGCTCGGTACGGCACCTTCGCACCCGCGCTGAACAATATCGGCGAATCCTGTTACGAGGGCCTGCTGCTGTTCGCCTCGCTGGCGGAGGCGGCGCGCAGCCTCGACGTGCGCGCCATCGAACGCCATGCCGCCCGGGTTCGCTACGGCGGCCCGCGCGGTGAGGTGAAGGTGCGCGGCGCGCACACCACCCAGCCGGTCTACCTCGCCGATGCCGACGGCGTCGACTTCGCGGTGGTGAGCGAATTGCGCCGCGCCTGAGCCGGATTCGGCTTCTCCGCGCTGTCGGCGGCGTGCCGGCCGAAGGGATCGCCCGGCCGCAGCCGCCCGATGAGCAGCGCGATGGCGGCGCACCCGATGCCGATCCCGGCCGCGACGAGTCCCGGCACCGCGGTGACCGCGGCCTCCGCACTGCGGAACCAGGTATGCGAATATTCGATCCGGCCGAGGTCGCGACCCTGCAGAGCCACCCCCGCGGACGGCACGAACAGGATGACGATGCCGACGACCGCACTGGTCGCTCGCGGGCCGATGGCACATCCCAGCGCATATCCGGCGACCACCGCCAGTGCGATACAGCTCGGCACTGTTACCGCCGCGGTCGGGACGTCCACCAGCGACGAGCTCACCGCAGCGGCGATGGACAGCGCGACGGATCCGGCGACAGCCTGCAACGGCAGGCGAATGCGCCATCCGGCGTAGAGGCCGGCGCCCGCGGCCGCGACCACCAGCACGGTCGACCAGGCCGGCCGCGGAACGGTGAGCAGGGCCGACCCCGCGGAAGCGAAGGCCACCATCACCACCACCAGCATTCCGTCGCGTCCGGGAAGCAGCAGCGCCGCCACCGCGGTCGCGAGCAGCAGGAGCGCCCCGCCCACCAGAATCGATACCAGCGCGCCGCCGCGGGCCATCCAGACGGAGGTCCCCAGCGTCGCCGAGACGATCACGACCGCCGACACCACCGGTTTCAGCGGTACCACCGCACTGTCGTCGGGTTCCGGTCGCTGTTCTTGGCGAAAGAGCAGGGCCGTGCCGAGCATCAGGACGAGTGCGACGACAATCATCCAGACCGGAGGCGCCCCGCGCATTATGCCCTCCCCCGCGACGGTGGAGGCGAAATCCGGCGCCTGGGTGAGGTCGGCGAACAGAATCGAAGCCAGCGCACCGAACAGATACCCCCCGGCAGGGGCTCGCCGATGCCACACCGCCGCGGCCAGACAGCCCAGGATCACTCCGGCGAGCATGGAGTCGACGTAGTTGAGCGTCGACAGGGTCCGGGTCTCCAGCTTCACCAGCAGGGTGTGGTTCACCAGCATCGCCGAGGTCGCACAGAAGACCGCGCACCAGGCCAGGCGGCTGCTGCCGATCGCCGCCGACACCGAGACCGCGATGACGGCGATCAGCGCGCCGGCGGTGAGGGCCAGCGGCATATTGAAGATCAGCAGGTCGACCTGCAGCGCCGATCCCGGCGACAGCCAGGATTGGCTGATCGGCATCATCATGGCCAGCCCGGCGATCGCGGCGCTGACGCATGCGGCCGAGGTTTCCACGGCCACTCGCAGCCATTGCGCGTCGGTGATTCCGGCCGACAACCGATGTACGTGCCCCCGGATATCCGGGGAACCGAAAGTCACAGCACTCATGCCGGACTCCGTCCCCAGCAGGTAGCGCCTGGTTGTGACTTCCCCGCCGATTCGTTAGCCGAATGATTGCGGGACCGACATTACCGGAGCACGAAAGCCCTCTTTCGGCATCTGATCACCGTCCAAGAGCGAAAATCGGCAATTCGATGATGATTTGCTAACGGTTCGGTCGCGGCGGATATAGGTTTCGTATCAATTCCCGCCGCGACCGCGTGTCCGCGCCCGTTCACCGCGATCGCCGCCGGTGCGCACGGGCGCGCCCGTTGCCGGATCGTGTCCGTGATCCCGGACTGATCGACTACGGGCGCCGTGTGGATTACCGGGCTATATCGTCGGCGGGCGCCTCCCCGCCCTCGGGTCCGGCCGAGGAACTCGCACTGCGAAACAGCGGACGATGCGCCACCCCGCCGGCAGGTGCCGGCGTCTCGATGGGTACCGGACTGTGGCTGAACAGATTCGGCTGCTCACTCATATCGGATGTCCTTCAGACTCTCACCATCGACGGCCCGTCCGGCCAGCGAATCGGCCGCACCGCTCGCGCGCACAGCGCACTGTGCGATTACCGACAGGACTTACAGTACACCCCCGATAACCGACCGCGGGCGCGACGAGCCGAGACCGGTCGTTCGCGTCGTGGCACGGAATCGGTTCGGCGGGCACACATTCCGCGACCGCGTGGGCGTCAGCCGCGGCCGTGCCGCAGTTCGTACTGCTCGCGTTCGGCCGCCGCACGCTCCCGTTCGGCGATGTCGGCCAGTTCGGGATCGAGCCCGTGCTTGAGCAGGCGGTGCCGCCGATACACGTACATCAGCGCGATGGTGAAGTAGACCAGCGGGACGTACAGCAGCGCCGCCATCGACAATCCGATCCACAGCGGGCCCGGGACCAGCAGGAACAGGCACAGTACGGGGATGATCGGCACCAGGAATCGCAGCAGGTAGCGGCGGGCGGCGCCCGGGCCGGTCAGATCGCGAAGGACCCACTGCTGCATCGAGGGCGGCAGCGTGGCGCCGCAGATATAGCGCACGCGCTGAACCGGATTCGGCTTCTGCTCACTCATGGGTAGCTCCCTGGATATCGGCGAGCGCGGCTCGCCGGGCGGCCTCGTTGACGCGGGTCAGTACCTCGCGCAGTTCCTCCAGATCGGCCAGGCTCACGCCCAGCCGCCGCACGACCGCCGGGGGGATCAACTCGGCCTGGCGGCGCAGCGCCCACCCGGCTTCGGTCAGATCGATCAGCAGTGTGCGTTCGTCGCGCGGATCACGATGGCGGGTGATGAGGCCTGCCGACTCGAGCCGCTTGAG
This sequence comes from Nocardia nova NBRC 15556, assembly GCF_001613005.1. Lineage (GTDB taxonomy): Bacteria > Actinomycetota > Actinomycetes > Mycobacteriales > Mycobacteriaceae > Nocardia > Nocardia nova. The sequence goes on along the minus strand of NZ_BDBN01000086.1, from coordinate 23,540 downwards.
CAGCGGAGACAGCGTGGCGGAATCGAGTTGAATCGCCTCGGCGATGGCCTTCACCGACATCGGAGCCTCGCCCCACAGCGCCAGCATCACCAGATACTGCGGATGGGTGAGCCCCAAGGGCTCCAGCAGCGGGCGATACACCGTCAGCACCGATCGGTTCGCGACGGCCAGGGCGAAACATACCTGCCGGTCCAGCCGCAGCGGATCGTCGACGTCGGTCGTCATGCCCACCTCCTCGTGTCGAGGCCAGATTAGCGTGCTAATAGTTAGTGCACAAACTATTAGTGCGCCATCACACACTCGGCGACGCGAGCGAGACGCCTAACTCACGTGAGGTGATGTACTGTTCGCGACGATCGACCGAGCTCGTGGTGCCCGTGGGTGTGATCGACCGGACCGTCCATCCGGGCTCGTTCCGTCGTGGTCCCCAGTTCCCGTCCGCATGGAGCGAGCCCGGATTTTCACAAGCGGAGGCGGAGAGGGCGGAGCCGAGTGGCCGGTCCGCCGCACCCGTCACGGTCGGCAATCACCGTGCCGCACCGGTGGATTCAGATCAGACGAGGACCTTCTGTTTGCGGATCCGACGCTGCACATCTCGCATCATCATCTTCGTCCCGGAGAACCGAATGAACTTGGGGATGAAGCGGTTCACAAATCCCACGAACAGGAACAGATGCTCGAATCGGCGCTGGTCGGCCGCGCTCCACTCCACGCCCATCTGTTCGCGGAAATGCGGAGGCAGGAAGCCGGCGGTCAGGAAGCGCAGCAGCCCGCCGAAGAGCAGTCGCATGTACCAGTGGATCATCCGAAGATGCAGCAGGTCACCGATATACGCTCGGAAGGCGTCGTCGACGATCACCTGACGGCAGGCCTCGACCCAGTACTCGTCGAATTCGGCGCGCGTCTTCGGCCACATGTCGGGATGCACCTGCAGCGTGGTGCCGAAGGTGTCCGCGCCCTGATAGAACGCCTCGAGCTCCTCCGGTGACATCTTGCCGTTGATCAGCTGATGGGAGTCCTCGAAGCCGATGTAGATGCAGGCCGCGACATACAGCTGCAGATTGCGGTCGAAGGCGTTGTACTTCACCTTCGAGCCGGGTTTCGACCGCACCTGCCGGTGCGCGACATTCACCGCCTCACGGAACTCCTCCTTCTCCTCGGGCGTGCCGAGAATCGCCACCGCCAGATACGACGCCGTGGTGCGCAGTCGCTTCCACGGATGCACCATGAGCGCACCGGATTCCACGGTGCTCTCCATGACACCGGCCGCCACCGCGGGATGCGCGAACTGCATCGCGACGTTGGCCGCGGCGCCCGCGAACATCCAGAAATCCAGGGCGTCGGGCAGTTGCGCGGGGCGCTTGCGCGGTGAGCGATAGAAGTCCGGGATGTGAATGCGCGTCTGCTCCAGGGTCAGCGGCGGCGTCTGCGCGACGTCGGGCCGCACAGCTCGCTCGTCCTCCGCCCGGCCTCGCCCGACCGGCACGGATTCCTCCGGAACGTAGGAATCACTGTGCGGGTCGGTGTAATTCGGCTCCCAAGGCTGCGTTGCCGTTGTCATGCGAGTCCTCTCTCGGAACGTTTCGCCGGCGCGACCGGAGATGCGCCGGGCCCCGCGCTGCGGGGCGCGGGCGGTGCCGCCGGGATCGGCGGCACCATGCGACACGGGAGACCGAGGGGCCCGCCCGGCAGACCGGCTCGTCTCGGAGCCGACGCGACAACCACCGATGCGCGGTTACCGGCGCTCTCGCGGATTTCTCCCTCTGCCCCGGCGACACCCCCTCGTACACTCCTCAGGGTCGGCCCGGCCTCCATTATGTTACCCGTAATTCTCTCTCGATCAACGGGCCAATAACGAAATATCCCGTACTTGAAGCCGCATGCCGTCATCTAAGTTGTCACATATTCAAGAACCGCTACGCCTGTCGCGCAAGCCGTCCGAACAACGTCATCTCCATCAATCCGATCACCTGGGCTCGAGGGCAGATCTGCTGGTCGTTGCCGAACAGCCGCCCCAGACCGACGACGAGGCCGAATCCGGCATGGACCAGGATGCGGGCCTGCGCCCGCGCCAGCTCGGGCCGCGCATCGACCAGCAGTTCCACCCATTCGGCGACCACCAGCCGCTGGATATTGCGCAGCACCGTGCGCTCGTAGGCGCCGACATTGCCGAATTCGGCGTAGTAGACGAACGTCAGCTCGCGCTCGGCGAACGATCCCTCGACATAGAGGTCGATCAACCTCGCCAGCGCCTCCTCGGAGGTCTGTGACGCCTCCACCGCGGGTGCGATCGCGGCGGCCATCCGGTCGGCCACCCGCCGGAATGCCGCCGCCAGCAAGGCATCCTTACTGCGGTAGTACCGGTACACCGCCGAGGCCGCCGACAGTTCGGCCGCCGCCGCGATCTCCTCCACGCTCACATTCGGATAGCCGCGCTCGTGGAACAGCTCGACCGCCTTGTCGAGCAGCACCCGATGTTTGAACGATTGCGGAATCTCGTTCGCTCGCACAGGTTCCGGTGCGTCGGCGGCCACCGGCAGGTCGGCGCGGATCAACGACCACGCGGCCTCGCTCAGCAGCACCGCGAGCGATTTCGCCGGCAGATGCGCGTGGTGGTCGCCGATACTGCTCACCACACTGAAGATCGCGACGGCACGCACCAGGCCCGCGCGGCGGGACAACTCCGGGCGCAGTTCGCCGATCAGCGCCCGCAGCGCGGAGATCGCGGTCTCGAACCGTTCGTCGAAGGTCCGGCGATCGTCGCGATCGAGGTAGCGCGCCTCCCACCGGGCCAGCGCGGCCGTGGGGCGATTGGCGATGGTATCGGCCACGATGGCATCGATGACGAGTCCGAGTCGCGTTTCGGCGCTGTGGCTCTGCGCCTCCGCGGGCAGCGTCACCGCGGTCACCGCGGCTGTGGACAAGCGCAGCAGCTCCTCGCGGAACAGCGCGTACTTGCTCGGATAGTGCCGGTACAGCGCGGCCGAGGAAATCCCCAGCCGGGCGGCGATGTCCTCCATGCTCACGCCGTGATAACCCAGCGATCCGAAGGCCGCCGCCGAGGCGGAGGCGATCTGCGCCCGGCGGTTCTTGGGCCGGCGGCGGATCACACGCTCGGGGTTGTGCGTGGCCGGCGCCGTCGCCTTCGCACGCCCGTCCTGTGCGCGACTCACATTGTCCGCCAATTCTTTTCGCCGGGGAACCGCTACGACTGCGGCGGTAGCGGAGTCAGCGGCGTACTGATCTTGTCGACCAGCCAGCGATCGCCCTGCTTCTGCAGTCGCATGACCGTCGACAACTGGCCCGGTTCCGGTTTGCCCTGGGTGCCCAGGCTGGTGATGGTCTGGCCGATCACCACGATCGCCTCCGCGGAATTCTTGTCCCCGGAACGGATGGCGCACTGCACATCCGTCGACTTGGCGACGACCTCACCCTTGGCCAGGACGTCGCTGAGGTCCTTGCTGTTGGACTCGAACTGCTTCTTCCATTCACCGGACGCGCCGGCCAGCACATCGCGGACGTACTGGTCGAGGTGCTTGGAATCGTAGGTCGAGACCACCGGGCCGTAGGCGCAGGCGGCCTGGCGGGCCTGCGCCTGCGCCTCCAGCACCTCCTCGTGATCCTTGTTCTGCAGGTAGAAGTAGATACTGCTGCCGATCGCGGCGCCCAGGACCAGCGCCGCCGCCGCCCGCAGGCCGATCCGCACACCGCGTCCCCCGGCGGCCGGACGCAGTCGCGACAGCGGCGAAATCTCGGCTGCGGCCGTCGTTTCGGTGGGGCTCGACTCGGTGGTATCGGATGTCCCCGCCGCATCCGATCCGGCCGTATCGGACTCCGGGGCCGCCGCGGTCTCCGGTTCGTCGACGGTGTCGATCGTGGGTTCGCGCTCCTCGGCGCCTCCGCTTTCCTTGTCGCTCATCGCGTTCGCTTCCTAGTTGTCGGGTATGGGGCCGGGCGGGATGGGCCGCGACAGTTCGTTACCGGTGACGCCCGGCGGCGGCCCGGACCCGTTGTCGGGGATGTTCGGCCGCGGCGCGTTGGCCGAACCACGCACCTGCAGTGCGGGATCGGCGGTGAGGCAGTAGTTGTACAACCGCACCCGGGTGTCGGTCATGACCTTGGCCGGGGACACCGGAATCGTGTCGTAGTCGCAGGTGGGACGCGGCCAGAAGTCGGCGAGCGTGTGATAGGCGCCGTCGTGGGCGGGCACCCCGAGCGCTTGAATACCTTGGCGCAGTGCGGGAAACAGCGCCTCGATCGCCGGCTGCCGCAGCTTCGCCGCCTTGGTGATGGCGACGAAATTGGTGACCAGATCGGTCAGCGGATCCTGATTCTTCGCCACCACATCGCCGAGTGTCGCGAGCTCGCCGGGCCCCTGGTCGAGGAATTTCCGGATCTCGTTGTCGGCGGCGGTGGCCTGCTGGAACAGTGCGCTGCCCGCCGCGGTCAGCGTGCTCAGATCGGGCTGCGCGTGCGAGGTGGTCTCCGCGATCACCTGCAGGTTCTCGAGCAGCTGCTGGGTCTGCGGCAGCAGATCGGACAGCCCCGCCATCGCACGACTGATCCCGGAGATCATGTTGCGCAATCGATCCGGGCCGCCGCCCAGCGCCTTGTCCAGCTCGTCGACGACCACGGTGAGCCGGTCCGGATTCATCCCGCCGATGAATCCGCTGAGATCGGTGAGCAGATTCTGCACCGGAATCGGCACGCTGGTGCGTGCGCGCTCCACGACGGCGCCGTCGGACAGATACGGCCCGGTGTCGGCGTCGGGCCGGAAGTCCAGATACTGCTCACCCGCCGCGGACAATCGGCCGACGTGCACCGCGCCCCCGACGGGAATCTTCGCGCTGTCGTCGATTTCGGCGATCGCGTCGATTCCGTCGCCGGAAACCCGCACATCGGCGACCTTGCCGACCCGGGTGCCGCGGAAGGTCACGTCGTTGCCCGGAAGAATGCCACCCGAGGTGGCGAGTTGCACGGTGACGGTGAAGGTGTGCGGAAAAGGATTGAACCGCAGCACATATCGGGCCAGATATCCGGAGCCGATCACCAGCACCACGATCAGGCTGAGGTTGGCCAGGGCGATGCGCCGGCGCACCACCCAATTCCACAGCGGCGTATTCATCGCTCACCACCCTGCTGGGAAGGTTCGGCCGGCGTGCCGGGCGCTTCCGGCGGCGCCGCACCCGGCACCGGTTGCGGCGGACTGATGACCCGGCCGAACACTTTCTCGAATACCTGCGCCAAACTGCCGGCGAACGCCGGAACGTCACCGATTTCGGGCCACCGGCTGCCGTGCGGATCGCTGAGCGCACCGATGCTCAGATACGAAACCACCGGCATGACGGCCAATCCCGAACCCCGCAGGCTGGCCATGAGCGGCGGATAGATGTCGTTGAGCCCGTCGAGCGCCTCGGTGAGATTGCCGCCCATTTCCGTGAAGCCCGACATCAATTTCTGGATGCTGTCGAACAGGCTCAGGAACTGCGGGCTGGTGGTGTCGGTGAAATCGCCCAGCGCCGCCATGGTGGTCGATACCTTGGTGGTGAGATCCACGATGCGCTGATTGTTCTCGTTCACCAGTCCGAGCAGTTGCGGGAAGGTATCGGCGGCCGCGCCGAGTTCCTTTTTGCGCCTGGCCAATTCCCCGGACAGCGTATTCAATCCCTGCAGGGTGGCGTCGATATCGCCGGTGCGCTGGTTGAGCGCGGCGATCACGCTGGTCATCTCGCTCAGCAGATGCGCCAATTGCGGTCCCCGCCCGGCGAACATCGAATTCATCTGCGTGGTGATCTGTGCGGCCTGGTTGATACCGCCGCCGTTGACCAGCATGGCCACCGACATCATCAACTGCTCGACGGAGGCCGCGGTGCCGGTGTGGTCGGTGCCGATGGTGTCTCCGTCGCGCAGCGGCGGGCCCGCCTCCTGCGCGGCCGGCAGGGTCATGGCAACCGACATGTCGCCGAGCGGCGTGGCCTGACGCAATTCCACCGTGGTCCCGCGTGGCAGCACGATGTCGGAGCGGATCTGCATCCGCACGTCGGCGATGAAATTCGTGGTCTCGATACCGGTGACGGTGCCGATATCGGTGCCGCCGATCCGCACGTGGGCGTGATCGGGCAGATTCAGCACATCGGTGAACGCGGCATGAACGGTATAGCCCGGACCGTCGATACCCGGCTTGGGCATCGGCACATTCTCGAGGGTCGGGCCGCATCCGCTGATACCGAGTGTGGTGGCGGTCGCGACGGCGGTGAAAACGATGCCGCGGCGAGATGTTCTGCGCTGTGATCGTGTCATTTTCCGCTGATCCCCAGAAGTGCTGCGGTGAGTCCGAAATCGGGCCCCAGATCGGCGATCCTCCCGGTCCGGCAGCCGTCCAGGCGCATCATCACCCGCTCACAGAAGGTCGAGAGCGCTTCACCGTCGAGCACCGATTTATCGAGCAGGCCGTGCAGGCGCAGCGCCTGATGTTCGTAACTGGTGGCGTTGGCGAGGTTTTCGAACATCAGCGGCGCGACATCCACGATTTCGGTGAGATTGCGGGCATTGGCACGCATCTGATCGCTGATCGCGACGAACCGGCTCAGTGCTCCGGCGAGCTGATCCTTGTTCTGCCCCACCACCGTGGCGGTATTGGCGACGAAATCGTTGAGCTGGGTGAGCACCGCCTGCAAGCCGGGCGCCTGATCGCCCATCAACTTCAGCAGTTCGGTGAGCCGGCCGCTGAAATCCCGCACGGTCTGATCGTTCTGGGCGATGACCTGAGTGATGTCGTTGAGTTTGACGATCGTGTTGGAGATCTGGTCCTTGTTGGCGAAGGTCGTCTCGAACGCACCCGAGAGCGCGTCCAGCGTCGCGCGCAGTTTGTCGCCGTTGCCGTCGAGCAACGGGAACAACACCCGGCTGGCCATCGGCCCGGTGTCGCTGTCACCCTTCAGAGACGCACCCAGCTGGTCGAAGGTCTGCATGATGCGGTCGAGCTCCACCGGTGTCCTGGTGCGCGGCAAGGGAATATGCGCGCCGTCGGCCATGGTGGGCCCGGTTCCGTCGTAGGCCGGCGCCAGTTCGACGTGGCGGTTGGTGATCAGCTGCGGATTCACCAGTGCGGCCATGGCGTCGGCGGGCAGCTTCACGCTCTTGTCGACCTTCATGACCACCTGCACGTAGGTGCCCTTGGCCTCCACCGATTCGACCGTGCCGACCGGCACACCCAGCACATCGACCTCGTTGCCGGCGTAGAGCCCTGCCACATTGTCGAAGTCGGCGCTGATGCGCATGTTGTCGCCGAGCGCCTCGTCGGCGGCGGTGCCGAGCGAACCCGGCAGCAGCGAACAGCCCGAGCCGGCGGAGGCGACCAGGCACACCGCGGCCAGTTGGGCCAGCGCGCGCAGTTTCATCACTTACACCCCTGAACGACCTGTGCGAAACAGATCCAGTTGTCGGGGAACAGCCCCCACGGCACATACACATCGCCGTACGGTCCGTTGCCCAATACGTTGTTGAACTGCCGCAAGGTCACCGGCATGATCTCGTAGAGCCGGTCGAGGTTGGCCTTGTTCTTCTCCAGCCCCTCGGACATGGTGTTCAGATCCCGGATCATCGGGCCGAACTGGTTGTTGTTCTCCAACCCCATGTCCTGCAACAACTTCGACAGTGAGGCGACATTGTCGAGCAGGCTCTTCAGCAGCTGCTGGCGCTTCTGCACCGCCTGGCCGATGGCCTCGCCGCGGGTCAGCAGCATCAGCACGCTGTTCTGATTGTCGGCGACCAGCTGTGAGACCTGATCCATCCCCTTCAGCAGGGTGTCGACCTCGTCGCGGCGGTCGTTGATCACCTTGGCCAGCGAGCCGATGCTGTCGAGCGCCTGCACCGCCAGCTGCGGCGAATCGCCCATCTGCTGATTCATGGTGTCGAGGGCCTGGCGCAACTTCTGCGGGTCGATCCGCTCGATCCGTTCGAACGATGCCTTGTACTGCGGGTCCTGGATCACCTTGCTCAGGTTGTAGGGCACGCTGGTGTGGTCGAGCTTGATCCGGTTGTCCGGCAGTCCTTTTCCATTGCCGGGAACGAGATCGACATGCAACCGCCCCAGGATGGTCGACATCTTGATCGCCGCGCGCGCGTCCGGGCCCAGTCGCAGATCGCGGCGCACCTTCAGGTCCGCGACCACCTTGGCGCCGTCGAGCCGCACCGCCCGCACCGCGCCCACCTCGATCCCCGAGACGTCTACGGTCGCACCGGCGCGCAGCCCCGCGGCCTGTGCGAATTCGGCGTGAATCATCTTGTCCCCCAACCGCGCCTGGGTCAGCGCGCTGGAGCCGAGCAGCAGGATCAGCACGGTCGCCGAGGCGATCAGGCCGAGCCGCAGATACCGGTTGCGCAGGAAACCGAACACTTTCGGCAACCTCGGTCGCGAGAACCTCGCCATCATCGGCACACCTCCGAATGCGCGTTGCCACCGATCTGGGAGAACAGGCCCGGCGGCAGCAGCACGCCCCACAGCGAGACGTCGAGACCGCAGAAGTAGGCGTTGCCGTAGGCGCCGTAGCTGGAGAACTGGGCCACGCGGTTCAGCACGTTCGGCAGTTGCACCGCCGCCCGGTCCAGCGCCGCGCCGTTGAGCAGCAGCAGCGCCACGCCGGTGGTGGCCTTGTTCTGTGCGGCCGCGATACCGGGTTTGACCTGGGCGACCAACCCGACCAGCGCATCGGTCGAGGTGGCGACCTGGTCGACCGACGACTTCAACGCCTCACCCTGGGCGTAGAGCCCGTCCATCAGCGAACGGGTCTGGGTGATCAGGGTTTCCAGCTCGTTGCTGCGATGCGCGAGGCCCGCCATCACACTGCTGAGGTTGGAGACCACATCGCCGAGGATCTTGTCGCGCTGGCCGAAGGTTCCGGCCAGCTGCGCGGCCTGGGTGATCAAGGTGCTCAGCGAGACCTGGTTGCCTTGCAGCGCCTGAATCAGCGTCTCGGACAGCGAATTCACCTGATCCGGCTGCAGCACCGAGAACAGTGGTTCGAAGCCGGACAGCAAGGCCGACACATCGAACGACGGCTCGGTGTGCTCGAGCGGAATGCGCCCGCCCGCCGGCAACTGCCGGCCCGCGTCCTTACCCGGCGCCAGCGCGACGTAGCGCTGACCGATCAGATTCTGGTACCGCACCATGGCCTTGGTCGTGGTGGTCAGATGTTGATTGCTCCGGATGCTGAACTCCACCCCGGCCTTGTAGTCGCCGACGAAGTCGATCTTGTCCACCCGGCCGACCCGCACTCCGGCCATCCGCACGTCGTCCCCGACGCGCAGTCCGAGCACATCGGAGAAGACGGCCGAATATCGAGTGGTCGAGCCCGGCACCGTGCGTTGCAGCGTGCCGTAGATGGTGGAGGTCAGCGCGATCGCGATCACCGCGAAGATTCCGAAACCGATCAGTGCCTTCGTCGATTTCATTGCGTCACACCCCCTTCCGGCATCTCGCCGACGGTCAGATAGCCACCGGCGAGCACCGGCCCCAGCAGCAGGAGCTGCGCCAGATTCGGCGGACCCCCCACCACCGCGGCGACCGCGGCGGGTCCACGCAGCGCGGCGGGACGGGGGGCCGCCGGATCTGCGGGCGTGGCGTGGTAGGCGGCCGGTGCGGTGATGCCGGGGATCAGCGGCAGACTCGGCAGACCGGGCAGCGCCGGAACTCCGGGCAGAACCGGCAGACCGGGGATCAGCGGCTGCTGCGCGGGCGCGGTCGGCACCACGGCCGCCGGCGTCGGCCGAGGCCCGGCCGCGTCGAGCCAGCGGGGCAGTTGCTGCGGTGGATAGTTCTGGGGCGGCGCCACATTCGGCACCGTCGCCCCACCGCAGCGCGGGCCGTACTCGTCACCATAGTGCGGGCAGTCCTGCGCGGTGTACTGCTGGAACGGTGTGAGCGAGGCGTCCATCGCCCACACCATCTGGTGTTTGGGGCCCCAGTGGAACGTGGTCTTCAAACGCTGCAACGCCGTATTGAGGTTGGCGGCGGTGAACGGAATGGCCTCGGGATCCTTGGCCAGACCGCCGAACAGATCGTCCAGACCGGCGACGAGGAATTTTCCCGAATCCGGATTGCGCGCGAACAGGTGGTTGACCGAATCGACGGCGCCGCCCGCATTCGTCAGCAGCGCAACGAGATTCGAGCGCCGCTCGGTGAGGGTGCGAGCCGTCGTCACCGAATCCGACAGCACTCCCACCAGTTCCGGTGCCGACTGGCTCAGCGCGGTGGCAGCCCGGCCCAGATCACCCAGCAGGTCGCCGATATCGGGAATGTCGTGCACCTGGGTGAGCCAGGTGTCGAGCCGCTCCACGGTCGAACCCGGCACCCGCGCCGAGGGTTCCAGCGCCGCGGACAGCGTCGCCAGCACCCGGCCGAGCTTCTCCGGCTGGATATTGCTCAGCACATTGCGCAGCACGTTGAGCGTGGTCTGCAATTGGATGGTCGCGGTGCCGGTGTCCTGGGAAATGGTCGAGCCGGAATGCAGTTTCGCGGTGTCGGGCCCGTTGTCGACCAATTCGATCGCGGTCACGCCGAACAGGTTGTTGGGGATGACACGGGCGGTGACGTTGGCCGGAATCGCATCGGCGACATGCGGTTTCAACGCGATATCGGCGCGCTGCCGCTCCCCTTTCGCCACCACCTCCACCGAATCGACGGTGCCGACGACCATGCCGCGGAATTTCACGTCGGCATGTTTGGGCAGGCCGTCTCCGGTACTGGTCAGCACGGCGTGGACGGGCACCTTCTCGGTGAAGCGACCGGTGTAGCGCAACGCCAGCAGATACAGCAGCGCGGCCACCACGAGCAGCATCGCGATACCGGCCAGCGTGAGCTGGCGAGCGGTCGCACCGCGGCCACTGGGATCGAGAATCACGAACGACACCTATCCTGAGATCCGGAATCCGGGGTCGATGCCCCAAATCGCCAGGGTGAGAAAGAGATTCGCGAAAACCATCACGACGATCACCATCTTGATCGCCCGCCCGGCCGCGACCCCGACGCCCTCCGGGCCGCCGCTGGCGACATAGCCGTAGTAGCACTGGATGAAGGTCGCGAGCAGCGTGAAGATCACGACCTTCAGCAGCGAATAGAAGACGTCCGGCCCGATCAGGAACTGGAAGAAGTAGTGGTCGTAGGTCCCCGCGGTAGTGCCGCCGAGGAACAGCACCGTCAGTTTAGTGGTCAGGTAGGCGGCGGCCAGACCCACGCTGTAGAGCGGCACGATCGTCACCGTCGCGGCAATCATCCGAGTGCTGACCAGGTACGGCAGCGGCCGGATCGCGCACGATTCCAGCGCGTCGATCTCCTCGGAGATCCGCATCGAGCCCAGCTGCGCGGTGAACCGGCAACCGGATTGGATCGCGAAGGCCAGGGTCGCCAGGATGGGCGCCAACTCCCGGGTGGTCGCGAATCCGGCGATGGCGCCGGTCAGCGGGCTCATGGTCAGGAGGTTCAACGCCGTGAAGGACTCCATTCCGACGATGATGCCGCCGAACGAGCACAGGATGAACACCACGCCGATGGTGCCGCCACCCACGATCAGCGACCCGTTACCCCAGCTCACATCCGCGGTCAGCCGGGCAAGTTCCTTCCGATAGTGCTTGACCACGAACGGAATCGCGGCCACCGCCTGGAAGAAGGTGATGGTCTGATGCCCGAGACGCTGGTTCGCGTGCACCGGTGCGAGCGCGGCGTTTCCGACGGCCCGCAGCGGCCGGGCTACGGGCGGGGTGTAGGAGCTGGCCATCTCACGCGACCTTCGTCGGGAGCAAGGTATTCGACAGCTGAGTCAGAATGATGTTGGTGGCGAACAACATCAACGCGGAGCTGACCACCGCGGAGTTCACCGAATTCGCGACTCCGGCCGGGCCGCCGCTGGTGTGCAGGCCCACATCGCAGGCGATGATCGCCGTCAGCGCGCCGAAGATCGCGGCCTTGGTCAAGGCGATCAACAGGTCGCTGGCCACCGCGAACGACGCGAACGATCCGATGAAGGATCCGGGGGTACCGGACTGCGCGTACACATTGAACATGTACGCCGTCGCGAATCCGACGAAAACGATGAAGCCGCACAGCAATACGCTCACCAGCACCGCCGCGGCCAGGCGGGGGGCGACCAGCCGGCGCACCGGATCGACACCCATCACCCGCATGGCGTCGATCTCCTCGCGGATCGTCCGGGAGCCGAGATCGGCGCAGATCGCCGAACCCACCGCACCGGCGATCATCAGCGCGGAGACCAGCGGCGCGCCCTGCCGGATGATTCCCAGTGCGGCAACGGAACCGATGAACGTCGTCGCGCCGACCTGGTTCACCAGGGCACCGACCTCGATGGACACCACGACGGCGATGGGAATGGCCACGAACACGGTCGGCGCGGCCGAGACGTTGGCCATGAAGGCGCACTGTTTGATGAATTCCTGGTACGGAAACCGGCGCTTGATCATCGCGACGAAGAGCTGAACGAATGCCTCCCGCCCCAGCGCGACCTGCCGGCCGAGGGTCTCCAGCGAGCGTTGCGGATGCCGGCGCCAGAGGCCGCCGGCCGCATCGACAAGTCGCTGCAGCTCACCCTCGTCGGCGGTCCGCCAGGGCGGAACCGGCGGGTCCGGCCGATCGGAGGCTCGGGTCGACGTCACAGCGGTCGTTCCTTTCTCACGCTCACCGCTTGTCGCAGACAGCGGCAACCAGGCCGCCCGGCGTTGAGCGTGTGAAGTGTTACACACCGTTTCGGTGCGACACAAGATAGTAAGTTATCGACTGTTCTCGAATCGGAGAACCCGACAGGATGCGACGGAAGTACGGTCCAGACCCTGGAACCGACGCGTCAAGTTACGTAATATTCCGAGCTTGTGCAGCCGTCACCCGGATCATCCCGGGAGGTTCTCCAAGTAGTGCTGCAGCAGCACGAGCAACGCCCCCAGGAGTGCGATCCCGGCGCCCACGGCACACAGCACCGCGACCCACAGGCCGAATCGGAGAACGGGATTGACCTTGATTCGCCCACCGAGGATCTTGACTCCGATCACCACGATGTCGATGAGCCACACCAGCGCCATCATGACTAGGTCATGCAGACGTTCGAGAAGGTGAGCACGGGCCAGCACACGATCGATCCCAGGAACGAGATGATCACGTCGATGCCGTGCATCTGCTTCAGGTGCGAGGTGTGCGTCAGGGTCCAGATGACCCCGATGATGCCGTACGGCACGGCGAGGATGATGAGTGTCCCGAGGAATTCGGACACCTTCATCTCGTAGCTCAGAAGCCGATCGAGTCGCTTCAGCATTGCGACACAGGTCCTTTCACCCATCGGCCGGACATCCGGTGCCCGCACCTCCCGCACGCACCGGATGCGGGCACCCTTGCCCGTCGGCCGCGGCGCCCGGTCATCCGCGGGGCCGCGAGAGCGTATGTTACTCCATATTCACAGTTTTGGAAGACGTAGCCCAGCACCTGTCGAACGACGGATATTCGGTGCTCATACGGACTATGGTTTGCTCTGGGACTTGTCACAATGCACGCAGAAGTTATGATGAATTCATGCCAAATGCAGCGCTCACGACTTAGCATGGAACGGTGTCGTCGACCGTGGAACGGTCCCCATGCGGCGTGACCAGGACGGACTCGGCACGACCGTTGCATGAGCCCGGCGGTACCGCAGGGGGATCGCCGGTCTCGGCAGCGGATCCACCGGGACACGGCCGGCTCGATTGTCGGTCACCGGCACCGCCGCGTCCGCCGAATCGAAGGATCACCGTGCACAGCGAAATCCCCCAGCCGAGCGGCGTATCCGGACGGCGCAGCATCGCCGCTGTCCGATCGCGCGAAATTCTCAACTACTTCGGCAAATGCCAAGCCTGCGGCTACCCGGCGCAGGCCGTCCTGCGGACTACGCTCTACAGCGACGGCACCATCACCGACGCGGTCATCGCGACCTGCGCCTCGCCGTGCGGGTGGTCCGGCACGGCAGCGCCCACGGTGATGACGGTGCGCACCGAACTATGACGTCGAACGCTCTGAGCGCCAATGCATTTCGCTCGTCAGCATGCCGGCGGTGCCACCCACCGCAGGGCCGCGGCCGGGCAGAGTTTGATCGCCTCGGTGGCGAGCGCGGGGTCCGGTTCGGCGGCGCCGAGCACGGGGTAGCCCCAGTCGTCCAGGACGATCTGCTCCGGCAGGATGTGGGCGCAGATACCGTGGCCGGTGCACGCGATCCGATCGATCGCCAGCGCGCCGGAGGTGGGTCGTGCGATGCCGAGGGCCCGAGCTGTGAGGGACACGATTCATCCTTGTCGTGCGGTCGGAAAACGTTTGCTACCAATACTTTCGACGAGTAACGAGCTACCGAAGACGTCCAAGGCGGAGGCCAGGAACCGGGCCACTCCGTCGGGAAAGCGGCACGCACCTCGCCCCGGAACACGGGGGAGCCTACGGAGGAGCCGCTCGGCGGTGTCGGCCGGAGCTCGCCGGTCCAGCAGGTCGATCAGATCGTCACGCAGGGCGGGCAATCCGAACATGCACGGGCCGCACTGGCCGGCCGATTCACCCGCCGCATAGGTCAGCGCGGACAGCACCACCTGCCATGGATCGCTGCCCGCGGCGACGACACGAAATACGCCGACGCCGGTTCCGATTCCGAACGGCGCCAGAGCATTTCGCGACCACAGCGTATGACGCGCCTCGGCGGGCAGGAACCCACCGCTCAAACCGTTCACCCACAGGGCCTGCGGGCCGACGGTGAGACCGCCCGCCCGATCGAGAATTTCGGACAGGGGCAGGCCCGCCTCCGCGCCGTGCACACCCGGATTGCGGACGCCGTCGGCAACTGTCACCAGCCGCGGGCCGGGCTCGTCGGGCGTTCCGTAGGAGCGGAACCAGCCCGGACCGTACTCGGCGATCTGCTGAATCCGCCAGACGGTTTCGACGTTGAGCACCAGGGTCGGCGCCAGCCGCCGCCCCCTCGGGTCCCGGCCGCCGACGGTGATGGGTTCGAACCGCATCACCGGTCGCGCCGGACCACCGTGCGCCAGCCGGACCAGCGCCGACTCCTCCGACGACACGTATCGCCGTGGTACCGCGAGCGTGTCCACGCCGGCCGCGTCCAGGAGGGCGAGCGTCTCGGAGCCGCGATGCGCGGCCACCCGCACCCGCTGCGCCGTAATTCGGCGGGCGCCGTCGAGCACTTCGGAGAGATGGTGCGCGACGACCCATGCGTCCTTGGACGAATCCATCTCTCCGTCACAGGCATTGACGATCAACTCGGCCCGGTGACGGGCCGCGAGTTCGAGTTTGGCGGCGGTGGGAAAGTTCGCGCCGCCGCGGCCGCGCAACCCCGCGGCCCTCAGCAGGTCCGCCGGCCCGGTCATGTCCACTCCTGAGAAGCGATGTCGGAGCGGCGATGCCGCTGTGCGTCGGGAACGGCCCACCGCCAGACGGCACCGACCGCCAGCGCCGCACCGCAGCCCACGGTGACGGCGAGCAGCGCCGGATCCGCGGCCGAGGACATCGTCACTCCGTGTACCACCGCCAGCGGCGCCATCGCGTACGCGAGCAGGTGCACCGCACGCCACATCCGAGTCGGCAACCGGTGGCGCAGCAGCGATGTCGCGACGACCGCCAGGACGATGTCCACGGCGAGGGTTCCCAGCGCGACCCACTGCCGCTCGTAACCGGCCGTGAACGGCACCACCGTCGACAGCCATCCGAGATCGACATACGTATCGACCGCCGCGGTGCCGATATGCGCGGTCAGGAAGACGATCAGGCCCAGGGCGAGCGTGCGATGCAGTCCCATCGCCACGGCCGATACGGCGAGCCGGGGCCGCACCCGCGCGGCCGTGAACATCCCGAGCAACGCCACGACAGTCAGCAGTACGAGAGTGACCACGCCGGCGGCGCGCGAGACGTACCACAGCCACGGACTGGTCATGACACGTGCCGCTTCCGCGCCGCGGTCGGGGCGGGCCAGCCCGGAGTCGTCACCACCTCGTGGTCGACCGTCATCAGGCTGGCGGGCACGCCGCGATCGGTCAGCCAGCGCGGCGCCTGATCGTCGAGAACGATCGCGGCCGTCGACGCCGCATTGGCCTGCACCGCATCGGGTCCCGCGCAGGTGACCTGCGCCCACCGCGTCCGGGCGGAGCGTCCGGTGCGCGGATCGATGATGTGATGGCGGCGTACGCCGCCGCGCATCCACGTGCGCAGCCGCGTCGACGACGTCGCGAACGCCTGCCCGGTCGAGGTGACGACCTGCACCACGACGTCGTTCCAATCCTTCACCCCGATGGACCACCCGTACTGCGGGACGGCGCCCGCGACGGCGATGTCACCGCCCAGATTCACCAGATATCCACCCGGTCCGGTCGCGGCCAGCTCGGCGGCGATCGTGTCCGCCGCCCACGCCTTCGCACTCGCGCCCAGATCCAGTGCGGTTCCCGCCGGCAACGTCACCTCCCACCGCTGCTCGTCGAAGATCATGTGCCGCAACGGAACCGAGCTCGGATCACATGCGGCCGGGCCCACGTCACCGCGGGCGCGCACCACATCCAGATCGTCGTCGTAGCCACAGGCGATCAGCGCGGCCCCCAGGGAGGCCGAGACCAACCCCGAGGTCAGGCGCTGGGTACGCATCGCCGCCCGCAGGCACGACCCGAGGGTCGGGCCGACCGGAATGCGCAGCTGCTCCGACCGGCCCCGGCGGGCCGCGTCGGCGCTGCGCGAGTTGATCACGGCGAGTTCGGAATCCGCGCGAAAGCGCGAGGCGGCACGATCGAGTTCGTCCAGTCGCGCGCGGACCAGGCCGACCGCGCGCGCCAGCTCCCGGGTATCGGTGCAAACCACCACGACCGATGTTCCGATCGCCGGAAACGTCTCCGAGGCCGCCACCGCGCCTCGCCCGGTGCTCATGACCCGGCGGTGTGCTCGTGCGGATCGCTGTCGGAATGCTGCACCGGCGGCGTGGGCGTCCACTCCCCCGGCCGGCCGCTTTCCGGTTGCGGCGCAGGAGAAGTCGGCGCCGAGACCGGATCGGCCGTCCGCACGTCCACGGGCACCCGTTCCACGGTTCCCGCGGGTTTCGCCGCATGGCCGATGGTGCCGCCCTGCACCGCCAGTTCCACGGCGAGTCCACCGACGGCGACCGTCGCGGCGACGAATATTCCGGTTGCGCCGCGCCGGATACGTGAGAGATTCGGATTCGTTGTCATTTCTGTTCCACCTTCGCCTCCGGTATCGCTTGTCGCCCGCGAAGTCGGCGAATCACCTGTTGGTCTGCGGGATCTCGATGCTGAGCGGCATCCGCAGTTCGGCCATGTACCACAGCACGAACTGCCGCAGGAATTCGTCGAACAGCCAGGTCGCGTCCGCGGTCGGCGGGATCACGCCCATCACGCCCTCGCGCACGGCGACGAACGGGCCCCAACTGAACTTCAGCAGCGGATCCCACACCGGTTCCCGCGCGATCCGCAGATCGTCGGCGATCTTGTCGCCCAGGATGAATCGGGTGAACGCGCCCAGAATCGGCTTGCTGAGCAGCGTCAGATCGAGGTCGAAGCCCAGGTCCATGAGGTTGTGCGCGAGCTCGATCCCCTCCGGCGTCGCTTCGATGATCGGGTCCAGTTGCTGCTTGGCCTGAGCATCGGCCTGCTCCCACGTCGCGGGAATGTATTCGTCGCGAATGCCGAGGAAGTGGCCGGCCAGCTGCCAGGTATGCAGGTAGCCCTCCGATTCGACCTGCGGAATCTGCAGATTCCAGGCCCGGAAGGTCCGCATGATGGTCGTGGCGAGGCTGTGCCAGGTGACCATCTTGTCGTCCTGGCTGATCGGGATATGTTCGGTCGGCCAATGCGGCGACTGCGGCAGCAGATGCCGGACCGCGGCATGAATGATACGAGTCTTGACGCAGGTCACGATCATTTCGCCGCCCGGCTGGTAGGCGTTGACCGTGCCGATGTCGTAGCCGAATTTCGCGGTCTTGGCGATGCGGTCCTTCAGATGCGAGCCGCCCCGCGAGTAGTACACCGCGCGCGCCTCGTGCGGAATGACGTTCGCCATCATGCCGCTGGCGAAGGCGTAGAGCACGCCCAGATAGGTTCCCCGCTTCTTGTTGAATTCGAAGCCGGCCGCCATCTTGGCCTCGTCCGCCCACGACGGCAGCTGCCGCGCGTACTCCATGAAGTCGCGCATATTCTTCGGCAAGCCCTCGGGAATGGGCTGCTCGTTGCGCACCCAGGTGCGGAGCAGATTGTTGATCCGCGGGATGTCCTCGTGGTCCATGACGTCGGCGATCACCGGATCGGCCTCCGGATCCCACATCGTCAGCGGGTCCGCCCCGCCGCCGCTGCCGACCACGGAACCGCTCGGCGACCACGTCCATGGATCCGCGCGCGCCGTTCGCGCGCCGAGTGCGAGCGCCCCCGCCGCACCGAGTAATCCACCGCCTGCTCGCAGGGCGTCGCGCCTGCTGAGACCCAGTCCGTCCATGCTATTGTCCCTCTTCATTGAGAAGCAGATACAGAGATACACACTCTGTATCTGAGTATCTTGATGAGACCACACCGTGGCCGCGATCACAAGAAGTTGTCAGGATTTTCGAAACGAAACGCGTGAGAGGACACCGTGAAGTTGGGATCACCGCCCTCGAAGGGTTCAGGAAACGGCACGTCACCACTCGAACGCGCCTATACGGATGCGGTCGACCAGGTCGACGAGGGCGACGACATCCGCGCGCGCATCCTCGACGCGGCGGTCGAACAGTTCGGTGCCCTCGGCGTTCGCCGCTCGACGATGGATGACGTGGCCCGGCGGGCGAACGTTTCCCGCATCACCGTCTACCGTCGTTTCGCGACGAAGGACGCCCTGGTCGAGCAGGTGATCGTGCGCGAATATCGGCGCTGGTTCGACCGCTTCCTGGTCGACATCCGGCACGCGCGCACCGCCGCCGACCGGGTCGTCCTCGGTTTCGTCAGTTCATTGCGGGCGATCCGCGAGAACCCGATCATCGGTGGCCTGCTCGCCGCCGAACCCGACATGCTGCTCGGATCCATGATCGGCGATCAGGGCCACACCGTCGCCATGGTGCGCCGGTTCGTGGCCGACCAGCTCCGCCGCGAGCAGCGCGCCGGCCACGTGGCGCGGGAGGTCGACGTCGATCTGGTGGCCGAGTTGATGGTCCGGATCTCCGCCTCCTATCTCGCGCTTCCCAGCCAGGTCATCGATCTCGACGACGACGAGCAGGTGGCGGCCCTGGCCCGACACTTTCTCGTGCCGATGCTCGAGCCGCCACGCGACTCCGGCGCGGATGCGCCCGCTACTGGGCGCTGATCCCCGCGGACCCGAGATCGAGCTGATTGAGCAGATTCTGAATCAGGACATAGGGGTTCATCGTCGAAGCCTCCGTCTCCACGGTGAGCGGGCGGCTGCCGCGAGCAGTGCGGGCCCAACGGTCGGGCCCACCTCTTGGCAGCTCAGAATATTGATTAACATACATAACTAAGCCCAGGGATGTCTACAGTTTCGACGAAGAATGGCGAGCAACTTAGTGGCGGCACAGAAGCCATGGGCGGGGAGTCGAGAACCGGTCCGGCACAGCAGGTGAGCGACCGCCATCGCGCGCCCCGGAGCCGGCCGAGCAACCAATGCGCGACCACGGAATCGGGGGCGACGTCAACGGCACATAGAGAGGGCACATAGAGAGAGGGGCATCGCAGGGCGAGAACGGAACCGACCGATGCCCCGGAGGATTCAGCACCCGGAAACGACTGTGGGCCAGGATGGAAATTCCATCCTGGCCCACAGATGAGTGGAGCTAAGGGGACTCGAACCCCTGACCCCCACACTGCCAGTGTGGTGCGCTACCAGCTGCGCCATAGCCCCAGGTTTTCGCACCTCGGGGGTGTTCCCCGCGTGCTTGAAAGAAGTTACACCACCTGGACTCGGCGTACCAAATCGCCTGCGTACAGGGGTGGTGGAACACACGTTCGAACGATAGACTCGAACACATGTTCGATGGCAGAGAGCTTCAGGCGATGAGCGACGAGGGGCTGGTCGATGCGCTGCGACGGGCACATGGGGCGGCGGCATTCGCACAGGCGGCGGAGGTGCGGGCGGTGCGCGAGTTGTATCGGCGGCATCGCGCCGGCAACGCCGCGCCCGGACCGGGCGGGGTGCGGGCGGGAGAGTTCGCCGCCGCGGAGGTCTCGACGGCGGTACAGATATCCGAGCAGGTCGCGGCCGCACTGATCGATATCGGGCTGGCGCTGGACACCTTGCCGCATACCCGGGAGGCGTTCGGATCGGGCCGCATCGATCTGTCGCGGGTGCAGGTGATCGTCGACAACGTCCGCGGACTGTCCAGCGATCTACTCGCCGATGTGGAAGTTCCGCTGGTCGAGGCCGCGGCACGAACCACACCGGCCCGGCTGCGGCAGACCGCACGTCGCTGGTTGAGCCGGGTGGACGGCCCCGGCGAGCAGCGCCGGCGGGAACAGCGCGAGGACTGCCGCGATATCCGCCTGACCGCGGTCCAGGACGGCGCGGCGGTCGTGGCGGGGCTGCTGCCCGCGGACGGGGCCCAAACGGTCGCGATGCGACTGCGGGACATGGCATACGAGGTCTGCTCCGAGGACCCGCGCACCATGCCGCAACGCCGCGCGGACGCACTCGTCGCCCTCGCCGAGGGCGCGGAGCGACTCGATTGCGCCTGCGGACGGGGAAAGCGCTGCACCGCAACAGGTTCCGAATCATCCGCATCGAATGTCCCACGCAGGTCCGGGCGAGCCCGGACTCGCCGCCCGCTGATCCAGGTCGGTGTCAGCGCCGAAGCCCTGAGCGGGGAGAGCGAGGAGCCCGCCTATCTGGCGGGCTACGGGCCGATCGACGCGGAACTTGCTCGGCGGATCGCCGAACGGGGTGAATCGGTCACCATCGCCGAATCCGCCCTCCGAATCGACGGACTGTGCGCATTCCCGGGCTGCGTAATGCCCGCGGTGGCAACCGATATGCCCGTGCCGGAGGGGAGCACGGGCATTACCGATGTGGATCGGTCCGGCGATACCGTCCACGGCTCGAGACATCGGCGTGGCGCCCCCGGACGGTTCACGTTGTGTCCCCATCATTCCCGCTTGGCGCTGCTCACCGTGCAGCACAAGACTCGCTGGGAGGTGCGGCGGCTCGATGCGGACCGGCTGCGGTGGACGAGCCCGACCGGGGATGTGCACACCACGGTCGACGAGATAGGCCGTTATCTGTTTCCGCACCGGGATTCCGAAACGCCCGTCGTCGGTTCCGGCCCGGTCACCACATCCGTTGCAGCAGCGCCTGTTTCGACACTCGACCCGGCCTACCCGATCGGAGAACACGCTCTGGTGCATCGACGACTCGCGGAGGGCACTCCGGAGGACTGTCTCCTGTCCGGTGAAAGTTACCGCCGCTGAACAACTTTCGTTCCACTACTACTGCCCACCCCAGTGATCGGAGGACACCGCGAACACCATGACTTGCCAGGATCGTCCACCCGCGCCGACCGTTATCGACGCCGGTGTGGAACGGGAACGGATCGCCGCGCTCGAGAAGTTGCGGCTCCGGCTGGAATCCGAACTCGACCGGACGGCCGCGGGCGCCGGATATGCCGCCATGGCGGGACAATTGCGTGACACCGTGAACGCGATCGCGGACGCCCGCAATCGCATCTACGAGGTGCTGCTCGGCGACGACGAAATCTGTTGAACGCCGGCTCTACGACTCCGGCCCGGGCGGTTGGGGATACCGTCCGGGCCGGGACCTCGACCAGCGCGACATCGCCGCGCGACTGCGATCAGCTCACGAGCTTGGTGACCCAATCCGAATTTTCCACATCGACATTCTTACCGCCGTCGAGCACGGTGGGTGTCTGCACCTGACCGACCGCATCCTTCAACGCCGCCAGCGACGACTGGGCGTGGTTGCGCGCGGAATCCACCCGGTCGCCCTTGGCGATACAGGACTGCACCTCCGCTGACGCACCGGAATCCTTGGCGATCGCGGCCAATTCATCGTTGGTCAGATTGCCGCCATCCTCACTGGGCTGCTTCGTGGTGAACAGCGCCATGTGGAACTTCGAAAACACCGGTCCGTCACCGGCATCGGCCACACATTCGCTCGCGGCCACCGCGCGGGTCGAATAGTCCTTACTGCTGGACTTGGGATCCAGGAAGTTCACGAACCGATAGCGCACCGCGAGCTTTCCCTGGTCGATCGCTTTGGCGATCTGCTGTCCGTAGTAATGCTCGAGCGCCCCGCAGGACGGGCACATCGGATCCTCGAACATATCGATGGTCTTCGCGGCCGAAGTCTTACCGAGCACGATCGCGCCGTCGGAATCCAGTAGTGCCTGGACCGCCGGATCGTGCGCGGCGCCGTAACCGTCCTCCTGCACCGTCAGACCATGGTCGCTGTTCCAGCGCACGACGAGCACCACGATCACCGCGACCACGACCAGAGCCACCGCACCCAGTGCGTAGGTGGTGCGGTTCGACATCGGTCGCGGGGTGTATTTCGAATCCGAGGAATTCACGGCGTCCACTCTGCCAAAACCGGTCCGTCGCCGGAATCCGGCCGTCAGATTTCCCGGCAACCGGATTTCACCCGCCTACGCCCGCGGTTCCTCCGCCTCGCTCGCGGGCACGCCGACCAGCCCGTAGAGGACCAATTCCTCGAGCGACCGGGCGAAACCCTCCGTATCGTCGATATCCCGGATACACATGGCGAACAAGGCGGCACCGGCAATCATGTCCAGCACCGTGTCGGAGTCGATTCCGCCACGCACGGCCCCGGAATCGAGATACCGCGCGAGTTCGCGCCGGGTCGGCGTATCCAGTCGTGCCGAAAGTTTCTGGTACAGACCGGAATCCGCTCGCATCTCGGTCATCAACCCGGGCATCGCCTCGCGCGCGGGCCGGGCCCCGAAGAGGTGAATCGTGCCCCGGATAACCGTGCGGATCTCCTCGATCAGATCGCTCGCCTCGTCCTCGCCGCCCACATCCGGAAAGACCGCTCGCGCGATCAGATGCGCCTTCGACGGCCAGCGCCGGTAGATGGCGGGCCGGCTCACCCCGGCCCGGGTGGCGATCGCATCGATCGAGACGGCGGCATAGCCGCGTTCCACCAGCAGCTCGCGTGCGGCCTCGAGGACCGCTCGATCCACCTCCGGATCGCGATGCGGACCGAGTCGATGGCGAGCGTTCACGACACAACCGTCCTTGTCAGCGCGAGCATCAGTCGTTACAGTCTGTCACATCTGAGTCGTTACATTCTGTAACTGCTGAATCCGAGGAGAAGTCGTGTCCACTACCGACCAGCCGATCGCCACCGCGGATACGTACCGGCCACTCCCCCTGCTCGAGGGCAAGGTTGTCGTGCTGTCGGGTGTCGGCCCGGGCCTGGGCCGCGCACTGGGCGCCGAGGCCGCCCGGATGGGCGCGGATCTGGTGCTGGTCAGCCGCACCGAACGCCGGCTGGAGAAGATGGCCGAGGT
>NZ_BDBN01000085.1 GCF_001613005.1 Nocardia nova NBRC 15556 | reverse complement strand
GCGGACACCGGGGCACCGCCGACGTGCCCGCCCGCACAGGTGGCAAACCCGCGCGCGAACGCACGGCGGCGGCCCCCGGCCGGACCGAGCGCGGCTCGTCCGCCCGCTCGACCGGCGGAACGAAACATGTTCAGGCGCATGCTCGTTCGGCCGGATCGCCGCGGCCGGCGCGCGGCAATCGATAAGTAACTTCCACCGACCGGCGGTCCCGGCAGGCGAGCGCTCACCCATCCGGGTGAACGTCGCGGCCGGGACGCCGCCGGCGGGTTCGGTGATCCTCGACCGGCTATCCGGTCAGTTTCAATCCCACGACGCTCGCAACGATCAACAGCAGCAGAGCGATCTTCACCAGCGACGCTTGTTCGGTCCCGGTGACCATCGCGTACAGCACGGTGAGCGCGGCCCCGATGCCTACCCACACCGCGTAGGAGGTGCCCACGGGCAGAGTGCGCATCGCATAGGCGAGACCCGACATCGAGGCCACCAGCGCAGCCGCGAAGACGACCGACGGCACGATGCGGGTGAAGCCGTGTGATTTCCCCAGCGCGGTGGCCCAGACGGCCTCGAAGACTCCGGACAGCACCAATACGATCCAGGCCATAGCCGGCATTCCCTTCGGAAATACCGTCTTGTCGGGGTCCGGGTACGGTTGCGATCGTCCGGTCGGCCGCAGAACGCGGCCTCACAATTCCAGCGCCCACGACCGGGCGAAAATTCCCGGTCGTCCGTGGTCGGGATGACAGGATTTGAACCTGCGACCCTCCGCTCCCAAAGCGGATGCGCTACCAAGCTGCGCTACATCCCGTTTCCGTCCAGCGGCTCCGCTGGCGCCTCCCGATGGACGGGATCCGGCGGCCGGGGATTGCCGACAATCCCCTCATCGGAGCGGGTGACGGGAATCGAACCCGCACCATCAGCTTGGAAGGCTGAGGTTCTACCATTGAACTACACCCGCAGGCATACGACACCAATGGGATCGCCACGATGTCGTCTGCGTGTAGGACTGTACCGAACTTCACTTCCGGAATGCCAATCGCGCACCCGGTTTTCGCACGGCGCGTCCGCCGGACTGCGCACCGGCGCTCCCGGCTCCCTCCGCAGCCGGCCCACAGCGACTGCACAGCAACCGCGTCGGTCGGTCGAGGTGACGCCTTCCGAGCGGTTTACGGCACGACCGCCGTCACCGCCGAAGGCAAGGTCGCCACCGGCGGTCGGGCGCACCCATCCGCCGCCGCCTGTTCCCACACCTGGGCACAACCCGGTGCCGCAGCGACCCCCACACGCAGGCGGAGCATCGAACGTTCACTCCACGACCGAACCTCGCCAGCTCGCTGTGATACTCGTCACCAGCGACTCGCCGCCGCCGCTCGATCCGGTGCGATGTCGAGCCCTCTGGCCTGCGATAAGAACGATTCGCGAAGACGCGCCCACCCGCGGGTGAACGTCGGCGCCAACACACCGGGCGCGACACGCTGGGGCAAGGTGTAACGCCGCAGGCCCGGCGTCGATCACACTGCCGATCGCCATTCGCGACGTATCGGAACAGGTTGTAAAACAGCGTTTTTCGGTGCCGAGTGGCTTGCTAGGATCCTTTTTGCCGGACGGGGGTATCTGGAAAGGGGGCGGTGAGCGTGCGCCGAAGGTGTACTCGACCGCGAAGCAGTGAGCGCGTTCCGGAGGGCGTGACCGGCCGGAGCGCCGGCGTCGACGACGTCTGCGCGAGGTGATCGGCGATGCCTGCCGAACTCGACACGCAGACCGCCGCCATCGTGGCGGCGACGACACGGGACTGGGTTCGTGCCGTCTATCCCGGCAGCGGGCTGACAGTCGGTCCGGAACACCTCGAGCAGGTGTTCGCGGCCATCGTCGACGAATTGTTGAATCTTGCACAGTCCGAACCGTTTCCGGTATCCGCCGCCCGCGCGATCGGGCGACGGCTGGCCGAGGCGCCCCTCGACCGCACCCGCATGCTCGCTCCTGCCACCAGAGCGCTGCTGGGCTTCGCGCCGGGTGATTCCGGCTCCCTGGTGGCGACCCGGTGGCCGTTCGTGGCCAGCCATGCCATCGACAGCTATGCCGAGGCCCTGCAGCAGCGCGCCCTGGCCCAGCAGGAGCGGAATCTGACGGCGGCGGTTTCGGTGCGAGTGCAGGAGATCGCCGCGCTGCAGGACCGGCTGCGGCACGAGGCGACGCACGACGCGCTCACCGACCTCGCCAACCGCTCCCTGCTGCAGGAGCGGGTGCGGCTGATGGCCACCGACCACACCCGCGGTGTCGGCTTGCTGCTGATCGATCTGGACGATTTCAAGCAGATCAACGACGGCTACGGCCATTCCGTCGGCGACGAGGTGCTGGTGGAGATCTCGCGGCGGCTGCGGGCGGCCTGCCCGGACGAAACGGTCGTATGCCGCTACGGCGGCGACGAATTCGTCATCGCCCTGCCCGCCCGCCGCAATACGCTCGCCGAGGTGGCGATGCGCGTGCTGACCGCCCTGCACGATCCGGTGCCGACCGATGCCGGGCCGGTGCCGGTGTCCGCGAGCGTCGGCACGGCGTTCTCCCCGCCCGGACGTCCGTGCGACTTCTCCGATCTGCTGCGCAGCGCGGACCGGGCGATGTACTCGGCCAAGACGGCCGGCAAGCGGCAGTTCGCACTGTCCGAACTGAGCGATTCCGACGGCGAGCCGGGCGGTTACGGCGCCGCCCGACTCGACTACGACGCAGCCGTCGCAGGCTGAGAGCAAGCCTCGGGCAAACCGTCTACGCGTACCCTGGTCGATGTGTGGCTCCTGCTGATTCTTCTGGTCGTCGTGCTGATCGCGTTCGTCGCGATGGCGGTCGCGGGGCGTTCGAACCAACGCACCCGGGAGAACAACCAACTCGCCGACGCGAAGGCCGACGCCCGCCGGTTGACCGAACGCCTCGGCGGCCAGGTCTACAACCTCACGGGGACCGATCAGGCCTCCAAGCAGGCGCTCGCGGATGCGGGTGAACGGCTCAACGCCGCCGGCTCGCAGATCGATCAGGCCACCACCGTCACCCAGGCGCGGCTGGCCAAGGAAACCGCGATCGAGGGCCTGTACTACGTGCGCGCGGCGCGGACCGCGATGAATCTCGACCCCGGCCCACCGGTCCCCGAACTGGACGGGCAGCGGTCCGCCGGACGCGTCACCGAGGACCGCACCGTCGACTTCGACGGCCGCCGCATCGAGGCATCGCCCACACCCTCCCCGCAAACTCCGAACTACTACCCGGGCGGCCGGGTCGCCGGTCGTCCGGTGCCGGCCGGCTGGTACTCCGAGCCGTGGTGGAAGACCGCACTGGTGGCCGGTGCCTGGGGCGTGGGCTCGGTGCTGCTGTTCGACGCGCTGTTCGGCGGCATGCACGGCGTCGGTTACGGCGCGGCCGGCTTCGAAAACGGTTACGGCGAAGGGTATGACGCCGGATTCGACGCGGGGCAGGACGCCGGTCAGGATCCCGGGCAAGGCTTCGACGGCGGTGACCAGGGCGGATACGACACCGCCGGATACGACGGCGGCGGCTACGACCAGGGCGGCGGGTACGACGGCGGCGGCTTCGATGGGGGCGGCTTCTTCGACGGCGGGGGTGGCTTCGACGGGGGCGACTTCGGCGGATTCGACGGAGGTTTTTAGCTTTCCGGTAACCGGAACTTGCGCCTCCGTTTACGTTGTGTTATCGATCTTCAGTGTTGATCGACCACGAGGCGAGGGTAGTTCCCTCGTCGTCGTTATCCGGGGGTGGGAAAAAGCCCCGACTACGGGCCGCTGCCGCATTCGCCGCCGCTGTGGCCCTGCTCACCATCGCCCAGGTGTGGGCATCCGACCACGGCGCCCTCGGGCCCTTTCGTAGTCTCCTCGCCGATTACGCGGCCGATCCGCAGTCGGCGTTCGTCTCCTGGGCGGGGCTGGGCCTGGCCTGTGTCGGTGTGCCCGCGCGCATCCGGGTCGTCAGCCTCGCCTCGGCGGCGGTGCTGGACCTGCTTGTACTCGGCGTGCAGGCGCTGTGCGGCTGGCACCTTTCCATCGGAACCGGACCCACGCTCGTCTTGACCGCGCTGGCACTGACCGTCGCCCGGTGGCATGGCCGGCCACGGCGGATCGCCCTGCGCGCCATCGCCTTCGGCGTGTTGCTGATCATGGCCTCGAAGCTCGCCGATACCTGGCTGCTGGTGAGCATTTCCGCCGGTCCCCGCGTACTGGATCAGTACGTGCAGTATGCCGATCGGGCACTGGGAGATCCGGCGTGGGCGGTGGGCAGCCTGCTCGACGCCGCGGGCCCGATTCCGTCGAATGTATTGCACGCGGTGTACATCCAATTGCCGGCGGCGGCCGTGGTGGTCGCGGTCTGGCAGCTGCGCCACGTGACGACGAGGCCGTGGCCGCGGCACAACCTGCTGCTCACATTCCTGGCACTGGGCATCGTCGGGCCGCTCGTCTACGTACTGTTTCCCGTGGTCGGCCCGGTCTTCGCCTACGGTCCACTGGGCCACGGCCTGCAGATCGGCGACTGGCCGCATACGGTGCCGACGATATCCGGCACCCCGGCGCCGATGCTCTTCGATTCCGCCACCGCTCGCAACTGCATGCCGTCGATGCACACCGCTTGGGCCACAGCGCTGTTCGTTCATTCCCGCTCCGGGCCGCGGTGGCTGCGCTGGGGCGGGGCGGTGTGGCTGGTGTGCACGCTGCTGGCGACGCTGGGCTTCGGCTACCACTACGGCTGCGATCTCGTGGCGGGGGCGGTCCTGTGCCTGACCGTGGAATCCGCACTGCGCGAACCCGAACGCGGCTGGGACGGCCACCGGATCCGGATGGTGACGCTCGGCGCCGGGGTTTTCGCGGGGCTGCTGCTGTCCTATCGTTTCCTCGCGGAGATCATGGCCGCCCACCCGCTGCCGTCCGGACTCGCCGTCCTGGCCGCGCTGGCCGCCGTGATCTCCCTCTTCTACACGACGTGGTTCGCCGCGCCCGAGCGCCGAACGGCGAACATCGAAAGGTCGGTCTCAGCTTCATGATCACGGTGCGGACGGAGCGGCGCCAGCTGCTCCGCCACCAGCATTCGGACGACACGAGATATTTCCCCCGCATTCCGATCGTGATCGGAATTCTGCTCTCGGTGTCGGCCGCCCTGCTCATCTCGGCGCTGCACGGTTTCCTCGATCTGCAGGTCTATCGGGTCGACACCCTGGCCTGGTTGCACCGCGGCGCACTGTACGGTCCGCCGCTCCCGGTGGCCGGCCATACCGACCTGCCGTTCACCTATCCCCCGTCGGCGGCGGTACTGATGGCGCCACTGGCCGTGATGCCGCTCTGGCTGGCGGAGATCGCGGTGACGGCCAGTTCGCTGGCCTGTCTGTCGGTGACCGTCTGGCTCGTGCTCTCCCGGATCCGGCCCGATCTCAGCCCCCGGTCGAAAGCAACCCTGACCACTCCCGTCGTCATCGCGATGGCGGCGCTCGAACCGGTGCACACGACGCTGTGGTTCGGGCAGATCAACATCATCCTGATGGCCGCGGTGGCGCTGGACTGCCTGACCGTGAAACCCCGCTGGCCCCGAGGAGTGCTGATCGGCATCGCGGCCGTCACGAAACTGACTCCGGCGGCCTTCGTGCTGTATCTGCTGATCCGCCGGGACTGGAAGGCGGCGGGAACGGCGGTGGCGACCGCCGCGGGAGTGGTGCTCGCCGGATTCGTGCTGTTCCCGCGGACGTCCACGCAGTACTGGCTGCACGCGATCGTCGAAACCGGGCGCATCGGCGCGCCCTACTACGCCGGTAACCAGTCCCTCAAGGGCATGATCTATCGACTCGGCCTGCCCGAATCCGCGGCCGTGGCGGTTTGGCTCGGACTCGGGCTCGCCGTCGTCGCCGCCGGCGCGGTCGCGATGCACCTGCTCCTGCGCGCCGAGCGCACCGCCGACACCGGCCCGCTCGCATCCGGGAATGCCCCCGCGATCACGAAATTCTCGGTCGCGGCCCTGCTGCTGAATGCCGCAGTGCTGCTACTGGTTTCGCCGGTCTCGTGGACCCATCACTGGGTCTGGGTGGCGCCCGCACTGGTGACCGCCGCCCTGTGGTCCGCGAGCAGATCCGCGGTGGCGGTGGCCGGCGCGATCGCCGCCGTCACCGCCCCGTTCCTGATCGGACAGGTGCTGGTGCCGGGCGGCGGGGACCGGGAGCTCGACTGGAATTGGTGGCAGCACCTGCTGGGCAATACCTACGTCCTCGTCGCCGTCGCGCTGCTCGGACTCGCGCTCACGCGTCTGCTCCGGCGCCGCGCCCCAGCGATACCGGCTGCTCAGTCCGGCTGACAGGTGGGGCACCAGAACAGGTTTCGCCCCTCGAGCACGGCATGGGCGACGGTGGTTCCACAGATCCGGCAGGGCTCTCCGGCACGCCGATAGACGTAGGTGCGGGGTTTGCCGACCGCATAGGACGGCGCGCCGCGGTCGTGTTCGGGGCGCACCACCACGATGGCGCCCCGGCGCACGCCGACCTTCATCAGCGCGACCAGGTCCGCCCACAGCGCCTCCCACTCCCCGGCCGTGATCGCGCGGCCGGGGCGTTGCGGTGACATGCCGTGCCGGAAGAGCACTTCCGCGCGGTAGACATTGCCCACGCCCGCCACCATCGACTGATCCATCAGCAGCGCCGCGATCGACCGGTTCGAGCGGCGGATCCGCTGCGCCGCCCGATCGGGATCGGCATCGCGCCGCAGCGGATCCGGCCCGAGCCGGGCGGTGAGGACGTCGACTTCCGGTCCGTGCAGGACCTCGCACGCGGTCGGCCCGCGCAGATCGGTCCCGTACAGCGTGGTCGCCGACTTCCCGGCGCCGATCATCCGCATCCGCACCTGGCCGACCGGGTCGCTCAGGGGCGCGGGCGATTCGGTGAAGGTGCCGTAGAGACCGAGGTGCACATGGACCACCAGGCCCGAATCGTAATGGTGCAGAAGGTGTTTACCCCACGCCTCGGCCTTGGTCAGCGTGGCTCCGTCGACCAGGGCGGCACCGTCGGCGAAGCGCCCCTGCGGACTGGATACCCGCACGACACCGCCCGCGAAACGCTGCTGATGCAACTTCGCCAGGCGATGCAGCGTATGCCCCTCAGGCATCGACCGAATTCCGTTCCACTCCCACCGGCCCGCGGCCGGACGGGCCGGACGGCGCCGCCCGGCCCGGTTCGGTACCTGCTAGCTCTGCACCGCCGGCGGCTGACCGGTCTTCTCGTATTCGGCGATGATGTCGATGCGCCGCTGATGCCGCGCCTCGTCCGACCACGGCGTCGCCAGGAACGCATCGATGATCGCGAAGGCCTCCTCGGTGCTGTGCATCCGGCCGCCGATGCCCATGAGCTGCGCATTGTTGTGCTCACGAGCCAGTTTCGCGGTCTCCACGCTCCAGGCCAGCGCACAACGCGCGCCCGGAACCTTGTTCGCGGCGATCTGCTCGCCGTTACCGCTGCCACCGAACACGATGCCGAGGCTGCCCGGGTCGGCGACGACGCGACGGGCGGCGTCGATGCAGAAGGCCGGGTAGTCGTCGACGGCGTCGTACTCGTGGGCTCCGCAGTCGACCACGTCGTGACCGGCCTGCGTCAGATGATCCTTCACTTGGTTCTTCAATTCGAAGCCGGCATGGTCGGCACCCAGGTATACGCGCATGGCTGAGATTCTGTCAGGTGGGTGGTTTCGCTCCACATGGGGTCGTTTCCCGATCCTCTATAGAGTTCAGCCCATGCAGTCCGAAGATCAGTGGGCCGATCAGTCACCACAGCAGGGGCGCGGACCGGGGTGGAATCCGGTGACCGGTATGGCGGGGTGGGATCCTCGGCTGGGACCGCCGGGATGGGGTCCGCAGCAAGCGTTTTCGCCGCCGCACATCCCTCCGTACCAACCGACGCGGGGACTGTCCCCGTGGGGTATGCCGGCCCGGCACAGCTGGGAGATCCCGCTGCTGATCGTCGTGATTCTGGCCACCGTCAGCGGATATCTGATCGCGCTGCTGTTCCTGCTCGTCGGTGCGGTGAACTATTACGTCCTGCTGCTGATCCTCGCGCCGCTGCTGCTGTGGTTCGGCCGCGGCACCAATTATTCGATGCAGCGGCTCAATGCCGTGAAGATGTCGCCCACCCAGTTCCCGGAGGGATACCGGATGGTGGTCGAGGCGGCCGCGCGCTTCGGCATGGCGACCGTCCCGGATGCCTACGTGGTGCTGGGCAACGGGCAGATCAACGCCTTCGCCTCGGGACACGGATTCCGACGCTACGTGGTCGTCTACAGCGATCTGTTCGAGGTCGGCGGTCAGGCTCGCGACCCCGACGCGCTGGCCTTCATCATCGGCCACGAGGTCGGACATATCGCGGCCGGCCATGTGTCGTACTGGCGCCAGCTGGGCATGTTCCTCGTGCCGTTCCTGCCGATCATCGGCAACTCGCTGATTCGCGCGCAGGAGTACACCGCCGACAATCACGGTTTCTGCAACCGTCATCTCGGCGCTCCGGGCGCGATGAAAACCCTTGCGGGCGGCAAATACCTGAACTCGCTGGTCGATTTCGACGAGATGGCCGACCGCGCGCCACAGGACAAGGGGTTCTTCGTCTGGATGGTCAACGCCATGTCCTCGCATCCGGTGCTGACCTGGCGGATGTGGGCGCTGCGCGACCGCAGCCGGCACGGGCGGATGTTCCTGCGGCCGAGCGGTCCGCCGGCGGCCCCGCCGCCGCCGATGCCACCGGCCGGACCGCCCGTCCAGATGGGCAGCTACCCCGGATACGGCGAAGTTCCGGGGCTGCCGCCGCGGTAGCCGTGCGCCCGGCACGGGGCGCGCGTCGCCCCGTGCCGTCGATGCACTAGTCGAACTGCGGGTCCTCGGTCCGGGTCCGCTTGAGCTCGAAGAAGTGCGGGTAGGACGCCAGGGCGACCGCCCCGTCCCACACCTTCCCCGCCTCCTCGCCGCGCGGGATCCGCGACAGCACCGGGCCGAAGAACGCGGTGTTGTTGATGTGGATGGTCGGCGTGCCGACATCCGGCCCGACCTTGTCCATGCCGGCGTGGTGGCTCTTGCGCAGCGCCTCGTCGTAGTCGGTGCTCGTGGCGGCCTCGGCCAGTTCGGCGGGCAGCCCCACCTCGGCGAGAGCGTCGGCGACGACCGCGGCCAGGGTGTCGGCCTGGTTCTCGCGCTCGTACTCCTCCCGGCGATTGTGGATGCGGGTGCCCATCGCGGTGTACAGCGGTGAGAGCACCTTCTCACCGTGCTGTTCGGCCGCGGCGATGGCCACCCGGACCGGCCCCCACGCCGATTTCATCATCTCGACGTAGCGCTCGGGGAGGTCCTCACGGCCCTCGTTGAGCACGGCCAGGCTCATGACGTGGAAGTGCGTGTCGATATCGCGGACCTTCCCGACCTCCAGAATCCAGCGCGAGGTGATCCA
Organism: Nocardia nova NBRC 15556; assembly: GCF_001613005.1. Taxonomy (GTDB): domain Bacteria; phylum Actinomycetota; class Actinomycetes; order Mycobacteriales; family Mycobacteriaceae; genus Nocardia; species Nocardia nova. Next base: position 33,312 of record NZ_BDBN01000085.1, on the reverse strand, counting down.
GCACCACGGGCACAGCGGATCGAACCAGAAATCGACGCGGTCCCTGGAACCGGCGGTGGTCGTCTGATCGCTCACATTTCGTCCCTTCGAAGAAGCAGTGGGGAGGCCGCACGCCACCCGCCCTCAGCATTGGTCAACGCCGCGAAGTTGGCGATATTTCCCGATCGCCGCGGGATCGCACAGTAGGGTCGGATGCGACCCTGGTTGCCCGCTGCCCGGAGGTTTTCCCCAATGCCCACAGATTCCAGGTTCGTCATCGTCGGTGGCGGTCTGGCCGCCGCGAAGCTGGCGGAGTCGTTGCGCGACAACGATTTCGACGGCGCCATCACGTTGATCGGCGAGGAGGCGCAGCTACCCTACGAGCGGCCGCCACTGTCGAAGGAACATCTGCTCGGCAAGAAATCGCTCGCCGATTTCACCGTGCACACCGGGCAGTGGTATCGCGATCACGAGGTCGAACTGCTGCTCGGCACCACCGTGACGGCCATCGACCGCTCGTCGAAAACGGTTGCGCTGCCGGACGGTTCGACCCGGCCCTACGACAAACTCGCCCTCGCCACGGGCTCGCGCTCGCGTCGATTGCCGATCCCCGGCGCCGATGCCGAGGGCGTGCACATGTTGCGCACGATCGGGCAGTCCGATGCGCTGATCTCACTGTTCGGCTCGGCTCGGCGGCTGGTCGTCGTCGGCGCGGGCTGGATCGGCCTGGAGGTCACCGCGGCCGCGCGCACCGCAGGTCTCGAGGTGACCGTCCTGGAGGTCGGCGCGGTCCCGCTGCAGGGCGCGCTCGGCGAGGAGATGGGCGCGGTCTTCGGCGAGTTGCACCGCGCGCACGGCGTCGACCTGCGCTGTGGCGTGAAGGCCGCCGAGATCGTGACCGCCGACGGGAAGGCCACCGGCGTCCGGCTCGACGACGACACGGTCGTGGACGCCGATGCGGTGCTGATCGCGGTCGGCGCCCGGCCGAATATCGAACTGGCCGCCGACGCGGGTCTCGCGGTCGAGGGCGGCGTGCTGGTGGACGAGAGCCTGGCCAGCAGCGATCCCGATATCGTCGCGGTGGGCGATATCGCCGACCAGCAGCATCCGGTGCTCGGGCAGCGAGTGCGGGTCGAACACTGGGCCACCGCCCTCAATCAACCGGTCGTGGCGGCGCTGACGATGCTCGACCGGCCCGCGACCTACGATCGGCTGCCGTACTTCTTCACCGACCAGTACGACCTCGGCATGGAGTACACCGGTTTCGTCGCGCCGGGCGCGACCACGTCCGTGGTGGTGCGCGGCGACACCGCGAGCCGCGAATTCGTCGCCTTCTGGCTGGACCAGGGCAATCGCGTGCTGGCGGGGATGAACGTCAACGTCTGGGACGTCACCGATCGGATCAAGGAACTGATCCTCGGCGGCGCCCCGGTGAATCCGGACGCGCTGGCCGACACGAGCACCACATTGTGACCACAGTCACAGCCGAGGTAGGTCGAGGAGTCGCGGCCGGCTCCGACCCGATCGTGAGCGCGCCGCGGTGGCGCGCCGGCGAGCCGAGGAGATCATCGTGAAGTACATGCTGCTCAAGACCTACCGCCCCGCCGCGCACTGCGATACTCCGATCGGCGAATGGCCGCCCGAGGACATCGCGGCCCATATCGAATTCCAGCGCGCGCTCGGTGCGGCACTGCGCGAATCGGGCGAGCTGGTCGACGCCCAGGGCCTGGCGTTTCCGGATCAGGCCCGCATCGTCAGCGCCGACGGGCGGTCCGCGCCGGTGGTCACCGACGGTCCGTTCCCGGAGACCAAGGAATTCCTGGCGGGCTACTGGATCGTCGATGTGGACAGCGCCGATCGGGCGTTGGAGATCGCCGCGCAGGCATCGGCCGCACCGGGCCCGGGCGGCACACCCATCGGTGAATACATCGAGGTGCGCGCGGTGATGGACGCCCCGGCGACCGAGGCCTGAGCCGCCGAGCCATGCCCGGATCACAGGTACCGGCCGTCCCTGTCGGGCAGCCGTCGGAACGCGATGCGCGGCGCGGCGAGTCCGCACAGGAGGTCGCGCTGCTCCTGCGTGAGGTCGCACCGGTCGTGCTGGGAATTCTGGTGCGCCGATACGGCGATTTCGATGCGGCCGAGGACGCGGTGCAGGAAGCGATGCTCGCCGCGGTCACCCGGTGGCCGGACAAGGGCTACCCGGACAATCCGCGGGCATGGCTGCTCCAGGTCGCGCAGCGGCGATTGATCGACTCGGTGCGCGCGGAGATCGCACGCCGCACTCGCGAGACGACGGTCGCCCTGCGGGACGTGCCACCCGCGGAGACCGATCCGGCCGCCGATGACACATTGACGTTGCTGCTGCTGTGCTGCCACCCGGCATTGTCGCCCGCCAGTGCGATCGCGGTGACGCTGCGCGCGGTGGGCGGTCTCACCACCGAGGAGATCGCCCGGGCCTTCCTGCTGCCGGAAACCACCATGGCCCAGCGTATTTCACGCGCCAAGAAGCGGCTCGCCGCACTGCCGCGCCCGTTCGCCGAGTCCGCTGGGGCCCCGGAAGAATGGGGGCCGCGGCTCGGGCCGGTCCTGCATGTGCTGTACGTGATTTTCACCGAGGGGCATACCGCGACCGGCGGCTCCCGGTTGTACCGCACCGATCTCGCGGCGGAGGCTATCCGCCTGGCCCGCAAGGTCCACCGGCTGCTCCCGGACGATCCGGAGGTCACGGGGCTGCTCGCGCTGATGCTGCTCACCGACGCCCGCCGCGCGGCACGCCTGGGCCCCAGCGGTGAATTGATTCCGCTGGCCGAACAGGACCGCACCCGCTGGGACCGCGAACGTGCCCGGGAGGGAATGCGGCTGGCGACGACGGCGGTCGAGGCGGGATTGGGCGGTCCGTATCGTGTCCAGGCCGCGATCGCCGCACTGCATACCCGGGCGCCGAGCGCCGAGGAGACCGACTGGGAGCGAATTCTGCTGCTGTACAACGTCTTCGAACGGCTGTCGGACAATCCGATGGTGAGCCTGAACCGCGCCGTGGCGGTGGCCATGGTGCACGGGCCCGCCGCCGGACTGGAATCGGCGAACGCGCTGGCGGAGCGCCTGCGAGGCAGCCATCGACTCGAGGCGGTACGGGGACATCTGCACGAGATGGCGGGTGACCGCGCGGCGGCGATCGAGTCCTATACGGCAGCGGCTCACCTGACCACGAGTACGCCCGAGCGCGACTACCTCATGCTGCGAGCGGCCGAGCTGCGCGCATCGTAGCCGGCGGACGCTCGCCGATCATCGAACCCGATGCGACGCAACCGGTTCCGGATGCGAAGCTGACCGAGCTCACGACCAAGTGTTGCCGGTGATGCGCTGGTAGGCATCCATGTACTTCTCGCGGGTCACGGCCACGACATCGGCGGGAATCTCCGGGCCGGGCGGCTCCTTGTCCCAGCCGGTGGAGGTCGCCCAGTCGCGGACGAACTGTTTGTCGAACGAGCGCTGCGCCCGGCCGGGCTCCCATTCGTCGGCCGGCCAGAACCGCGACGAATCGGAGGTCAGGACCTCGTCACCGAGAGTGAGAACATCACCGTCCCAGCCGAATTCGACCTTGGTGTCGGCGATGATCACCCCGCGCCCCGCGGCGTGCTCGGCGCCGCGGGTGTAGATCTGCAAGGTCAGGTCGCGGAGTTTCTCGGCGACCTCGCGACCCTCCTGATTCACCACATCGTCGAAGGTGATCGGCTCGTCGTGTCCCGCGGACGCCTTGGTGGTGGGGGTGAAGATCGGCTCGGGAAGTTTGTCGCCCTCCCGCAGCCCGCCGGGCAGCGCCACCCCGGAGACCGCGCCGGTGCGGCGGTACTCCTGCAGGCCGGAGCCGACCAGGTAGCCGCGGGCGATGCACTCCACCTGAACCATCTTCAGCGGTCGCACGCGCACCGCCCGCCCGGCGAATTCGTCGGGCACGTCGGTGGTCGAGAGCACGTGGTTGGGCACATCGGAGAAGTAGTCGAACCACCAGTTCGACAACTGGGTGAGCAGCGCGCCCTTGTCCGGAATCGGCGTCGGCAGCACCACGTCGTAGACCGAGACCCGATCGGAGGCGACCAGAATCAGCGATTCCCCGTCCTCGTAGAGATCGCGCACCTTACCGGCGTGGATGTGCTTCACCGGCCCTCCTCGCTTCGCTGTCCGCCGCACACGAACGCCCAGCCTACCGAGCGCCCCGGCGGGCCCGGACGCTCGGTGGCGTGGCGCGCGGCGTTTCGTCACGCACGGGGTGCGGATACACGGTCGGCCCAGCCGTGCGGTCGCGAACGTGGCATTCTGGGCACCGTCAGCGACTGCATCCGCAGCGTGGTTCACACGACCGGTCCGAGCGAAGGAGTCTCCTTGTCTGCACCGAACCTCACCCGCGACCAAGCCATCGCGCGGGCCGCGACGATCAGTGTGGAGAACTATCGCGTCGAACTCGACCTCACCGGGCAACCGACCGGTCCCGCGGCCACCGCCGGCGAGACGTTCTTCTCGCGCTCCACCGTCACGTTCACCGCCGCCCCGGGCGCGCAGACCTTCATCGACATCGTTGCCGCGGGTGTGCGTTCGGCCGTACTCAACGGCACCGAACTCGACGTTTCCGGCTACGACGAGTCCGAGGGCCTCACCCTCACCGATCTGGCCGAGAACAACGTCCTGGTGGTCGAGGCCGACTGCGTGTACTCGCACACGGGTGAGGGCCTGCACCGCTTCGTCGATCCGACCGACGACAAGGTCTATCTGTACTCGCAGTTCGAAACCGCCGACGCCAAGCGGATGTTCGCCTGCTTCGACCAGCCCGACCTCAAGGCGACCTACGACATGACGGTCACCGCGCCCGCCGACTGGGAGGTGATCTCCAACGGCGCCGCGACCGCCACCCGCACCGTCGGCGAGGTGGTCGAGCACACCTTCGCCACGACGCCGCGGATGAGCACCTATCTGGTCGCGCTGATCGCCGGGCCGTACGCCAAATGGATCGATGTGTACACCGACGATCAGTCCACGATCCCGCTCGGCATCTACTGCCGCGCCTCGCTCGCCGAATTCATGGACGCGGAACGGCTTTTCACCGAAACCAAGCAGGGCTTCGCGTTCTACCACCGCAATTTCGGTGTCCCCTACGTGTTCGGGAAATACGATCAGCTGTTCGTTCCCGAGTTCAACGCCGGCGCGATGGAGAACGCCGGCGCGGTGACGTTCCTCGAGGACTACGTGTTCCGGTCCAAGGTCACCCGGGCCTCCTACGAGCGTCGCGCCGAGACCGTGCTGCACGAGATGGCGCATATGTGGTTCGGCGATCTCGTCACCATGAAGTGGTGGGACGATCTGTGGCTGAACGAGTCGTTCGCCACGTTCGCCTCGGTGCTGTGCCAGGCCGAGGCCACCGAATACACCGGCGCCTGGACGACTTTCGCCAATGTGGAGAAGTCGTGGGCGTACCGGCAGGATCAGCTGCCCTCCACCCATCCCATCGCCGCCGACATTCCGGACCTGGCGGCCGTGGAGGTCAACTTCGACGGCATCACCTACGCTAAGGGCGCCTCGGTACTCAAGCAGCTGGTGGCCTACGTGGGGCTGGAGCCGTTCCTGGCCGGGCTGCGGGACTACTTCGCCGCACACGCCTTCGGCAACGCCACCTTCGACGATCTGGTCGGCGCGCTCGAAAAGTCCTCCGGGCGTGATCTTTCCGGCTGGGGCGCGCAGTGGCTCAAGACCACCGGCCTCAACACGCTGCGTCCCGACTTCGAGGTCGACGCCGACGGGAAATTCACCCGATTCGCGGTCGTGCAGGGCGGTGCCGAACCCGGCGCCGGCGAACACCGCGTGCATCGCCTCGCCATCGGCGTCTACGACGACCGCGACGGAAAGCTGGTGCGTACCAAGCGGGTCGAACTCGATCTCGACGCCGCCGAGCGCACCGAGGTCGCCGAGCTGGTCGGCGTCGAGCGCGGTCAGCTGGTGCTGGTGAACGACGACGACCTGACCTACTGTTCGCTTCGCCTGGATCCACAATCGCTCGACACCGTGGTCGCGCGCATCGCCGATATCGCCGAATCCCTGCCGCGCACGCTGTGCTGGTCGGCGGCATGGGAGATGACGCGGCAGGCGGAGATGCGGGCACGGGATTTCGTGGCGCTGGTGCAACGCGGGATCGGCGCCGAAACCGAAATCGGTGTGGTGCAACGGCTTCTGATGCAGGCACAGACCGCCCTGGCGAGCTACGCTGACCCGGAGTGGGCCGATCAGACCGGATGGCCGGCCTTCGCCGACCGGCTCCTGGAACTGGCTCGTGCGGCCGAACCGGGTTCGGACCATCAGCTGGCCTTCGTCAACGCCCTCACCGCCGCGCGCCTGTCGCCGTGGCACAGCGAAGTGCTGGGCACGCTGCTGCTGGACTCCGATCCCGCCGCGGTCGAACTGCCCGGGCTCGCGGTGGACACCGATCTGCGCTGGCGGATCGTGCAGGCGCTCGCGGCGGCCGGTCAGCTCGATGCCGAGAGCACCGACACCCCGGTCATCGACGCCGAACTCGAGCGTGATCCCACCGCCGCGGGCCGGCGCCAAGCGGCCGCGGCCGCCACCGCCCGGCCGCAGGCCGAGGTCAAGGAGAAGGCGTGGCGGACGGTGATGGACGACGACTCCGTCCCGAACATCACCGCCCGCGCCATCGTCGGCGGCTTCGCTCCCATCGGCCAGGGCGAACTGCTCGCGCCCTATGTGCAGCGCTACTTCGACGAGATCGCCTCGGTGTGGGAACGCCGCTCCAGCGAGGTCGCGCAGACCGTCGTGGTCGGCCTCTACCCGCACTGGGCCATCAGCGAGGAAGCCGTGGCCGTGGCCGACAAATTCCTCGCCGATGAGCATCCGCCGGCCCTGCGCCGCTTGGTGATCGAGGGCAAGGCGGGAATCGAACGCTCGCTGCGCGCCCGCGCCGCCGACATCGCCTGAGTCCGGTTGCCCGTGGTGGTGCGGTCGCCACCACGGGCCCGAAATCGGGGCGTGCCGGCTCGGCTCGAGATCTGAGGGATGCGCAGCCTCGGCCGCGCATCGACTGCCGCTGCTGTGGGCAGATCTGCTGACAGCAGCATGACGGGCGCGTGCCGGGTCCGCTGCGGCACCGTGGGCGTATGGCTCACGACGACAACAAGATTCCGTTGTTCAGTTGGCGGTCGCGCGAGCAGCTGCTCAGCCGCCGCATCCTCGTCCTCGACGGCGGGCTCGACGACGACAACGGCACGCTGCTCACGACCCAGATGCTCACCCTCGCGGCCGAAGACCCCGACGCCGACATCTCACTGTGGATTCACTCGCCGGGCGGGTCGGTGCCGTCGATGCTCGCGATTCGCGACGTGATGCGACTGGTGCCGTGCCGGGTGTCGACGCTGGCGCTCGGATTGGCCTGCAGCGCAGGACAATTCCTGCTCTCGGCCGGAACTCGCGGCCGCCGCTACGCACTGCCGCACGCCCGCATCCTCATGCATCAGGGGTCGGCGGGCATCGGCGGCAGCGCGGGCGAGGTGGAGGTGCAGGCCGACGATCTGCGCCACACCGTGAACACCGTGCTCGGACTGATCGCCGAGGACACCGGGCAACCGTTCGACCGCATCTACGAGGATTCACTGCACGACCGCTGGTTCACCGCGACCGAGGCCCGGGAGTACGGCTTCATCGACCACATCGTCGACTCCTTCGACCAGGTCATCCCGCAACGCCAGCGCATCGGAATCTCGGCCGGGAACGCATAGGGGGCACGACATGACCAGCTACACCATTCCCAATGTCATCGCGCAGCATCCGCGCGGCGAGCGGATCATGGACGTCTACTCGCACCTGCTCACCGAGCGCATCGTCTACCTCGGCACGCCGATCGATTCCGGGGTGGCGAATGCGCTGATCGCGCAGATGCTGCATCTGGATGCCGAGAGCGCCGGCCAGGAGATCAACCTCTACATCAACTGCGAGGGCGGCGATCTGTCGGCGATGCTGGCGATCTACGACACCATGCAGCACATTTCGTCTCCGGTGGCGACCACGTGTGTCGGCCAGGCCATCGCGGTCGGCGCGGTGCTGCTGGCCGGCGGCGCGGCGGGCCGGCGGGCGATGCTGCCGCATGCGCGCGCCGTCCTGCATCAGCCGGCGACCCGCGGACAGGGAGCGATCCCCGATCTCATCATCCAGGCCGACGAACTCGTCCGGATGCGCGCCGAAATCGAGACGATCCTGTCCCGCCACACGGGCCAGGACGTCGCGACGCTACGACACGACACCGATCGCGACCGGGTGTTCACCGCGCAGGCAGCGGTGGAATACGGTTTGGCCGACACCATCCTCGGCGCCCGGACCTGACCGGATCGCGGTGAGCGCTCGCCGGTCCCCAGTGCGGCGCGGCGCGGACTCAGGCGGCGCGGGCGAACATGGTGGGGCCGGCCGGTGGGCGGGCGGCCAGCGGGCGTACCGGCGCCAGGCGAGTGGCACGCAGCAGGTCGGCGGCGATCTCCGCGGTCAGTTCGCCCAATGTGGTGCCGAGCGCACCGGCGAGCGCGGCGATCATCTCGCTCGAAGGTTCCTTGCGACCGCGTTCGATCTCCGACAGATACTGCGGTGAAATCCCGGCTCGGTTCGCCGTTTCGGTCAACGTCTCGCCGTGGTCGTGGCGCAGTTCGCGCAACCGTTCGCCGAGTACCTCACGCCACAGCGGTTCCCGGGCGGTGCGGGACTCCCGAGGCCGCCCGGGGCGCGACGGCACCGACCGCAGCACGTCTCGCTGCGGTCGAGGATCGGTTTCGGCCGGCGGTGCGGACTCTGCCGCAGTGTCCGCACCGGTCGAGGACGGGGACTCGAGGTCACGTCCGCCGGGGATCGAATGCAGTTGCGGATACTCGGCCATGCGGTGAGCCTACGGCCACCGGCGGGCCGGGACCGCTCGCTTACGCTCACAGCGTATTTCGGGTCGTCCGCATACAGCCGCACCCCTCCCCGGTCGTTCCGGGAAGGGGTGCGTGGCCCTGATGCGAACCGGCGCGAGCGTGCCGATCAGTGCGAACGAATCAGCTCGGGCGGCCGATCGCGGACGCCATCACGCGGACGGCGGAGACGACTCCGTCGATGAGCTGGCCCTGCCGCAGCGACGCGAGCGCCGCGGTGACGCCCAGCTGGCAGACCCGGTCGTTCACGCGGTCGGCGACATCGCGACCGGAACGAACCTCGACCGCCTTGTCGTTGGGCGAGACGGCGATGAGCACCGAACGTGCCGCCTCGGGGGTCGACGGAAACACCGCGTCGGCGCCGGCGGCGGCATCCACGCCCAGATCGCCGATGTAGATGTTGAACCGGACCTTGGTAGTGCGGGTCGCCTCGGTGAGGGTGTTGTCCATCAGCAGCCGCTCATGATCGTTGAACGGCGCTTCCTTGAACACGTCACCGGCTTCGTGCACGCCGGATACCCGGCCGCTGGGGGTGATGGCGTACCCGTGCGGCAGGGTGGACGGGTCCACCACAGGCCAATTAGAAGTTGCCACTTGCCCGGCCTCCGATCAGATCTGCCCCGGTGGATTCGATGGCCGCATGGTGCCCATGCGACGACTCAGCGACACCGTGACCGAATGCGGTCACCTCATCGGTCGCGCTCCACAGCACCGGCTCAGCGGTCCACTTCTTCCCGAGGTCGTAGTGGACCGGCTTCTCGCCGGGCAGCGGTTTGCCGAGGAACGACAGTCCGGCGATCACCGCGTAGATCACCAGCGGGATGCCGAGAAAGATCAGCACTGTTTCGAGAATGCTCACGGATCAACGGTAGACGATCGTGGTTTGCCGCTCCGCGCCGAGCCGTCGTGTCACACCAACCAGGCCGCGGACTCCGGTGCGAGCAGGCCATCGTGCAGCGGCACGCTCGTCAGCAGCACCGTGCCCGGCGGCAGTGCGATCGGGTCCGCGGAGGCGTTGAGCACACAGATCAGTCCGCCCGGCCGGCGGAAGACGAGACAGCCGGGCGGCCCGCCGAGCCAGTCGACGGTATCGCCGTCGAATTCGTCTCGGGTGCGGCGCAGTCCGAGGGCGGTCCGATACAGCGACAGCGTCGAGGCGGGCGATTCGAGTTGCGCCGCCACGGTGCGATCGGCCCACTCCGGCGGAATGGGCAGCCAGGAGGCGGGGCCCTCGGTGAATCCGAAGGGCGGACGCACCCCCTCCCATGGGAGCGGCACCCGGCAGCCGTCACGCCCGCGTTCGGTGTGCCCGGAGCGTTCCCAGACCGGGTCGGCAAGCACGTCCTCGGGCAGGTCGTCGACATTCGGCAGCCCCAGTTCGGCGCCGTTGTAGACGAAAACCGCACCCGGAAGCGCGAGTTCGACCATGATCATCGCCCGGGCGCGAGCGATGCCGGACGCGCCGCCGCCGTAGCGGGTCACCTCCCGCTCGATGTCGTGGTTGGACAGCGTCCAGGTCGGGACGGCGCCGACCTGCGCCACCGAGTCCAGCGAATTCTCCGCTGCCGCACGAATTTTCACCGCGTCGAACGGCGTCTCGGCAAGCCGGAAATTGAAGGCGAGGTGCAGTTCGTCCGGACGCACGTACTCGCCGAAGCGGACGTTGTCCTCGACCCACACCTCGCCGATCGACACCGCGTCCGGATACTCGTCGACCACCTTGCGCAGCCGACGGTGGATGTCGTGGACCCCCGGATTGTTGAAGCGCGGATCGCTGTCGTCGTGCACCAGCAGTTTCGCGTCGGCGTCCGGCGTATGGGCCGCCGACGGGTCGGCGGAGAGGCCGACCGCGGCCACCACGGCCGGATCCATATCGGGCAGTCCGGGCGGTTTGGCCATGCCGTGCGCCACATCGATGCGGAAGCCGTCGACGCCGCGATCGAGCCAGAACCGCATGGTCTGCTCGAAGTCGGCGACCACCTCTGGATTGTCCCAGTTCAGATCCGGTTGTTCCGATGCGAACAGATGCAGATACCACTGTCCCGGCGTCCCGTCGGGCTCGGTGACGCGCGTCCACGCCGGCCCGCCGAAGATGCTGGGCCAGTTGTTGGGCGGTTGCGCACCGCCGGGCCCGCGACCGTCGCGGAAGATGTAGCGGGCTCGCTCGGCACTGCCGGGTGCGGCCGCCACCGCGGCGGCGAACCACGGGTGGCGGTCGCTGGTGTGGTTGGGCACCAGATCCATCGTCAACCGGATACCGCGTTCGTGGGCCTCGGCGATCAGCCGGTCCATCGTCGCCAGGTCACCGAAGAGCGGATCGATATCGCGCGGATCGCTCACGTCGTACCCGCCGTCGGCCATCGGCGACCGCATCACCGGACAGATCCACAGTGCGTCGACGCCGAGCAGTTCCAGATAGCCGAGCCGGTCGCGGATGCCGGCGAGATCGCCGATCCCGTCGCCGGAGGAATCGGCGAACGAGCGCGGATAGATCTGATAGAAGACCGCCGAACGCCACCACGGCGGCGTCGATTCCTCCGCGTGCCCGGCGACGACCCCCGCCGCGTCGAGCTCAGCCTGCTCCCCGGCCGATGACGATGTCACAGTCGTGTCCCCGGCTCGGCTCACATCGGGGAATTCATCAGCGAATTCGCGGCCATCTCCAGGTAGTCGAGCAGCGCACGCCGGTGTTCGTCGTCGAGAACGTCCGGCTCGATTTCGGCAATCGCGATATGCATGCAGCGCAACCACGCATCGCGCTGAAGTGGTCCGATACTGAACGGCATATGCCGCATGCGCAGCCGCGGATGTCCGCGTTCGTCGGAATAGGTGCGCGGGCCGCCCCAGTACTGTTCGAGGAACATGCGCAATCGGCGCTCGGCCGGGCCGAGGTCCTGCTCCGGATACATCGGCCGCAGGATTTCGTCGGCGGCCACCTCCCGATAGAACGCCGCGACGATCCGCCGGAACGTTTCCGCCCCGCCGACCGCCTCGTAGAACGATGTCGCCGTCTGTTCGCCGGAAGTCATCGACCCTCTCGATCTGCTCGCCTGCCCGTATCCGCCCACCATTGTGCCCGCACCGCCCGCGGACGGCCCACCCGTGCGGGAGCCGCCCGACGGTCACCGGCGGATCACGCGACGTTCAGACGACGGTCGCCGGAGGGACGGCAACACGGCAGATAATCGCCTCCGACACCGGTATCCGAGCATCGGATACCGAGCCGCACCGCGTCGACCACCGGCGATCCGCGTACCCGGCCCGAATTTCGGCACCGAAATCACTGTGCACACGGGCACGTTCCGTGGTCAACTTGGTGACAGTGTCTGCCGATCAGCACACGAACCGACCTAGCAGAATTCGGGGTCCATCAATGAAGCAGCGGCACGGCGCCCGGTCACACGAGGCGAGAACGCACCGACAACTCCAGCCCGCCGATGTCCACAATCGTGGGTCGGGGGCTACTCCGCTGCATATCCTCTCCGCATATTCCTCTCCGGGACATCCGTCCTCGTCACCGGGACGTTCGTCCCCGGGTGCGATCGCGCACCGAAATACCGAATCCGCAGCTACCGCCTGGGTGAAGAACCGGGTGCTGCTTCTGAATGCCACCTACGAGCCACTGACCGCACTGCCCGCCCGGCGGGCCATCGTGCTGCTGGTCTGTGACAAGGCCGATACCGTTCATCACAATCCCGAGGGCCCGGTCGTCCACTCCGCCGGCGCCTCGGTCGCGCTGCCGTCGGTCATCCGGCTGCGCAGCTACGTGCGGGTGCCCTACCGCGCCCGGGTCCCGATGACCCGGGCGGCACTGATGCATCGGGATCGTTATCGCTGCGCCTACTGCGGCGGAAAGGCCGAAACCATCGACCATGTCATTCCACGTAGTCGTGGGGGCGCGCATTCCTGGGAGAACTGCGTAGCCTCCTGCGCTCCCTGTAATCACCGCAAGGCCGACAAACTCCTGAGCGAGTTGGGCTGGACGCTCATGCACCCCCTGGTCTCGCCGACCGGGCCGCATTGGCGGTTGCTGTCGACCACGTCGGATCTGGATCCGGTGTGGTTGCAGTACTTGGGCGAGGGCGCTGCCTGACCCTTTCGCGGCGCAACGATCACAATAGTGAGCGCCGCTCTTGATTTCTCTACGGACATAGGGCAGACTCGTCCATGAACTCAAGAGCAGTGCTCACTGAAGTGATTGGAGCCCACAATGTCGGATCTGCATGTGGTCACCGGAGCCGGACCCGTCGGCACCACGATCGCCGAACAACTCGCCGCCACCGGCGTGACGGTCCGCATCCTGACCCGGTCGGGCAGCGGTCCGGATCATCCGCTCATCGAGCGGCGCCCGGTGGACGTCAACGATCGGCACCAGCTCGCCGCCGCGGTCGACGGCGCCACCGCGATCTACCACTGCATCCACGCCTCGCGATACTCCGCACGGACTTGGCGGGCGGAACTGCCCGGCGCCGAACAGACGATCCTGGACGTCGCCGGACGCGCGGGCGCGGTCGTGGTGTTTCCGGAGAGCCTGTACTCCTACGGCCCGGTCGACCGGCCGATGACCGAAGATATGCCGCGCACCGCCGATTTCGGCAAGCCGGCGATCCGCGTGCAACTCCTGCGCGCCCGCGAAGCGTCGCCGACGCCGACGGTCAGTGTGGCGGCCTCCGATTTCATCGGGCCGCATGTGCGGACCTCGCATGCCGGTGACCGCATGGTGCCGAATATCTTGGCGGGCAAGACCGTTCAGATCTTCGGCAAGGCCGATCTGCCGCATTCGTTCACCTATATGCCCGATCTCGCCGCCGCCATGATCCGGGCGGCCGCGGACAGCTCCGTGTGGAACACCTTCCTGCACGCGCCGACCGCCCCGGCCGTCACGATGCGCGAACTGGTCGCCGCACTGGCCGAGGCGGCTCGGATGCCGATGCCGAAAGTTGTTGCGCTGCCCGGCTGGACGCTGCGCACGGCCGGCGTCGTGAGCTCGATGATGCGGGAGCTGGCGGAGATGAACTACCAGTTCGAGCGGCCCTTCCGGCTCGATTCCACGGACAGTGAACGACTGCTCGGCCTGGCACCGACACCGCTGCCGGAGGTCGCGGCCGGAACGGTCGCGTGGTGGAAAACCGCGGTGGCGGAAGGAAAGTGAACGAGGCGGCGCCGGTCACCCGGCCAGCAGCGGCCCGCTGCGACGACGGGCGACCGAGCCGTACCGGGCGTCCAGCCGCAGCCAGGTGCGGGTGGCGCGCACCCGCACGGTCTCGCTGGGCGCGATGCGTCGAGAGTCTGCTTCGCCTCCGGCGTGCGGAATGAAATCCATTGCGGTGAGCGCGAAGACGACTCGCATCGGCACCTCGACCCGCTCGTCGCCGCCGGTGACGGTCAGCACCGTCTGCTCCAGCAGCGAGGCCGGTGGGCCCTGCCCGCCACTGTGTTCGGCGGCCACCTGCGCGCCGCGTTCGGCGAGTTCGACCAGGCTCCGGGCCGGAACATCGTCGATATGGGCGAAGCCCACAGCAGGCGGCAGGGCGGTGCGCCAGGCCGAATCCATCGAATACCCCACCTCGATGCGCCCGTCGGCGCCGGGCCGCTCGAGTCCCGACAACGCGGCGTCGCCGGCGACGGTGACGTCCGCGACGTCCAGTTCGCCGACCACCGTGCGCGCGGCCAGTACCTCGAATCCGGTGGCCGTCCAGGCGGTGACGTAGCGATCGCCGCGGCGATGCAGCCGCACGACGGCAGCCGGATCCAGGCGGATCGCGTGGGTGAGAAAGGTTGCGAGATTCTCCCGCTCGGCGGGATCGGATATGCGCAGCATCGAACCGATGTCGTCCGTGAGTGTCGTCGCCGCTATTCGGCCCGCCACAGGCTCAGATAGTCCCGTTCGTCGTCGGTGAGCCGGCGCAGCCGCTGGGTGTCGATATCGAAGGCCGCGATCTGCGTGGTGGCAACGACGGCCGGCGGTGAATCCAGTGCCACGCCGTTCGCGCGGACCTCGTAGCCGATGGTGAAATCCACCGCGCGCAGCTGTTCGATCCACATCGCCACATCCAGCGGGGTGTCCTCGTGCCGGAGCTGGCCGCGGTAGCGGACGTGCAGATCTGCCAGCACACAGCCGGTACGCAGCCCGGCAGTGGGCCGCTCCCCCTCGAACAGCCACGGAATCCGCGCCTCCTCGAGCAGCGTCACCATGCGGGCATGGTTGATGTGCTGGAAGACGTCCATATCCGACCATCGGACATCGACCTTCGCGTGAAATCGTTTGGGCAGGACGACGGTGCCTCCCGCTCTGGGGGCTCCGTTCACCGAGCCGACACTGGTCACGCTGTTCACCTCCGATCGGATTACCGCCCCGCGCGCATCGTGTGGCGGTGCCGGCGCGGGCGGTCGAGCAAGCCGAAGTGGCGTCCGGCTTCGCGC
The DNA here is from genome assembly GCF_001613005.1 of Nocardia nova NBRC 15556. Lineage (GTDB taxonomy): Bacteria > Actinomycetota > Actinomycetes > Mycobacteriales > Mycobacteriaceae > Nocardia > Nocardia nova. The sequence goes on along the minus strand of NZ_BDBN01000085.1, from coordinate 17,953 downwards.
CGGGACCGCTTCGGCTAACAAGTATGCAGTTCGCGGCGCAACCGCCGATCAGCGAGGCACCTCCGACTGGGCCCCCACCCCGCTGACCATGCTGCGGACCTGCCGCGCCGCCACCGAGAGGGTCGCCAGGTCGTGCGCTCCGGAGGCGAACAATTCCGACAGCGCCGCTCGCGCGCGGCCGAGCCGGGATTGGTTCTTCGACTCCCAGTACGCGATCTTCTCCTCCGCGGTCTCCTCGGGATCGCCGGCGGACAGCACGTCCAGGGTGAGCGACCGCAGTGACCCGTACATATCGTCGCGCAGGGCGAGCCGGGCCAGCGCGTGCCAGCGATCACCGCGCTCGAGGTGGCTGACGGCCTGCAGCAGCCAGTCGATCTTGAGGTGCTCGTTGAGCGCGTAGTAGAGGGCGCCGACCTCCTCGCCACTGCGGTCGGTGATATCCGCGATATCGACGACATCGAGCAGCGGGAACAGGTTGAGCAGACCGAAGACCTCGGTGGCGAGGTCCTCCGGTACGCCACGCGAGACGATCTTGGCCGAAGCTTCGGACAGCGTGTCGAGGTGATGGCCGCGCAACCACCCCGGAACCTTCGGCGCGAGTTCGCGCACCGGACCGCTGTAGCGGTGGATTTCCGCACCGACCGCGACCGGCTGCGGGCGGTTGCTCAGCAGCCAGCGCGACGCACGGTCGAGGGTCCGCTTGGTTTCCAGCTCCAATTCGTCCTTCACCGCCGTCGGCACGTCGGCCGCGCGAATGCGCTCCCACAGCGAATGGAGGTCGAAGATCTGGCTGGTGGCCGCGAAGGCGCGCACCACATCCGTTGCGCTGGCGCCGATTTCCTCGTTGAGCCGGTGCGCGTAGGTGATGCCGCCGAGGTCGACCATCTCGTTCACCACCATGGTGGTGACGATCTCGCGGCGCAGCCGGTGGCGTTTGATGGCACCGCCGAATCGCTGCCGCAGCGCTGCCGGGAAGTACTTCGGCAACCGGGCGGCGAAGTACGCGCTGTCGGGCAGATCGCTGTCGAGCAGATCGGCCTTCAGCGACAACTTCACATGCGCCAGGAGATTCGCCAGTTCCGGCGAGGTGAGACCGGTCCCCGCCTCGGCACGGCGCGCGAGTTCCTTCGTGGAGGGCAGAGCCTCCAGTTCCCGATCCAGACCTCGCCGCTGTTCCAGGTCCTCGATCACCCGCATGTGCACGTTGAGCATGCGCGGCGCCTCGGTGCGCGACATCCCCATCAGGAAGTTCTGGGAGACGTTGTCCCGCAACACCATTTCCGATACGTCGTCGGTCATCGAGGCCAGCAGCGGATTGCGGTCGCCGACCGGCAGTTCGCCGGCGGAGACGACCCCGTCCAGCAGCACCTTGATATTGACCTCGTGGTCCGAGCAGTCGACTCCGGCGGAATTGTCGAGGGCGTCGGTATTGCATTTGCCACCGAGTTTGCAGAATTCGATGCGTCCCAGAGCGGTGACGCCGAGATTGCCGCCCTCCCCGATGACGCGCACGCGCAGATCGCTCGCATTCACGCGCACCGCGTCATTGGACTTGTCGCCGACATCGCCGTTCGATTCCGTACTCGCCTTGATGTAGGTACCGATTCCGCCGTTCCACAGCAATTGCACCGGTGCCCGCAGAATGGCCCGGATCATGTCCGGCGGAGACAGGTATACGACGTCCTCGTCGAGGCCGAGGGCGCGCCGGATCTGCGGGCTCACCGGTACGGCCTTCACGGTGCGATCCCAGACGCCGCCGCCCTCGCTGATCAGCGAGGTGTCGTAATCCGCCCACGACGACCGCGCCAACCCGAACAACCGCTTCCGCTCCGCGAACGACACCCCCGCCACCGGATCCGGATCGATGAAAATATGCCGATGATCGAACGCCGCCACCAACCGAATATGCTCCGACAACAACATCCCGTTACCGAACACATCACCCGACATATCCCCGACACCCACCACCGTGAACTCCTCACGCTGGGTATCGACATTCATCTCCGCGAAATGCCGCTTGACACTCTCCCACGCACCCTTCGCGGTAATCCCCATCGCCTTGTGGTCATACCCCGCCGAACCACCCGACGCGAACGCATCACCCAGCCAGAAACCGTATTTCTTGGCGACGTCGTTGGCGATATCGGAGAATGTCGCAGTCCCCTTGTCCGCCGCGACCACCAGATAGGTGTCGTCACCGTCGCGGCGCACCACCCGCGCCGGCGGAATCACCTCACCGCTGGCGTGATCGACATTGTCGGTCACATCCAGCAGACCGCTGATGAAGGTGCGATAGCACTCCACTCCTTCGCCCTGCAGGGCCTGGCGGTCGGTTGCCGGATCGCCACTGGGCGCCGGCGGGCGTTTCACCACGAACCCGCCCTTGGCGCCGACCGGCACGATCACCGCGTTCTTCACCGCCTGCGCCTTCACCAGACCCAGAATCTCGGTCCGGAAATCCTCCAGGCGATCCGACCACCGCAAACCACCACGCGCCACCGGGCCGAAACGTAGATGGACGCCCTCGACCCGCGGGGAATATACGAAGATCTCGAACTGCGGCCGCGGCCGCGGGAGCTCCGAAATCGCGTGCGGCTCGACCTTCAGCGACAGGTAGTCACGTGGCAACCCGTCGGCGTCGACGACGTAGTAGTTGGTACGCAGCGTGGCGGTGACGACACCGAGGATGGCACGCAGAATGCGGTCGGCATCCAGGCTCACGACCTCGTTGATCCGTTCCCGCACTGCCGCACGCAGCTCGTCCGCACGATCCGCGGAGGCCGAATCGGGATCGAACATGGCCTCGAACAGTCCGACGAACAGCTGCGCGATATCCGGCGAGGCGAGCAGAACGCGAGCGATATTGGCCTGACTGTACGGAAAGTCCGCCTGCTGCAAGTACTTCGAATAGGCGCGCAGAATCGACACCGACCGCCACTGCAGTCCGGCCCGTAACACCAACTCGTTGAGGGGATCGCTTTCCGCCCGGCCGTGCCAGAGGGCGTCGAACGCCTCGGTGAAGCGCTCGCGTAATCCACGTTCCTGCGCGTCGAGGAGATCGAGCCGGTCGGCGGTTTCCACCAGCTCCGCATCCATGTTGCGGTCCAACGACATTCGCAGCAGGTCGGGTCGGGCCTGCAAACCGAAATCGTAGATCCACGCCCTCCGGCCGTCGCCGAATTCGACCTCGTAGGGCCGTTCGTCGACCACCTCGACGCCCAGGCTCTGCAACAGTGGCAACACCTGGCTCAGCGAAATACCGCTGCCGACGTACAGAGTGAATCGCCATGACCCGGGCGCGGCGTCCGGCCTGCGATACAGATGCTGATCGATGGTCTCGCCGGCGAGGCGCTCCAGCCGCACGATGTCGGCCAGCGCCCGGGAAGGTCCGAAATCCTCCTTGTACCCGTCGGGCAGTGCGGCCGCATACCGTTGCACGACAGCGGGATCCAGCACGGTGGACCGAGCCACCTCGTCGCGCAGATGATCGTCCCAGGTGCGGCTGGCCTCGGCGAGCATATTCTGAATCCGCAACCGGTTGGCCTCGGAGGTATCGACCCGAGTGCCCGGTTCGGGCAGATGCACGGTGAAGTACACGCTGGCGAGCTCGTTTTCGGACACGCGCGCCGAGTAGTCGATCGATACACCGCCCAACTCGCGAACCAGGATGTCCTGGATCTCGAGCCGAACCCGGGTGGTGTAGCGGTCGCGCGGCAAATACACCATGGCGGCCACGAAACGACCGTAGGAATCCTGGCGGAGGAACAGCCGCACCTGTCGACGCATGCCCACGCTGAGCACGGCGCTGGCGGTCCGCCGCATCGTGTCGATATCCGAGGAGAACAACTCGGTACGTGGGAAGGACTGGATCACCTCGAGCATCGCCTGGCCCGAGAACGATTCGAGATCGAATCCGCATTGTTCGATCACGGTGCGCACCCGGCGCGCGATCACCGGAATATCGAGCACGTTCTCGTGCAGGGCGGCGACGGTGAACACACCGATGAACAGATGTTCGCCGACGACCGTGCCCGAGGCGTCGGTTTCCGCGACACCGATGAAATACGGATAGACCGAGCGGTGCACCGTCGCCGGGACCAGCCCCTGGGTGAGCATCAGCAGCGGACGCCGGCCGCCGTCGCCCGGAACCTGGAAGTCGGTCCCGACGTTGGGTCGCAGGACACCGAGGCAACTGTCCGGCACGACAACGGATTTCGCTTCCGCACCGGTCGGGGGGCGACGCTGGAAGCGGGCGTAGCCGAGGAGGGTGAAATGCCCGTCTGCCAGCCAGCGGAGCAGATGCGCGCAGTCCACCAGGTCCGTGACCGGGTACGGCGAGGATCCCGCATCCGCGGTCCGGATCAGCTCGCGGGCGAGGCGATCCTGCACCGCCCGCATCGCTTCGGTATCGCCGATGACCTGACGTACGTCGGTGAGCACATCGGGCACCTCGGCCTCGATGCGCTCGAGGACGTCGCGGCTCGTGGACGGATGCAGCTGCACGTGAATCCAGGATTCGCGCAAGCCGGTGACACCGTTGCCGTCGACCTCGTGCGGGGCCGCGGAATGCAGCCGTCCCTCGTCGTCGCGCATCACCTCGAAGATCGGATGGATCACTTCGCTGACGGTGGCGCCGATCCGGGTAAGGGCCGAAGCCACCGATTCGACGAGCAGACGCATATCGTCGGTGACCAGTTGCACCGCCGCCCCGATGCCGCTGCCGTCGTCGGGGTGGTACACCCGCACGCGCGCCGCGCCCGGGGGACGTTGCAAGCCCAGTTCGAGATGCCTTCGGAAGACCAGCGCCGAACTTCCGGTGATCGCACAGTCCACATCGCCGGCATCCACGTGACGGAAGTACGCCGATTCGAGCGTTGCGAGTTCTCCCCGCAGCGGCTCCGGCAGACTCTCCGCCCACGCGTTACTGGACAATTCGGACGAGACCGTCATTTTTTTCGCCAACTCCCTCGGATTCGGTTCCGCAACAAAGTGACGCCGGGGTCGAGAGTAGCTGGGTAGCCGAGGCGCCGGGGTGTATTCCTTCTAAACCCTCGGCGACGCTCAGCTACCTCGAACGGGCCGGTTGGTACGCCCGTGTTCGCAGCCTACGCCGAGACCCGGGTAGGCCGCGATGACGTTGCGCCCCTGAGAGATTGACGCACGTCCGGGTGGTCGGTCGACTGCGCGAGCCGAAAGGTCAGTCGCGAGTCAGCTTACGGTGAGTAACGCGGTGCGGACGGGCCGCCTCCGGGCCCAGGCGCTCGACCTTGTTGGCCTCGTATGCCTCGAAGTTGCCCTCGAACCAGAACCACTTGGCCGGATTCGAGTCGTCGCCCTCCCACGCGAGGATGTGGGTACACGTGCGGTCGAGGAACCACCGGTCGTGGGAGATGACGACGGCGCAGCCGGGGAAGTTCTCCAGCGCGTTCTCCAGCGAGCCGAGAGTCTCCACATCGAGGTCGTTGGTGGGCTCGTCGAGCAGGATCAGGTTGCCGCCCTGCTTGAGGGTCAGCGCCAGGTTCAGGCGGTTGCGTTCACCACCGGACAGCACACCGGCCGGCTTCTGCTGATCCGGGCCCTTGAAGCCGAAGGCGGAAACATAAGCGCGCGAAGGCATCTCCTGATTGCCGACCTCGATGTAGTCGAGCCCGTCGGAGACCACCTGCCAGACCGTCTTCTTCGGGTCGATGCCGGCGCGGTTCTGGTCGACATAGCTCAGCTTCACCGTGTCGCCGACCTTGACCTCGCCGCTGTCGGGCTGCTCGAGTCCGACGATCGTCTTGAACAGCGTCGACTTACCGACACCGTTCGGGCCGATCACGCCGACGATGCCGTTGCGCGGCAGGGTGAACGACAGATCCTTGATCAGCTGCCGGTCGCCGAACCCCTTGTCCAGGTGCTCGACCTCGACCACCACATTGCCCAGGCGCGGGCCGTGCGGAATCTGGATCTCCTCGAAGTCCAGCTTGCGCATCTTCTCCGCTTCGGCGGCCATCTCCTCGTAGCGACCGAGGCGGGCCTTGTTCTTGGCCTGGCGAGCCTTGGCGCCCGAACGCACCCAGGCCAGTTCCTCCTTGAGCCGCTTCTGCAGCTTCTGGTCCTTCTTGCCCTGAACCTCGAGTCGCTCGGCCTTCTTCTCCAGGTAGGTGGAGTAGTTGCCCTCGTAGGGGTAGGCCCGGCCGCGGTCGAGCTCGAGGATCCAGCCGGCGACATTGTCCAGGAAGTACCGGTCGTGCGTGACCGCGAGGACCGCGCCCTGGTACTGGGCCAGATGCTGTTCGAGCCAGTTGACGCTCTCGGCGTCGAGGTGGTTGGTGGGCTCGTCGAGCAGCAGCAGATCAGGCTTGCTCAGCAACAGCTTGCACAGCGCCACCCGGCGGCGCTCACCGCCGGAGAGGTTGCCGACCGGCTCGTCCGGCGGCGGGCAGCGCAGTGCGTCCATGGCCTGCTCGAGCTGGGAGTCGATATCCCACGCGTCGGCGTGGTCCAGGTCCTCCTGCAGCTTGCCCATTTCATCCATGAGCTCGTCGGAGTAGTCGGTGGCCATGAGTTCGGCGATCTCGTTGAAGCGGTCCAGCTTCACCTTGATCTCGCCGAGGCCTTCCTCCACGTTGCCGCGGACGGTCTTCTCCTCGTTCAGCGGCGGCTCCTGCTGCAGGATGCCGACCGTGGCTCCGGGCGCCAGGAAGGCGTCACCGTTGTTCGGCTGGTCCAGTCCGGCCATGATCTTCAGCACGCTCGATTTACCGGCGCCGTTCGGACCGACGACGCCGATTTTGGCGCCCGGAAGGAAGTTCAAGGTCACATCGTCGAGGACGACCTTGTCGCCATGCGCCTTGCGAACTTTCTTCATCTGGTAAATGAACTCAGCCATGTAGGAAAGCCTATCGGTGTCGGAACCAGTGGGTCGAAACGGAGGACCGCGCGAGCGGAGCAGAGGTAACGGTAGTCATCCGGCGTCGGCGGCCGCCGCGGAGACCGGCTCGACCGTAGTCGATCCCTCGCCCGTGGCAGGTCCGGACTCGCCCGGCGGCGCCTGTGGCACCGCGTCGTCCCCTTCGGGGACAACGTGTAGGTCCGGGCCGGAGTTCCGGGCGCCGCCCCGCCGCAGCACCGGAGCGGCACAGCGGCCCAGGTCGGGCCCTAGCGCGGCGGCTCGCATCTCGAGATCGTGGCGTTGCACACCTTCCCTGGTCCGGTACTCGTTGGTGCGCAGCTGACCGTAGGCGATGATCGGATCCCCTCGACGGATGGACGCGTCGACCCCCTCCACCAGGCGGCGCCAGCAGGTCACCGTCAGAAACAGGGTGCCGCTGTCCACCCATCCGCCGGTATCGCGATCGAAGCGGCGAGCATTGCTGGCCATCCGAAAGCTGATCACCTGTTCACCACCCGGCAGGCTCCGCCGTACGGGATGTGTGACGACGGTGCCGATAACGGCGGTATTCGCCTCGTACATGGTTGTCCCCCTTCGCGATTCGACTGCGCCCCCGTCCGCGGCGCCCTCGGCCGACGTGACCTACTCAGCGTCGCCGATGCCGCGACGCCTCACCAGCCCCGGATGCGAATATGTGGACAACTCGCCTGGGTGTGAACAGGCCCCGTTCCGGAGTCCACGTGGTCAGAGGTTGCTCACGTCCGTATTGGCGCCGCACAGCACGATCACCGGCCGCTCGCCGGGCTCCGGGACATAGGCCCCACTCTGTACCGCGGCCAGGGCGACCGCGCCCGCCGGTTCCACGACCAGCCGGAATTCCCGCCACAGATATTCGCGTGCCATCGCGATCGCGTCGTCGCCCACCAGGACCGAGCCGACGCCGTAGCGAATCGCGGTATCGAGCGCGATATCGCCGATCCTGCTGGCGCCCAGCGCATCCGCCGCGATGCTGTCGACCGGCACATCGACCGGGCGCCCCGCCGACAGCGCCGCGTACAGCGTCGGCGCGCCCTTGGGTTCGACGCCTATCACTCGTGAGCGCGGGCCGAGCGCGATCGCGATACCGGCCATCAGGCCCCCGCCGCCGACCGCCATCAGCACCGGCGGCCGTCCGCGCACCTGACGCTCGATCTCGAGCCCCACCACACCGGCCCCGGCAACCACCGCCGGCAGATCGTAGGCGTGCAGTTGCAGCGCGTTCCGCTCCGCGGTCACCGCGTCGGCGTGGCGTTTGGATTCGGCATAGGTCGTTCCGTGCCACAGCACTTCCGCGCCGTATCCCCACATCGCCGCGACCTTGGTGTGCGGTGCGGTTTCCGGGACGACGACGGTACAGGCGCGGCCGCGCAACGCGCAGGCCAGCGCCGCGGCGATCCCCGCATTGCCACCGGAGGCGATCACCACCGGCCGGCCGTCGTCCTCCGACTGCAGCAGCGCGTTGAGGCTGCCCCGCACCTTGAACGTGCCGCCGTACTGCAGATGTTCGAGCTTCAGAGTGACCTTGACCGGCCCCTCGGGACCGGCCACCTCGGTGTGGAATACGGGCGTGACCCGCACGTCGTTACCCAGCCGCTCGCGGGCGGCCCGGATATCGGCGCGAAAAAGGCGCGGAATCTGCGCGGGCGCCTCGGTCACGGTTTCACCTCGCGGTCACGTTTGGCCAGTTCGGCGAACATGGCGTTGTGCGCGGCGAGGGCGGCGTCGTGGTCGCGCTCGGCGGCCCGGTCGAAGCGCTTGGCCGTGCGGTTGTCGCTGCGCGACCACTGCACCAGCAGCGCCAGCATCACCAGGACCAGCGGAATCTCACCGCTGGCCCAGGCCAGCCCGCCGCCGGTGCGCTGATCGCCGAGCAGATCGGTGTTCCAGCTCAATCCGAGCCCGCGATAGAACCACTCGCCCATCACCGTGGTCATGCTCATCAGCGCGACGCCGAAGAAGGCGTGGAACGGAAGCGATCCGAACACCATGCCGACCTTCGTGAGCGGCTGGACCTGGCGCGGTTTGGGGTCGATACCGAGAACGACCCAGTAGAACAGGTAGCCCGACACCAGGAAGTGCAGATTCATGGCCAGATGGGCGCCGTGCTCGCCGACCACCGCATCGAAGATGCCGCCCAGATACAGCGCGTAGAAGCCGAGGATGAACAACGCCGCAGCGACAGCCGGCTGGGTCAGGAAACGCGAGACCGGGTTGTGTACCGCGGCCAGCACCCATTCCCGCGGCCCGGGCGGTGCGTCGCGGCCGGCGGCGGGCAGGGCGCGCAGAGCCAGCAGCACCGGGCCCCCGAGTGCGAACAGCACCGGCGCGAGCATCGACAGCAGCATGTGCTGGGCCATATGCACGCTGAACATGGCCGGGGCGTACCGGCCCACCCCGGAACTCGTCGCGATCAGCAGCACCGCACAACCGCACAGCCACGCCACGGTCCGCCCCACCGGCCAGGCGTCGCCACGTGCGCGCAGGCGCCGCACGCCCACCAGATACAGCACCGCCAGCACGATGGCGAGGGTGCCGAACATGATGTCGAAGCGCCAGTCGAACAGGATGCGGCCGACGGTCGGCGGCCCGGCGAGGTTGTAGCCGAGTTCGACCTCCGCGGGCGAGGGCACCCGTTTGAGATCCGGCGGCGGGGTGCGGCCGAGCCCGACGGCCAGGCCGATCGTGGCCGCGAAGATCAAGATCTCGACTCCGGCGTAACTGATCAAGGCCGAGCGGTCGCGGGGATTGTCCGCCAGCGCCGGAAGGGCGCGGCGGCGCTGGAGGAATCCGGCGACACCGAGCAGGCAGAGTGCGACCGTTTTCGCGATCACCAACCGGCCGTAGGTGGTGGTGAACAATTCGTCCCACGGCACCCGCACCCAGGCGTTGAGCACACCCGACACCGCGACGACCGCGAACGCGCACGTCGCCACCAGGGAGAATCGTCGTGCGGCGAGACCGGTGTACTTTCCACCGCGTATGGCATAGGCGAGGACCGCGAACAGTCCGCCGACCCACACGGCCATGCCGACCAGATGCAGGATCAGGCTGTTCGTCGCCACATCGTGGGCGCCACCCGACGACGAATGTCCGGTCAGCGCAACCGGAATCAGGCACAGCAGCGACCAGGCGAACAATACGGGTGTCCAGCCCCAGCGCAAGGCCAGCCGGCAGCCGATGGCGAGCAGAATCGCCATGATCGCGGTGGCGCGCCAGGATCCCGCGACATCGACCTTGCCGATGGCATGCCAGATCTGATCGGGCCGCAACACCGAGCGCACGGGCTGGCCGGTGGTGTCCGACAGCGTCAACGGCACCAGCAGAGCCGAGGTCACCGCCCAGGCCAGCGCCGCGATCCCGGCGCGACGCAGGGCCCGGTAACCGCCGACATCGAGCAGACCATCGCGCTGCGGTGGGCACAGGAAGGCCGCGAACAGCAGCGACCCGACCGCGATCGCGGCCGAGAAATCGGCCACCGCCCGCACTGCGGGCAGGCCGTAGGTGGTCAGCGGGCCGGGATCGGGAATGCCGAGCAGAGTCAGCGCCTGCGCCGCGGACAGACTCACCACGATCGGCGCGACCAGCGCGGTCAGACCTACCGCCACCACCGCCAGCACCGGGAACGCCGTCGCCTCCGGCCGCACGGCCTGGGGGTCGGCTTCGACGGGCGGGTCCTGCGGTGACGACATACTATTCAGCGTAGTTGGCGGCCCACCTCACAGCCTTCCCGGCCCGAATCCGCCCCGCTCGCTGTGACGAGGGCGACAGTCGTCCACGGCGTTGTCGATGACCAGCACCGATCTGGACGCTCGCTATAATCAACTCGCTGGACACGCTGCCCTAAACCGGGCATGGTGTTTGGTACTGCCATGCCTCCGTAGCTCAGTTGGATAGAGCAAGGGCCTTCTAATCCCTAGGTCGCAGGTTCGATTCCTGCCGGGGGCGCTTTACCACTCTGACCTGCGTATATTCCGGGTTGGACTGTGGTTACCCACTCGCTTCAACGGCTAAACACCCAGGAATTTTTGCGGAAGGTCGGTCGCCGGGCGAGCCTCGCACGCCGACGGGCAGTCAGCACCGCATCCCACACCCCCGAGCCTCCGGCCGCCCTTCGGCCTGTGCGTCCCGCCGGGAAAGCCTGCGTTAGCCAGCCAGTCGATTATTCGTGGTTTCAGGCAGGTATCGGCCGCTCTGTTCCGGTTTCCCACCGGATGCCAGCTGATAGCCTTCCCTCTAGTTGTCGCCGGGCGTTCCACTCGTGGAAGGGGGTGGCGTGCACGATCCCGATCCACCGTTCCGGCCGATCCACCGGAGCGACGGGTATCTCCCGCTGGAGGACTACGGTCTGATCGGAGACGGTACGACGGCCGCGCTGGTCGGGATGGACGGTTCGATCCCGTGGCTGTGCCTGCCGCGCTTCGACACCCAACCGCTGTTCTGCGGGCTGCTCGACCATGCCCGCGGCGGCCACTTCACCGTCGCGCCGGCCGATCCTTTGGAAGGTCGCCAGCGTTATCAGCCGGACACCGGCGTGCTGGAAACCGAATTGCGCAGCGCCACCGGCGTTCTCCGAGTGACCGACGCCATGGTGGTGCGCCCCGGCTCCGATCTCGGCGACGACGCGCCCGCCGATCGCTCGGAACTGGTTCGCTCCGCGATCGTCGTCAGCGGGCACGTCCGGGTGGCGGTCGAGATCGCGCCGCAGGGGGGTGCGCAGTTGCGGCCGGTGCTCAGCGGGCTGGAGATCCGGGTCGCCTCGCAACCGAACCTGCGGCTGCATCTGCGCGCCGACCGGCCGCTGGACGGCGTGCACACCACCTTCGACCTGGTCCAGGGCGAGCGGCTGGAGCTCGTGCTGTCGTGGGGGCGCTTCCACCGCCACCATCGCTTCGACGCCGCGGCGATGCTGCGCCACACCGCCGACGCCTGGCGCTCGTGGATGCGGACGTGTGTCTACGACGGCCCCGAGCAGGCACTGGTCCGGCGCTCCGCGATCACGCTCAAACTCTGCGACCACTGGGTGAGCGGATCCGTCGTGGCGGCACCCACCTCGTCGCTGCCGGCGCCCATCGGCGGCGTCCGCAACTGGGACTATCGCTACGTCTGGATCCGCGACGCGTCGTATGCCGTCTATGCCTTGCGCCGCATCGGTTTCCGCAACGAGGCCGACGCCTTCCTGGGCTGGGTGCTCGACGCGTTCGAGCGCAGCGGCGAGCCACGCATCATGTACGACATCGACGGCGATGCGGTTCCGGACGAGATGGTGGACACCGGCCTGGAGGGCTACCGCGGAAGCGGGCCGGTGCGCTGGGGCAACGGAGCCACCGACCAGCGCCAGCACGACGTCTACGGCGAGATCCTCGACTGCGCCGACCAATGGCTGCGCACCGGCGGTGAGTTGCAGCCGCTGCTGTGGTCGAATCTGTCGGATCTGGCGGAGGCCGCGGGCCGATCGTGGCAGGAGCCGGACCAGGGCATCTGGGAAGTGCGCAGCCCGGGCCGGGTTTTCACTTATTCCGCGGCGCTGTGCCAGGTGGCACTGCACCGCGCCGCGTCGATCGGGGAACGATTCGACCTGCCGGGTCCCGTCGCGATGTGGCGCAGTACCGCGAACGAGATTCGCGAGGCGATCCTCAAGAACTCGTGGGACGAGCGGGCCCACACCCTCAGCGCCCATCTGGACGGTGGCGGCGAGTTGGATGCGAGTTTGCTGGCGCTGCCGCTGCGCCGCGTCGTGCCCGCCGATCATCCACGCATGACGGCGACGACCGAGGCGGTGGCCGATCGGCTCGGAGCCGGCGACGGACTGCTGTATCGCTACCTGCACGACGAATCACCGGACGGCCTGCCCGGCAACGAGGGCGCGTTCGTCCTGTGCAGTTTCTGGATGGTCGACAACCTCACCGCGCAGGGACGGCTCGAGGACGCCGAGCGGCTCTACACCTCCCTGTGTGCCCGCGCGAGCACCGTCGGCCTGCTCGCGGAGCAGATCGACCCGACGACCGGCACGTTCATGGGTAATTTTCCGCAGGCGTTCAGTCATATCGGCATCATTTCCAGCGGGGTGAAACTCGCGCGAGCGAAGGCAGGTGCGACATGATCACGCGTCTGGCCGTCTTCGGCGGCACCGGTGATCTCGCTGGGCGCTACCTCTTGCCGGCCGTGGCCGCCCTGTTCCAGGCCGGGCATCTGGACAGCCGTTTCGAGATGGTGTGCGCCGATCGCAAGGGCCGCAGCGACGAAGAGTTCCACGAGTGGGTGGTAGCCCAACTCGAGGAGCATGCCGCGGAGGCGCCGCCCGACGCCCGGAAGGCGGTCGCCGCCGCGACGCGGTACCGCAGGGCCGACATCCAGAACGCCGACGAGGTGGCGGCGGCGATCGCCGGCGACGGTCCGGTGGCGGTCTACCTCGCCCTGCCCCCGGCGGTGTTTCCCGCCGCGATCACGACCCTGCACGAGGTGGGACTGCCCGCGGGCAGCGGGATCGTGCTCGAGAAACCGTTCGGCGAAGACCTCGACAGTGCCGAGAAACTGAATCGGCTACTGGCCGATCTGGTGCCCGAGCGAGCCGTCTTCCGCGTGGACCACTTCCTCGCCATGACCACGGTGCAGAATCTGCTCGGCAGCAGGCTGGCCAATCGCGTCCTCGAATCCATTTGGAACAGCGCGCATATCGCCAAGGTGGAGATCGTCTGGGACGAAACCCTCACCCTCGAGGGCAGGGCCGGATACTACGACCACGTCGGCGCGCTCAAGGACATGGTGCAGAACCATCTGTTGCAATTGCTGTGCCTGATCGCCATGGAACCCCCGATCACGCTGTCCGAACGGGACCTGCGCGACCGCAAGGTCGATGTGCTGCGCTCGGTGCGTCCGCTGACCGATGCCGATGTCGCCGCCCGCACGCGTCGCGGACGGTATCTCGCGGGACGGATCGGCGATCGCGACGTTCCTTCCTACGTCGACGAGGAGGGCGTCGACCCGCGTCGCCGGACCGAGACCTTCGCCGAGGTCGAACTGACGCTGGACAGCTGGCGGTGGTCGGGAACGACCTTCGTGCTCCGCAGCGGCAAGGCACTCGGGACCGATCGCAACGAGGTCGCCGTCCATTTCCGCCCGGTCCCGCATATGCCCTTCGGCCATCAGGGAACGCCGGAGCCCAATGTGCTGCGGTTCGGGCTCGACCCCGAAAGCCTGTCGCTCGGTCTGACGGCCGTCGGCGCCACCGCCGGGACCCTGGTGCCGCTCACTCTGACCGCTCAGGTGCAACCGCCGGAGTTGCCGGCCTACGGCAGGCTCCTGCTCGACGTACTGAACGGTGACCCGGCCCTCTCGATCCGCGCGGACGAGGCCGAACAGGCCTGGCGCGTGGTGACTCCGATCCTGTCGGCGTGGTCGCGCGATGTGGTGCCGCTCGACGAGTATCCGGCCGGGTCGCAGGGACCGGCCGGCGCCGATCACAGCGAATGATCACCTGTGCCCGCGCAGACGCCCCGCCGGACGGTCCCGCCCTGCGTCGTCGTGACCGGAGTGTCGGGAACCGGCAAGACCACGACGGCCCGGCTGCTCGCCGCACGGCTCGACCTGCCGTTCGCCGACGCGGACGACTTCCATCCGCCGGCCAATATCGCCAAGATGACCGCCGGCATCGCGCTGAGCGACGCCGATCGCGAACCCTGGCTGATGTCGGTGAGCCACTGGCTGCGCGACCGCCATCTCCGCGGAGACGGCGGTGTGGTCGCCTGCTCGGCGCTCAAACGCCGCTACCGCGACATCCTGCGCTCCGCCGCGCCGGAGACCGTCTTCCTGCTCCTGATCGCCGACCGGGAAACCCTCAGCGAACGCATCTCCCACCGCCACGGCCACTACATGCCGGTATCGCTGCTCGAATCTCAGCTCGCGACACTCGAACCGCTCGAACCCGCCGAACGCGGCCTCATCCTGCACGCCGACCGGCCGCCGGACGCCGTCGCCGACCAGGCCGTCGCCTTTCTGACCGGATGATCTCGTCCCGCGCGGTGAGCGATGCTCGAAACTGTCCCCGGAACGCCTGCGGCCCACCACATCCGTGATGTGATGGGCCGGGTTGTGTCGTGATGGGTGGTCAGCCCGCGCTACCGCTGGCCCCCAGCGCAGCCAACATGTCCACGAGCACAGTCAGAAAGTCCATTCGGGTCTTACCTTTCGATTCAGCGGAGGGTGCCAGCATGCATGCCCAACGTTGCCGCAAGGTTATGCGCCGGTGAAGTCGAGTCGCCCGGGCGAGAATGGGATATCCGATAAGTGAGATTGATATTCTTACTCCATGACTGACGATCTCGGTGCGGCGGGGCTGCGATTCGAGCGCGACGGCGTGATCGGATGGTGCGTGATCGACCGGCCCGCAGCACGCAACGCGCTGACGCCGGCGATGTATTTCGGCATCAAACGTGCGGTGCACCTGGTCAATTCGGATCCGGATCTGGCGGCGTTGATCATCACAGGGACCGATGACGTGTTCGCGCCGGGCGGCGACCTGGGCGGGCGCGCCGAGCCCGGGGATGCGTTGCCGCCGGAGCTGTCGGGTCAGGATGTGCTGCCCTTCCTCGCCATCCGTGACAGCCGCGCTCCGGTGGTGTCGGCGGTGAACGGGATCTGTCAGGCGGGCGGTCTGCTCATCGCGATGATGTCCGATATCGCGGTCGCCAGCGAGCGGGCGGTGTTCCGGGTGCCGGAGCTACTGCGCGGCATTCCCGACGCCACCTACGCCGCGGTGCTGCCCGCCCATGTCGGCGTGGCGGTGGCTCGGGATCTGCTGTTGTCGGCGCGGCGATTCGACGCGGACGAAGCGCGGCGACTCGGCGTCATCAGCCGGGTGGTGGCGCACGAGCGGCTGCGCGAGGAGGCCGTCGCGGCCGTCTCCGAAATCCTGCAGACCGCACCGCAGGCCCGCGCCCAAGTGAAACGCATGCTGAACGAGCGCTACGGCAGCATCGACTATCAGACCATGTTCCTCGCCCTGGAAACCTCGCCGGAACCGCGGGAGGGAATGCGCGCCTTCATGGAAAAGCGCGCGCCGCAATGGATTCCCGAGGGGCTGCCCACGTCCGGCGAGCGCAGGCCTCAGGGCAGCATGCCGTAGGCGCGGGTGGGACGCAGACGCGCGATCACCCGGCGGTCGGCGACCATCGCGCGGCGATAGTCCGCCCAGTCCGGGTGCTCGCCGCTGAGCGCCCGGTAGTAGGCGATCAGCTCCTCGACGGTGGCGTCGTCGGCGGTCGCGGCCACCGGGGTCAGTTCGACATCGGCCTCCAGGACGGCGTAGCCCCAGAAGTCGTCACGGGTGACGTGCAGGGCCGCCCACGGCTCCCGGCGCAGATTGGCGTATTTGGCCCGGTCCGCCGTGATGGAGATCCGGATGATGCCGTCGGGGGCGACCCAGTGGGTGACGTTCGACAGCTGCGGACGCCCGTTGCGGCGCAGGGTGGTCAGGACGGACCGCGAGGTCGTACGGGCGAAGTCGAGCGCGGTGTCGAGTTCCATACGCGCTGCAACCCCGGCCGCGCGGACACTGTTCCCGCACAGCCGCAACTCATTCCGACGGCGCGGCGGCCCGTGGCGCCGAGTCGGGCAGATGTACCAGCACCAGGCCGATGCCGGCGATCAGGAAGTTCTGCAACGCCGCCGAGGAGGCGTTGACCTCCTTGTTCGCCCACATCCGGAACCACTCCCCGCCGACGGTCAGGAACGCCCCCGCGAACAGCAGCACCGCCATCGTCCAGCCGATACTGGACAGCTTCGCCGCGGTGCCGGGTCGCACCGGAACCCGGCGTGGCCGCCCGCTCAGCTCCCGCAGCCAGCAGGCCGCGGCGACGAGCAGCACGAGAGCGATCGAGAACTCCCAGATCACCACGAGGATGTAGACGACGAGCGCGATGTCGCCGTTGGTGAGGGCACGCCAGTCGGTGCCCGGATTGTGGATCGTGGCCCGCATCGAGAGCACGGCGGCCACGCCGCGGCGATTGGTGACGGTGTCGGTGCAGTTGGTGATCGCGACGAACAAGTAGTAGAAGCCGGTGATCGTCGCGAGTACCGCCGCCGCCGTCCGTCGGCTACCGAGCACGTCGAGAATTCCCGCACCGCCGATTCGCATGATGCTTACCTAAACGGTTCGGCGAAACCGCGTCAACCGCAGCGGCTTCCCATCAACGACCAAGTGCGAAGGGGCTTTTCGCCGTCGGGAGCCACAGCCGGTGCTAGGTTCGATCGGGTTCGCGGGCGACGAAGGTGATCGGCAGGCTCAGGGGCGAACGGGTGAGACCGGCGTGATACCGAATCTCCGCCCCGTCCCGGACGGCGATGTGATCCATGCGCCGCACGATCTCCTCGAGCGCCACGCGCAGGTTCAAACGGGCCAGGTTGGAGCCCGCACAGCGATGCGGGCCGGCGCCGAAGGCGAAGTGGCGGTTGCGAGTCCGGGTCGGGTCGAATCGGTCCGGATCCGGGAATTCGCCGGCGTCACGATTGGCCGAGGCCCAGTGGATGAGCATCTTGTCACCGGATTCGATGACGTGGCCGGCCAATTCGGTGTCGCGCACCGCGGTGCGGCCCACCGAGACGAACGGCGAATCCAGCCGCAGCAGTTCCTCGACGGCCTTCGGCATGAGCTCGGGGCGTTCGCGCAGCAACTGCGGGATCTCCGGTTCGCGGCAGAACCGCTCCACCATCAGTCCGAGCGCACCGGCGGTGGTTTCGAGCCCACCGAGGATGAGAAGTTGTACCGCTCCGATGGTTTCGTCCTCGGTCAGCGGCACGCCGTCGATCTCGGCGGCCAGCACCGCATCGACCACATCTCCGCGCGGCGGTTGCTCGCGCCGGGCGGCGAGAAAGCCTTTGACCCAGGCGTACAAGCCCTTCCAGCATTCGCGCGATTCGGGATGATTCGGAATCGACGACCGAGAAGCCAGTCGCGACACCGTATCGAGTTCGTCGGCGGGCGCGCCGATGGCGAGTTCGAAGAAGGCCAGACTGGGCAGCGGCCGCGCGAAGGCGTTCATG
>NZ_BDBN01000084.1 GCF_001613005.1 Nocardia nova NBRC 15556 | reverse complement strand
CGAGTGCCGGCCCGGCGACCGCGCCCGGTGCGAAGGCGGCGACCACCGCACGACGCCGAGCGGGCCACGGCGACGTCGCGCGCACCATCGCCCACCAGACCCGGATGCCGTCCGCGGTCGCGTCGCAGAGGCGCAGATACGGCACGGCGGCGTAACCGGCGGCGAGGATCAGGACCGCACCGGCGGCGCAGTCGAGCAGATAGTGGTTCGCGGTCCCGATCACCACCAGCGTGATGAGAATCGGATAGCCGACACCGGCCCAGCGTGCGAGCGGAGTCCGGCCGAAGCGGTACAGCATCAGCCCGCACCACAGCGCCCAGCCGACGTGCAGACTCGGCATCGCGGCGAAATCGTTGGTGAGCGAATCCAATCCGCGCGGCGTGCCGGCATCACCCTGCCACCAGCCCACCGAGGCGTGCAGTGCCATCACGTCGATGAAACCGTGGGACTCTTCCAGCAGTCGCGGCGGCGCGGTGGGCAATGCCACGAATCCGATCAGGCCCGCGACGGTCGCGATGCCCAGCTGGGTGCGAGCCGCCCGGTACTGCTCGCGGTGCGCCCACCACATCCAGATCAGGATCGCCGGAGTCACGACGTAGTGCAGCGTGGCGTAGGCGAAGTCGGCCGGAATCGCGAGCCAGGCGTGGCCGACGAAGATCCGGTTCAGCCACAGTTCGGGGTCCAGCCGCAGCCAGTCCTCGATCCGCAGCAGCGCGTGCGCGTCGTGACGGGCGTGGTCGATATTGCTGCCGACCAGCAGCCGGGCGCCGTCGTAGGCGAAATACACCACGACGACCAGCACCACTTCCCGAAACCAGCCCCCGGCTCGCGCCGGAACCTGCGCGAGCGGACCCGAGATGGTTGTTGCAGCCACGACCCGACCTCCACGACGAGGGCTGACGTACAACGTACGGTACGTCGTACGTGCATACTACAATGGCGGCGAGACCGGATTACATCCCGACCGGAGACAGTGCCGTGACATCTGAGCCCGCCCGACGAACCCGAACCGGGGGCGGCCGCCGCCGAGTACCGCGCCATACGCTCAGCGCCGAGGCGATCGTGGACGCCGCGCTGCGCATGCTCGACGACACCGACTGCGAGGGCATCTCCATGCGCGCCCTCGCCGCCGAACTGGGCGTCGGCACGATGACGCTCTACACCTACTTCCGCAGCAAGGACGAACTGCTGCAGGCCGCGCGCGATCAGGTGCTCGACAGCTTCCATCCGCCGGACGTCTCCGGCGACTGGGCCGATCGGGTACGGGCGTGCTGCCAGGCGCTGTACCGGCTGCTCGTGGAACGCCCGGCGGTGCTTCGGGTACTCGCCGTGAAGCCCGACGGCGACGGCGATTTCGCCGATACCGCAACCGCCGCACTGGAATTGGTGCTCTCCCAGTTACGGGCCGCCGGTCTCGGCCGACAGGAGACCGCGCGCGGATACGTGGTGCTGCTGCAATACACCTTCGGCTCGGCGCTGCGTCATGTGTTCGCCCCGGCGCGCCGCAACGGTGAGAACATCCCCAGCCGCCTGCAGATGCTGGATCCGGTGGCCCATCCGACGATCACCGATCTGATGCCCGAACTGGTGATCACACACGGCGGCGGCGAGGAGCAGTATCTGTTCGGCCTGGATCTGATTCTCGACGGGTTGCGCAAGGCGGCCGCGGCACAGCACTAGTCGGGCGCAGTACTAGTCGATCGACAGGCGCAGGGCCAGGTCGATGATCACCGCCTCACGCGGTGCCACGACGTCGCGGCGAGGTTCGTTGACCCACAGCACCGTCTGGCCGGCGCCGTCGAAGCGGGGCAACGCCACGCAGCGCCGCGGCCCGACCACCACGACACGGTGCAGACGCAGCAGATGCAGCAGCGCCAGCGGTGGATCGGGGGCGGGTGCGGTGACGACGAAAGCCAGGCGCCGCGACCGCGGATGCCCGAGCACCGGACCGCAGATCGGCAGTGCGGCGATCATCCTGTGTCCCAGTCGGTTCGGCAGAGCGATCAGGCCGAACCGGCCACCGGTCACCAGATGCGGCCGGGGGCCGATCATCGTGACCGGCAGTCCGCGGTCGGCATACGCCGCGCGGATGCTGTCCGGGTCGTGGACGCCGGCGAACATCATGGGCCCTGCCCGTTGCCTCGCGCCACCTCACCCGTCTCCCTTGCCGGCTCCTCACCTCAACAGCCGCGACGTGGCCGGATCAGGGCCGAAAGTCCCCGCCATCGGGGACCTTGGTCATCGATCCGGGATTTGTAGGATTGCCGGAAAGTAGCAGGAGCTGCTTCGGCAATCGGGAGGCCCGATGATCGACCGGAACCGGACGGCGACACCCGTACGCGGCCGCTGGGGCATGCTGGCGGTGCTGTGCGCGAGCCTGCTGCTCGTCGCCATGGACGCCACCGTGCTCAACGTCGCGTTGCCCTCGCTGATCGAGGACCTGCAACCGGGGGCGCTCGCGCAGCTGTGGATCGTCGACATCTACGGATTGGTTCTGGGCGGCCTGCTGATCACCTTCGGCGCGGTCGGCGACCGGATCGGCCGCAAGCGGCTGTTCCTGACCGGATTCGCGCTGTTCGGCGTCGCGTCGGTGGTCGCGGCGACCGCACAGGTCACCGGTCAGCTCATCGGCGGCCGCGTGCTCCTTGCGGTGGGCGGCGCGATGGTGATGCCCTCGACGCTCTCGCTGATCCGCAACATCTTCGACGATCCGCACGAACGCACCCGGGCGATCGCGATCTGGGCGGCGATCGCCGGGGTCGGCGCGGCGGTGGGTCCGATCGTGGGTGGCGTCCTGGTCGAACACTTCGGCTGGGCCGCGGCGTTCTGGATCAACGTGCCGGTGGTCGTGCTCACGCTGGCGGCAGGGATCGGTTTGCTGCCCGAATACCGGGCCCCGTCGACCACCCCGTTCGACTGGCCGAGCGTGCCGTTGTCGGTGCTCGGTATCGTCGGATTCGTCTGGGGCGTCAAACATCTCGCGCGCGGGGAGGACATCGTGCTGAACGTGTGCCTCCTGCTGGCCGGGCTCGCCATGCTGTTCTGGTTCGCGCGCCGGCAGTTGCGGCTGACCGATCCGCTGCTCGACATCCGGCTGTTCCGGCGACCGGTCTTCCTCGCCGCGGCCCTGGCGACACTGATGGCGATGATCGCGATCGGCGCCGCCCTGTTCCTGATTTCGTTGTGGCTGCAATACATTCACGGCTACTCTCCCGCCGAGGCCGGGATCCGGACGGCGCCGGCCGCGGTCGCGACTCTGGTCGGCTCGCTGACGACACCGGCGCTGCTTCGCTGGACCGGTGTGCGCGGAGTGATGGTCACCAGCCTGCTCATCCTCGCCGCCGGCTTCGCGGTCCTGGCGACCTCGCCCGAACCCACCAGCTACGCCGTGGTCGCGCTGGTCCTGGTCTGCCTGGGTATCGGTGACGGCATCGCGGTCACCGCCGCCGCGGCGGTTCTGGTTTCCTCGGTGCCGGCCGAACGCGCCGGCCAGGGCGGCGCGGTCGAGGAGACCAGCTACGAACTGGGCAACGGCCTGGGGGTGGCGCTGCTGGGCAGTGTGCACGGCGCGCTGTTCACCCATTACATGAGCGAGGTCCCGCTGACCGGAGCCCAGGGCGAGACGGCCCGCGAATCGGCCGGCGGCGCGATCGCGGTGGCCGGCGATATCGGCGGTGAACTCGGGAGCCGCGTGCACGAGATGGCTTCGGCGGCATTCGATTCCGCACTCACGGTCACCTCGTACGCGGCCGCCGGTGTGGTGGCTGCCGTCGCGGTTCTCACCGCGATACTGATCCCGCGGCACACCAGCGTGACACCGCAGCACTGACGCGCCCGCCGACTGCGCGTTCAGCCGCCGCGTTTGCGGCGATGGCGGCGATGGGTGGTATCGCAGAGCGGATAGATCCCGGACCGGCGGCAGGTGCACACCGCGACCACGAACCGATCGCAGCGCACGACGCGTCCGTCGTCGGTCACCAACTCCACCGGCCCCTCGACGAGCACCGGACCGTCCTTGGTGAGCGTGACCCGCGTGCGGCGGGCCGGGCCGGGGGTGGGCTCGTCATTCTCGATCGGCACGGATCACCACCAACTCCTCTTGCCGTGTTCCCGGTTCGATCAGGTGCTGTCGCTCCAGCCAGTGCGCGCGCCGGTTCAGTACCGGACCGAATTCGCAGGTTTCCCGCACGACGATCGCGGCCTTGAGCCCGCCGTCGCGCAGTTGCCGTACGGTCAGATCCGGATCGCACAGCGAGGAATGCACGATCAGCGCGATTCCCTTGGTGCGCAACAGCTCCGGCATCATCCGGCACAACGGATCAAGAAGCGCCCGGCCGCGTGGTCCGCCCTCCCAGGCGCGCGCCCGGCCATGTGCCGGAATCTCGGTAGGACCCGGCACGTAGGGCGGGTTCGCCAGCACCGCGTCGAAGGTACGCCGGTGCAGCACCCGGCCGAAATCGCCGTGCAGCAATTCCAGCGGCACCCCGTGCAACCTGCTGTTGAGCCACGCCGAGGCCAGTGCGCGGCGCGAGATGTCCACCGCGGTGACCGCGGACGCACCGGCCCGCCCCGCCTGGATCGCCACGGCGCCGGTACCGGTGCACACGTCCACCACCTGGGACCCCTCCGGGATGGCGGCGGCCCCCAGCGCTCTGATCAGCAGTCCGGTATCGGCTGTCGGGGCGTAGACACCCGGTGCGCGGAACAGTCTCATGATCGCCGAATACCCGCCTTCCGATGATCAACCCGCGCGATCGCGTGGGATCGCCTCCGGGTCGCGCAGCGAGCTGCGCCCGGCCGACCAGCTGTCGAGCATGTGGCGGTCGATGGCGTTCTCCAGCAATGTCGTCGCCTGGATGCCGAAGACCATCGGTGCGATCAACTCGGGCTCGCGGACCGACAGATCACCGATGACGTCGCGGCGCATCACCTGTTCGTGCACCGCGTCGGCCTCCACGTGTTCGGCGTAGAAGCGCACACACGCCGGATGCGCGTCCAGCCGCCGCAGCGTGTCGACCATGCGACGCGCCGCGGGTGGCGACCCGATCTCGACGCTCGCGAAGTGGCCGACCAGCTCGCCCCGGAACTGCCGGTGCAGGCCGAACAGCGACATCATGTTCACCAGCGCCAGCATCGGCGCGGGGACGGCATCGAGATAGTGCAGATAGGTGTCGTCGAGGCCGGCGCCGGCCAGCAGATCGGCGAACAGCTGAGCGTGGACGTCCTCGCCCCGGCCGGCGCCGAACTCGTCGTATTCGACCGCGACCAGCGCGGCCTTCGCCTGACCGCGCAGACGGGGAATCACCCACGCGTAGGGATCGGCCTCCTTGTGGTGGTAGATCGAGCGGTGCGCGAAGTATTCGCACACCTGCCACCACTGGCCCTGTTCGTTGAGGAAGTGCCCGACGCCCGTGCCCTCGACCGGCTCGACGAGCAGATCGTCGAGTTCGCCGTCGAGGTCGTCGCCGCCGGGCACATCGCGTCGCATCGCGGCCAGGAACCGGTCCTCGAGGTGGGCGCGCATGCGCAGCAACGCCGGGTCCCACTCCCACCGCGGGTCGACGGAATCGAAACCGCGGTAATGCAACTCGTAGCACAGGTGCAACGCCAGCTGCAGATCCTCGCCGTACGGGTCGGTGTTCGCGGTGTCGAAATCGACGTGGCAGGCGGTGCCGCTGAGCAGTGCGCACAGACCGGCGGAGAGTTCGCCGCGCGGCTGCGGTAGCGGCGGCGCGCCGGTATTCGCGGTCACCGGCGCCGGGGTGGGCCGATGCCGGGACGCCGAGAGGTGCCGATGGCCGGATGTTCGGCGCACTTCGGGGTGCGGAATCTCCATAGGCGCCGCATACCCGGTGCTCGTCGCCTTCAATCGGCGCACCGGGGCAGACAGGTTCGAGCGCGGATCGGCGGGTATGCGCGAAACAGAGCATCCCGTCGCCCGTCGAAAGGAGCACCTTGTGAACGACCCGACCGGTTCCCGAGCTCCCGGGGACGACCTCACCGCTATCGCGATCAGTTGCACCCTGAAGAAGTCGCCCGATCGATCGAGCAGCGAGCTGATCGCCGAGCAAGTACTGCGCGAACTGTCGAACCACGGCGTCACCGGCAAGACCGTGCGCGCGGTCGACCTGGACATCCGACCCGGCATCACCGCGGACGAGGGTGACGGCGATCAGTGGCCCCACCTGCGCGAACAGATCAGCGCGGCGGACATCGTGCTGATCGCGACGCCCACCTGGCTGGGCCACATGTCCTCGGTCGCGCAGCGGGTGCTCGAACGCCTCGACGCCGAACTGTCGGTCACCGACGACCAGAACCGGCCCGCCATGGTGGGCAAGGTGGGGATTGCCGCCGTCGTCGGCAACGAGGACGGCGCGCACAAGATCTGCGCCGATACGTTCCAGGCACTCAACGACATCGGCTTCACCGTGCCGGCCCAGGGGTGCACCTACTGGAACGGCGAGGCCATGAGCGGCGTCGACTATCTGGACCTGGACAGCACTCCCGAGGCCGTCGCGACGACCACCGCGGGCATGGCGCGCAATGCCGCGCATCTGGCGCGGACCTTGAAGGCCGCGCCCTACCCCGCCTATCCGTCGTAGGGCCCGGGCGGATCGCACCGCGAATCTTCATGCGTTCGAGGAGCCGATATGTACACCGAAAGCGCCGGACCGCGAATACGGGCGAGCGAGACCCCGGTCCCGGAACCGGTTCCGCCACAGCCGGTTCCGGATCCCACGCCCGAACGTCCGATCCCGGCCCCGGAACCCGATCCGCGGCCGCCGTTCCCGGAGCCCGGTCCCGTTCCGGGCCGGCCGCCCGAACCCGGCCGCCCGATACCGGGACCCGCCCCGGATCCGATCCCCGGCCCTCCGCCGCCGAGCCCCGGCCGACCGGTCCCTCCGGAGCCCGTTCCGGAGCCGCCGCCCGACCCCGGCCGACCGATACCTCCGGAGCCCATTCCCGAGCCGCCGCCCGATCCTGGCCGCCCGATCCCCGGCCCAACGCCCGACCCGAACCCGTCCGTACCCGGCCGTGATCCGCGGCCACCGGTTCAGCAGGCCGGTGTTTCACCGGCCCCGCGCCGGGCACCCGCCGGACATGACATCCGATGAGCAGACCCCTGGAACGCATCCGCAGGTCACCGCCGAGGATCTGCGGATGCTGCTGGACGCGGGCAGCCCCGGCACCCGCCTGGTGCTGACCGAAGGCCGGGTCCGGCTCGCCACCGACAGTGGTGCGGACGGAATGGAGTTGATCCGGCGCCCCGAACTGGCCGACCGCATCGGCGACCACCCCGATCAGCACGAACTGGCCGAGCAGGCCGAACTACTCAACACGCTGATTCGCATGCAGGGCGCCTGAGCGCCCGCGCGAGTCCCGAGAAGGAGACGAGATGAGCCGACCCGACCGAGAGCCCACCGTCCTGGTGGTCACCTCACAGACCGGTGTGGAACGCGACGAGCTGCTGGAACCCCTGAAGCAGTTGCGCGCCAACGGAATTCGCGTCACCCACGCCGCCCCGTCCACCGATGCGGTGCAGACCTTCGTGCACGACACCGAAGCCGACACCACCGTCGACCCGGACACCGATCTGGCCTCGGTATCGGTGAGCGATTTCGACGCGCTGGTGGTGCCCGGTGGCACCGTCAACGCCGACAAGTTGCGCGCCACCAAGGAGGCCGTCGACCTGGCGCGCGGATTCGCCGACGCCGGAAAGACGATCGCCGCGATCTGCCACGGCCCGTGGCTGCTGGTGGAGGCGGATCTGATCCGCGGCAAGACCATGACCTCGTATCCGTCGCTGCAGACCGATGTGCGCAACGCGGGCGGTCAGTGGGTCGACGAGCAGGTGGTCCGGACGCAGGACGGCTGGACGCTGATCACCTCCCGCAATCCGCGCGATCTGGACGCGTTCTGTTCGGCGATCGAGACCGAAGTGGGCGCGAAGTGACGGTGACGGCACGATCATGGTGAAAGCCCCGGGTGCGGCGGAATTCGTGCCGGACACCACGGATCTCGCGCGATTGCGTGAGGCCGCGGGCGGATGTCACGGCTGCGATCTGTACCGGCATGCGAGCCGGACCGTCTTCGGCGAGGGCCCGGCGCACGCCCCGATGGTGATGATCGGCGAGCAACCCGGCGACCGTGAGGATCTGGCCGGACACCCGTTCGTCGGCCCCGCCGGGACGCTGCTGAATCGCGCCCTCGCCGATGCCGGAATCGACCGTGACGCGGTGTATCTCACGAACGCGGTGAAGCATTTCAAGTTCACCGAGCGTGGTAAGCGCCGCATCCATCAGAAGCCCGGGCGCACGGAGATCGTCGCGTGCACGCCCTGGCTGACCGCCGAGCTCGACGCGATCCGCCCGCGGTTGGTGGTCTGCCTGGGTGCGGTGGCCGCCCAGGCCGTCTTCGGTCCCGCTTTCCGGATCACCCGCGACCGCGGGCGGCTGATCGCGCACGACGATCACCGTGCGCTGGCCACCATCCATCCGGCCGCCGCGCTGCGCGCTCCCGATCGCGACGAGGCCTACGACGGGCTGGTCGCCGACCTCACCGAGGCGGCCACCGCACTGTCCGGAACGAGCTCCTAGGAGCGAAAACGCTTGCGGCACACCACGGCCGCCGCCGGTGGTCCGGCGGCGGCCGTTGCTGCCGGAGACGGGCAGCCGAAGTACGTCAGCTCGGTGTCGTCAGCTCAGCTTCAAGGAGCGGCCGATGATCTCCTTCATGATCTCGGTGGTGCCGCCGTAGATGGTCTGCACGCGCGCATCCATATACGCCTTGGCGATGGGGTACTCGCGCATGTAACCGTAACCGCCGTGCAGCTGCAGGCATTTGGTGATCAGGTCGAGCTGTTCCTCGGTGCTCCACCACTTGGCCATCGCGGCATCCTCGGCCGAGAGCGTGCCGGCGTTGAGAGCCTCGATGAAGCGGTCGACCAGCACGCGCACCGCGGTGGTCTTGGTGGCCAGCTCGGCCAGGACGAAACGCGTGTTCTGCTGGGCGCCGATGGGTTTGCCGAAGGCCTTGCGGTCGCGCACGTACTGGATGGTGGTCTCCAGGCAGCCTTCCATCGCGGCGGCGGCCATCACGGCGATCGACATCCGCTCCTGCGGCAGGTTCTGCATCAGGTGGATGAAGCCCATGCCCTCGGTGCCGAGCAGGTTTTTGGCCGGAACCCGCACGTCGGTGAAGCTGAGCTCGGCGGTGTCCTGCGCCTTGAGACCGATCTTGTCGAGGTTGCGGCCGCGCTCGAAGCCGGGCATGCCGCGCTCGACGACGAGCAGCGAGAAGCCCATCGCCCCCTTCTCGGGATCGGTCTGCGCGACCACGATCACGATGTCGGAGTTGATGCCGTTGGTGATGAAGGTCTTGGCGCCGTTGATGACCCAGTCGTCGCCGTCCTTCACCGCGCGGGTCTTGATGCCCTGCAGATCCGAACCGGTGCCCGGCTCGGTCATGGCGATGGCGGTGATGATCTCACCGGAGCAGAATCCGGGCAGCCAGCGCTGCTTCTGCTCATCGTTGGCCAGCTCCAGCAGATACGGCGCGATCACGTCGTTGTGCAGCGAGAAGCCCAGACCCGAGTACTGACCCTTGGTGGTCTCCTCGGTGATCACCGCGTTGTAGCGGAAATCCTTGACGCCGCCGCCGCCGAACTCCTCGGGCACGGCCATGCCGAGGAAACCCTGCTTACCGGCCTCCAGCCACAGCTGGCGATCCACGACGCCCGCCTGCTCCCACTCGGCATGGTGCGGCGCGACGTGCTGATCCAGAAATTTACGGTAGGACTCCCGGAACAGATCGTGTTCGGGCTCGAAAAGGGTGCGCTCCACGCCAACCTCCTAGTGACCACATCGGCAACTCGCCTGCCACATACGGTACCCGGAAGGGGAATCGCGGTTCACTTCAGATCCGAAAAAAGTCGCCCACCTGTGCGAAAAGCTTCAGCAGGTGATCCCTGCGCACCCTGAACGCGGGTAAACCTCTACAGTCCGACAGCGCCGCGGACGCGGCCCCACAGGGTGCGGCCGCGATCACGATCGCGCTCGGCCAGCAGAGCGGTGATCTCTTCCTCCAGCGCCTTGCGCACCACCTGCTGCAATTCCTCCGCGGCGGCGTCCAGATCGGTGGCGTCCTGCCACGGCGTGGTCTCGATGGGCGTGCCGATCGAGTAGTAGAACCGTTCGGGCCGGGGCACGACGGTGGGACCGATTCCGCGCATGAGCGGCGGAGTGAGATTGCCGCGGATTCCGAGCGCCTCGACGGTCCAGCGCAGCGGGCTCATCACCGGATGATCGCCGTCGAAGACCACGTCGAACACGTCGTCGGCGCCGATCATCGCGGTGGGCAGGATCGGCGCGCCGGCCTCGATCGCCATGCGGGCGAAGCCGGTACGCCCCTCCCATTTGAGGTGGTATTTCTCACCTTTGCGGCGCATCGCCTCGCGGCCACCGCCGGGGAACACGATGACGGCCTCGCCGTTGTCGAGCAGGGTGCGGCAATTGTCGCGCGAACCGCGCACGCTGCCGATCCGGTGCACGAGCTCACGCACCGGCGGCACCCGCATCAGCACGTTCTCCGCCAGGCCGCGCACCACCCGGCCGGTGCGGTGGTAGATCTCGTGCACCAGCAGCGGCGCGTCCACGCCGCCGAGCAGCGTGTGGTTGCCGACGAGCATGACCGGGCCGGTCTCGGGAATGTTGTCCAGGCCGTGGAAAACCGGACTGTTCCACAGCCGCACCGGCGTCGACAGGGCGTCGAAAACGCGAAGATCGATGGCGGGCACCGTCATTCGCAACGGTGCTCCGTCACTGAGCGTGGCGGGAACGCTCGGCATCGCGGCAGCGCTCGGCCTCGCGGAAGCGTCCGGCGACGCGGACTGCCCCGGTGTTGCCGGCGAACGCTCGGCGGTGGATTCGACAGGCATGGATTCGACAGGCATGGATTCGATGGGCATGGAATCGACAGGCATGACATCGTTCCCGGACATTTGCACCCTCCCTGCAGCCGTTCGGTGACGCGATTCTACCGAAACGACTGTGGCACACAGACTACGAAAGCTTCAGTGCGAAGGCCCCGCTGCTTCCGCACTGCCGACGGTGCCCGCGTGCGCGTACTGCGACAGGGTCGGTGCGAGCGCCCGGGGAACCCGGGCCCGCACCCGCGTACCACCCTCCTCGTGCGAGGAGCTGATGATGCGGCCGTC
The DNA here is from genome assembly GCF_001613005.1 of Nocardia nova NBRC 15556. Taxonomy (GTDB): domain Bacteria; phylum Actinomycetota; class Actinomycetes; order Mycobacteriales; family Mycobacteriaceae; genus Nocardia; species Nocardia nova. The sequence continues at coordinate 31,633 of NZ_BDBN01000084.1, read as the reverse complement.
GGAGTGGATGCGCGCGAGCAGATCACCACGAGTGTACGGGAGCAGCACACTCACCTCGACATCGAGCCCGCCGAGGATCTCCGCCAGCCGTTCGCGCAACTGGTCGATGCCGCGGCCGGTGCGGGCCGAGACGAACACCGCGCCCGGCAGCTGCGCACGCAGATGCGCCAGCTGCGTCGCATCCAACGCGTCGATCTTGTTCACCACCAGCAACTCCGGCGGCCCGGATCCCTCGCCCTGCTCGCGCAGCACATCGGTGATCACCTCGCGCACGGCCTTGATCTGCTGATCGGGCAGCGCGTCGGAACCGTCGACCACATGCAGCAGCAGATCGGCGCCGGTGACCTCCTCGAGGGTGGACCGGAACGCTTCCACCAGCTGAGTCGGCAGATGCCGGACGAATCCGACGGTGTCGGTGAAGACGACCTCGCGGCCGTCGTCGAGCGCGGCCCGGCGAGTCGTCGGATCCAGGGTGGCGAACAGCGCGTCCTGCACCAGGATGCCCGCGCCGGTCAGGGCGTTCATCAGGCTGGATTTCCCGGCGTTGGTGTAGCCGACGATCGCCACCGCCGGAATGCCGCTGGAGGTGCGCCGCGACCGCTTGGTGTCGCGGGCGGTCTTCATCTCCTTGATCTCGCGGCGCAACTTGGCCATCCGCTCGCGGATCCGGCGGCGATCGGTTTCGATCTTGGTCTCACCGGGGCCACGGGTACCCACACCGCCGCCCGCACCACCGGCCCGGCCACCGGCCTGCCGCGACATCGATTCACCCCAGCCGCGCAGTCGCGGCAGCATGTACTCCATCTGTGCCAGCGACACCTGCGCCTTACCCTCGCGGGAGGTGGCGTGCTGGGCGAAGATGTCCAGAATCAGCGCGGTGCGGTCGATGACCTTCACCTTGACGACCTTCTCCAGCGCGTTCAGCTGCGCGGGGGTCAGCTCACCGTCGCAGATCACCGTGTCGGCGCCGGTCCCGAGCACCACCGAGCGCAATTCGTCGGCCTTACCCGAGCCGATGTAGGTGGCCGGATCGGGCTTGTCGCGGCGCTGGATCAGCGCGTCGAGCACCTGAGAGCCGGCGGTTTCGGCGAGCGCGGCCAATTCGGCCATGCTGGCGTCGGCCTGCGCGGCGTTGCCCTCGGTCCACACGCCGACCAGCACGACCCGCTCCAGTCGCAACTGCCGGTACTCGACCTCGGTGACGTCGGTGAGCTCGGTGGACAGCCCCGCGACACGGCGCAGCGCGCTGCGTTCGTCGAGTTGCAGTTCACCGACCGTGGGCGCGGCCGCCCAGCCGTTGCCGGAGTAGCCGCTGCCGTCGTCCTCGTCGGCGTCGTAATCGCTCACGCCGGTATCGGCGTCGTCATCGCCGATGCTGTAGTCCTGGTCCGCGTAGCCGTCCGTCTCCGAGTCGAGCTGCTCGATCGGGGTGAACTCGTACGTTTGTGATTTCCTCATACACCTCCATGGTCCCACGCCACAACCATCGGGCGCACTCGGATATTTCCGGCCGACGCCGGGAGCGGCCCCGGTACGGCGCAGCTCACACGGATCAGGCGCCGGCCCACCACTCACCGGCGAGGTGTCCGGAACCGACCAGCACCGAGGGGCCGCGCAACCACGCCTGCCCGTGATCGATGCCCACGGTGACGGCACCGCCGGGCACCCGGACCCGCACCTGCGCCGAATCCGCCGCCGGATCTATGCCCGCACTCGTCAGCGCCGCGGCGGCCGCGGCGACCGTGCCGGTGCCGCAGGAGCGGGTTTCGCCGACGCCGCGTTCGTAGACCCGCATATCGACCGCGCCGTCCTCGCCGAGCGCGGTCAGAATCTCCACGTTCACGCCGTGCGGGAACAACTCCGGATCGAAACCGGGTGGCACGGAGAGGTCGAGCGCGGCCAGCCCGTCGGCGGTGAGCCCGGGATCGACACAGGCCAGATGCGGATTGCCTACGTCGACCCCGACTCCGGCCAACGCGCTGCCGGCGACCGTGGCGGTGGAATCACCGAGCATCCGCACCGGGCCCATACCGACGGTGACCTCGCCGTGCACCTCGTCGAAGGAATGCACGACCACCGAGCGCGCGCCCGCCCGGGTGCCGACCACGAATTCGGTATCCCGCTGCATTCCGGTGGCGAGCAGATAGTGGGCGAACACGCGCACGCCGTTGCCGCACATCTCCGCGATCGACCCGTCGGCGTTGCGATAGTCCATGAACCAGTCCGCCGCGGCCACACCGTCGGGCAGTTCGGCCAGCTCGCCGCGCTCCACCAGCGCCCCCGCCCGGGCGACGCGCAGCACACCGTCGGCGCCGATGCCCCGGCGCCGGTCACACAGCACGGCGACGGTGTCGGGGGCCAGGCGCAGGCGGGCGTCGGCGTCGGGCAGCACCACGAAATCGTTCTGGGTCCCGTGGCCCTTGCCGAATTCGATATCGGCCGCGCCGGACACCGTCTGCACCTGCTCGCTCATCGACGTCGTTCCTCCACCCGTCCCGCACTATTCACCGGCCGCGCCGGCGTTCACCTTCGATACCGACACCCGGCGCTGCCGGGATATTTCGTACAGCACGACCGAAACGGCGCAGGGGGTGACCGGGATCGCACCCGCCGGAATCCGCACCATCTCGTCGCATGCGTCGCGCCACCGCGCGTCGAGCTCGCCGTCGTCGGCGAACACCATGATCGTCGCATCCGCGAAGGTGTGCGCATCGACCGGCTCGTCGGCGGGGTCCGCACCGACACCGACCAGCCGGGCCGGGACTCCCGCGCCCGCCCGCAATTCGGCTACGGCAGCCGGGCCGGGCACTCGCACCACCGGCACCGCGAACAACGCGCCTGCCGAGGCGCGCACACACCGCGGGTCGTATTCGTCCGCGCCGGAACCGCTGATCACCACCGCGGCGGCGCCGAAGGCGTGCGCGGTGCGCAGCACACTGCCCAGCCGCAGCGCGGAGGCCGGTCTATCGATCACGACCACCGGACGTGCCGGATCGAGGCGGACCTCCGAGCCGTCCCGGCTGCGGGTGTGCGCCAGCGCCACCAGTTCCGGTGTGCCGGTATCGGGTTCGGCGAGTTCGTCGAGGGCGTTACCGACCAGTCCGATCGCCGGCACCGCGTCGTTGTCGAGCACCTCGCGCGCCCACGCCGGCAGCGGGGCGCCGAGGCGGTACAGCACCGCCTCCAGCGGCCAGCCGTTCGCCACCGCCGCGGTGATCGGTTCGCGGCCGTGGACGAGAAAGCGGCCGTCGCGCCGGCGGCGGGCGCGGTTGCCGAGATAGGCTCGCCACTCCCCCACGGAGGCATTACGGGTCGTCGATGGGCGGGTGGTCGATGGGCGGGTCACTGCCGAATCGATTCCTGTTCGTCGAGCACATGGGCCAGTACCGCATCCGCCAGGCGCGGATCGGCGCCGTCGACCCAGTGCACGCGTGGGTCGCGGCGGAACCACGAGCGTTGCCGGCGCACGTAGCGGCGGGTGCCGATCAGCGTGCGCTCACGCGCATGGCTCAGGTCGTATTCGTTGTCGAGATGAGCCAGGACTTGTGCGTAACCGATCGCCCGGCGTGCCGTCTGGCCCCGGCGCAGGCCGCGGCCGATCAATTCGCGCACCTCGTCGACGAGACCCTGCGCGAACATCGTCTCGGTGCGGGTCTCGATGCGCGCGTCGAGCTCGGCGGTCTCGCGGTCGACGCCGATGATCGTGGTATTCCATCGGGGCGTGCCGCGTTGCGGCTGCGAGGCGGCGAACGGCCGGCCGGTGAGTTCGACGACCTCGAGCGCCCGGACGATCCGCCGCCCGTCGGTGGGCAGAATGGTCTGCGCCGCAACGGGATCGGCGGCGCGCAGGGCGGCATGGACGGCGGCGATCCCGTCGCGTTCGAGAACCGCCTCCCACTTCTCGCGGACGCGGGTGTCGGTGGCCGGGAATTCCCACTCGTCCAGCAGCGCCTGGACGTACATCATCGAACCGCCCACGATGACCGGCACCCGGCCGCGCGCGAGAATGTCCTCGACGTCGGCGGAGGCCGCGGCCTGATACGCGGCGACGGTGGCCGTTTCGGTCACCTCCAGCACGTCGAGCTGGTGGTGCGGAATGCCGCGGCGCTGCTGCGGCGGCAGTTTGGCGGTGCCGATATCCATGCCGCGATACAGCTGCATGGCGTCGATATTGACGATCTCCCCGTCCAGGCGAACCGCCAATTCCAATGCCAGATCCGACTTTCCGGTCGCGGTCGGGCCGATGACGGCGATGGGCGCACTCATCGCGCACCCGCCGGATACCAGACCGACGCGTGGTAGCCCACACCGAAAGGTGCTGCGCGATAGAGGGTTTCGACCTTCGGATCGGCGGTGTCGATACCGAACAGACCGGCCAGCACCTGAAAGCCGGGACGGCCCGCCACCTCGAGTTCGGCACACAGCCGCGGGTCCAGTGCGCCGAGTGCCGCGCGGTCACCGGCGTCGAGGGCGGCATCGATCCGCTGTTGTTCGCCCTCGGCACGGGGATCGAGGTATCCGGGCGAGGTGGTGGACAGGGTCGCGGCGCCGTCGGCCACGATCAGCACACCGTGCGCGCGCGGGTCGGCGTCCAGCTCGCCGCGCAATCGGGCCCCCAGATCCACGCAGCGGGCGGGCTCGGCGCCGGGATCGACCGGCAGCGCCCGCGCCTCGATGTCCTCGCCGTCCTCGGCCGCGATCCGTCCGCGCAGCCATGCGCCCACCAGCAGCGCGGCCGGCCAGTCGAATCGCGGCTCACCGCCGGGGTCCGTCGCCGACAACGCGACCCGGACGTCCGCGCCGAAGCCGCGGAAACTGCCCACGCCGGTCGTCGGCTCGGTGCCCGCGCCGACGATGGTCCAGTGCCGGGCCTGCCGGGCCAGCAGCCGCCCCGCCTCCAGGACGGCCTCGCGCAGTTGCGGTACCTGCGCGGCCGGGTGGGTGGCGTCGGTCAGCGGAGTCGCGCCGCCCAGTTCGGGAATCAGCACGAGCGGCGAGGGAATCAGCGCGGCGACACGAAACACCCGTCAACGGTAGCGGCCGCCGGGAAACGGCAGCCGAGGCCGCCGCTCACCCGGGGTGATCGTGTTCCCACCACCCTCAACCGTCACTCGGTCCACGCCACCGTTCGCAAGAGAGGGCAATTCTGTCTATTGGCTGGTTGAATGGGATCTGCTAGGGCGTAACCAGGCAGCCGTGACGCGCGGCAGGGATGAGGAGCGATGACCGACAACAGCGGAACCGAGAAGGCAGTGCATCCGGAAACCGGCGCGGCGCAGCAGTCCAGCAATCCCGCCGCGAAGCGTCCGACTCCGGCCGATGCCGCCCCGAAGCCCGGCGCGGCGCCACGCCCGGGAGTACCCAAGCCGGGCGCGCCCAAACCCTCCGCAGCGCAGCGAGCCGAACCGGCGGCGAAACCGGCGGCGACGCACCACGTCAAACCGGCTCCCGTCCCCGGCCCCGCCCATGAGCATCCGCATCCGGTGGTCGTGCCGACCGTCAGCGATCCCAGCGAATGGGGCCGGGTCGACGACGACGGCACCGCCTGGGTCAAAACCGGCGGCGGCGAACGCGTCGTCGGCTCGTGGCAGGCCGGTGACGCCGCCGAGGGCCTGGCGCATTTCGGGCGTCGCTTCGACGATCTGGCCACCGAGGTCGCGCTGCTCGAGGCTCGCCTCGCGGCCGGCACGGACGCCCGCAAGACCAAGGCCGCGGCCGTCGCGCTCGCCGAATCCCTGCCCACCGCGGCGGTGATCGGCGATGTGGACGGTCTGGCGCAGCGTCTGCAGGCGATCATCGAACATTCCGACGAGGCGGCCGCCCACGCCAAGGAGGAGAAGGAACGCACCCGGCACGAGCACACCGAGCGCAAGGAGGCGCTGTGCGCGGAGGCCGAGCAGATCGCCGCCGAATCCACCCAGTGGAAGGCGGCCGGTGACCGGCTGCGTGAAATCCTCGAGGAGTGGAAGTCCATCCGCGGGGTGGACCGCAAGGTCGACGACGCACTGTGGCGGCGCTTCTCCAAGGCGCGCGAGGCGTTCAACCGCCGCCGGGGCGCGCACTTCGCCGAACTCGATCGCGAACGCGCCGCCGCGAAGGCACGCAAAGAGGAACTGTGCGCGCGGGCCGAGGAGCTGTCCGATTCCACCGACTGGGTGGGCACCGCCGCGGTCTTCCGGGATCTGCTGACCGAGTGGAAGGCGGCCGGGCGCGCCCCCCGCGAGGCCGACGAGCAGTTGTGGCGGCGCTTCAAGAGCGCCCAGGACGTGTTCTTCGCCGCGCGCAACGCCGCCGCCTCCGAACGCGATGCCGAATTCGGGCAGAACGCGGTGGCCAAGGAGGAACTGCTGCGCCACTACGAGGACCGCATCCCCGAGCACATCGAACCCGATTCCGCGACACTGGATTCCGCGCGCGCCGCCCTGCGCGAACTGCAGGAGCGGTGGGATGCGGTCGGCAAGGTGCCGCGCGAGCGCATGCACGAACTCGAGGGCAAACTGCGGGCGCTGGAGAAGCGGGTACGCGAGGCGGTGGACGCCCAGTGGCGGCGTACCGACCCCGAAGCGATGGCTCGCGCGGCGCAGTTCCGCGAGCGGGTCGCCCAGTTCGAGGAGCAGGCGGCCAAGGCCGAGGCGGCGGGCCGCACGCGCGATGCCGAGAAGGCGCTCGAGCAGGCCAAGCAATGGCGTGAATGGGCGGATGCCGCCGAGGGTGCGGTCAGCCGGCGCTGAGCCGTTCGTTCGCCGGCCGGCGGTGTCGAGTTCGCCGCCGACCGGACGGTACGCGCCGCCGCCCCGCGGCAATCTCGACGAGGAGCCGACCATGGATGTCCGCGAGATCAATCGAGGCGTTATCGAGCAGTTCCGCGCCGGTGGCCCGATAGAGGGGATGCACCGGGATCGTCTGGTGCTTCTCACCACCACCGGCCGGCGGTCGGGGACGCCGCACACCACGCCGATGATGTTCCATCCCGACGGCGACCGGTTGCTCGTCGTCGCCTCGAACGTGGGCGCCCCGCAACATCCGGACTGGTATCTGAACCTCGTCGCCGATCCGGCGGTGACGGTCGAGGTCGACCGGGAGACCTATCCGGCCACCGCGGTACCGCTGCAGGGCGCCGACTACGACCGGGCGTGGACGGAGCTCACCGCGTTGTATCCGTTCTTCGCCGACCACGCGACGAAGACCGAGCGCACCATCCCCGTGGTGGCGTTGCGACGCTGAGCGCCGGACCGGCTACTTGTCGTCGCCGAACAGCCGGCGCCGGTCCTGCTCTTCCTTTTCGGCGGCCGCGATGCGCCGGCGCTCTTCGGCCTCGAGCTGGAGCGCGGTCCGGCTCCACACCACGCGGATCCAGTGGAAGGTCAGCACCACGATCCCGATCGTGGCCAGAATCAGTCCGATGCCCGGGCCGGCGCCGTGGTAGTTGCCGAGGCCGGGGGTCTGGCGGTGCCAGATCGAGAGCACCCCGAAAACGCTGCCCACCGCGGATCCGGCGACCGCGACCCAAGCCAGCGCCCAGCGGCGGGTGACCAGCGCCAGCGACGAGAACCCGATCCCGAAGATCACCACGAACCATTCGAAGACCCGCGACGGCAGCCCGATGTGCTCGGCCTGCGCGTGGTTGTCGAAGGCCAGCACATCCAGGCCGCGGGCGGCGCCGGCATGCGGCAGGACCAGCGACAGCAGCAGGACGAACACCGCGATCGCGACCACCATCGCCCGCGTCCCGGGATCGATCTCGCCGGCGATCTTGCGTTCGACGGCCTCGAGGTCGCCGCGGAACTGCTCGAAGACCTTCGACTCTGCGGGGTTCATGCTCTCCTCATTCGGCTCGGTCGCATCGTTCGGCTGCTGCGCCGGTGGCTGGTGCGGGTGCTGCGGCGCGGACGCGTCACCGGATCGCTCCGGTGTGGCGTCGCGATCGGCGTCCTCGTTCCCGCGTTCGGCCATCGGTCACGCCCCGCATCCGGTGTCACAACCGGCGGCCGCCGGCGGAGTCTCACAACCGGCGGCCGCCGGCAGAGTCTCACAACCGGCGGCCGCCGGCGGAGTCTCCGGGGCACCGATCCGCGGCAGTCCGAGGCCCACCCCGATCGGTGCGGTCTTCGGCAGTACACCGCGTTCGTGCGCATCGCCGGCGCGGGTGCGGCGGTGGGTGTGGACCGGACCGTCGGCGATGAGGTGGTGGGGCGCCGCCTCGGTGATGTCGACGGTGACGATATCGCCGGGCCGAATCGCCGCGTCGCCGGGCCGGAAGTGCACCAGCCGGCCGTCGCGCGCCCGGCCGCTCATCCGCGCGGTCGCCGCGTTCTTCTTGCCGGCGCCCTCGGCGACCAGCAGTTCGACCTCGGTGCCGATCAGCGCGCGATTGGCTTCCAGCGAGATCTGTTCCTGCAGTTCGATCAACCGGTCGTAGCGCTCCTGGACCACCGCCTTGGGCACCTGATCGGCCATGGTGGCCGCGGGCGTGCCGGGACGGATCGAATACTGGAAGGTGAAGGCGCTGGTGAACCGCGCCTGCCGGACGACGTCCAGGGTCTCCTGGAAATCCTCCTCCGTCTCGCCGGGGAAGCCGACGATGATGTCGGTGGTGATCGCGGCGTGCGGCATCGCGGCCCGCACCTTCTCGATGATGCCGAGGTAGCGATCCTTGCGGTAGGACCGGCGCATCGCCTTGAGCACCCGGTCCGAACCCGATTGCAGCGGCATGTGCAACTGCGGGCACACGTTCGGAGTCTGCGCCATCGCCTCGATGACGTCGTCGGTGAATTCCGCCGGATGCGGCGAGGTGAAACGCACCCGCTCGAGCCCGTCGATGCTGCCGCAGGCGCGCAGCAATTTCGCGAAGGCGCCGCGGTCCCGGTGTTCAGGCGCGAAGTCGGCCGGATGTCCTTGCGGCAGTGCGGGTTCGGCGAAGTTCACCCCGTAGGAGTTGACGTTCTGCCCGAGCAGCGTCACCTCGAGCACGCCCTGATCCACCAGCGCCTGCACCTCGGCCAGCACGTCGCCCGGCCGCCGGTCGACCTCTTTGCCGCGCAGCGAGGGCACGATGCAGAACGTGCAGGTGTTGTTGCAGCCCACCGAGATCGACACCCAGCCGGCGTAGGCGGATTCGCGACGAGCCGGCAGCGTGGACGGGAAGGCCTCCAGCGATTCCAGGATTTCGACCTGCGCCTGCTCGTTGTGGCGGGCGCGCTCGAGCAGCACCGGCAGCGACCCGATGTTGTGGGTGCCGAAGACGACATCGACCCAGGGCGCCTTGCGCACGACGGTGTCGCGGTCCTTCTGCGCCAGGCAGCCGCCGACCGCGATCTGCATACCGGGCCGCTCGGCCTTGATCGGGGCCAGATGTCCGAGCGTTCCGTACAGTTTGTTGTCGGCGTTCTCGCGCACCGCGCAGGTGTTGAACACCACCAGATCGGCGGTCTGCCCGCCCGTCGCCTTGGTGTATCCGGCGTCCTCGAGCAGGCCCGACAGCCGTTCGGAGTCGTGCACGTTCATCTGGCAGCCGTAGGTGCGCACCTCGTAGGTCCGCGGGGACTGCGGATCGGTGGCCGAACCGGGGGCGCGTCCCGCAGCCGAATGCGCTGCAACCTGCATGGACGAATTCACGGGTCCAGGGTAGACGCTGCGCGAAATCGGACGCCCACCCCGGTCGCCCGGGACCGGGCCGCGGTGACGCCGGTCACGCGGGCGGGTGCCCAGGTCACCACCGGGTTAAGCGCAGGCGGCGACGGCGCGACGCACGCGCCAAAAGTGCGCATTTCGCGCAGGACCGCTCTAGGGTCGACTGTCATGACCGATGCTGCCGACGCAACACCCGGCACCGCCAGCGCTGGGAACACCTCCGATCCGGTCGCGGCCGAGGCATCCGCGGGAACCGCGACCGTTCCACCGATGATCTCGATGCGCAACGTGGACAAGCATTTCGGCGATCTGCATGTGCTGCGCGATGTGAATCTGGAGGTGCCGCGGGGGCAGGTGGTGATCGTGCTCGGCCCCTCCGGGTCGGGCAAATCCACGTTGTGCCGCACCGTCAATCGGCTCGAACCGATCGATTCCGGCACCATCGCCGTCGACGGTGTCGAGCTTCCGGCCGAGGGCCGCGCACTGGCGAAGTTGCGCGCCGACGTGGGCATGGTGTTCCAGTCGTTCAATCTGTTCGCGCACAAGACGATCCTGGACAACGTCGTGCTCGGGCCGGTCAAGGTGCGCCGCATCGACAAGAAGCAGGCTCGCGCGCGGGCACTGGAACTGCTCGAGCGGGTGGGCATCGCCGATCAGGCCGACAAGTATCCGGCGCAGCTGTCGGGCGGTCAGCAGCAGCGCGTGGCCATCGCCCGGGCGTTGGCGATGAATCCGAAAGTGATGCTGTTCGACGAGCCCACCTCGGCGCTGGATCCGGAAATGGTCAACGAGGTGCTGGAGGTGATGGTCGCATTGGCCAAGGAGGGCATGACGATGCTGGTGGTCACGCACGAGATGGGATTCGCCCGCCGCGCCGGAGACCGTGTGCTGTTCATGGCCGACGGCCGGATCGTCGAGGACACGGCGCCCGAAACCTTCTTCACCGCACCCGCTTCCGAGCGTGCCAAGGATTTCCTGGGCAAAATCTTGAGCCATTGATCGCAATGCACGACCGCGGCGGGATCGATGACCGGCCCGCGCACCGCGGAGGACCCTTCACACTTCACGAGAGAGAAGGCATTCGATGAGGATCACCCGAGCGCTGCGGTTCGGCATCGGCGCGCTGGCCATCGCGGTCGTCGCGACCGGATGCGGCGGCGGCAGCAACAAGACCGCCACCGAACACGCGTCGGAAGGCAAACTCACCATCGGCATCAAATTCGATCAGCCGGGTCTGGGCCTGCGCAATCGGGACGGGTCGTTCTCCGGATTCGATGTGGATGTGGCGACCTACGTCGCCGGAAAGCTCGGCGTGAGCCCGGACAAGATCACCTTCAAGGAGGCTCCCTCCGCACAACGCGAGACGCTGATCCAGAACGGGCAGGTCGATTATGTGGTCGCCACCTATTCGATCACCGATCAGCGCAAGCAGAAGGTCGACTTCGCCGGGCCGTATTACGTTGCGGGCCAGTCCTTGCTGGTGCGCGCCGACAACGCCGATATCACCGGTCCGGAATCGCTGAAGGGCGGCAAGAAGCTCTGCTCGGTGAAGGGATCCACACCGGCGCAGAACATTCAGAAGAATTTCGCCAACGATGTGCAGTTGCAGGAATACGACACCTATTCGCTGTGCGTGGAGGCGCTGAAATCCGGGGCGGTGGACGCGGTCACCACCGACAACATCATTCTGGCCGGTTACGCCGCGCAATCTCCGGGCCAGTTGAAGGTGGTCGGGCAGCCGTTCACGACCGAGAACTACGGCATCGGCCTGAAGAAGGGCGACAAGGAGTCTCGCGACAAGATCAACGATGCGATCGAGGCGATGATCAACGACGGCTCCTGGAAAGCCTCGCTGGAGAAGAACTTCGGCAACACCTTCCCGATCCCGTCGCCGCCGCAGGTCGACCGCTACTGATTCGGCGCGGGTTCCGGCCGCCCGGAACCCTGTCCGGCACAGAGAAGTAGGAGGGCGCGTCCACCGTGTTCGACTTGATCTCCCGATACGACAATCAGCTGTGGGACGCCTTCTGGGTAACCATCGAACTGACCGTGTTCTCCGCCGTCGGGGCGCTGATCATCGGCACCCTGGTGGCGGCGATGCGAGTGTCGCCGATTCCGGTGGCGCGGTGGATCGGTACCGCGTATGTGACCGTGTTCCGCAATACCCCGCTCACGTTGATCCTGGTGTTCTGCTCACTCGGTCTCTATACGACCCTGGGCATCAAACTCGCGAGTGAGAGTTCGGGGCTGGATTTCCTGCCCACCAACAACTTTCGTTTCGCCGTCCTCGGCTTGAGTGTGTACACGGCGTCGTTCGTGTGTGAATCGCTGCGCGCGGGTATCAACACCGTGCCGCTGGGGCAGTCCGAGGCGGGACGGTCACTGGGCTTGACTTTCGGTCAGAATCTGCGACATGTGGTGTTGCCGCAGGCGTTCCGGTCGGTGATCGCGCCGCTGGGCAGCGTATTGATCGCGCTGACGAAGAATTCCACGATCGCGTCGGCGATCGGTGTGGCCGAGGCGGCGGCTCTGATGGCCTCCATGAACGAGACCGAGGCCGACATTCTCGCCATCGGCGCGATCTTCGCCCTCGGCTTCGTCATTCTCACGCTGCCCACCGGATTGCTGTTCGGCTGGCTGGCCAAGCGATTCGAGGTGAAGCGATGAGTGCGAATGCCTCGGTCCTCTACGACGTCCCCGGCCCGAAGGCGCGCCGGCGGCATGCGCTGTATTCGGTGCTGGTGCTGGCGGTCCTGGTGGTGCTCGGCTGGCTGGTGTGGCGGGCGTTCGACGAGAAGGGCCAGCTCACCGCCGAGAAGTGGAAGCCGTTCGTAGAGTCGGAGGTCTGGCAGACCTACATCCTGCCCGGCTTGCGCGGCACCCTGGTGGCCGCCGCGCTGGCGATCGTGTTCGCGATGGTGATCGGCGTGGTCTTCGGCTTGCTGCGCCTGTCCGAGCATCGCGTCGTGCGGTGGGTGGCCGGGGTGATCGTCGAGGTGGCCCGGGCCATTCCGGTGCTGATCCTGATGATCTTCCTCTACAACTGGTTCGCCAAGGACAATCTGTTCGCCTCCGACCAGCTGGCGCTGGCGGCCGTGGTGATCGCCCTGACCGTGTACAACGGGTCGGTGATCGCCGAGATCGTGCGCTCGGGCATTCGATCGCTGCCGCGCGGCCAGACCGAGGCGGCCCAGGCGCTGGGATTGCGCAAGGGGCAGATGATGCGGATCATCCTGCTGCCGCAGGCGGTGACGGCGATGCTGCCTGCGCTGATCTCGCAGATGGTCGTGGCGCTCAAGGACACCGCACTCGGCTACCAGATCACCTATCAGGAAATCGTGCGCCAGGGTCAGCAGCTGGGTGCGGCCGAGCAGAACACCGTGCCGGCGCTGATCGTGGTCGCCGTCATCATGATCGCCCTGAACTGGGCGCTGACTGTCCTCGCCACCAGAGTGGAGCAGCGGTTGCGGTCGCGGCGCCGGGGGCGGACGGTGCTGGGTGTGAATTCGGTGCTCACCGATGCCGCGCCGGGCGTGGATCTGTCGCTGAGCCGGACCGCGGCGCCGTAACCGGGCGGTTCGGCGATCGCGGCGGATTCGGGTGCGCAGCTGGGCAGGGCGACGGTGTCGACGTCCTCCGCGGACGAGTTGCGCTCGCACCGAGCACAACCCTCGCACCCGCCGGCTCGATGGTCGATCCTGAACGCGCACCACCCCGGTCGCCGGGCCACGCCACTCGCGGCGGCCGGGGATGGGTGTCCAATCGGCCGCTGTGCCTTCCCCGCGACTATCTGGCCAGGAAATGCCAGCCGAGCCACGCCCACAGGATTACCGCGACGATGCGGGCGGTTCGGGTGCGGGTCAGATAGCGCACGGTGTCGCCGAGGCCGGCGAACGATATACGGCGCCAATATGCCACCACCGCCGTGCTGATCACGATGACGGCCAGGACTGCGAATCCCGTGATCACGAGGGCGCGATCGGTCATTTCCGCACCAGCCACCATCCGGCCCCCAACCAGATCAGCCATCCGAGGAAGCGGCCCGGCCCAGCCTCCAGCGCGGGGCTGAGGAGGGTCGACAGGGTCGGATGGGCGGCGTCGGGGACGAGCAGTGCGGGCTGGGACAGCCAGGCATACAGTTCCCACGCCAGTACGGCTGCGAACAGGATCGACCACACCACCACCGCGCGCCGAACCGCCGGCGTGAGCGACATTCGCCGTGTCCCGACCCGAAGGGCAGCGACGGCGACCACGACTGCGACACCGGCGACCAGCACCGTCGCGGCGACACCGAACGGACGGGTGAACGACCCCGCCACCGCCAGCCCGACCCAGACGGCGACCGCCCCGACGTGTCGGCGCCGGCTGCCGCCGCCCCGCACGTCGGTGGTCATCAGCGCAGCATAGGGCCTGCACCGGACACCGGTCGAGTCACGCGGGCGGGTAACCCTGCGCGAGTTCGGCGCGCACGGCGGCGTAGGCGATCGACTGCCGGTATCCCTGGCGGGCGAGCATGCCGACGAGGCGATTGACCACCTTGTCCTCAGAGAGGTTTCGCGGCAGGATGCGCATTTTGCGGCGCACCAGTTCCGCTGCTCGCTCCGCGTCGTCGTGGCCGGAATCCGCCGCTACCGCATCCGTGCCGGCGCTCTCCTCGGTATCGCCGACGGAGTTCTCGGTCCGGTTCGGCTGTGCGGCAAAGGATTGCGCGGCCGCGGCCATTTCATCCTTCACCACGGCATACGCCATGGACTGTGGGTAGCCGCGGCGGGCGAGCATGCCCACCAGCCGCGCGGTTGCCTTGTCCCGCGGTACATCGCGCGACAGCGTCGCGAGCTTTTTCCGCACCAACTCCGCGGCGTGCTCGGCGTCGTCGGGCCCGGACTTCCGCGACACCGCCCCGATCCCGCCGAGCCCGGCCCCTCCGCCGCCCCGGCCGCTCGGCGAATGATGTTCCGCTACAGAAGGCCCGGCACCGTCGGCGGGTTCGTCGTCCGCGACGGGATCTGTGTGGTCGAAACCGTCGGGGCCACTGCTCGACGTGGCGGCCGCGGCGAGCTCGTCCTTGACCACGGCGTAGGCCATGGACTGGTTGTAGCCGCGGCGGGCGAGCATGCTCACCAGCCGGTTGGTCCTCTTGTCGATGGGGAGGTCCGGCGGCAGGGTGGTGAGCTTGCGGCGGACCAGTTCGGCGGCGCGGGCGCTCTCGTCGGCCGGGGTGATGGCGGCCAGCGCGGGCCCGGCGTCGGCGTCGGACACCCCTTTCCGTCGAAGTTCTTGCGCGAGAACCTTTTTCCCTTTGCCGGAGAAGGTGTGACGGGAATGCACCCACTGTTCGGCGAAGGCCGCATCGTCGATCAGCCCGACCTCGGCGAGGCGGTTCAATACCCGCTCGGCGACCTCGGGCGCGAACCCCTTGGCCGCCAGTTTGTCCGCCAGTTCGGCGCGGCTGCGCGCCCGATCGGTGAGCAGGCGCAGGCAGATGTCCTTGGCCTGCGCCTCGGTCCCCGCCTTCGGTGCAGCGGATTGCGCGGCGTCGGAACGCTTCCCGCCGTCGGTGCCGGATCGACGCCGCGAACCCCGGCGCCCTCCCCCGTCGCCGCCGTCCCCGCGTGACCGTTTTCTCGAGCCCCGGTCGTCCGGAACGAACGAGCCGTTGTCGCCACCCTTCGGCTGCCCCTCCGCCCGGTGGATGCGGTCGGACTGACGATCGCCGTCGACGCGCTCGCCCCACCCGCGCTGCAGCGCGTCGACCTCGGCCTGCAGTGCGCGCATTCGATTGCGCGCCTGGGAGGCTTGTGTCGCAGAGCCATCACCGAAACGACCGGAGATCGCGGCTTCCACACTCGACTGCGTCCGCCCTTCAGGCTCGGAACCGTCCCGCCCCTCGAGCCCACCACGACGCCCAGCGTCGGGCTCGGAACCGGACCGAATCTCCGGCTCGATGCGGGGCGGAAGCTCGGGCTCGAATACCGGCCGGTCCACGGGTTCGGATGTGCCCGTGGCATCGACCGAATCATGCTGGGGCACCGGGCCGTCATCGGAACGCCAGACACCGGTGAGCGAATCCCCCGCGTCCGGCTTCGATCGTCGACGACGGGGAGAACCGCCCTGTCGGCGAACGGGTTTCGACCACGACTCGTCGTCCGGGTCGCCACTGCGTCGGGAGCGGGAGTCGATGTCTTCCAGTTGCCGCCGCAGGCGTTCGACGGCGTCGAGCCGAGAGGCGCCAAGGTCCGGGAGGGGTGTGGACCCCGGCGCTTCCCGGTGCGGCATCGGTTAGAAGTCGACGGGCGCCTCGGCACCCGCGTCTGCGGTGACGTCGGCACCGATGCCGAGCTTCTCCTTGATCTTCTTCTCGATCTCGTCGCGCACGTCCGTGTTCTCCAACAGGAACTTGCGGGCGTTCTCCTTGCCCTGGCCGAGTTGATCGCCCTCGTAGGTGTACCAGGAGCCGGACTTGCGGATGAAGCCCTGATCGACACCCATATCGATGATCGAGCCCTCCTTGGAGATGCCGGCACCGTAGAGGATGTCGAATTCGGCCTGCTTGAACGGCGGCGACACCTTGTTCTTGACGACCTTGACGCGGGTGCGGTTACCCACCGCATCGCTGCCGTCCTTCAGCGTCTCGATGCGGCGCACATCCAGACGCACGGAGGCGTAGAACTTCAATGCCTTACCACCCGTGGTGGTTTCGGGCGAGCCGAACATCACGCCGATCTTCTCGCGCAGCTGGTTGATGAAGATGGCGGTGGTGCCGGAGTTGTTGAGCGCACTGGTCATCTTGCGCAGCGCCTGGCTCATCAGGCGGGCCTGCAGACCGACGTGGCTGTCGCCCATCTCGCCCTCGATTTCCGCACGCGGTACCAGCGCCGCGACGGAGTCGATGACGATGATGTCCAGCGCGCCGGAGCGCACGAGCATGTCGGCGATCTCCAGCGCCTGCTCACCGGTGTCGGGCTGCGACACCAGCAGGGCGTCGGTGTCGACACCGAGTTTGCGGGCGTATTCCGGATCCAGCGCGTGCTCGGCGTCGATGAAGGCCGCGAGTCCGCCGTTGGCCTGCGCGTTGGCGATGGCGTGCAGAGCGACCGTGGTCTTACCGGAGGATTCCGGACCGTAGATCTCCACGACGCGGCCACGCGGCAGACCGCCGATGCCCAGCGCCACATCCAGCGCGATCGAACCCGTCGGAATGACCGAGATGGGCTGATGCGCCTCCTCGCCCAGGCGCATGATCGCGCCCTTACCGAAGCTCTTCTCGACCTGCGCCAGAGCGAGCTCGAGCGCCTTGTCGCGGTCGTAGGCCTGTGGTGCCATCGTCTGTTCCCCTTCTGACGGGTAAGTCTCGTTGTGTGGTTAGCGCCCACGGTAGAGGGCGGCACCGACAAGTTCTGACGGCAAGCTTAGACGAACACGTGTTCGAGGCAAGCGACGCGCCCGCCGACACGCACGGCAGCCGCACAGCCGCACCCCGTTCCCGGCAATCGCCGCGCTGTCCGGCCGGTCATGCGGCCTCGATCCGGCCGTGGCCTCGTCATCGAGTTGCCGTCGGCACCACCGCGATCCGGTCGGTCTGCATCAACGCCTGCGCCTGTTTCAGCATCCGCAGCGTCGGGGTGACCTCGACGTCGACGATCCCGTCCAGAGCCCCCAGCCGCTCGGTGAGGTAGCGGTACAGGTGCGAACTGTCGCGGCAGACGATGGAGGCGACCAGATTGGTGGGCCCGGTGGTGGCCGCGACGAACGCCGTCTCCGGATGGGTGGCGATCGCCCGGCCGACGGCGTCGAGCTCGGCAGGGCGCGTCCGCACCCACAGCGAGGCCCGCACCGCGTATCCCATGCGCTCGACGGCGAAATCGAGATCGAAATACAGCACGCCCGCCGCCGCCAGCTCGGACATCCGCCGCGCGACCCGGGTCGGACTCCAGCCGGTTTCGGCCGCCAGCCGGGCATAGGAGGCGCGTCCGTCGCGGGCCAGCAGCGCGAGCATCGCCTCGTCGGCCGCGGACAGGTCCATCGGCGCGTCGGGTCCACGCTGATCGTTCATCGCGGGCCGCGGTCCCAGCTGCCGCAGCTGTTCGGCGGTCAGCAAGCGGCTGTAGCGCGGCCACTCCTCCGCCAGCGGAAACCGGTGGATGATCTCGTAGGCCATCAACCCGGTGACCTGGCTGGCCCGCGGAAGAACGTTGAGCAGCAACGCGTCTCGCTGTTCGATCGAGCGCGGACGGCTCACACAGGTGACCTCCGAACCGGTCGACAGCAGCGCCACCCAGCTCACATCCGGCAGCCGCGCCAGCGATTCGGCCAGCCGCAGCGCCTTGTCCGGGGTGGACCGCACCCGCAGCATCCAGCGCGTATTCCCCAGCGGCATGGCGTTGACCTGGCCGGAGACGTGCAGGATGCCGCGTTGGCGCATCGATCGATAGCGGCGGGCCACGGTTTGCTCGGAGACACCGAGGATCGCGCCGAGGGTGGCGAACGGGATGCGGGCATCGGTGACCAGGCCGTGCACGATCTGCTTGTCGAGCGTATCGAGAACGGAGGATTCGATTTCGTCTTCGGGGTTCACAGGCGGAATCTCACATCGACGGCCGGATAGCTGGATGGATATTCAAACATCTCGCACGCTTGGCGTCGATATCGTTCGCACTACCCGGAGGTCGCCATGCGGAAATGGCTCCCCTTGTTCGCGGCGTGCCTCGGCACGCTCATGCTGCTCATCGACGTCACGATCGTCAACGTCGCGCTCCCGGACATCGCCGCCGATCTCGGCACCGGACTGTCGGGGTTGCAATGGGTCGTCGACGGTTACGCGCTGGGCCTGGCGGCACTGCTGCTGGTGCTGGGCTCGTTCGCCGACCGGTTCGGCGCCAAACCCACCTATCTCGCGGGTCTGGCGATATTCGCGGCCGCCTCTCTGGCCTGCGGACTGGCTCAGTCCTCGGCCCTGCTGGTGGCCGCGCGGGCCGTGCAGGGAGTGGGCGGTGCGGCCATGTTCGCGACCACCCTGTCGCTGCTGCACGCCACCTACATCGGCCGCGATCGCGGCACCGCGTTCGGCGCGTGGGGTGCGGTCGCCGGGGCGGCCGCCGGCATCGGGGTGGTGCTCGGCGGGGTACTGACCGACCTGCTGTCGTGGCGGTGGATCTTCCTGGTGAACCTGCCGATCGCGGCGGTCACCATCGTGCTGTCGCTGTACGCCTTCGGCCCGTCGCCGCGCCGGCCCGGCCGTAGCGTGGACGTCGCCGGGATGGCCGCCTTCGCCGTCGCGGCGACCGCGCTGACCTACGGCATCATCCGGGGCGGGGAAGGCGGGTGGGGCGACGGCGCGGCAGTCGGCACGCTGATCCTCGGCGCGATCGCGCTCGCCGGCTTCGCTCTCGTCGAATCACGCAGCGCCACACCGATGTTCCCGCTCGCACTGCTGCGCAACCGGGAATTCACGGCCACCCTGATCGCGGCGGCGGGCTTCAATTTCGCCGCCTTCGCGAGCAGTCCCCTGATCTCGCTGTGGTTGCAGCAGCCGCTGCAGCTCAGCCCGCTGCGCGCCGGCCTGTCCATGCTGCCGATGGCGGCGACGGCGTTCGTGGTCTCGGGCGCGTTCGGGCGGTGGCTGCACGACGTGGCTCCCCGCTGGACCATCGGTGGCGGATTGGTGATCACCGGTATCGGGGCGGGCCTGCTCGGCGTGATCGACGCCGGATCCACCTGGAGCGCACTCCTTTTCGGCTACGTGGTGATCGGCATCGGCATCGGTGTGCTCGCGCCGCCGCTGGTGGCGGTCGCGATGGCCGCGGTGCCTCCGCAGCAGAGCGGCACCGCCGCCGGAGCGGTGAACACCGCCCGGCAGCTGGGCCTGGCCCTCGGTGTCGCGGTACTCGGCACGGTATTCCGCAGCTCGGCGAACGAGGACCGGATCACGGTGTCGCAGTTCGTGTCCGGGCTGGACGCCGCGGTCGCGGTGGCGGCGGGTGTGGGCATCGTTCTCGGCATCATCGCCTTCGCCCTGTTCCGCACCCGTGCCGGGACCACCGAGCCGGCGGAACCGGCTGCCGCCGAGATCCAGGTCGGCTGAATCGGCGCCGATTGCCCGGAGAAAATGCGGTCACCCTTCGGATCCGAGCCCCGCAGGCAATCGCGGCGGGGTTCCCTGAGTCCAGGTGATGCGCAGCGAGGAGGCCCGGATCCGCCAGCCGTCGGCTGTGCGGACCAATTCGGTGTCGGCATGGCCCGCAGAGATGAACACCGCCTCGGAGCCATCGGCGAGGACATGGGTGCTCAACTGGGCGCCGCGCGCCGTGGCGCGGTCGCCGTCGATCTCGATCACCGCGTTGGTTCCCAGGTGAACGGTCCGGTCGAACAGCGCCATCCCGCGCCGGATGTGCGCGAGTACGGCGTCGCGGCCGTGGACGGTGCCGATCGGCATCTCCGCGGTCGCGTCCTCGGTGTAGTAGGTGCGCGCCCACCGGTCGTCGAACACACCCTCGTCGAGCGAACGCAGATAGCGGTCCAGCAAGTCGGTTATCTCGGACCGGTCCAGTAGTTCCCGAATCCGGTTCTCGGTGATCTCGGTATCCATGCGACCACCCTGCAACCTCGAGCAAGCTCGAGGTCAAGGTCGCTGTGACGCAGCCGACGGCCGGCGCTCACCAGCGGTTCTTCGGTACGTCGAATTCCGCGCACAAGGCCCGCCAGACCTCGCGCGGGTCGATACCGTCCTCGATCGCCTGGGCGCCGGTACGGCCGTTCATCGAGGGCAGGACATGATCGGCCAGCAGCAGGTCGCCGCGGGCGACGCCGAATTCGGTATGCAAGAGTTCCTGAAATTCAGTCAACCGCACCGTGCCGAGGGTACCGGTCGCGCACGAACCGCCGGCGGGCGTGCGGTCAGCTCGCGCGAGCCCGATCCAGCGTGCGGTGACAGATGTCGATCGGATCGGCGACATCGGAGACGGTGGCCGCGGCCGCGGCGGCGGCCTTGCGATAGGACTCGTCGCCGAGAACGGTGTGCACCGCCGCGCGCAGCGATTCCGGGGTGAACGGCCGCACCAGCAGCGAACTCCCCTGGCGGACGGCACGATTGGCCAGTTCCCACTGATCCCCGCCACCGGGCACCGTCACGATCGGCACGCCGGCGAGCAGAGTTTTGGCCAGCAATCCGTGTCCCCCGCCGCCGACCACCACGGCGGCGTGGCGCAACAGCTCGTCCTGCCGCCCCAGACCCGCCGTCGCCCACGGCGGAAGATCCGCAGGGGGCGTATCGAGCATCGAAATCGCCACGCGCACAGCACTGTCCGCGAGCGCCTCCAACGCACCGGTCGCCAGATCATCGAACCCGGTCCGGGCGGTCGAGGGCGCGACCACGACCAGCGGCCGGTCGCCGGGCGGCGGCGCCAGCAGCTCCGAGGTCGGCTCCCACAACAGCGGCCCCACCACGTGCGCGTCCGCGGGCCAATCCGGCCGTTCGACCTCCAGAGCGGGCAGCGTGGCGATCAACCGCGCGTCCGGACCCGGATCCACCTCCGGCAGGCCCACACTCGCCCGGGCCGCTCCACGCTGGCGCTCACCGCGGGTAATGGCGCGCGCGGTCAGCCCGCGCAGCACCGTATCGCGCATCCGCCCACGCAGGCCCTCCCCCGGCGCGAGCCCACTGCCGATGGGAGGCAACGCTTTCGACGGCAGATACAGCGGATGCGGCGACAACTCGACCCACGGCACCCCCAGCCGCTCGGCGGCCATCCCACCGCCGGCGGTGAGCACATCCGAAACCACCAGCTCCGGCAGCATCGCACTGAGATCGGGGAGGATCTCCGAGGAGATATGCGCCGCGCGTTCGTGGATCCGCGCGCCGGCGTCGGCGTCGTCGTCCTGCGGGCGCGGCGCCAAACCCTTCAACCGCCGCACCGCGATGCCCGCGTCCCGCGCCGCATCGAACCAGCGCGGACTGGTGAACAACACCGGATCATCGCCCGCCTGAAGAAACCGCAGGCACAGCGCGATCGCCGGAAACGCATGACCCGGATCCGGACCCGCGACGACAGCCACTCGCATGCGCCCCACCCTGCCATACCCCCTCCCTGCCCGATGCCGGGCGGGCACAGCTACCCGACGGTCATGAACGGCGCCCGGGACGATCGTGGCCGCTCACAGTGCCGGTGATCAGTCGGCGAAGTGGTACAGCTCGAATCCGACCGCCCGCTCGGCATCGAAACCCGCTTGCGGTCCCGTGGCCCGATCCACGATGGCGCGGGCCTGATCCGCCACCGGCTCGTCGCTCAGCGCGCTCAGGTAGCGACTGTGCTGCATCAGCGAATCCACCGCCGCCCGAACGGTATCGGTGACATCCACCGCATGCGTCACCACCGGACCCACTACCGCCGCCCAGCGCGGCGTCCAGATCGGCAATTCGGCCAGCTCCGGGAAGATCCATTCGTTGCCCGCGTCCGAGATCGCGTCCAGCGCACTGCGCCCCACCACGCGATGATCGGCGCTGTTCGCATAACCCGGCGCCCAGGTGTCGCCGAAATTGAACAACACCACCATCTCCGGACGGTGCCGCCGGATCGCCGCGGCCAGATCGCGGCGCAAACCGAGCCCACCCTCGATCCGCCCGTCCGGATAGCCGAGAAACTCCACGTCCTCGACCCCGACCGCGCGCGCCGACGCGATCTCCTCCTGCTCCCGCACCGGACCACACTCGGCCGGCGGCAGGCCCGCGATCCCGGCCTCACCGCTGGTCGCCAGCAGATACCGGATGTGCTTACCCTGCTTCGTCCAGCGCGCCACCGCGGCCGCGGCACCGTACTCGATATCGTCGGGATGGGCGACGATCACCAGACCGCGCTCCCAATCCTCGGGTAGCTCTAACATTTGCCTCCGCTTCGCTCCGTCGGTCCACAATCGAGGCGGCCGAGAACCATGAACGTGCACCGCTCCGAAACGCTAACACGACCGGTTCCTCGGCTTCGCCGTCGCGAAACAGCAAGGGGCCGTTCGGTATTCGTACCGAACGGCCCTGGGTTGGCTCACTACAGTTTGGTGACCGTCGACTTGTTCGAGCCGGAGACGGCCTTGTACAGCAGGTACAGGCCGAAGACCACGACGCTGATCATCAGGATCGGGAACAACGCCTTGACCAGCGCGCCGATCACGATCAGCGCCAGCCACACGAGCGCGACGACGCCCAGAATCTTCCAGAACATGTCCATTCCTCCCGAAGGTTTCCGAACCGCCGTCAACGCGATCCGACTCCTCCATACTGTCAACTCGACGCCGGAAAATCACCAGGTCACAACCGATATCCGGGAAATATCAGGGTGAACCCCTAGCCGGATCAGCCGCGAGGATCGGCCCTGAACGCGGCGCCACCGGCCCCAGGGACCCGACGCCGCCCAAGTGCCCGCGCTCAGTGCCGGTCGGCCAGGTCGGTGAGGGCCTGAGCCCAGCCGTCCAGTCGGTCGGCCGCCTCGCGCAGGGTGAACATGGTCCAGCCGAATTCGTCCGCCGGGGCCGGCGCTTCGCTCGCCCCGGCCGCCAGGATCTGACCGGCCGCGGCGACAAGCTGCTCGTATTCGGTCACGCCGGATTCCAGCCGGCCGACCATCGCGCCCGATTGCTGCCGCAATCCCGCCCCGGCATGCGAGGTCGCAACCACCGCGAGCGCCTTTTCCATCGCCGCGATATCCCCGGCGAGAGCGTGCAGGGCGGCCGCGCCGGATGCCGCGGTCGCCACGGTGTCGGCGAAATCGTCGGCCGGGATTCGCCCGCTCGCCTCGATCTGACGGCCGAGGGCGTGAAAGGCGCGTTCCGCCCGGACCAGCCGGGCGATGGGCGCCCGCGCCGCGGACTGCGCTGCGGGCAGCCGCCGGGGTACGAACGCCGCGGGCGGCAAGGGGTTTCGACGCAACTCCAGGTATCGGCGGGTGCTCACCGCCGCGCCGGTCACCAGCGCGGCCGCACCGCCACCGACCACCACAACCGCCCACACGGGCGCCGAGATCGCGACCAGTCCGGCCGTTCCCAGCGCGGTCACGCCCGAGGCCGCGCTCCAGCGGAGGCTGCGTCGCCGCACCCGCCGCCGGCGGCGAAGTTCCCGCTCCCGCGGGTCGGCCCACTTCCGGACCGCATGCAAGGCGAATTCCCCGGCGTCGCGTAGCGTGCCCGGAACCCGCCCGGCGCGTGCGAGCGGCTCCTCCGCGGCCACGGTGTGGGCGATGGGATCGCGAAACGCACCTCGGCCAGGCGAACGACGGCGCTCGCGCGCATTCCCACCGGCTCCGCGTGATCCGGTGGGCGACCAAGCGGGCCCGCTGTCCGGCTCACGGATCTCGTGGTCGACGCCGTGAGCGCTCGGGTTGTCCGTGTCCGATGCGGGATCGACTATCGTCCGGCCGCCATCGGATTCGATATCGGGAGCCTTGCCACGCCGACGAGACCGACGACCGGACGGCGCTACACGACGACCGCGCAGAATCTCGCGCGCCGCGCGGCGACGGGTGTTCACGTCTCGGCCCTCGGCCCGGGAGTTCCGGTCCGCGCCCGTGTCGTCCACCGCCTCGGACGATCGACGGTGCGCACCGGCACCTTCGGGCTCGGCATACGCGGCGGATGTGGTCACGCCCGGCGGCGAGGGATCGTCGACGCCGTTCACCGCGTTCTCCTCGAAAGCCGGTGAAGGCGTGGCCGCACCGGAAACGCGATGCCGCTCAATGGATTCGGCGATCGACTGCCACGCGGCGGCGTCGGTGACGGGTGGGGAGGTCGTCAGTGGCGTCCGCGCCGCATCGGCCGACGGTGCGGCGGAGGCGGGCGGCGCGGACGCGGCGCCGCGAGCGGATCGGGACCAGGGCCGCGCACGGGTCGGCGCGGGCTCGTTACCTGCCCGCGTTCGTCCCATCTGCCCAGCCTTCCGATCGACCCGCTACGCGCCTTACTGCTGCGCGGCCTGGCCCTTGTTCACCTGCGGCTGAGCCGGGTTGGCGATGGACTGACCGGCGGAGTCACCCGAGGGCAGCGCGTCGCCACGCATGGAGGCGCGGATCTGCTCGAGGCGGTTGTGGCCGGCCATCTGCACGCTGGCCTGCTGCACCTCCATCATGCGGCCCTGCACGGTGTTCTGCGCGAGCTCGGCGGCGCCCAGCGCGTTGGCGTAGCGACGCTCGATCTTCTCGCGCACCGCGTCCAGGCTGGGGGTGCTGCCGGGAGCGGACAGCGTCGAATCCATCTGCTGCAGCGATGCGGAGACCTGCTCCTGCATCTTGGCCTGCTCGAGCTGGCTGAGCAGCTTGGTGCGCTCGGCGACCTTCTGCTGCAGCAGCATGGCGTTCTGCTCGACCGCCTTCTTGGCCTGGGCGGCGGCCTGCAGTGACTGGTCGTGCAGCACCTTCAGGTCCTCGACGGACTGTTCGGCGGTGACCAGCTGGGCCGCGAACGCCTCGGCGGCGTTGGTGTACTGGATCGCCTTGTCGGCGTCGCCGGCGGCATTGGCCTGATCGGCCAGCTGGACGGCCTGGCGCGCGTTGGCGTTGAGCTTCTCGACCTCGTCGAGCTGACGGTTGAGCTTCATCTCCAGCTGGCGCTGGTTACCGATCACCGACGCGGCCTGCTGCGACAGGGCCTGGTGTTGACGCTGGGCTTCCTCGATAGCCTGCTGAATCTGCACCTTCGGATCCGCATGCTCCTCGATCTTCGAATCGAAGAGGGCCATCAGGTACTTCCAGGCCTTCACGAACGGATTAGCCATCGATTGATCCCGCCTCCATCTGACTACGCCGCGCCCCAGCACGGCGGCGGTGCGCGACCGTCACGCACCCCTGTGTCCCTATCCTCCACGGCATCGGATCCGGGCTGCCGAACCACCCGTAACCGACGCTTACAGAGAATCTATCGGTTTCCGCTCCGTCGTACAGCCTTGCCGGCGCCGATCCGGCGCCGGCAGTTGTGATCGCCGGTTCGCGGCGAGTCACTTCGCTTGCACCAAGACCAGTTTCTCGGCCTTCGGGGCCGGAATCACGATCCGGGTGTCCTCGGCGATTCCCGCACGGGCCGACGCACTCGCGGCGGGCGCGGTGTCGGCGGTCTCCGTCGCGGGGGCCGGGGCGTCGGCGTCGGCCATGGTGGCGCTCACGTCGACCAGCACCTGCGACAACGGCACGTCCAGCGCCTGGCAGATCGCGGCCAGCAGCTCGCTCGAGGCCTCTTTCCGGCCGCGTTCGACTTCGGACAGATAGCCCAGGCTCACGCGTGCCGACGTCGACACCTCGCGCAGGGTCCGGCTCTGGGCGATCCGAGCGCGCCGCAGACTCTCGCCGATGGCCTCTCGAAGCAGCGTCATCTCGTTCTCCTCACGTTCTCGCCTCACCGGGCCGAGCGCGACCGCCGTCGAGCGTGACGCACCCCTCCGTCTACAGTGCCAACGTCGCATGCCACCCCGTTGGTTCCCGTCCGCGGGAACCGATCGGCAGCCACCGGAAAGCCGTCGTCAGCCGGTGCCGGTGCGGTCGCCGCCACCGACGCGGCGCAGCAGCTCCGCGACGGCCGTACGAACCGCGCTCATCCTGATCGTCCACCGGTCCCCGGCCAGCTGCAACCGCACCACCTCGGTCCCTTCGGGCCCGCTCAGCCCCAGGAAGACGGTGCCGACCGGGCAGCCGTTCTGCGGGTCCGGCCCGGCGACGCCGGTCAATCCGATCCCCCAGTCGGCCCCGCACACCGTGCGCGCGCCGACGGCGAGCTGTTCGGCGGTTCCCGCCGCGACCGGCCCGTCCGTGGCCAAGGTGTCCTCGCTCACGCCGGCCAGGCGATGTTTGAGGTCGGTGGCGTAGACGATCACTCCGCCGCGCAACACCACACTGGCTCCCGGCACCCCCGCGATGGTGGCCGCGAGCAAACCGGCGGTCAGGGATTCGGCGGTGGCCACGGTCTGACCGATGCGGGTCAGCGTCGCCACCAGTTCGGCGGCCTCGGGGACAGCGGCCAGCGGGTCGGCGGCGGCCACCTCGGTGCCCACCGTCGTCACCGCCGCTCGACCGGCCGCGCCCACAATCGGGCCGCCTGCACCACGTAATCCAGTCCGGTCACCACGGTCAGCACCACGGCGACATACATCAGCGCCATTCCGGCGCTCGCCCACGCGCCCGCCAGCGGCAGCAGCAGAACGGCGATCGCCACCGACTGCACCAGGGTCTTGGCCTTACCGCCGCGGCCGGCCGGAATCACGCCGCGGCGCACCACCGCCAGTCGCAGCAACGTCACGCCGATCTCGCGGGCACAGATCACGACAGTGATCCACCACGGCAGATCGCCCAGTGCCGACAACCCGATCAGGGCCGCACCGATCAACGCCTTGTCGGCGATCGGATCCGCCAATTTGCCGAAGTCGGTGACCAGTCCGTACTTGCGCGCGAGCTGTCCGTCGATGCGGTCGGTGATGGCCGCGACGCCGAACAGCGCGGCCGCGGCGATCCGCCACCCGGTGTCGTGGCCGCCGGCGGCGAACAGCGCCAGCAGGAAGATCGGCACGATCACGATGCGCAGGACCGTGAGAATGTTGGCGATGTTCATCAGTGGCACCGCGGACGGCTCGACCGTCCGCTTCGGTTGCGGCGGAACGAGATTCGCCCGCGCTCTGCCGGCCTCGGCCCAGGTCCGGTCCATGTCGTCGCTCTGCACGCTCACCGGCACCCCCGGCCGGAATGCACGCAGCCGCGGCCCCCGGCGGATCGAGGCAGGCGGGCGGACGAGATGTGCGGCACTCCACCAGACTATCGGTTAACGACCCGACTACTGTGCACCCCATGACGACGCGGGCACACCACACTGATTCGATCGGCGCCACCGGCCCCGGCACCGTGGTCGTCCGACGCGCCCGCACCTCGGATGTGCCCGAGATCAAAAGCCTCGTCGACGTCTACGCGGGCCGCATTCTGCTGGAGAAGAATCTCGTCACACTCTACGAGTCGGTCCAGGAATTCTGGGTAGCCGAGGTCGACGGGCGCCTGGTGGGATGTGGCGCATTACACGTGCTGTGGGCCGATCTGGGCGAGGTGCGTACGGTCGCGGTCCACCCCGATGCCAAAGGACAGGGCGTCGGGCGCCTGATCGTGGATCAGCTGATCGCGACCGCCCGCGAACTCCAGCTGCAGCGACTGTTCGTGCTGACTTTCGAGGTGGAGTTCTTTTCCCGGCACGGGTTCGCCGAGATCGACGGCACGCCCGTCACGGCGGAAGTGTTCGCGGAGATGTGCCGCTCCTACGACACCGGTGTGGCCGAATTCCTCGACCTCAGCTACGTCAAGCCGAATACCCTCGGCAATACTCGAATGCTGTTGACCCTCTGAATCTTTCGGGAGCTCGCGTGCCGATCTTCGCCGTCCACTACACCTATTCCGATGCCACCGCCGCCGGGCGAGACGAGCATCGGCCCCGCCATCGGGAATGGCTGTCGAATCTGGTCGACCGGGATGTGGTCCTGTCGACCGGGCCGTATGCCGACGGCTCCGGCGCGCTGCTGCTGTTCCGCGCCGACGATGCCGCGGCGTTGGAGGAGCTGCTCGCGGCCGATCCGTTCGCCCGGGAGGGGCTGATCGACGCGAAGCGATTCCTGGAATGGACCCCGGTGATGGGCGCCTTCTCGGCACAGGCGGCGCCGAACGCCTAGGCAGGCGCGGCGAAGCCCGCTACGATGCTCGGCATAGTCAACCAGTTGCATATGCGAGGTGGCGATGCAGGCATTCCGACAGGCCGTGGAGGCACGTGACAGCGCGGCGATCGAGGCGTTGCTCGCCGAGAACGTCGTGTTCACCAGCCCGGTGGCGTTCAAGCCTTATCCCGGCCGGGCCATCACCGCCGCGATTCTGCGCGGCGTCATGCGGGTCTTCGAGGACTTCCGTTACGTCCGCGAAATCACCGACGCCGACGGGCACGACTCGACGTTGATCTTCGAGGCGACGGTCGACGGTAAGCACGTCACCGGTGCGGATTTCATTCACACCGACGAGGCGGGCCGCATCGACGATCTGATGGTGATGGTCCGCCCGCTTTCGGCGGCCAATGCCCTGGCCGCGGCGATGGGTGCGCAGTTCGAGCGCATCCAGGCGGAGGCGGCCGAGCAGATCCAGCGAGAGAACGCGCCGCTGTAGGCCACACCGCGCCGTCCGGCGATCTACCGTGAACCGGTGCGATTGGATCCCGATACGGCGCTGGCGAGAGCTCGCGCGGCCCGCGTGGCCCGGCTGGGTACGACCGATCCGACCGGCCGGCCCCATCTGGTGCCCGTGACCTTCGCGCTCTCCCCGACGGGCCGCATCCTGGTCACCGCGGTCGATCAGAAGCCCAAATCGACGACGGATTTACGGCGGCTGCGCAATATCGCCGCCGAGAACCGGGTCTCGGTACTGGCCGACGAATACGACGAGGACTGGTCGCGGCTGTGGTGGGTCCGGCTCGACGGCACCGCCGCCGTCGCCACCGGCGACACCGAACGCGCGGAGGCGATCGCCTGGCTCACCGCGAAATACCCGCAGTATCGCGGCAACGCCCCGCGCGGACCGGTTATCCGGGTCGAGATCCGGACCGTCACCGGCTGGGCCTACACCGGGTGAGGCCTACGCCGGGAGCCTAGGCATCGATCGCATCGGGTTCGGCCGCCGGCTCCGCCTCTCCCCCGCCGCGGATCGAATACAGCAGCCCGTCCAGCTCATCGGGTTTGACGAGCACGTCGCGCGCCTTGGAGCCCTCGCTCGGGCCGACCACGCCGCGGGTCTCCATCAGATCCATCAGGCGGCCCGCCTTGGCGAATCCGACGCGCAATTTGCGCTGCAGCATCGAGGTGGAACCGAACTGCGAGGTGACGACCAATTCGACGGCCTGCAGGAAGACATCCAGATCATCGCCGATATCCGGGTCGACGTCCTTCTTCTCCCCGGCCTTGGCGGTGGTG
The DNA here is from genome assembly GCF_001613005.1 of Nocardia nova NBRC 15556. Lineage (GTDB taxonomy): Bacteria > Actinomycetota > Actinomycetes > Mycobacteriales > Mycobacteriaceae > Nocardia > Nocardia nova. The sequence continues at coordinate 2,058 of NZ_BDBN01000084.1, read as the reverse complement.
ACGCCTTCCTGGTACTCGGGTTCGGCCTGATTCTTGGCGAAGTCGACGACGGCCTGAATCTCCTCGTCGGAGATGAACGCGCCCTGCAATCGGGTCGGCTTGGACGCGCCCATCGGCAGGAACAGGCCGTCGCCCATACCGATCAATTTCTCCGCACCCGGCTGGTCCAGGATGACGCGGGAGTCGGTGAGCGAGGACGTCGCGAACGCCAGCCGGGAGGGGACGTTGGTCTTGATCAGGCCGGTCACCACGTCCACCGAGGGCCGCTGGGTCGCCAGCACCAGATGGATGCCGGCCGCGCGCGCCTTCTGAGTGATGCGCACGATGGCGTCCTCGACGTCGCGCGGCGCGGTCATCATCAGATCGGCCAGCTCGTCGACGATCGCCAAAATGTAGGGGTAGGGCCGGTACACGCGCTCGCTGCCCAGCGGCGTGGTGATCTGGCCCGATTTCACCTTCTTGTTGAAATCGTCGATGTGGCGGACCTTGCTGGCCTGCATGTCCTGATACCGCTGTTCCATCTCCTCCACCAGCCAGGCCAGCGCGGCGGCGGCCTTCTTGGGCTGGGTGATGATGGGCGTGATCAGATGCGGAATGCCTTCGTACGGTGTGAGTTCCACCATCTTCGGGTCGATGAGGATCATCCGGACCTCGTCTGGGGTGGCGCGGCCCAGCAGCGAGACCAGCATCGAGTTGACGAAACTCGACTTACCCGAACCGGTGGAACCGGCGACCAGCAGATGCGGCATCTTCGCCAGATTCGCGGAGACGAATTCGCCCTCGATGTTCTTGCCGAGGCCGATCACCAAGGGGTGGTGGTCGTTTCGCGTGGACGGCGCCTTGAGCACATCGGCCAGCCGGACCAGTTCGCGGTCGGCATTGGGCACCTCGATACCGACCGCCGACTTGCCCGGAATCGGTGCGAGCAAACGCACATTCTCGGTGGCCACCACATACGCGATATTGCGGGCCAGGGCGGTGATCTTCTCGACCTTCACACCGGGGCCGAGTTCGACCTCGTAGCGGGTGACCGTCGGACCGCGCACGAAACCGGTGACCGCCGCGTCGATCTTGAACTGCACCAGCACCTCGGTGATCGCTTCGATCATCGATTCGTTGGCGGCGCTGCGCTTCTTCGGCGGATCACCGTCGGTCAGCAGGGTCAGCGGCGGCAGCTGATAATCCCCGTCGACCTCGCGGTCGGTGACGAATTCCAGTTGCTGCGGAGGCTGCGGCTCGGGTGTCTGGTCGACGACCTTCGGCGGCTTGCGCGTCTTGGATTTGCTTGCGGGGGGCGGTGTTTCGTCCGGCTCGGCGATATCCTTCGCATCGCGCAACGGCGGTTCGCCGAGAACCTCGGTGACGGCGTCGGCGCCACCGAATTCGTCGGTCGGATAATTCTCCGCCGGGGTGCGGCCACGCCGCGAGGAACGGCTCTTGTGCATCGGAAAGCCGTCGGCGTCATAGTTTTCCGGGTCGTAGAGCCCGTATTGCCCGTCGTCGTCGCCGTATTCGGGATCGGGCAGGCCGAACAGTTCACGCAGCCGGTGCGGGACCTCGCGCACGGTCGTCCCGGTCACCAGCAGCAGTCCGAAGAGCATGGCCAGCAACAGCAGCGGCACCGCCAGCCACGCGGTGAGCCCGTTGCGCAGCGGCCCGCCCAGCACATAGCCGACGAAACCCGCCGCATGGGCGCGCCCGTGCGCGTCGGCCGGCGCGCCCGCGAAGATATGCCAGATTCCGAGCGCCGGCAGTCCCACCAGCAATCCGCCGAGCACCAGCCGGGGCCGGATCTCGGGCCGCGGTTCGGTGCGCATGAGCACCACCGCGATACCGGAGGCCACGAACGGCAGCACGGCCGCGGCGGATCCGGCGATCGCGCGCACCGCGGTGTCGACCCAGTGCCCCACCGGACCGCCCGCCGACATCCAGACCGCCGCCGCGATGACGACGCTGAAAGCGACCAGCGCCAACGCGATTCCGTCGCGGCGGTGACCGTGTTCGATCTCCCCGGCGCGGCTGATGGTGCGGGTGGTGGCGCCGAATCCGCGCGCCAGC
>NZ_BDBN01000083.1 GCF_001613005.1 Nocardia nova NBRC 15556 | reverse complement strand
CGAACTGAGATTCGCCGCACAGCGCAGCGAGATCATCAGATCCGCGTCGAAGGTGTTGGAGGTCTCGGCGCGTTCGGCGTCGGTCGGGTTGGCGCCCCACGGGCGGGACAGGAACGTCTCCATGCCGGTGGCGGCCATCCGGCCCTCGAGGCGGCTCGCCAGATCCCAGAGGATCTCGGACTCGTACACGTCGCCGAATTCCGTCGGCACGGCCAAACCCTTGTCCTCGCCGCCCATTCCGGGGTCGATGACGATGCGCTTTCCGGTCAGCTGCGGGCCGGCCCGGTGGACGACCTCTTCCTCGGCGATGCGATGCGGATTGCCGCCGGTGACCCGCGCTCCGAGCAGTTCCAGCGAGCGCAGGGTGTCCGGACCGCAGATGCCGTCCGCGGACAGGCCGATCTCGCGCTGGAAGGCCGTGAGCGCATCGTGGGTATGCGGGCCGAAGTAGCCGTCGATGCGATGGACGTAGAAGCCCAGATCCTGCAGGCGCCGCTGCAGGGTGGCGACATCGTCGCCGTACAGCGGCGCCGAGAGCTGATAGATCAGGGTCCGGGCGCCGAGGCGGTAGGACGCCTCCTTCAGCGCGCGATAGGTCGCGGGCCCGACGACGCCGTCGACCAGCAGGCCTCGCTGCTGCTGGAAAGCGCGTACGGCCGAATCGAGTTCACGATCGAAGACGGCGTCGGAATCCTTCCAGTACTCCCCCTGCCCACCGGACCGGTCGGTCCCGTGCGGGTGCGGATGGAATCCGAGACTTGCCAGGTTGCTCCGGACCTCAGCGACGGCTGGACCAGTATCGCCGTGACGAAGTCGGTGCATGCGTGAGAGCCCTTTCCTTCCGCCAACCCGGGTACCCACTTATGCGATGGCACACACCCTCGCACGACCGGAGCGTCGGTCGATTGTCTCAGACCCGAGCCGTATTTCGGCAATTCTCCGGGTGCCGAAATAGTACACAGCCATCGGGTCCCGGAGTGCCCCCTGGTTCGAACCGCATCGGGGCCCCGGGCCGGACACGCTCGCGACGTGCGGTAACCCAGGGCCTCGAACGGGACGACTCAGATGATGCCCTCGAGTTCGCGCAGCAGGGCGGCCTTACCCTTGGCACCCACGATGCGCTTGGCTTCCTTGCCACCGGAGAACAGGATCATCGTCGGCAATGCCATCACACCGTAGTCACGGGAGCTCGTGGGGTTGGCGTCGGCATCGACCTTCGCGACGGTCAGCTTGTCACCGTGCGCCGCGGCGATCTCCTCCAGCACCGGGGCGACCATCTTGCACGGACCGCACCAGGAGGCCCAGAAGTCGACGAGCACCGGCTTGTCGCTACCGAGCACATCCTGTTCGAAGGTGGCGTCGGTGACGGTCTTGGTGGCTGTTTCGGACATGCGGAACTCCTAGCGGTGTGCGATGACGCGATATTCGAAAGGCTTCGGGGGTGGATCAGCCGGCGGTCACTTCCACCGGGTTGCCGGCGTGATCGAGCGTGTTGCTGGTGATGTCGCCCTTCTCGGCGAGCCAGCGCTCGGCGTCGATCGCCGAACGGCAGCCGGTGCCGGCGGCCGTAATGGCCTGGCGGTAGGTGTGATCGACCAGATCGCCGGCCGCGAAGACGCCGTCCGCCGAGGTCGCGGTGCCGGGCTCGCGTACCTTCACGTAGCCCTCGGCATCGAGATCGACCTGGCCGCGGACCAATTCGCTGCGCGGGTCGTGGCCGATCGCCACGAACAGGCCGGTGGCCGCCAGCTCGGAGGTTTCGCCGGTCTTGGTGTCGCGCAGGGTGAGACTGGTCACGGCGGTGTCGCCGTGCACCTCGACCACCTCGGAGTTCAGCCGGAAGCGGATCTTCTCGTTCGCCTTCGCGCGCTCGAGCATGATGCGGGAGGCGCGGAATTCCTCGCGGCGATGCACGATGGTCACGCTGGAGGCGAATTTGGTGAGGAAGGTCGCTTCCTCCATCGCGGAATCGCCACCGCCGACCACGACGATGTCCTGGCCCTTGAAGAAGAAGCCGTCACAGGTCGCGCAGGCGCTGACCCCGCGGCCCAGCAGCTCCTGCTCCCCCGGCACGCCGAGATAGCGGGCCGCCGAGCCCATGGCCAGGATGATCGCGTAGGACTGATAGACCTCGCCGCCGACCGTGACCGACTTGATCGGGCCGGAGAGATCGATCGCCTCGACATCCTCGGTACGGATATCCGCGCCGAAGCGCTTGGCCTGCTCACGCATCTCTTCCATGAGATCGGGGCCCATGATGCCGTCGCGGAAGCCGGGGAAGTTCTCCACCTCGGTCGTCGTCATCAGCGCACCACCGAACTGGGTGCCCTCGAACAGCAAAGGTTCGAGCTCGGCCCGGGCAGCGTAGACCGCGGCGGTGTAGCCGGCGGGGCCGGAGCCGACAATGATCAGATCGCGTACAGGCGTGCTCATGATGCCCTTCCGAAGTGTGTTCAACAGGCGTGTCGGTCAACAACAGGGTAAACGTAGATGTTCCCGCCGCCGACCGGCTGTGGCCGAGGCCGCGCGCTGTCAGCCGATATCACGCATATCGAGGATCTGCGGATCCGCTGGGCTGCAACCGGTCCGCACGACCAGTGCAGTGATCTTTGGTGGACGCGGGCCGGTGAGCAGAATCAACACGGCCGATTCACCGCGATATGTGACATTCGTCGAGCCGAGCACCGTGCGGTCCGGGACCGCGGCCTTCACACACCCGGCCATCGCGCCGGGGCCCGACAGCGGGCCGGTGACGTCGTTGCGGCCCATGGCACTGAGTACGGCCGCGGAGGACAGCTCGTCGTCGAGGGCGACGCTGGTGCCGTGTTCGGCGGGCAGTGCGTTCGGCCTCACCGTGCGATCGGTCGCCGCGTCGACCGCGACCAGGGTTCCGGCGATGACGGCCACCGCCGCCGCGGCCGCGGTGAACCAGCGCAATCGCTTCGTGCGGTGACCCTCCAGAGAAATCGGCTCGTCCGGTGACGCCGTGCCCGGGACGTCGGCGTCCGGCGGCAGCGGCTCCTCGGGAACCGGCTCCGGCGGTATCGCGTCGAGAGCCGGCATCGGACGGGTCGAGGGTGGCTCACCGTCCGAGCCGTCACGGTGGAGCTGATGGACGGTGGCGACCGGTTGCGGCTGCTCGCCGCGGGACAACTGGTCCAGCAGCGCGTCCAGCCGGGCCGCGACCTCGGTCGGTATCGGGTGCAGGATGCGATCGTCCAGGCTCAGCGCGCGTAATTCGGCGCTCACGCCGTCGAGCGAGTGCAGAAAACGGACGGCGTCGGGGTCCCGGCGAACTTGTGGCCACAACAGCTCGGCCTGCTCCGGAGGGACGTTGTCGGCGTGCAACTCGGCCAGCAGATCGGTGGAGAACGGAGGGCGCGGCACGGAACGGGCTGCCATCACACCTCCTGTGTCCGCTTCGTCGCCCCACACCCCGGAACGGCGTCGCCGCGCGGCGAATTCGCCCTTGTCGTCCATCGCCTCTCCGGGTCCGGCCTCATGATGTAGCGCCTGTCATCGCAGCGATGCGGAGGCAGGCACAACGAATATTTGTCCGTCTGTTAGTAAAGACGCTTCTCGGCTACGTCCGGTTCCCCGGATTTCGCAGGAATTCCAATTCCTGTTCCAGCCGTTTTCGGCCACGGGCGCAGCGACTTTTGATCGTCCCCTCGGCGACGCCCAGCAACTGCGCCGCTTCCGCTACGGTATACCCTTCCATGTCGATCGCAACCAGCGCTGCTCGCTGATCGGGCGGCAGCGTGAACAGGGCCGCGGCAACGACCATTTTCACCTCGCGCTGCGCGATGTCGTCGCGTTCCATTGCGGGTTCTGCCACCGATTCGTCCGACAGTGACGTCGCGGGACGGGATTTGTTGCGCCGCATACGATCCAGGCATGCGTTGACCACGATGCGATGCAGCCAGCTGCGTACCTCCGCATCCCCGCGGAAGGTGGCGGCATTGCGATGCGCGGACAGCAGCGCGTCCTGCAGCGAATCGGCGGCATCTTCCGGAGTTCGGCAGGTGCGCAGTGCCAATTGCCAGAGCCGGCTGTAATGGCGGCGGAACAGAATGCCGAAAGCGTCGCGGTCTCCGGCGACATGGGCGGAAAGCAATTCGAAATCGGTGGTTTCGTCCGGATCGATCGAGCGACGACGAACAGCAGACGACTCCGGTGTCCCCCCACTGGCGATCGCTTCGAACGACACACAAACCCCTTGGACAGCGCTCACGGCGGCGCGAAGTCCTACACCGGACCGGCCGCAAATTCCGCATCATCCAGGACCGAGACACCAGATCCCAGGAAGCTCCCCTGCTGAGAGCGCGCTGTGAATCATAACGTTTATTACGAATCGGTAGCAACCAGAGCGAGGTGATATCACGGGCCGGAACAACCGCCGGCCGCGACGGCAGGAATCAGGAAGCTGCCTCGAAGTGAATGTCGCCGATCGACGACTGGAACTGGCCGCCGTTGTTGGCCAGCTGGGTGATCCAGATCAGGATGTAGCGGGCCGGCTGGTCGGACTGCACCGGGATCGTGGTGGTGCCGTCGGCCAGGGTGGCCTGGCCGACGAGCTGGGTCTGATCCAGGGTGGGAACCGCGGTGGGCGAGGTACGCACCTCGACCACCGTGCCCGGCGACGCGGAATCGATGACGACCTTGCTCACCTTGCTGGGCCCGGGCAGCGTCGCGAGCACCCCGATCCCCTTCTTCAAGGCCGGGAACTGCTGGAAGTACTGATCGGTGTGCCAGGTGGTGGTCGGATTGCCGTCCAGCAGGGCCGACACGTTGCCGGGACTGTCCGGGGTCCCCTCCGGGGAGTACACCGAGACGCCCGTCGCCTGCAGCGGAAGTCCGGCGGCCGTGGTCGGCGCGGGTCCCGCTGTCTGCGCGGCCGGCGTCGTCGGTGCGACGCTGGCCGTGGTCAGGCCCAGTTTGCGCTGTTCGTTGAGCGGTTCGTCGGCCGAACCCGGCGCGAAGATACTCAGCAGCCACCAGATGATCACGCCGACGACCAGCGCCGCGAGCACACCCAGAGCGACCAGGATCCACAGCATGCGCTGCGACCGCTCGCGCTCGGCGGCGAGCAGTTCCGGATCGGCGAGGCTTTCGTCCGGATTCGCGACCGCGCGCTGGCCCAGGCGCAGGACCGGGATGAAGTCGGTCTTCTGGTCGACGACCGAGGCCTGCTCGAGCACGTGTTGCACGGTCGCCGCCGTACGCACGCCCTTGTCGGCCTCGAGCGAGCGGACGGCCACCGCGGAGATCTCGAACGGCACTTCGGGGCGAATCTGGCGCGGTTCCACCGGAGAGCCGTCGCTTCCGAAATCGGCCAGCTTCAGCCCGCCGACGGTCGCCGCCGAACCGGTGACACCGCCGGTGCGGATCGGCCAGCGGGCGGTGATCAACGCGTAGAGCATCGCGCCGAGGCCGCGCACATCCGATTGCGCGTCGGAATCGGCCAAGGTGCCCGGGAAGGCCAGCACCGCATCGCCGGACGCGCTGATGCGTACCCGGTCCGGATGGTCGATCGAGAGCGATCCGCCGCCGCGATGGGCCAGTTCGGCCGCCGCGGCCAGGGCGCGGATGGCCCGCGCCGCGCCGATCGGCGAGGGCTGGGTCTCGGCCATCTCCCGCAGCGAACGGCCGGGAGTCCACTCCGCGACCACGATGCCGCCGGAACTGCCGCGCACCACGTCGAGCACGCGGGCCAGGCCGGACGAGTTGATCCGGCCCAGGCGCAACGTGCGCGAGAGGATGGCCTGCGGGCCGTCGTGGCCGGGATTGTCGGCGGCCTTCTGATCGGCATCGACGAAGGTGAGCGCGACCTCACGGTCCAGTTTCACATCCAAGGCCTGCCAGAACCGCAGTCCGCGCGCGCCGCCGTGGTCGGCGAGCAGCCGATAGCGGCCACCCGCCACGGAGGCGCCCGGAATCAGTTTGGGACCGCGCGGCACCCGCCGGGCCGGCGGTTCCACCCGCATCGGGGGCATCTCCGGCGAACCGACCGGCAGCATGCCGGTGTCGTAGGCCGGATCCCGCGGCGGCACCGCCGCGGGCGGCACTGCTTCCGCGCCGTTGCCGCCCACCGCGTCCGCGGCGTTCGGCGCGTCGGGGGCATCCCCGTGCACACCGGCCTCGGCGTCGGGCGCCGCAGCGGCGTTCGACGTTTCCGTATGGTCGGATGCGGAGTCCCGAGTGCGGTCGGCCGGCGGAACACTCCCGGGTGGGACGTCGTCGGTGCGCACTGCGCCTGCCGCGTCGGCAGCCTCGGCGGAAGGCTGGCCCTCCGCCGCGTCGTCGCTCACCCTCGCTCCTCCTTCGCCCTGATATGTCGAAGTTTGTGGCGCCGGTGCAGCACCGGCATTTGCGTTTCTCTGCCGAACAGGGTACGGGAACTCGCCCTGAGCGGTGCGGTCAACCGCACCAGGACGGATTACCGGCAACACCATGGTCTGGGCGTCGGTATACGGGTCGTAGCGGTAGTAGTACGGAGCTGCGAGATCCGGGCGCGGCAGCACCATCGTGTCGTGCATATCGGCCGCGGTGTCGTCCAAGCCGAGGTCGGGCGCCGGCGGCGTGAAGCCCAGGCGGCGCGACACCGCGACCGTGAGCGCGACGATCTCCGGCACTCCGGCGAGGCGCATCAGGCCGAATGCGACGCCGAACATGACGATCGCGTCCAGGCCGACCCGCAGGACCGAGGCGAGGCCGCCGTCGAGCCGCGACAGGCCCAGCACCTGATCCATGATCAGCGTCACCGCCGCGCCGGCCACCGAGGCCAGCACGACCCGGGTGACGGTGCGGCCGACGTTGGCCATGCGCAGGTCGCCGAGACTGCGGTGCAACAGCCAGCCGCCGATCACCGCGCCGGTCACGAAGCCCAGGCCGTTGGCCACGCCCAGGGCGATGACCACGTGATCGTCACTGAAGAACACCGGCGTGAGCAGCGACAACACGATCTTGACGCCGGTGATGCCGAGGATGATCCAGGTGGGCGTCCAGGCCTGTTCCCGCGCGTAGAACACCCGCAGATGAATCAGCACCAGCGCGTACGGAATCAGCGTGAACGCCGACCAGGAGACCGCCTCGCCCAGACGGCCCGCATCCGAACTACCGAAATGGCCGTATCCGTACAGCGCCTGGCCGATCTGCGGACCCGCGATGGTGAGGAAGGTGACCACCGGGACCAGCGAAATCATGGTCAGACGGGTGGCGACGCCGAGGTCGTCGACGACCGCCGGATTGTCGTCGGCGGCGGCATTGCGGCTCAGCCGCGGCATGATCGCGGTCAGCAGGGTCACGCCGAGCACGCCGTACGGCAGCTGAAGCAGCAGCCAGGCGTTCTGATAGATGGTCGGGCCCGCGACATCGGCGTGCGAGGAGACCCGGGTGGCGATGGTCCAGCCGATCTGGCTGATGAACACGTACAGGATGATGGCCGCGCCCATTCCGGCGAACTGCTTGAGCCGGGCGTCCACCCCCCACAGCGGGCGCAGATCGATCCCCAGCCGCCGGATGGCCGGCAGCAGGCTCACCATCTGAACGATGACACCGACGGTCACACCGACGCCGAGGACCAGCAGCTTCGGATCGCTCATCCGGACCGGATCGAGGCTGATCTCACCCGGCGTCACCGCGTACAGGGTCAGAATCGCCAGCACGACCACGTTGTTCAGCACCGGCGCCCAGGCGCCCGGTTTGAACACCTGATGTGTGTTCAGGATCGCCATGAGCAGGCCCGACATCCCGTAGAAGAGGATGGCCGGCAGCAGCAGGAAGGCGAGCGCCGTGGTCAGCGCGGTATTCACCTTGCCGTCGTGGGACAGGAAGATGTGGGTGGTCATCACCGGCGCCGCGGCGACGGCGAGGACGGTTCCGATGGCCAGCACCGTGAATGCCGCGGTGACCAAGCGGCGGACGAAGGCGGCGCCGCGGTCGGCGTCCTCTTTCTCCGCGCGGACCAGGGTCGGCACCACGATGGCGGTGAGCACCGCGCCGAGCAGTAGCTCGGAAATCATGGTCGGGATCGTGCTGGAGACCGTGAACGCACTGGCGATGGCCGGGCCGAGAACGGTGACGAGCAGCAGTTGCTTGACGAAGCCGGTGATACGGCTGACCAACGTGGCGACTGCGATGGACCCGGAATCGCGGACCAATCGCGAAGTCGACGACTCTTCCGGTTCCTGCTCGATCACGGCCTGCTGGGCGGTGCGAGGACCTGCCGAATCACCGCGCGCGCGTGTCGGCCGTGGCGTATCGGGGCGCGCCGCAGCCGGACGCTCCGCTGCCGGCCGACGACGCGGCTCGGCGGTCTCGGAGGGCGGGATCTGGCGCGGCATCGCCCGCTCCGCGCGGGGCGGGCGAGGGACTCGGTCGACCGGACCGCTCGGCGGGCCCGGCGGATAGGACCGTCGCGGATCCGCACGAGGCACGTCCCGGCGCGGGGTCTCCCGATTCTGAGACTCGCGGTACTGAGGTTCTCGGTACTCGGGGTCTCGGTACCGGGATTCCTGGTCGGAGGGATCGACCGGCGGGCGCGGGCCGCGCTGCGGTGGACGGGGCCGTCCCGGCGGCGGGGTGTCCTGCTGCGGGCGAGCACCGCGATGATCCGTCGGGGGCACTTGACGGAACGGCTCGCTCGGCGGGGCGTTGGGGGGTAGCGGCGGGCGCGGCGCATTCGGCGGCGTCTGGCGGATGGGCGCGCTCGGCGGGCTCTGCCGGCGCGGTGGATTCTGCGGGCCCGGATACCGGGACCCGTCGGGCGGGTTCGGCGGTCCCGGACGAGGCGCTGCTCCCGGCGGAACCTGGCGCGGGACGGCACCCGGTATCGGGCGCATGGGTGCGCTGGGCGGCGTTTGCCGGCGCGGCGGCGGTGTGGGCCGGGCCCCGTTCGGGCCGGGCATCCGGCCGGCCGGGGGTACCTGTGGAATCGGGCCGCTGAGCGGTCGCCGCGGATCGGCCGGATCGGGGCGGGCCTCGTTCGGCAAGCGATGCGGCGGCGCGCCGTTGGGCACGACACCGTTGGCGCCCGAGGGCGGCATCGAGGGATCGGGACTCAGCCGACGCGGTCCACGCTCCCACGGCGCGGCGGGTGCGCGTCGCGGAAACTGCTCGTCGTCGGCCTGATCGGGCACGACGGGGCCGTCGTACTCGGTCACCGGACCTCCGGTCTGCTCGGCATTCGGGCCGGCCCGTGAACCACACGGTCGGCACAACGAGCCGCTGCGCGATTGTCGCTCACTGTGCCCGGCGATCTGCGGGACACCCGCACCCGGTCGGCACAGTAAGCCGCTGCGCGATTGTTGCTCACTGTGCCCGGCGATCTGCGGGACACCCGCACCCGGTCGGCACAGTAAGCCGCTGCGCGATTGTTGCTCACTGTGCCTCCTCTTCCTGCAGTACTCGTTTGCGGGCGCGCAGGTATCGGTTCAGCCTGCGTCGTTTTCCGGGGTCCAAACCCTTGTCGGCCGGATCCGGCTGTCCCCGGAAGCGGCGCCACAAGCGGCGACCGGCGAGCAGGAACAGCAGTGCACCGGCACATGCGGTAATTATCGCCAACGCTTGACCGTAAGCGTTCGAACGTACCGAAACCGAGGTGGCGTTGCCGAGAGGCACTCCGGCCGGTGTGGTAAGGGATATCGGAATCACCAGGTTACGGCTGTCGCTCACCTTGGTCGGGATCTGGAACGACCGAGTACCCTCTGCCGGAAGCTGCTGCTCACCGATATCGGTGATATTCGTCTCGGCGGGCGCCCCGATCTTGAACCGGATCCGGATCGCGACCGGCAGATCGTTGCGTGCGACCAGCAGCAACGGGCTCTGCTCCGAGGCCAGCGTGTAGACCCCGCCCGGCGGCAGCACACTCACCGAGGAGAACAAACCGTCCATGGTCCGGGTGGTCTGTTCGAGTCGTCGTTGCGCGACGGTATCGGCTTGCGAATCGGTGCCGGTGCGATCCGAGAGCGTCAGCACCCGGATCAGATCGTCGCGCAGCGGCGTGAGGAACGTCCGCGGCGTCGGCTCCTGCTGAGGGATCTCCACCAGGGCGCTCATCAGATCGTCGATCCGATGCTCCTGCTGCCCAACCGGCGCGACGAATTGGTCCGGCACCGCCTGCGCCACCGCATCACCGGAGTAGTCCAGGTCGTACGGGCGCGGATCGACCGGCTGGGCCAGCAGATCGGCGAACGAACGCGGTGTGGCCAAACCGCTGCGGAACATCAGCTCCAGATGCGAGAGCAACGCTCCGGCCTCGTCGCGGTCGGCGCCCCACTGTTGCGGCGGCATCAGCAGGGTCGCCCGGGGGCGGGTCTCGGTCGTATTCAGCACCGGCCAGGTCAGCGCGCCCAGTGCGTCCTGCAGTCGAGCGGTGCGGGAGTCGTTGGTGACCGCGTAACGCACCCGGTCGGGAGTGAACGCCGGAGTCGGCGGATTCGATCCGACCGCGGCCAGCGCGGTCGCCGACCACATGTCGAAGGTGGCGACCCTCAACCCGGAATCGGGCGCCGGCGGCGTGAGTTCGGGTTTGGCCGGCGCGGTGGCCGGCAGGCGAACCATCTCCGGCACCACCGGTGCGATATCCGCGGCGACGGAGGCGGTACTGCGCACCGTCGCCTCGCCTCGCCCGGAACCCGTTGCGGCGCTGACGGAACCGCCCTCGGCCACGGCATTTCCCGAGAGAACGGCGGTCGTGAAACCGCGCTCGGTCAGCATGGCCGCGGCATCGGCTCCGATGGCTCCGGAGGCGGGCAGGCTCACACCGCGCACGGATTTGACCGACAGCAGCGAATCGACGATATCCGCGGGTGCGGTGATCGCGCGGGCGACCAGATCGGCATCGTGGACGCCGGCCAACGCGGTCGGGTCGACCTGCGCGAACGGCAGCGCCACCGTGCACATCGTCGGCGCCAGCGCACGCAGCCGGTCGAGCCAGGTCCGCGCGGCCTGCGGGCCGGTTCCGTCGCGCGTCGGCCCGTCCGGATCCGACGGCGAGGCCAGCACCCGGTATCCCTCGGTCATCCTCGACACGGTGAGCAGCAGATCCGGGTCCACGGCCAGGCACAGCGATCCGGCCAGCCCGGCGCCCGAGCGGCCGGAATCGTGCGAGGGGTCGGGCCGCAGCGCCGACTCCAGCGCCGAGAGCAGCTGATCCAAGCGGCCACCCGCGGCGAGCTCGCCGGCCAGTTCGTCGTCGGTGAGCAGCGCCTTGCCGTCCACCGACCCGGGAATGCCCGCGACCATGCGGGGCCGATCGGCCAGGGGCCACAACATGGTGGTGGCCACCGGCGGCTGCGGTGCGGCCGGAACCGGCTGTGCGCCCTCCGCGGCGGCATCGGCGCCGTTCGGCAGGGCGGGCAGGCCGAGCACCGGCAGCAGGAACCGCGCATCGTCGAGATGTGCCTGATTGCCGTAGGCCGGTTCGCCGTTCACATTCAGCAGCAGCGGATACACGCCCGGTTCGGTGATGCCGAGCGAGTCGGTGACCGGCGGATTGGCGGCCGCGTTGGACATGCCCTCGCGCACCCCGATCCGCAGGGTGAACTGTTTGCGCTGCCCGGGCCCCAGCTGGTCGGCGACGTCCTGGAACTGTGCGCTGACCGGAAAATTCGATTGATCCTGACGCAGCGTGGACCGCAATTCGCTGGGTTCGGCGATGGCCGCCCCGCGCTGCACCCGCACGCTGACGTCGTCCACCACGCGATCGCCGATGTTGGTCACCGTGCCGGTCAGCGCGAGGACGGAATCGCTGGTGGTGGTGATCGTGCTCGGCGACACCGAATCGAGCGTGAGCTTGAGGAATTTCGGCGCGGCGGTCGAACCTCCCGACCCGGAGGGCTGCGCATGGCTCGACCCGGCCGACGGCACGCTCAATACGGCGAGCGCCAGCGAGACGAGCAGCAGCACCCAGCGGTGCCCACTGCGACTCGCACGCGTCATTGTCTGCCGCTCTCCATCCGATCTATCAGCCGATTCGCGACCTCGGCCAGACGCCGCTCGTCGGCGTAGGCGAGCCGGGAATCGAGTTCGCTCAACGGCACCCAGGCCACCTTGGTGACCTCGACGTCGGCATCGGAGAGCTCACCCCCCAACGACCGCATCAAGTAATGGTGCACGGTCTTGTGTACCCGACGGCCTTCGGTGACGAACCAGTAGTCGATGCTTCCCAGTTCCGCGACCACCCGGCCGTTGATACCGGTTTCCTCGGCGACCTCTCGGACGGCGGTCTGTTCGGCCGTCTCCCCCTCCTCGATGTGGCCCTTCGGCAGCGACCACAGCAGCCGGCCGCGGCGGTCGGTGCGCCCGATGAGCGCGGCGCAGCGCTGTTCGGCGGGGCCGTCGAGTCCGTCGACGACCAATCCGCCCGCAGAGGTTTCCCGGACGGTGCGCATGCGAGGTTTCGCCGCATTACCGGCCGAACCGCGGCGCCGGGGCTGGCGGCGTCGACTGTTCGCGCGATCGGCCGGAGACACCGGGTCAGTCTAGCCGCGCCGGATCGATGCACTGAACGTGTTCGATGCCGAGTGTCATGCCGCGCCGCGGTGGTGTCGTCCGGCCGGTCCGGGCGGGTACCGGCGGGTGCGTACCAACTAAGCTGCGTTTCCGTGGTTTCGCCGAAGTCCGTTGACGCAGAAGTGGAGGACGGCACACAAGTGAAAGGAAGGGCCGTGTCCGACCCCGACCATGATCGCCGGACGCGATTGCTTGCCGCGGCGGCGATCACCCTGGGCCGGCTCTCGGATGTGCTGATTCCGCTGGGCGGCCTGTTCGCCGCGCGCGGGCACGAGCTGTACCTGGTCGGCGGTAGCGTGCGCGATGCGGTGCTGGGCCGGCTCGGCACCGATCTGGACTTCACCACCGACGCGCGGCCCGAGGTCGTGCAGGAGATCGTGCGTGGCTGGGCCGACAACCTGTGGGACACCGGCGGTTTGGCGTTCGGCACGGTGAGCGCGTCGAAATCGGGCTGGCAGCTGGAGATCACCACCTTCCGCAGCGACAGCTACGACCGCGTCTCCCGCAACCCGGAGGTGACCTTCGGCGACAACCTCGAGGGCGATCTGGTTCGCCGCGACTTCACGGTCAACGCCATGGCCGTGCGCATCGGCGGGGCCGGTGAACTGGAATTCGTCGATCCGCTCGACGGCATGGACGCGCTGCTGGCCGGAGTGCTGGATACGCCTGCGGCGCCGGAGGATTCGTTCAACGACGATCCGCTGCGCATGCTGCGCGCCGCCCGCTTCGTCTCCCAGCTCGGCTTCGAGGTGGCGCCGCGGGTGCGAGTGGCGATCGCGCTGATGGCCGACGAGATCCGCCGCATCACCGCCGAGCGGGTCCGTACCGAACTGGACAAGCTGATCGCGGGTGAACATCCGACCGACGGCATCGACATCATGTGCGAGACCGGGCTGGCCGAACGCGTACTGCCCGAGGTTCCGGCGATGAAACTGGAGATCGACGAACACCATCAACACAAGGACGTCTACCAGCATTCGCTGACCGTGCTGCGCCAGGCCATCGACCAGGAGCAGGGCGATCCGGATCTGGTGCTGCGCTGGGCCGCGCTGCTGCACGACATCGGCAAACCGCCGACCAAGCGCAACGAGCCCGGCGGCGGCGTCAGCTTCCACCACCACGAGGTCGTCGGCGCGAAGATGGTGCGAAAGCGCATGCGCGCCTTGAAATATCCGAAGCAGTTCACCGAGGACGTGGCGCGGCTGGTATATCTGCACCTGCGGTTCCACGGCTACGGCAAGGGCCAGTGGACCGACTCGGCGGTGCGCCGCTACGTCACCGATGCCGACGATCTGCTGCCGCGGCTGCACAAATTGGTGCGCGCCGACTGCACCACCCGCAACAAGCGCCGCGCCGCACTGTTGCGCTCGACCTACGACGACCTGGAAGCCCGGATCGAGCGCCTGCAGCAGGAGGAGGATCTGCAGCGGGTGCGCCCGGATCTGGACGGCAACGCGATCATGGAACTGCTCGGCCTGGAGCCGGGGCCGCAGGTCGGCCGTGCCTGGCGCTATCTGAAGGAACTGCGGCTGGATCGCGGCCCGCTCACTCGCGACGAGGCCGAGGCCGCGCTGCTCGAATGGTGGAACGCCGGCGGACAATAGCGTCCGGAATCGGCGGACCGAAACGCCTCAGAACACGATCAGCGTCGTGCCGGCGACGATCGCCGCCCGCATCTGCCCGAGGTCGAACGAGCCGGTGATCTGCGACAGTTCGAGCCGGAAATGCACCCGGTCGCCCTGCCGGTCGGCCCGCACGATGCGTACGTCGTTGGGCAGGTCCGAGAGGGTGACCGGCGCCACCGTCACCCAGCGCCGCGGCACCCGGACGCCCGACCAGGCGGCCTGATGGACCGCGATCGTGACGAGGTTGTCACTGATCGCGGCGTCGACCAGCGCCTGGAATTTCCGGGTGCGATGACGCGCGCTGATCAGTCCGCTCGGATGCACCTCGAACCGCCAGTCCAGCCGCTTCTCGTTGAGCCACTCGACCAGGGCCACGGTCGTCACGGTGCCGGTGACGTCGAGTCCCGCGGTGCGCACCTTCGTCGGGACGCCCGGGATCAGCCGCACCCCGTGCGCGATCACCGTCATCTCCTCGATCGGATGCCCGTTCCAGCGCAGCTCGGTAAGTACCGTCTTGGTCTGGAAGTGGGCGCCGCGGCGGCGCACCTTGAGGGTTTGCAGAATCGCGGTCAGATCGTGTCCGAGCAGGGTCGCGGTGACCTCCCGGCCGCCGAAGCGACTCAGAATCCCCTCGCTGAGCAGCGTCATCAGCACATCCGGCATGAGTGCGGTGACCGTACCCGCACCGAGATCCGCCACCGGGTCGAGCCAGGCGGTGGTGAAAGCCGTCCACTGATCCAGCAACTCCGGGTCGAACAGCCGCCGGCCGAGGTCCACTGCCCGCGACGGCGACCAGGATTTGGGATCGAAATAGGTGGCCATGATTGATTCGAGAGTACTGGCCGCCGGTGAATACGCCAGGGGCTGTGGATGACATTTCCCGATCGGGCGGCGGCGCGGACCTACGGATCGGCGGGTTCCGGGTCGTTCAGCGTCGCGTGCATCAGGTAGACGTTGTAGCTGTCCCAGGCCGACATCGTGAAGTAGAGGTCCTTACCCGTCGACCAGGGGTGGATGAATCCGCCGTAGGCCTTCGGGTAGTCGTTCGTATCGGCCAGCAGCGTGCCGTCGGTCCAGGTCCCCTGCGGTTCGGTCGCGGTGCGCAGCACGATCGCATGCCGAGCCGGGTCCAGGTAGACCATCTGCCACTGTTTGCTCGAGTCGTCGTAGCGCACCGACAGTTCGCCCGCGATGCCGGGTATGAGCGGCGTCGCGCGGTTCTCCTGCGCCGGCGCCCAGGTCCCGTCGACCCAGTACTGATACGCGGACTTGTTCAGTACCTCTTTCTTCGGCACCCGCGCCAGGCCGATCATGCCGATGCGGCCGTTGGGCGTGCCGAACATGTAGACGTAGTCGCCGTGCGGCACCATCGTCGTGACCTGGAAGCGATCGATGCCGAACATGTTGTCCCACTTGGCGTACTGATCCTTGACCCAGGTGCTGCCGCCGTCGTCGGAATAGGCCAGACCACCGTTGTTGGTCCACCACATCCCCGGAATCTTGCTCCAGTGATTGACCGACATGTAGCTCATGTACTGCCGGTCGCCGAGTGCGAATCCGGAGGTCGGGATCACGGTGGTCTCGAAGTTCTTGATCTTGCGACTGTTCAGCAGTTCGGCGGCGTGGCAGCGGCTGTCCTGCACCATGTCGTCGATGATCAGGCCCTTGGACAGGTCCCGTTCGGAGCTGAAGCCGAGCACGTTCGAACGCCAGTCCGGTCCGCCGACCTGGCCGTACTCCCAGCCCTTGCCGAAGGTGTCGCCGAACACCACCGCGACCTGGCCGGGCTTGGTCTCCCACATGATGCCGAGGTCGGTCCCGTCGACCTGCCAGCGCATATCGGTGCGGTTGACCGAGCCGTGGCCGGTCACCTGATTGACCAGCTTCACGTTCTCGACCGTGCGCGGTGCGGGTGCTTCGACGACCGCGCCCGGGTCGATCGACGGGTGCACCGGATGCGGCGGGGTTTCCGGTGCGGGCGGCTCGCCCCCGGGAATCGGGATCGGGATCGGTTCGGGTTCCGGATTGATGTTGATGTTCGGCAGATTGAACGGACCGGAATTCGACCCCGAGCCCGTGCCGGACCCGGAACCGGTGCCCGAGCCGTTGTTCGAGCCACCGTTCGAGCCGGATGCCGAACCGGAGTCCGGTGCGGGCTCGCCCGGCGCGGAAGGGTCCTCGGCCGGCGGTGGTTTCGGCGTATCGCGAATATCCGGGCACGGGTTGCGGCACGGGTCCGCGGGCAGAGGCTGCGGCACGATGCGGGTGTTGTCCGGTCGCGGGCCCGGCACCGGCACGGGCACGATCTCGGGCACCGGCACCGGAATGTCGATTCGCGGCGGAAGGATCGGCGGCGCGGGCGCATTCGGATCGGGCTGGCGGGCCAGCGGATCGAATCCCGTTTCGCCGCAAACATTCTTCGGCGGTGGCGCCCACGGCGCGAGTTCGGCCGAGGCCGGGACGGGGGCAACCGTGCCGAACAACAGCAGTCCGGTGACCGCAGGCGTGAAAATTGCCGAGGCGCATCGCTTTCCGGTGCGGGTGGAGCCGCGCGCCGCCGCCGGTCGATCGGCAGCCGCTCTCCCCGTCGCGTTGTTCCCGAACACCGCACTCCTCGACTACCACTCGCACCGCTGGTGACATGCACTGTCAGTCACCGCATCAGCTGGGACCGAGCACAGCGGCTAACAATCTAACCGATCACTCGGGATGCGTCTGCGAACATCCGGAACCGCGTGGCGCAGACCGGCGACTGTTGACCGCGATCGCCGCGATACCCAGCGCATACAGTCCGGCGCCGGCCGCCACCACGCCGAGAGAACGGCCGTCGGCGGGAATGATCAGGGCCGTCACCGCGACGGCGACCACGAACGTGATGTTGAAAATCGTGTCCTGCAGGGCGAATACCTGTCCGCGCCGGGCGTCGTCGACATCGATCTGCAGGGTGGCGTCGCCGGTCAGTTTCACCATCTGCCCGGCCAAGCCGAGCAGGAACGCGCCCACCAGCAACAGTTGATGGGCACGGTGTTCGGCCGCACCGGTGGCGACGGTGATCGGCGGGACCAGTGTCGCCTGCACCAGCAGCGCCGCCGACAGACCGGCGACCACCGTGCGCGGGCGCCCGAGCCGCGGAATCAGCAGCGGCGTCAGTACCGCGGCGGCCAGCATGCCCGCGGCGACCGCGGTGATCGCGACCCCGAAGCCGACCAGTCCCGAACCGGCCGAGATCCCGGATTCGTTGGGACGACGCAAAACCAGCACCATGAGCAGGGTGTTCGCACCGAAGACGATGCGGTGGGTGCCGACGCCGATCATCGCGGTGGTGCAATCCCGTGATTCGGCGACCGCCCGGGCACCGGTGCGCAGACCGGTCAGCACGGCCCGTACGGATTCGGCGGCCGCACTGCGCCCGGGTGTTTCTATGCGATGTTCGGGTCCGAGTCGGCGTCGCGCGAAACCGATCGCCGCCACGGCCGAGATCACCGACCCGCAGGCACTGGCCGCCACCGCCACCGCGCTCGCGACATCGCCCGCTCCCATCGCGCCGATGATCGCCACCGCGACCGCGGCTCCCGCACCGGCGCATCCCGATGCCACCGTCGCCAGGACCGAATTCATCGGCACCAGCCAGCGCTGTTCCAGCACCCGGGGCAGCGACGCCGAGATACCGGCCAGGACGAAGCGGCTGATCCCGACCACCGCCAGCGCCAGCAGCAACAGCGGCGTATCCCGGATTCCGGCCCACAGTCCGACGGCGGTCACCACGATCAACACCGCGCGCAGCGCATTGGCGACCAGCAGCACCATCCGGCGGTCCCAGCGGTCCAGCATCGCTCCGGCATACGGCCCGATCACCGAATACGGCAGCAGCAGCACCGCGAACCCGCCCGCGATCGCCAGCGGATCCGTGGCACGTTCGGGATTGAACAGAATCGCTCCCGACAGTGCGGCCTGAAACATTCCGTCGCCGAACTGTCCGGAGAACCGGATCAGCGCCAGCCGCGGCATTCCGGGCCGGCGGACGGCGGCGGCCACGGCGGCCCGCCGCGCAGCGTCGGGTCGCATTTCGGTTCACCTCCGGATCAATGTGCGGGGCCGGTGCACAGCCACGGTAGAATCTACCCGGCGGCCTCGACAGCAGCTCGAGAGGAGGACCCCCGTTGTCCACACTCACGACACCACACATCGATGTTCATCGCGCCGGCGATCGCATGAAAACCCGTGTGGCATGGCTGGATTCGAAGCATTCGTTCTCGTTCGGCGAGCATTACGATCCGGAGAACACCCATCACGGGCTGCTGCTGGTGAACAACGAGGACATCGTGTTGCCGGGTGAGGGATTCGAAACTCATCCGCATCGCGATATGGAAATTGTCACCTGGGTTCTGAACGGTTCTCTAGTGCATCAGGATTCGCTGGGACATGCCGGTGTCATCTATCCCGGATTGGCGCAGCGAATGAGTGCGGGAACCGGAATTCTGCATTCGGAAAAGAATGATTCGTGGCGACTGCCGCCCGAACAGGGCGGCACGTCTCCGCATTCCGAG
Organism: Nocardia nova NBRC 15556; assembly: GCF_001613005.1. Classification (GTDB taxonomy): domain Bacteria; phylum Actinomycetota; class Actinomycetes; order Mycobacteriales; family Mycobacteriaceae; genus Nocardia; species Nocardia nova. Next base: position 24,700 of record NZ_BDBN01000083.1, on the reverse strand, counting down.
CCGGTTCATTTCGTGCAGATGTGGGTAGTACCGGACGAGCCGGGAATTACTCCGGGATATCAACAACTGGAAATCGACGACGAACTGGACCGCGGCGGCCTGATCACGGTCGCCACGGGGATGCCGCGCTACCGCGATCGAACCGCGATCGCGATCAGCAGCAGCCATTCCGCCCTGCACGTCGGGCGCATGCCCGGCGCGGCGGGAACCGGTGCGGGGCAGGCGATCACCCTGCCCGAGGCGCCCTACCTGCATGTCTTCGTCGCCCGCGGCGAGGTGGAGATGGAGGGGGTCGGAATCCTCTACGAGGGCGACGCGGTGCGGATGACGCGCAGTGGCGGGCAGCGCATCGTCGCCGAAGTTCCGGCGGAAGTCCTGGTGTGGGAAATGCACGCACGTCTCGGCGGCCAATAGAGTCGGCAGACGCGGCCGTCGAGGGCCCGTGCGTCCGAGGAGAGGACAGCGATGACCGAGAATCCACCGCCCGGGAACTATCCCCCGCCGGAACCGTATCCGCAGTCGGGCGGCGAACAGCCCGGACGCTCGGGCGAGTACCCCGGTCGTTCCGGCGAGTATCCCGGCCACTCCGGCGAATATCCCCAGCAACCGGGGCAGTACCCACAACAACCCGGCCAGTACGGCCAGCAGCCGGGAGAGTACGGCCAGCAGCCTGGACAGTATCCGGGCGGATATCCCCCGCCGCCGGCCGGCGGCTACCCCGGCCCGCCGGGACAGGGCACGTGGGAGCAGCCCAAGGGCAAGGGGCTGGCCATCACGGCGCTGGTCCTCGGCATCATCGCCCTGCTGACCTGCTGGACAGTGGTGGGCGGAATCCTGTTCGGCCTGGTCGCCCTGATCTTCGGCATCATCGCGACGGTCAAGGCTCGGCGCGGCACCGCGGCCGGGGGTGGTATGGCGATGGCCGGCCTGGTGCTGGGCCTGCTCGGGCTCATCGCCGGAATCGTGATCGCCGCGATCGGGGTCAACTTCTTCGTCAACAACGGCGGCAAGGATTTCCTCGACTGCGTGAACAAGGCCAACGGCGATCAGTCGAAGATCGATCAGTGCCAACGTGATTGGAATCAGACGCTGGAGAACAAGTACAGCGTGACGCTGAGCCCGCGGCCGACCTCCTGATAGGCCGGGTCAGTACGGGTCCGGCCGGCACTGGCGGGTTGCGGTGAGCACCTCGGCCAGTTCCGGCCGGTAGTCGCTGTGCGGCGAATCGATCCACACCCGGTATCCGGTGCGTTCGTCGGCGGGTGAGGGCAGCACGATGGTGGTGCCCGGGGCTACCAGTGCGGCGCAGCGATGGAACATATCGGAAGCGATCGCGGCGTCGGTGGCCGATTCGTCGACATGTCCGGTGAGAAACGTCCAGCGTGCCGATCGCGGATGTCCGATGATCGGCCCGCGATGTCCACGCACGGTGAGGTATTCGCGAATGGGGGCTCCGAGGGCGGCCGGCACGGTGATCGCGCCGACCGGGCCTATTTCCAACAGGATGCGACCTCGTACCGGTTCGACGATCCCGTAGAGCCCGTTCTCTTTGCGGTAGCGACGACAGCGGACCAGCGCTTCCTGGGTGACAGCGCGCGGCGCGGTGGTGATGGTGGTGATATTCGGTTCGATCGCGCCGGCCATCGGGTCGCGCGTGCTCATGGCGAACCTCGTCTCGTCGTCGAGTGCAGTGCCACCGATACGCAGACCGTATCGCCGTACAGTTGAAATGACAATAGTCACGGGCGTGTCGCGGCGGCCGGCGTAGCATCTGCCCGCATGGCCCCTCCCTCGCCAGTGGTCGCTCGGTGGGAATTGGTCCTTCGCCTGCGCGAACTTCGCGAACAACGTGGCTTCGATTCCGCCGGCTTCGCCCGCGCGGTCGGCTTCACCCCGGCCAATTGGTCGCATGTCGAGAAGGGCCGCCGGGTGCTGACCGCCAACACCATCGGCCCGGTGCTGGATCTGCTCGCGGTCGGCGAACAGGAACGCGCGGAACTGCTCGCCTTGCTGTCCGCCGGGCGAGAGCGCGGCTGGTGGACGCGATCGGGGCTGATCGGGCCGGAACTACAGCGCTACTACGGGATGGAATACGGCGCGGACCGTATCCGCAGTTACGACAGCCTCGTGATTCCGGGCCTGCTGCAGACCGAGGCGTATGCGCGGGCGCTGATCGCCGCGGATGTGATGATCCGCCCGGCGCAGATCGAACAGCTGGTCGCGATGCGGATGCGGCGCCGCAAGCGGTTGCACGGACACGACCCGGTCGCGCTCACCGCGGTGGTCGGCGAGGCGACGCTGTTGCAGCAGGTCGGCGGGCAGGCCGTGCTGTGCGCGCAGCTGGAGTATCTGGCCGGGCTGTTGCGCACCAGGCCGAACGTGGACATCCGGGTCATCCCGTTCGCGGCTCCCGACGGCGCGATCCTCGGCGGGGCGAGTTTTCATCTGCTGGACTTCGCCTCCGAGCACCTGCCTACCTTCGGCTGGGCCGAGAGCGCCGTCTTCGGCGGACCGGTCGACCATCCCGACCAGGTGCACGATCTGGCGTTCGCATTCGTGCGAGCGCTCGATCAATCCCTCACTCGCACAGAGTCATTGGCGCTGATCGAGAAATACGCAGCTGTGTAAACTCCTGCCCATGCCCACCCCCGCGAGGTACCGGCCGGAGATCACGTCCTGGTTCACCTCCACGCGCACCAACAACGGCAATCAGTGTGTCGAGGTGCGGTTCGACGGTGACGCGGTGCTGATCCGCGACAGCAAATACCGCCGCGACCCCGCGAACAGCCCCGAACTCGAGCCGGTGATCACCGTCGGCGCGCCCGCCTGGATGGCATTCCTCCGCACGGTCGTGCACGGTGGCAGCGAGGGTGACCTGCACGTTCGCCCGGCCGCGGACGGCGCCGCGGTACTGGTCCACGGCACCACCGAGCTGTCCTTCACCCCCGGCGAGTGGCTGGCGTTCCTGGCCGGCGCGCGTGACGGGGAATTCGACCGCATCCCGGTGGCGACCGCCGCGCAGGGGTGAATGCGGCGGCGGCGCGCCGCCGTCGTCGGCATACTGGAGGTCGTGACTTTCGACGTGACGACTCCCTCGGGCATCGATCTGACCTATCGCGACGACGCTGTGCGGGTGCAGGACGACCTGTTCGCGCACGTCAACGGCAAATGGCTGGACACGTACGACATTCCCGCCGATCGCGCGGTCGACGGAGCGTTCCGTACCCTCTACGACCAGGCCGAACTGGATGTCAAGAAGATCATCCAGGATCTGGCGGCCGGAACCGCGGCCTCGGTGCCGGACGAGGAAGAGGCGCGCAAGATCGCCGATCTCTACAACAGCTTCATGGACGAGGAGGCGGTGGAGGCCGCCGCGCTCACCCCGATCGCCGCGGAATTGGCGGCGGTGCGCGAGGTGAGCGATCGCGCCGAATTCGCCGCGCTGCTGGGCCGGCTGCAACGCACCGGTGTGGGCGGGGCGGTCGGCGCCTACGTCGATACCGACGACAAGAATTCGCAGCGCTATCTGATCAACCTGACCCAGTCCGGACTCGGGCTGCCGGACGAATCGTATTATCGCAACGACGATTACGCCGAGATCCGCACCAAATACGTCGAGCACATCCAGCGCATGTTCCAGCTGGCCGCGATCGACTACGACCCGCAGCGCGTCTTCGAACTGGAACGCAAACTGGCCGCCGGACATTGGGACGTGGTGCGCCGCCGCGACGCCGAATTGAGTTACAACCTCACCACTTTCGCCGACCTCGCCGCCGCGAATCCCGAATTCGACTGGGCCGCGTGGACCGAGGCGCTGGCCGAGGGCGTCTCGGCCTCGGGACCCGAGTTGTTCGCCGAAGTGATTGTGCGCCAGCCCGATTACGCGCGCACCTTCGCGCAGGTCTGGGCCGCGGAGCCGCTCGAGGACTGGCAGGCGTGGGCGAGCTGGCGGGTGCTGCGGGCGCGAGCGCCGTACCTGACCGCCGCCGTGGTCGAGGAGAGCTTCGACTTCTACGGTCGCACCCTCACCGGCGCCCAGGAGAATCGCGAGCGCTGGAAGCGCGGCGTATCGCTGGTGCAGGATCTGCTCGGCGAAGCGGTGGCGAAAATTTATGTCGCCGAACATTTCCCGCCCGAGGCCAAACAGCGCATGCAGGAGCTGGTGGCGAATCTGATCGAGGCCTACCGCCGCAACATCAGCGAACTGGAGTGGATGAGCCCGCAGACCCGCGAGGCCGCATTGGCCAAGCTGGAGCGCTTCACCCCCAAGATCGGTTACCCCGACACCTGGCGCGACTATTCCGCGGTCCGTGTCGATCCCGCCGATCCGGTGGAGAACTACCGCAGCGGTTACGCCGCCGACCACGACCGCGATCTGAACAAGCTCGGCGGTCCGGTCGATCGTGGCGAATGGTTCATGACGCCGCAGACGGTGAACGCCTACTACAACCCGGGCATGAACGAGATCGTGTTCCCCGCGGCGATTCTGCAACCGCCGTTCTTCGACATGAACGCCGACGACGCCGCCAACTACGGCGGCATCGGTGCCGTGATCGGGCACGAGATCGGGCACGGCTTCGACGATCAGGGCAGTAAATACGACGGCGACGGCAATATGGTCGATTGGTGGACCGAAACCGATCGCTCCGAGTTCGGTAAGCGCACGAAGGCGTTGATCGATCAGTACAACCAGTTCGAACCGAAGGCGCTGCCCGGTCACACCGTCAACGGCGAATTCACCATCGGTGAGAACATCGGCGACCTCGGCGGGCTCTCGATCGCGTTGGAGGCCTACAAGATCGCCCTCGGCGGTGCCGAGCCGCCGGTGATCGACGGCCTGACGGGCCTGCAGCGAGTGTTCTTCGGCTGGGCGCAGGTGTGGCGGACCAAGGCGCGCGACGAGGAGGCGATTCGCCGGCTGGCCGTCGACCCGCATTCTCCGCCGGAGTTCCGGTGCAACGGTGTGGTCCGCAATCTGGACGGTTTCCACGAGGCGTTCGGTGTCGAACCGGGTGACACGTTGTATCTGGAACCCACCGAGCGCGTGCGGATCTGGTAGCTAGCGCGGCAGCTTCGGTTCGATCTGTCGGTCGTAGATGGTCTGCAGGCGATCGGTGATATCGGCGAAGGCCGACTTCACATCCCGGTTCTGCAGTCCGATCTGTTCCAGCCCGGTGCCGATGATCTGATCGGCGCCGGGCAGGAACACCCGGGCATAGTCCTGTGAGCGGGTCAGCGGCAGCTGATCGACGGCGGTCGCGAAATTGCGGTTGGCGGCGAGGAATTGCTGTTCCGACGGATCGCGGACCGCCGACTTGCGCACCGGGATGTAGCCGGTGGCCTGCGAAAAGTAGGCGGTGTTCACCGGATTCGTGATGAACTCGACGAAGCGCACGGCATTGGCCTTGCGCTGGTCGGAGATGCGCGACGGAATCGCCAGCCCCGCACCGCCGGTGGTGCATCCCGGCCCGTTCGGATGCGGCAGGAACGCGGTGGCGAAGTCGAGCTTGCCCGCCGCATTGGCGACGATGCCCTTGATGTCGCCGGTGGAGGTGATGGCCGACCCCACCACTCCGGTGCCGAAATCCACGGCCAGCTGGGGGCGGATGGCGGCGTAGCGTTTGCGATTGATCATGTCGCGCAGGAAGTTTCCCGCCTCGGCCGTGCGAGGATCGGAGAACTTCAGTGTCCACCGATCCGAGTAGGCGCCACCGAAGGTCCAGTTCGGTCCCTGAAACGTCCAGGCCAGGTAGTTCTTGGCATCACCCCAGCCGTGCGCCCACTTCCCCGCGCCGATGGCGCGTTGCAGTTCGGGGCCCCATTCGTCGAATTCCTGCCAGCTCTGCGGGCCACGGTCGGGCAGTCCGGCTCGGGCCCACAAGCCGCGGTTGTAGCAGAAGATCTGCGTCGAACGCGCATACGGCAGCGCCCAGAGTTTGTCGTCGAACCGGTAGTCGTCCACGAAGCTGTCGACGTAGTCCGCCAGCGGTACCGCCGCGGCGGCGATGTGTTCGTCGAGCGGTTCGATGGCCTTGTTCAGTGCGTAGTTGAACCACCAGACGTCCGAGAGCACCACGACATCCGGCAGCGCGCCGCCGGTCAGCGCGGCATTGAACTTCTGCGCGACCTCTTCGTAGTTGCGCCCGGCGTCCACCAGCTTCACCGTCAGCTCGGGGTGCTGTGCGTGGAACCGGTTGATCAACTCGGTTTCCTGATTCTTCGAGGTGCCCGGATGGTTCGACCAGAAGATGATCGTGTTCGGGTCGCCGCCGGCTCCGGTGCTGCCGCCCATCCCCGCACACGCCGACAGGGCCGAACCGGTGGCCGCCGAGGCGGCGATGAGAAATCCGCGGCGGGTCAGTGTGCGCGGTCGGGTCACGGCACTCTCCTCGAGCGAATCAGCCTTTGACGGCACCGGTGGTGAGGCCCTTGATCATGTGCCGCTGCAGCAGCACGAACACCACCAGAATCGGCAGCATGGTCAGCAGGGTTCCGGCCATCACCGGCCCCCAGTTGGTGACGCTCGGATTTTCGGTGTTCTGTAGCAGCGTCAATCCGACGGGCAGGGTCGCGACGCCGGCATCGTCGGCCATCAGGAACGGCCACAGGTATTCGTTCCACTCGTTGACGAGCGTAACCACCGCGAACGCCACCATCGTCGGGCCGGACATGGGCAGCACCACCCGGACCAGCAGCTGCCACCAGTTCGCGCCGTCGATGCGGGCCGCCTCGATCACCGAAACGGGCAGGGAGAGAAAATGGTTGCGCATCAGGAAGGTGCCGAACGCCACGCCGCACAGCGGCACGATGATGCCCGGCAGCGTATTGCGCCACCCCACCTGGGCGATCAGGGCGTAGTTGGAGATCACGGTGATCTGGTTGGGCACCATCAGCGCGGCGATGACGGCGAGGAAGATCAGCGTCTTACCCGGAAAGCGCAGGAAGACGAGTCCATAGGCGCTGAAGACGCCCAGCGCGAATTTGACCGCGGAGACCACGGCGGTGACGATCAGCGAATTACGCAGGAACGTCCAGAACGGCAACGTGGTCGTCGCCTCGCGATAGTTCTCCGGATGCCAACTGCGCGGCCACCACACCGCCGGCTGGGTGTAGATATCGGGCCGCGCCTTGAACGAGGTGATCAGAATCCAGAACAGCGGCACCCCGACGACGATCAGCACGCACACCATCGCCGCGTAACCGAAAACTGTCGCCGCCAGGCGTTTCCGAGTGCTCGTCATTCGTCTCGATCCATCACTCGCACCTGGATCAGCGTGATGACCAGCAGCACGACGAACATGATCGTCGCGACCGTGGCACCGTATCCGGCGCGGAAATTGCGGAAACTCTCCTGGTAGACCTGATAGACCATGGTGGTCGTACCGGTGCCCAGTGGTCCGCCGCGCGTCATCACGTTGATGATGTCGAAGACCTGCAGCGAATTCAGCATGACCGTGATCGACAGGAAGTACGTCGTCGGCCGCAGCTGCGGCAGCAATACCCGGGTGAAGGTGGTCCAGCGTCCGGCGCCGTCGATCGCGGCCGCCTCCAGCAGTTCTCGCCGCACACCCTGCAGTGCGGCGAGATAGATGACGAACGTGTAGCCCAGGTTCTTCCAGATGTAGGTCACCGTCACCATGAACAGCGCCCAGTGCGGATCCTGATAGAAATCCGGCACATTCGTGATGCCGATGCGATGCAGCAGGTCCTGCACCAGGCCGAAGCCGGGATCGAAGATGAACTGGAACGCCACCCCGACCGCCGCGCCGGAGATCACGAACGGCGCGAAGATCACCGAGCGAACCACGTTGCGGCCGAACAGTTTCCGATCCAGCAGCAGCGCCAGCGCGAGGCCCAGCACCATACTGCCGCCGACCGCGAAGGCGGTGAAGATCACGGTATTGCCGACGATCTGCCAGGTGTCCGCCCGCGTCCACCACTCGCGGTAGTTGCGGACTCCGATGAAGTGGGCGAACGGTTCGGCGAGATTCCAGTCGGTGAACGACAGCCGGATGTTGTCGACCAGCGGGCGGTAGACGAACAGCCCGAGCAGCACCAGATTCGGCACCACCAGCACCAGGAACAGCCCGTAGTCGCCCCACGGGCGGTGGCGCAGCCCGCGTGCCCGGTTCGAGGGCAATACCCGTTCGGGCCGTCGACGCACGTTCGCAGCCTGCCGCTCTCGTGCGAACACGCGGTGAAATCCCGACGCCGGGCGCCTGAACGGTGTGCGCGAACTCCCGTCGGGGAGCGTGGTCTCCGACACCCGGGTCATGCGCCGAATACTAAGTGGCCGAGCGCGTCCGGCGGCGGGAATCGGCGAGAGCGCCGTGCGGTGAGTGGCGGCAACGACAGCGGCCCCGGAGCGCATTGGCTCCGGGGCCGCTACCGAACAGCGTTTCGGTTCAGCTCCAGTCGCCCATACCGTCGCCTGCGCTGAAGTTTCCGGTGGAATTCGTCACCACCACGGGATCACCCTTCTGCGCGTTCTCGAAGAACCACTGGGCGTCCTCGGTGCTGACGTTCAGGCAGCCGTGGCTGGAGTCGGACACACCCTGCTGGGCGAGCGACCACGGGGCGGCGTGCACGAAGATGCCGCTGTTGGACAGCCGGGTCGCGTACTCGACCTCGAGCTTGTAGCCCTGCGGATCGGTGATCGGAACCCCGTAGGTCGAGGAGTCCATGATCATCTTCCGGTTCTTCTCCCCGACGTAGTAGGTGCCGTTGGGAGTTTCGTGGTCCTTCTTGCCCATCGAGGTCGGCATGGTCTTGATGACCTCGCCGTTGCGGGTGACGGTGATCATGTGGGTCGCGTCGTCGGCCGTGGCGACGACCGCATCGCCCACCTTGTAGGCGACCTTGGTGCCGCCGGCCTCGACGGTGATGTCGGAGTTGGCGGGCCAGAACTCCTCCGGCCGCCACCGCACCTGCTTGTCACCGCGCCAGTAGAAGTGGCCGTGCGTGGCATTGCTGGAGGTGATCCGGATGGCCTTCTCCGCCGCGGCGTGGTCGCCGACCGGATCCTTGAAGTTGATGATGATGGGCTGCGCGACGCCGACCACGTCGCCGTCGCCGGGGCTGATGCTCGGCGCGGCGAAATTCGCCTGCGGCAGCGGCGGCGGGTTCTTCACCGGCGCGGCACCGGGTTCGGGCTGCGGCGCCTGCACGACAGCGGGAGCGCCGGGAACGTCGGGTCCGCCGGGCCACAGCGGCGCTGCCGAGGCGGGCGCCATCGCGATGGCACCGGCGGCGGTCACCGCCAGGGAGGTCACCGCGAGGGCTAACAGGCCGGTCCGCTTGGACAGGCTGGTCTCGTCCCGAACGGGCTTCCGACAGGTTGTGGTGCGCACAGCCGTTTCGTCCTCTCCCACCTAGATCGCGCGCCACGGCGCACAGGAATATTCGCGCGCGGGTGCGCGAATGGTCAATCAGGCCCCGGCCCGGCATCCATTACTACATCTCTCGCGGGCATCGGCCAATTGTGTTCCGGCAGTTATGAAGTCCGCATCGCGCGTGTGTGATGCGTCACCACGGGTCGCCGGCGTAGTGGTGACAGGGTGAAAGTCCCGTTCGCATCGGCGAGTCGGATTCGGGGTCCGGACGGGCGGACGAGAGCCGGATCGATACCCAGCAAACCTCATTGTGAGACAAATCACCTCACGGGTGGCGGATTCCCTCCACAGTGAATCGGATTCCGCGGTGTGGACCGGTCGCGATGTTGTGCGGCACCGAGCGCGGAATTCGGCCATGACGATAGCGCGGGAGCAGCGACAGCTCGACTCGGGAAACGATGGTGGCGAGCGCGATCCGCAGTTCGTAGTCGGCCAGGGTGGCGCCGAGACAGCGGCGATGGCCGCCGCCGTAGGGCAGGTATTCGAACGGCCCGTACCGGCGGTCCAGGAACCGCTCCGGCCGGAACCGCTCGGGCTCGTCCCACGTACCGGGATCCGAGTGCACGAGCGGAATCGCGACCCCCATCGTGTCCCCTTCGGCCAATTCCACTCCGCACACCGTGTGCGGTCCGGTCAACCGCCGCAGCACGATCGGCACCGGCGGATGCAGTCGCAGCGTCTCCTGACATACGGCATTCAGATACGGCAGACCGGCCAGCTCCTCGGGATCTGCGTCGGGCCCAACGGCACTCAGTTCGGCGCGCAGCCGGGCCAGCACGCCGCGGTCGCGGTGTAGCCGGAACAGCGCCCACACCAGACTCGTGGCAGTGGTTTCGTGACCGGCCACCAACAGGGTGCGCAGTTGTTCGCGCAGATCGGCGTCGCTCACCCCGCTGCCGTCCTCGTAGCGGGCGCTCGACAGCACGCCCAGCGCGCCGTCATCGGGCGTACCGGTAGCCCGCCGCGCGCCGATGTCGGCGTCGAGCAACGCGTCCAGCCGGGTGCGCGCCCGGGCGAATCTGTCCCACGGCGACATGCCGAATGCGCTGCGCCGCAAGGCGGGAACCAGCATCAGCGGTCCGGTGAAGGCGGAGAGGAATTCGCCGACCGCCGCGGTGTAGGTGTCACGCCGGAGCGGGTCGTCGGCGCCGAAGATCAGCGTGAGGATCACCCGCAGCGTCAGCGCTCGCGCCGCCACCCGCGCATCGATCACCGTCCCCGGCAGCCACGCCGGACCGGCGCCGGCGCCGACGAGCTCGTCGCGAGTGCTGTCCCGAATTACCGTGCCGTACTGCGCAATTCGGGCGCGATGAAATGCGGGCGCCAGCACAGTGCGGTCGTTGCGATGGCGCTGATCACGAGCGAGTATCAATGAGGCCGAACCGATAAGCGGTTCAATGGGATTCGGTTGCGGCGGATGCAGAATTCCGATCGGCGACCGGAGTAATTCCTTTGTGCCACCGGGTGTTCCTGTGAACAATACCGCGCCGAATCCAGGGAAGCGGACCAGAAACGGGTCGCCGTCGCGCGCGCGACGCAGCCGGAAGTACCGATCGAAATCGATTCCGGCCGCCAGCGCGTGCGCCGCGACCCACCGCGGCTGCCGGGGCGCGGCCCGTTCGCCGGAAATCTGCGGTGTGCGGTCCCGGCCTGCTGTTGCTGCGCGCATACCCAGCACACGAGACAGTCCGGCCCCGGGTTCGAAGCCCCCGCGCGCCGCCGTCAGCCGAGTGCCGCGCGGGCCTCCGCGGCCAATCGGGCCAGGCGCCCGTCGCCGATCGTATTCAGCGAATTGCCCAGCCGATTGGTGACGAAGGCGACCGACATGCCCGATTCCGGATCGGCGAACGCACCGGAACCACCCACGCCGTAGTGGCCGAACGCCCGGCGCAGCGGACGCCGGGAAGCGATCGGCGGCCGGTGGTATCCCAGCGTGAACGGTACGGGTACGCCGATCACGTAGTCGCGATGTTCGCTGCGTTGCACATGGTTGACGTACTCGATGGTTTCCGGGCGCAGCAGCGGTTGGCTCCAGGTCTCGTCCGGCAGCAGCACCCGCCCTTCATTCGCGAGGGCGCCGTACATCCGGGCCAGGGCGCGAGCGGAGAACACCCCGTTGAACCCGGGCATCACCGAGTCGTGGACGCGCGGATCGCCGACCAGCACATCGAAGCCGGCCGGCATCCCGGCCTCGGCGATCGCACCGACCGTGCGGCTGCGGGCGATGACCTTCGAGGCGGTATCCCAGCGCAGTCCGGGGATTCGCAACCGCGGGAAGGTGCGGGCGATGCGGTGCCGCTCGGATTCAGGCACCCGGTACCAGAACTCCTCGGTCTGCAGCGGTTCGGCGATCTCGTGCCGCAACACCTCGGTGAACGGCTTGCCGGTCGCGCGCTGCACGATTTCGGCGACCAGCCAGCCGAAGGTGACCGCGTGATATCCCGACCCCTGCAACCGGCGCGGATCCGGTTCGGCGGCCGCCAGCGCCGCGATCATCGCGTCGTAGTCGAGAATGCCGTCGGCGTCGGCGGCCAGGCCGCGCACCTTGTGCAGTCCCGCGCGATGGGTGAGCACCTCGCGCACGGTGATGTCCTGTTTGCCGTTCGCGGCGAATTCCGGCCAGTATTCGGCCACCGGGGCGTCGTAATCGACCAGTCCGCGTTCGGCGATCCGATGCAGCACCGTGGTGACCACACCCTTGCCGGTGGAGAAGCTCAACGCCACCGTGTCGGACTGCCAGCGCTGGTCCGGCGCCGACCATCCGGCCCACACATCGACGACGGGCTGCCCGTGCAGAAAGATCGCGAAGGCGCCCCCGCCCCGGTTGGGTCGCGGGAACAGCCGGAAGAAATGGTGCACGACCGGCACGAATCGCGGGTCGATGACCATCTCCGGTGCGTCGTCGGTCTCGGCGGCCTGCGCCACCCGCGCCGCTTCCGCCTCGGCTGCCTGCTCCGATCGTGCCGAATCCACCGTGTGTCGACCTCCTGCCGCCGCATGCCGCGGCGTCGTTACCCCTACCCGCCAGGGTAGGACAGCCCGGGACTCGTGCTCAGTGTGCGGCGGGGACCTGCCACATCCCGATCGGCGTCGCGAGACAGAGCGCGCCCGTTCGGGAATCCCATGCCAGCGCCGCCGAGCCGAGACAGACCGTGCTGCGCTCACCCGAGACCACCTGCGCCTGCGAGCCGTTCATCGCGAAGGAGAGTCCGATCCGGCCGGGTACATCCTCCGCGGCGAGGGAGGTGAAGGCGAAGGCGTCGGGGCCCATACCGACCGCGACCGGCAGTCCGGCGGCGCCCTCACTGGCCCCGATCCCGCCGCCGGCGCCCAGGCCGAGGGCGACCGCACCGGCGGTTGCCTTGGCATAGCCGACGCCATCGATTCCCGCCGACCGCGCGTGCCCGGAATCGTCGCCCATCGCCCGGCACGCCGTGGCACCGGCGACGATCGTCATATCGCGGTTGCGGTCGGCATCGCAGTGCACGGCGGTTGCCGAGGCGGTGCCGGTGGCCCAGCACACCGCGGCCCCGGCCGCGACGGCCCACCCTGTAATCGCGCTCATCACCTTCACGGAGTGCTCCTTTCGGGCCGGCAGCCCTCACCATAACCGCACCCCGCGGCGGCCGACCCGATCCGCGCCGCGCGGCCGACCCCGCCCCGGGCACGGAAAACGGGCGGCGACTCCGGTGTGATACCCGAATCGCCGCCCGTTACCAGGGTCGTCGTGCCGCCGATCAGATCGGCGCGAAGCCCGCCCCGGCGCCACCGTGCGCATTCATGTCGTTGACGATCGCCGACATGTTGGTGCCGACCTCGGGCCCGAAGCAGGCCACCGCCAGATAGGCGTTCACCATGCCGACCAGAGTGGTGCCGATGACGACGGGGGCGCCGGAGTCGCCCTCGACGACACACATCTCGGCCCACGTCTCGTCGGTCTGGAAGACGTCGCCGAAGGCCAGGCCACAGGTGTTACCGGTGGTCCGGCCTTCCTTGCAGATGATGCTGGGGAACTGGGCCGGGGCCCCGATCCCGGTGATCGTCACATTGCCGATGCGATTGACCGGAGTGACGTGACCCGGATCGAACTGGATGACCGCATAGTCCAGGTCGTGGTTGGAATAGACGAAATGTCCGATCACGCCCGCGCCGCGGTCCTGTTCGGACCACACCTCGGAACCCGCCTCGCCGCAGTGACCGGCGGTCAGGCCGACCAGGCGGCCACCGGCGTCGTGCCCGATGGTCGTGACGGTGCACTCGAACTGGTTGTCGATGATGATGCCGGAGCCGCCGCCGATCACCGGCGATCCGGGACCGGCTTGCGCGACCCCCGCGCCCGTCCCGAGCAGCGCCGCGCCCAGAGCTACGGCGAAGGCGGCATGAGCCGCCCTGACGAGTTTGTTGAACATTTCCCTCCAGACGTCGGAAGTCCGCACGATATCAGCCTTGTCGTACTACATCCTTGCAGTTGTCGGGCCCGAACGCGCCCGGTATGCGCATGCAGTTTGCTGGATCGATGCCGTGGCCGCGTGACGACACGTGCGAGGCCGACGAGATGCGACACCTGCTCACGACGACCGCTGTTTCGCGGGTACTCGCTATAGGCTTTCGTCAGTATTCGGGGCAAATCTTAATAACGAGAATTTTAATCCGATAAAACAGGTATCGGATCTCGAGTTGGACATTCGATCAGTAAACTAGAACGTGTTCTAGGAAATGGTCGTGTTCTTTGTGATCGATACCAGTCGGGTGCGCCCGATCACAGGTCCGGAACCAACGTGATCTGGGTCTATGACCACAGCCACACTTTGTGGTGTGTTTTTCCTAACTCCGTAGTAAGGTGCCTCAAGCGAAACAGTCGTCGGGGCGGGTAACCGGCGTCGAGAGGGGTAGCCAGTGCAAGTCACCAACGGTCCGGACGGGTCGGGGGCAATTAGTTCACCATCGAGAATGAGTGCCGCGGCGGACTGGACGAAGGCGTACTGGCAGGATCATCCCAAGCGGTCTCTCGAGACCTTCGGTCGACAGATCACGATGGGCTTCTCGGCGGTCGCGGAACTGTTCGTCGCCATCTTCCGTCGTCGCTTCCCGTTCGGTGAATTCGTGCGGCAGTGCGCATTCATGGCCAGCGTCGCAGCGGCCCCCACCTTGCTGGTCGCAATTCCGATCGGCGTCATCGTCTCCATTCAGGTCGGTTCGGTCGCGCAGCAGGTCGGCGCCACGTCCTTCATCGGCGCGGCCAACGGGCTGGGCATCATTCAGCAGGGTGCGCCGCTGGTCACCTCGCTGATGATCGCCGGCGCCGTCGGCTCGGCCATCTGCGCCGACCTCGGCTCCCGCACCATCCGCGAGGAGATCGACGCCATGAAGGTCATGGGTGTCGACCCGATGCGCCGACTGGTGGCCCCCCGGCTCGGCGCCGCCATGCTGGTGTCGGTGCTGCTGTGCGGCTTCGTGATCTTCGTCGGCTTCCTGACCGGCTACATCTTCAACATCTTCGCCCAGAACGGCACACCCGGCTCCTATATCGGCACATTCGCGTCGTTCGCGGTGACCAGCGATTTGCTGGTGGCGTTGATCAAATCGCTGATCTTCGGCCTGCTGGCCGCGATCATCGCGTGTGATTCGGGCTTGAACACTCGCGGCGGCCCGGGCGGTGTCGCGAACTCGGTCAACACCGCCGTGGTGCTGTCCGCGCTGATGCTCTTCGGCACGAATCTGATCATCACGCAGATCTACAACGCCCTGTTCCCCCCACAGATGGTTTGAGCCGGTGTCGTCAACTTATGTTCCGCCGCTACTGCGGCCCCTGCAGCGGATCCGCAGCTCCGCCGGCGCCCCGCGGGACTGGCTCGCGCGGGTCGGTCACCAGGTCTTCTTCTTTCTGCGCTCGATCGGCTCGATGCCGTTGGCGCTCAAGCACTATCCGAAGGAAGTCTGGCGGCTGCTTTCGGACGTCACCTGGGGTAACGGCAGCCTGATCGTCGGTGGTGGCACCATCGGCGTGGTTCTGATCCTCAGTGCCTTCGGCGGTATGACCGTCGCCATCCAGGGCTACACCTCGCTGAATCTGCTCGGCTTGAGCCCGCTGACCGGTGCGATTTCCGCCTTCGCGACCACCCGTGAGCTCGGGCCCATGCTCGCCACCCTCGCATTCGCCGCACAGGCGGGCTGCCGCTTCACCGCCCAGTTGGGTTCGATGCGCATCGCCGAGGAGATCGACGCGCTGGAGTCGCAGGCGATCCGGCCGCTGCCCTATCTGGTCAGCACCCGGATGATCGCGGCGATGATCGCGATCGTGCCGCTGTACTGCCTGGCGCTGCCGGTCGCCTACCTGTCGTGTTCCATCACGGTGGGGTTCATCGGCGGCACGGCCTCGGGCACCTTCCAGCACTACTTCTATCAATTCCTGGTACCGCACGACGTGCTGTGGTCGTTGCTGAAAGCCATTCTCTTCGTGGCGATCACGACCTTCATCCAGTGCTACTACGGCTTCTTCGCCTCGGGTGGTCCCGAGGGCGTCGGTGTGGCCGCGGGCCGGGCGATCAAGCTCTGCATCATCGCGGTCGTCTTCGCCGACCTGTTCATGACGCTGGCCATCTGGGGCGTGAACCCGGGCATCAGGATCTCGGGATAGGGGCCTGAATATGATCATCGATCCGAGTGGCCGCGGACCGACGATGCGGCAGCTGCTCATCGCGGGCGTCTGCGGAATCGTCGTCATCGCCGCCGCGCTGACGCTGCTGATGGCCCGCTACAAGGGCTACATTCTCAATCCGAAGGTGGAGGTCACCGCCAATCTGACCACCACCGGCGACGGCCTGCCCGCGCAGGCCGACGTGAAGTTCCGCGGCGTGCTGGTCGGCGCGGTCAAGGATGTGTCGGTGGCCGCCAAGGGCGAGCTGCAGCAGGTGCACATCAATATGAAGCCGGACTACATCTCCGATATCCCGGCCAACGTCACCGCTCGCGTGGTCCCCAGCAACCTGTTCGCCGTCACCTCGGTCGAACTGGTCTACAACGGTCCCGACAACGCCTCGCTGAAGGCCGGCTCGCAGATCGCCGAGGACCACAGCCAGGGCACCATCGCGCTGCAGGACACGCTCACCACGGTCCGCACGATCCTGAACAAGATCGACCCCATGCAGCTGGGCCGGGTGCTGAGCACCCTGTCCTATGCGCTGGACGGCAGCGGCCGGGTACCCGGTTCCACCGTCGAGCGGCTGAACAACTGGTTCACCCAGGTCCGCGCCGCGGTGCCGGATCCGGAAGGCACGCTGAACGATTTCTCCGCCTCGTTCCACGCGCTCAACCAGTCCGCGCCGGATCTGATGACGACGCTGTCGGAATCGGTGAAGACCGCGCAGACCATCGCCGACAAGCGCAGCGAGCTGGCAGGCCTCATCACCGGCACCTCGGCGACCATCGACAAGGTCAACAACCTGTTCGCCCGCAACCCCGACGTCGGTAAGCAGCTGACCTCGGGCACCGGCGACATGTTCGGGGCGCTCACCGAGGACCCCGACGCGATCCCGCAGGCCATCGCGAACCTGAACGCGTCGGTCCGCAAGCTGAGCACCACCTTCCACTGGGGTCCGCAGCAGCAGATGATCTGGAACGCGGGCCTGACCTTCACGCCGTACAAGCCGTACGACCGGTCCGACTGCCCGCGCTACGGCGACATGGCGGGGCCGAGCTGTGGCACCGCCCCGGTGGTCTCCGATATCGGCCCGCCGACACCGGCGCTGAAGCCGCGCACGCTGGACGCGTCGCAGGGACTGCCGAAGCTGCCGCCGATGCCGGGTCTGCCCGCCATCCCGGGCGTCACGACCGGTGACACCGCGCAGACGGCAGCTCCGCAGCAGGCGCCCAAGCCGGGCAACCCGTTCGCCGGAACTCCGTTGGAGGGTCTGTTCCCGCAGCTGCCGGGCCTGCCGGGTGCGCCCGCGGCCCCCGCGCCGCAGCCGGCTCCGGCCGCTGCTCCGGCGTCGGACGGGCAGAAGCCCACTGCGGGGCCGATCGCCTACTACACCGGACGTGACGCGATGAGCGCGCTGCTCGGCCGGGATCCGACGACTGCCGAATATCTGCTGCTGAGCTCGATCCTGAGGGGTGGAACCTTGCAAGTTTCCGAAAGCGGTGCCAGCTGATGAGAGGAATTCGCAAACCGCTGATCGGGTTCGGTATCTTCGCCCTCGTCTCGATCCTGGTGACCGTGGTCATCTGGAATACGCTGGCGCGCACCGTGAACGGTTCCACCCACAGCTATTCGGCGATCTTCACCGATGTGCTGGGCCTACGGGAGGGCGACGACGTCCGGATGGCCGGCGTGCGCGTCGGCAAGGTCACCGGCATCGAGGTCGAAGGACAGCACCAGGCCAAGGTGTCGTTCATCGTGCAGAGCGATCAGACCGTGTACGGCAACACCAAAGCCCTTGTCCGGTACCAGAATCTGATCGGCCAGCGCTATGTGGCGCTGGCGCCGGGCAACAAGGGCGACAATTCGGCGCTGCGCAACAACGCGACCATCCCGGTCGAGCGCACCGAGCCCTCGTTCGATATCTCGGGTCTGCTCAACGGTTTTCAGCCGCTGTTCGAAACCTTGCAACCCCAGCAGGTGAACGACCTGACCAACACCTTCATCCAGGCGCTGCAGGGCGACGGTGTTTCGCTGAGCTCGTTCATCACCCAGGCCGCCGCACTGGCCGGTGACTTCCAGCGACGCGACGTCATCCTGGCCGACGTGATCACCAAACTGTCGGGCGTGATGTCGGGACTGGCGAAACGAGGTGATGAATTGGAGACACTGGTGACCCAGACTCGTGCCTTGATCGGCGGGCTCTACGAGCAGGGACAATCCCTGCAGGCTTCGACCGTCCAGATCGCGAATGCCACTTCCTCTCTGGTGAACATGGTCGATCAGGTGCAGCCGAAGATCGCGGCCGCGCAGAACTCGAGCACCGCGGCGCTGACCATGCTGATCAACAACGGCTCCAAGCTGGACCAGGCCGCGATCGACCTGCCCGGCATCCTCGCGAACGTCGGTAAGTTCAGCTCCGACGGCGCCTACGCCAACGCGTATCTGTGCACGCTGGACGTCTCGCTGTACGGGGTGCTGTTGCCGCGAGGTCTGGTCAGCCAGATCGGCGGACCCAACCACTCGGCGGTGTGCCGCCCATGACGACCTTCGGTACGCGAATCAGGAATCGTTTCCAGAGCAACCGCTTCTTCTGGCTCGGCGTCATCGGCGCCGTTCTCATCGTGGTGCTGCTCGTGGTGTCCAGCAGTTACAAGAAACTGGGCGTCGGCACCAAGGACGTGCAGGCGGAATTCGTGCAGACGGCCGGCGTCCAGACCGGTGACAAGGTGAACGTCGCCGGTGTGCCGGTCGGCACGGTGGCCGGAGCGAAACTCGAGGGTGACCACGTGCTGATCACCCTGCACGTGAACAACGACGTGAAGCTCGGCCCCGATACCCGTGCCTCCATCAAGATGGCCACGCTGCTGGGTGCGCGCTACGTCGATCTCGACCCGGGCAACGGTAAGGGCTTGCCGGGCAACCGGATTCACAAGTCCAATACCAAGGTGCCCTACGACCTGGCCGACGTGGTGCAGATCGGCACCCCGAAGTTCGAGGCGCTCGACACCGAGAAGCTGGCCGAATCGCTGAAGGTGCTCGGCGACCAGATCGACGGTTCGCCGCAGCTGACCGCGCAGGCGCTCGACAGCGTCGGCGCCCTCGCCAAGACCATCAACGATCGGCGCGACCAGGTCGACGGTCTGCTCAAGGATCTGGACAAGGTCACCAAGATCCTCGGCGACAACCGCAACAGCCTGCTGCTGGTGATCACCCAGGGCGAGGCCATCGCCGGCCGGGTGATGGAACGCCAGGAGCTGCTCAAGCAACTGCTGAACAACACCGCGACCCTGACCAAGCAACTGCAGCAGATCGGCGCGGAGAACAACAACCAGCTCGGCCCGACCATCGAACAGCTGAACACCATGGCCCAGGGTCTGCAGAAGAACAAGGACAACCTGGACAAACTGTTGACGATCATGCCCGCGTCGCTGCGGCAGTTCAACAATGTGTTCGGCAACGGCCCCTACGGTGAGGTCGGTGTGCCGTGGCTGTTCCCGGACAACTGGTTGTGCTTCGCGCGAGTGATCGAGGGGTGCCAGGGATGATCCTGAACAAATGGCTGGCCCGCGCCACCAAGACGGTCGCGATCGGCGCGGCCGTACTGGTGGCCGGCAGCTGCGGATCGGTGCAGAACGCGGTGGGCGGGTCGACCCACATCACCGCTGATTTCCGCAATATCGCCGGCGTTTTCGAGGGCAATCCGATCACCGTGCTGGGGCTCGAGGTCGGCAAGGTCGACAAGATCATCCCCAAGGGTGAGTTCGTCGAGGTGCACATGACGGTGAACCACGACGTGGACATCCCGAAGAATGTGACAGCGGCGATCGTGTCGCCCTCGATCGTGACCAATCGGCACATCGAGCTGACCCCGCGCTACACCGGCGGCCCCAAGCTGCCGGACAACACGCACCTCACGGTGCAGCAGACCCGCACCCCGGTCGAACTGGACACGATGATCAAAACCATCGACCAGTTCACCGCCGCGCTGAAGCCGGCGCCCGGCCAGAGCCAGGGACCGCTGTCGGGCACGCTGCTCTACGACATGGTCAACGGCCAGGGTGAGCGGATCCGCGACACGCTCAACGCGCTGTCGGGGGCGTTGAAGGTCGGCGTCGACAACAAGGACGCCATCTCGACCATCATCATCAAGCTCAACGAGCTGACCTCGATGCTGGCCGACAACGACCAGTCGGTGCGCGAGTTCAGCAACAAGGTCACCCAGATGTCGTCGTTGCTGGCCGAGCAGGCGCCCGGTCTGCAGGCCACGCTGGATCAGCTCAACGACTTCCTGGCCAACACCAGCGGCGTGTTCAGCCAGTACCAGAGCCAGTTGTCGGAGAGCCTCACCGGTCTCACCAAGGTCACCGACCAGCTGCGGCAGAACGCGGCCGGCGTGGTCGAGACCGTCGACGTGGCGCCGCTGCTGCTGCAGAACCTGGACCGTTCGATGGACCGCAACCGCGGCTTCGTCCGCCTGCACGCGGTGCTCGGCACCGCACTGTCCGGCGAGATCGTCAGCCTGTTCTGTGAACGCATTCAGATGAGGGCCGACGGCTGCCGGACCGGCAAGATCGAGGATTTCGGACCCGACCTCGGGTTGTCCGCCGCACTGTTGGGACTGACGAAATGACGGTATCGACGCGCCTGCGGCGCACCTGGCTGGCACTCGGCGTCTCGGCGGCCGTGGCGGCCTCCGGCTGCGGTCTGACCGTGGAGAGTCTGCCGCTGCCCAAACCGGGGCAGTCCGGTGAGACCTATACCCTGCACGCGATCTTCGCCAACGCGCTCAACCTGCCCGATCAGGCCAAGGTCAAGATCGGTGGTTCCGATGTCGGTGTGGTCACCCACATCGCGACCAAGAACTATCAGGCCATCGTCGACATGAACGTCCGCAAGGACATCACGCTGCCGCGCGATTCCACCGCCGAACTGCGCCAGGCCACTCCGCTGGGCGATGTGTTCGTGGCGCTGTCGAAGCCGAAGTCCGACGAGACCACGCCGATGCTGAAGGACGGCGACACCATCGGCATCGACCACACCTCGGCCGGCGCCACCGTCGAGGAGTTGCTGCTCTCGGTGTCGATGCTGTTCAACGGCGGCGGCGTGGCCGCGCTGACCAAGCTGACCTCGGAACTGGATTCGATCGTCGGCGGCCGGCCCGATCAGCTCGCGAGCCTGATCAAGCAGATGACGAGTGTGGTCACCACGCTGCACGCCAACAGCGAGCGCATCGACAGCACGCTCAACGGCTTCGACGCGCTGACCAACACCATCGAGGCCAATCACGACCAGCTGGGTCAGGTGGCGGATTCGCTGCCGCAGATGATCGGCGCCATCGCGGAGAACAACAAGCAGATCGGTGATCTGCTCGGCAAGATCTCCACCACCAGCGCGGCGCTCGGCGATTACGCCGATACCAGCCACGATCAGCTGGCCAGTCTGCTCGCGAACGTGCACAGGCTGATGGACGCGCTGTCGCGAGCCGGCAACGACCTGGGTCCGGCGCTGGACGCACTGCACGAGATCCGGCCGAAGGTCGACGCCTCGTTCAAGGGCAACACCCTCGCCGTCGCCGCGACTCTGACCCAGCTCGACATCGGCCTGCTCACCGACCCACCGCACAGCAAGTTCTGGGATCTGCGCGATCTGCAGGACATGGCGGGCAGTCTGATCCAGGTGCTGCAGATCGTCTACGGCCGAGTGACAGGGGGCCACCGATGAGCTGGCTGCTGCGACACAAACTGCTGCTGTCCACGATCGGACTGGTGATCGCCTTCGTCGTGGGCGCGACGTACCTGGCGGTGAGCGTGATGCGGATCAATCCGCTGCGCAGCACCTATACGATCACGGTCGCGCTCGACCGCTCCGGCGGCCTGCAGCCGGGCAACGATGTCACGCTGCGCGGATTCCGCATCGGCAAGGTGAATTCGATCAAGCTGGCGAATCGCGGCGCCTCGATCGCGGCCGAGGCCCAGATCGACACCCGGTACAAGATTCCGAAGGCCACGCAGGTCGTCGTGCACGCCCTCTCGGCCGCCGGTGAGCAGTACATCGACTTCCAGCCCGAAAGCGACAAGGGTCCGTACCTCACCGACGGTTCGGTGATCCCGTTCGACCCGCAGAAGGTGCAGACCCCGACGCCGGTGTCGGCGGTGCTGGAGAACGCCAGCGGGTTCTTCGACCAGATCGACCCAGACCGGTTCAGCACCATCCTCACCGAATTCGACACCGCGCTCAGCGGCGGACCGGATCAGCTGCGGGACATGGTCGATGCGCTGAGCCTGGTGACGGCCGGTCTGGACAATCTGCTGCCGCAGACCACCAACCTGCTCACCAACCTGCGCACCATCGCGTCCACTACGTCGAACGCGCAGCCCGATCTGAGCACCCTGACACAGAACTCGTCGACGCTGTTCACCCAGTTCAACAACGCCAACGACGAACTGCGCAAGGTGCTGGACCAGGCCCCGGCGCAGATGAAGTCGCTAGGCGCCACGCTGGACGAGACCACCGATCCGATCACCAGCCTCGCGACCAACTTCGTGGCCGTCACCAAGGCGGCGCAGCTGCGGCTGCCGGCACTGCGGGCGCTGTTCCCGTCGCTGGTCGTCGGCAGTTCGGCGATGGGGGTGCCGGCCCACGACGGAGAGTTCTATACGATCCTCGATATCTGGCCGCGCCCGTTCTGCCAGTACTCGCACGCGCCGGTCGCACCGTATGTCGCGACCGACGGGACGTTCCCGAAGTACAACTATTGCACCAACGCACCTCCGGACCAGCAGATTCGTGGTTCGGCGAACGCGCCGCGGCCCGACGTTCCGAACAACGGAGCGCAGATGCCGTCGGGTGCCGATCCGAACGCTCGGACCCCGAAGCCGGTGCGGTAAGTAGAGTGGCCCGAAACATACGGCGTGGTTTCCACATGCCGGGAAGGTGACAGATCGATTCATGTCCGATGACGACACCGCCAAGGACAAGGCGAACAACGATGCCGAGTCGACCGAGAAGGTCGACGCGGCGCAAGACAGCACCGCCGCGGACGCAACGGTCAAGTTCGAGTCGGACTCGTCGGTTGCTGCCGCCAAGGGTGCCGATACCGCGAAGGCCGCCGACGCCGCGAAGGCCGCCGACGCGGACGAAACGGTGAAGCTCCGGACCGCGGGCCCGACCTCGGCCGATGCGCCGGCCGTCGAGTCGGCGGCCCCGGCGCCGGCGAGCGCCCCTTCCTCCGGGAAGAGCACTCCGTGGGTTCCGATCGTTGCGGCCTTCGCCGCCGGTGTGCTGCTGGTGGCCGCGGTCACCGCGGTGGTGGTCTTCTATCTGAAGGCCGACAATCGCGAGGATCAGCTCTCCGCACGAGATGACTCGACCAAGGCGGCGTGCGATTTCGGCAAGGCCGTGGCCAGCTACGACTCGAAGGATCTCGACGCCTACTTCAAGAGCGTCAACGACCTCTCGACGGGTGAGTGGGGCAAGTTCTTCAGCGGCGCCTCGGACACGCTGAAGCAGGCCATGGTCAGCGTGCAGGCCAAGTCGAAGCTGGACGAGATCCACTGCGCGTGGGAGTCCGGCAACGACAGCCAGGCCAACGTGGTGCTGGTGATCACCCAGGAGCAGACCAACCAGGCAGTCCCGCAGCCGGACAAGCTGACCATCCCGGGCGTCGCCCAGATGGAGAAGCACGACGGTAAGTGGCTGGTCGCGAAGTTCGACTCGCCGGTCACCAAGGGAATGGGCCCGTCCGGTCCGGCTCCGGGTGCGCCGCAGGCGGCCCCGGGTACCAGCCCGCAGGCCAACGGCGGGGCGCAGCCCGCACCGGCTCCGCAGCCGGGTAACTGAATCCGGTTACAGCACAACACTTTCCGGCCCCGCGACAGTTTCCGTCGCGGGGCCGGAACTCGTCCGGCGGGAGTTCCGGCGGTGGTGGACACGGCAGGGTCCGGGCGGCCGAGGTGGCAGCAACCGGGCGCCTCCGGCGGTGGGCCGACCCACCACCGCCGGAAGCCATTCAGGTGGTCTGACGCGTGCCCGGTCAGAAAAGGGTGAGGGCGTCCGCGGTTTCGGCTGTCGCGCGGCCGCGTTTGGGCCGGGACGCCGGCTTGTCGGTGACGACGACCGTCAGCGGCGTCGTCGCGGCGGTGTCGGACATCGTCTCGGTGACTGCGGCGGGGGGCCGCACCGCGGTCGGCAACGGCGGGAGATCGTCGATACCGTTCGGCGTCGCATCGGCCCGGCCCGCGGCGGCGCGGGCGGCCTCACCGGCGAGCTTGTCGGCCTGTTCGTTGTAGTAGTTGCCCACGTGCCCGCGCACCCAGCGGAACCGCACCGGCCCCGGGCGAGTGGCGATCGCGTGATCGATCCACTGGACGAGCTCCACATTCTTCACCGCGCTGCCGGTGGCGGTGCGCCAGCCGTTGAGCCGCCAGCTCGGTAGCCATTCCGACGCGCATTTGATCGCGTACAGCGAATCGCTCTCGATGAACAGCGGTTCGGGACCGGGATGCGCCCGAATCGCCTCCAGAACCGCGCGTAGCTCCGCCACCTGGTTGGTGCCGGAGGCCGCGCCGGCGCTGGCCGAACTGCCCTGATGATTGACCCACGCCCAGCCGATGGCGCCGCCGGGATTGCGCAGGCAGGATCCGTCGGTGCTCACGATGATCATGACCGG
>NZ_BDBN01000082.1 GCF_001613005.1 Nocardia nova NBRC 15556 | reverse complement strand
GCTGGGTGGCGCGTTGGGCGGCGCGGCGAATGCCGGTGCAGGACTGGGAGGCGCGCTGGGCGGTGTTGCCGATGCGGGTGCCGGCCTTGGTGGTGCGCTGAATGCGGCGGGTGACTTGGGGGCGGGGTTGTCCGGTGCGGCGGGTGCTGCGACCGGGGTGGGGTCCGAGTTGGGTGGTGCTTTGGGTGGTACGGCCGACGCGGGCGCTGGTCTCGGTGGTGCGCTGGGTGGTGTGGCGGACGCCGGTGCCGGACTGGGCGATGCCTTGGGTGGTGCCGCCAATGCTGGTGCGGGGCTGGAAGGTTCGTTCGGGAATTCGGTCCATACGGGTGGCGATCTGGGTGGTGCGCTCGGCGGCGCGACGCAGGTCGGAGCCGACCTCGGTGGTGCTCTCGGGGGTGCGGCCCACGCGGGTGCCGGACTCGGTGGAGAACTCGCGGGCGGCGCTGGGCTCGGTGGCGCACTCGCGGGCGGCGCTGGGCTCGGTGGCGCACTCGGGGGAGCGGCGAATGCGGCTGCGGGCCTTGGGGGTTCACTCAGCGGGGCGGCCGATGCCGGTGCCGGGATCGGGGGCGATCTGTCGGATGCGACACAGGCGGCCGGAGATTTGGGCGGGGCGCTGAGCGGTGCTGCGCAGGGTGGTATCGGTGGTGCACTGAACGGTGCCGCGAATGCCGGAGCAGGACTGGGCGGCGCTGCGAATGCCGGTGCGGGGCTCGGTGGTGCCTTGGGTGGTGCGGCGAATGCCGGTGCCGGACTGGGCGGTGCCCTGAACGGTGCGGCGAACGCCGGTGCCGGACTGGGCGGTGCCCTGAACGGTGCGGCGAACGCCGGTGCCGGTCTCGGTGGTGCCCTGGGCGGCGCCGCGAATGCCGGTCTCGGTGGGGCGCTCGGCGGTGCTGCGAATGCCGCCGCGGGACTCGGGGGTGCCGCCGGTATCGGAGCGGGGCTCGGCGGGGCGGTGGCTTCGGGGGCGCAGGGTGCGACCGGGTTGGAGACCGGGTTGTCCGGTGGTCTCGGCAGCGGTGTGCACACCGGGGCGGATCTGTCCGGGGCCGCGGTCTCGGGTGCGCATGCGGCCGGGGATCTGTCGTCCTCGCTGTCGGGTGCGGCGACGTCCGGTGTGAACAGCGCGACCGGCCTCGGAACCTCCCTGTCCGGATCAGCGGATGCGGGCGTCCACGGTGCCGGCGACTTGGCGACCTCGCTCTCGGGAGCGGGCGCCAGTGCCGTGCACAGTGCCGGCGACCTGGGCACGTCGTTGTCCGGCGCCGGTGCCGGGGCTGTGCACAGTGCGGGCGACTTGGGCACGTCGTTGTCCGGCGCGGGCGCGGGGGCTGTGCACAGTGCGGGCGACCTGGGGACATCGCTGTCCGGGACCGCCGCGTCGGGTGTGCACAGTGCCGGTGACCTCGGAACCTCGTTGTCGGGGACCGCGGAGTCCGGTCTCCACGGTGCGGGCGATCTGTCGACCTCGCTGTCGGGCGCGGCGGATTCGGGGTTGCACGCGGGCGCCGATGCGAGCTCGGGTCTGACGGGTTCGGTCGACTCGGGGCTGCACGCGGGCACGGATGCATCCTCGGCACTCTCGGGTACGGCCGCCGGCACCTGGTCCGGTGTCGATGTGTCGCACGCGTTCGGCAGTGGTGTCGGCACCGATATCTCCGGCGTCGGCGCCTCGGGTATCGGCGGCGGCGTGGACAGCGCCCTCGGTGCGCACAGCGGCATCGACAGCACTCTGGCGGCGGGCGGTAACAGCTCGCTGTCGGGCGGGCTCGACACCGGCGGTCACACGGATTCGAGCCTGTTCGGTGACACCTCCGGCCACGCCTCGACCGTCACCGATACGCACGCCTCCGGCGACATCACCGGCGGACTGCTGCACTGAGGGTAGCGAAGAATCGGTTCGGTCAACGAAACAGGTTGGGGTGCAACGAAAATGAGCAGTGTGGTCGTGGCGGACACCGCCCCGGAGGTGCCTGCCTCACCGCTGTCGCGGATTCTCGCCGAAACCATCACCGCCGCGCGCACCGCCGATCGCGACGATCTGGTCGGCCGGCTGGAGGTGCTGGCCGACCGGATCCGCGACCCCCGCCGCCGCATCGTGGTGGTGGGCCTGGGCAACCAGGGCAAGAGTCAATTCGTCAACGCGCTGCTGAATCTCGACATCAGCCCGGTCGGAGACGATGCGACCACCGGGGTGCCGATCGTGCTCTCGCACGGCCCGCAGGCCCGGGCCGAGACCGTCGTCACCACGCCGTCCGGTGACGAGCGGGACAACCGGCGGATTCCGCTGCCGCTCGGCGATATTCACACCGTCACGCCGCAGTCTCCGCACGGCCGCGTGGCGCGGGTGGAGATCGAGTTGCCGAATCCGCTGCTGGCCGACGGGATCGTCGTCATCGACACCCCGCCGGTCGGCGGCCACGCAACCGCCACGGCCGCAGCGGTTCTCGCCCTGGCCCCGGCCGCCGATGCGGTGCTGCTGCTCTCGGATGCCTCCACCGAGCTGACCGAACCGGAGGTCGACTTCCTGCGGCAGGTGCGCGAACTGTGCCCGGCCGTGGCGCTGATCCTCAGCAAGATCGATCTGTATCCGCATTGGCGGCAGGTATTGCAGGCCGACCAGGCGCATCTGGAGCGCAATCGCCTGGCGCTGCCGATCATCCCGGTTTCGGCGCTGCTGCGCAGCCACGCCATGCGGCTGCAGGATCAGCAACTGGGCCGGGAATCCGGTTTCGGTGTCCTGTTCGACTTCCTGCGGGAGCAGGTGGTCGCTCGGGACAAGGCGGCGGCGCAACGCGCGGTGGCTCTCGACATCTCCTCTGCCGCAGAACATCTCGCACTGGCGCTGAGCAGTGAACTGGTCGCCCTGCGCGACCCCGAACGCGGTGCGGCCGCCATCCGCGAACTGCGCACCGCGAAGGCGCAGGCCGAGGAGCTGCATCGCCGGACCGCGACCTGGCAGCAGACGCTGGGCGACGGCGTCACCGATCTGGCCGGCGATATCGACCACGACCTGCGAGATCGGTTGCGCGCCATCGGCAGGACCGCCGAGGAGTGGATCGACGAGAACGATCCCGGCCGGCTGTGGGATCAATTGGAACAGTGGCTGATGCAAACGACCGACACCGCCATCGGCGACAATCTGCTGTGGACGCATCATCGCGCCATCCACTTGGCCGAGCGGGTGGCCGAGCACTTCCTCGAATTCGGTGCGGTGGATCTGCCTGCGGTGCGGTCGGGTTCGGAATTGGAGGAATCGCGGGTGGCGTCGGTGACGCTCGCCGATCTCGAGCCGGATCTCGGCATCGGCCACAAGTTGCTCGTCGGTATGCGCGGTTCCTACGGCGGCATGGTGATGATCGGCCTGGCCAGTACGGTCGCGGGCCTGGCGCTGATCAATCCGGTGTCGCTGGGCGCGGGTGTGCTGCTGGGCGGCAAGGCGTTTCGCGACGACAAACGAGAACGGCTGGCGCGCAAGCGCGGCGAGGCGAAGATGGCGGTGCGCCGCTACCTCGACGATGTGAGTTTCGAGGCGGGCAAGGAGTCGCGCGACCGGCTGCATCGCATCCATCGCATTCTGCGCGATCACTTCACCGGCATCGCCGACCGCAGTCTGCGTTCGATCAACGATTCGCTGCAGGCCGCGCAGGATGCCGCCGGGGTGGCCAACGCCCAGCGCACGCAGCGGGGCGCGGAACTCGAGCGGCAATTGCGAGTGGTGGCCGAGCTGCGACGTCATGCCGATGCGATGCTGCCGCCGGCGGGCCCGTCCGGACGTCATGCGCGCGGGGCACAGTCCTGACCCAAGGCACCGGGACTCCGAGCCTGCGGCCCCGGGATTCTCAGCCCACGGCACCGGGATTCACAGCCTGCTCGGGTACGGTCGACGCGTGAGTTACCAGGTCAGCGACCAGACGCCGGGCATCGTGGGGGAGGCGCGCCGGTTGGTTTCGGCGGCCCGCCACGCCTATGCGCCGCGGTCGCGCCCCGCCGCGATGCTCGGTGACTGTGCGCGCCGCCTCGACCAACCGCTGCGGGTGGCGCTGGCCGGGCAGCTCAAAGCCGGTAAATCGACGCTGCTCAATGCGCTGGTCGGACAGGACATCGCACCGACCGATGCCACCGAGTGCACGCGGATGGTGACCTGGTACCGCCACGGCCCGGCCCCGCGCGTGAGCGCCCTGGCCGCCGACGGCGCGAGCGCCGATGTGGTGGTGCGGCGCACTCCCGGCGCCGACGGCCTGCCCGGGGCGCACGGTCTGAGTTTCGACCTGTCGGCGCTGCGCTGGAACGCCGCCGGTGAGCACGAGGTCGACCATCTGGATGTGCAGTGGCCGGCCGCCACCCTGGCTCGCACCACCATCATCGACACTCCGGGCACGTCGTCGCTGTCGCGGGAGGTGTCGCTGCGCACCTCACGGCTGCTCACGCCCGACGAGAATGCGGCGGTGACCGTTCCCGAGGCCGACGCGGTCGTCTATCTGCTGCGCCGGCTGGACGCCTCCGATATCGGGTTCCTGGAACGCATCGGCGCCGGAGGTGCTGCCCGGCAGGGTGTTTCGGGTCCGCTCGGCGTGATCGGGGTGGTCTCCCGGGCCGACGAGATCGGCGCCGGCCGCATCGATGCCCTGCATTCGGCCCGCGAGGTCTCGGCCCGCTTCGCCACCGAACTGGAGCGAACCGGATTGTGCCAGGCGGTCATTCCGGTCGCCGGCCTGCTCGCCTTCGCCGGCGCGACGCTGCGGCAGCGCGAATTCGATGCCTTCGAGGCGCTGGCGCGGATCTCCGTGGAGGATCTGAGCATCGCGCTACTGTCCGCGGACCGATTCGCGCATCCGGAGTTGCCCCTGCCGGTGCCGGCGGAACTGCGGGCCCATCTCGCAGCCCGGTTCGGCCTGTTCGGCATTCGCATGGCGGTGACGCTGATCCGGCTGGGCGTGCGCGACTCCGCCACGCTGGCACGCGAACTCGGCGAGCGCAGCGGCGTGGAGGAACTGCGCACGGTGCTCGACGTGCAGTTCGCCCAGCGAGCCGATCAACTGAAGGCGCATTCGGCGTTGACCGCCGTGGCGCGGATCGTGGCCGCCCATCCGGGAACGCGCGCCGACGACCTGCTCCCCCATATCAACAGCCTGTTGGCGGATGTGCACGGATTCGCCGAGCTGCGGCTGCTCGGGCGGTTGCGCACCGATGAATTGCCCCTGCCCGCAGACGATGTCACCGAGTTGTACCGGCTGGTCGGCGGATCCGGTGTGGCACCGCATCTGCGCCTGGGATTGCCCCCGGACGCTCCGGGCGGCGAAGTGCAGGCACATGCGGTGGCGGCGGTGCGGAAGTGGCGTGGTCGGGCGCGCCACCCGCTGGCCGACCGATTCACCACCGAAGCCTGCCTGACGGCGGCGCGGAGCGCGGAGGGAATCGTCGACCAGTTGCGGGAACCGGAAACCACCCCGATGAGCCGCGTGCGTCCGCCTCGCGCCGGCTGATCCCTCGGCGCTGTGATGTGTCTCGCATCACAGCGGGGGCCGGTCACAACCTCGTCCTGCCCGTGTCGAAACCGGATGTAAGGGCCGAAAACTCGGCCGGGCACCGATCCGAGGACACATCATGCCGACCGTCGTGACTCTCGATTCCTTCGTCAACTACCGCGAGAGCGGCACCGGACCGGTTCCGGTGGTCTTCCTGCACGGCAACCCGACCTCGTCGTATCTGTGGCGCAACGTGATTCCGCACGTCGATCCGCTGACCCGGGTGCTCGCGCCGGATCTGATCGGCATGGGGGATTCGGGCAAGCCCGATATCGCCTACCGATTCGCCGATCACGCCCGCTACCTCGACGCCTGGTTCGACGCCCTGGAGCTGGACGAGGTGGTGCTCGTGGGGCACGACTGGGGCGGCGCGCTGGGTATGGACTGGGCCGCGCGCCACGCCGACCGGGTGCGCGGCGTCGCGGTGGTGGAGACATTCCTGCGACCGCTGCGCTGGTCCGAGATGCCCGAGCAGGGGGCGGAGCTGTTCCGTCGGTTCCGGTCACCGGAGGGGGAGCAGATGATTCTGCGCGACAACATGTTCATCGAATTCAATCTCCCGTTCGGCGCGCGCAGCCTGACTCCGGCCGATCTGGACGTGTACCGGGCGCCGTACCCGACGCCGGAGTCGCGGCGGCCGATGTTGGTGTGGCCGCGCGAGATCCCGTTCGACGGAGAGCCCGCCGATGTCGCCGCCGTCATGGACGACTACGGCCGCTGGATGGCTTCCACACCGGATATCCCCAAGCTGGTGATGGCTGTGGATGCCGGCGTCGGCCTCGGATCGTCGGACGCGGTGGATTGGGCGCGGCGGACCTTCGCGGCGGTCGAGGTCGTCGGGATCGGTCCGGCCGGACATCACGCCCCCGAGGACCGTCCCGACGCCATCGGCGCGGCCGTGGCGACCTGGCTGCGCGACTCGCGGCTCACCGAACCCCGCACCGCGGTCCGGACAACGCCGCGGTGACCTGCGCCGTTGCGGTGCCGCTCGCGGCACCGCACGATAGGTCGATGAGCGTTGACGGGCCCGACGAGCGGGCGGCCGAGACCGCACTGGTCGATCGCGCCGTGGCCGGCGACCGGACCGCCATCGCCGACGTGGTGCGGCTGTTGCAGGATCCGTTGTACCGCTTGGCGTTACGGATGACGGGAAATCCGCCCGATGCCGAGGACGCGGTGCAGGAAATCCTGCTGCGTGCTGTCGGAAATCTCGCGAGTTGGCGCGGCGAGGCGAAACTGACGACCTGGGCCTATCGCATCGGCGTCAACTATCTGCTGAACCAGCGCCGGCGCAGCCCGCAGGAATCGGCGCAGCTGGACCTGGACGGCTTCGCCGCCAATCTGCTCGAGGGGCTGGCCGAACAGGAGTACCGGGGGCCCGAGGCGACGGTGCTCACCCGCGAGGTGCGGCTCGTCTGCAGCCAGGCGATGCTGCAATGCCTCGCCCGTGACGAGCGGGTCGCGTTCGTGCTCGCCGATGTCTTCGAACTGAGCTCGGCCGAGGCCGCGTGGATTCTCGGCATCGGCGCCCCGGCCTATCGGAAACGGCTGGAACGGGCGAGGACTCGGCTCGGCAACTTCCTGAACGCCACCTGCGGTGTGGCGAATCCGGCAGCGCCGTGCCGCTGCGCGCGCCGCGTGCGGACCGCCGTCGACCAGGGCCGGGTGCGGCCCGGCGCACGCGGCCTGGGCGGTCATCCGGTGGCGCCCGGTGGCCGCAGCGCGGCCGATGCCGAGAAGCAGATGATCGGCCTGCACGATGCCGCGTCGATACTGCGTGCCCACCCGGACTACGCACTGCCGCCGGCGCGGCTGGACGCGATCGCGAAACTGCTCGATTCCGGACGCTTCCCGCTGCTCGACCGCTGAGCGATCACACGTCGGACGACGAACTCGACGGGTCCACAAGGATTTTCGCGTGATGTTCGGGACTGCCCAGGGCGGTGAAGGCGTTGTCGACACCCGCCAGCCCCACGGTTCCGGTGATCAGCGGAGCCGGGTCGACCTTACCGCCGGCGATCATGTGCAGGGTGTCGCGGAACTCGCCCGGATCGTAGCCGAAGGCGAAGCGCAGTTCGATCTCCTTGTTGATCGCCATCGCGGGCCGGAAACGGTCGGTCTCCATACAGACCCCGACCACCACGATGCGGGTCAGAGGCGGTGCGTCGGTGAGCAATTGGTCGATGATCCCCGGCACGCCCACACATTCGAACACCACCGGCCCGGCCGGCGCCGCGTCCAGGCTGTGCGCGAGGCGGAACAGATACCACCAGGGCAGTTTCGGGATGCTGCGCAGTCGCGTCATGGTGTCGAAACCGAGATTGAGGATATCGGTGACGCCGGAGATGCGACCCTTCGCGGGGTTGGCCGTCCACGGTGATTCCAGATTCGGATCCACCACCACGTTGGCGCCACACCGGCGCGCCAGTTCACGGCGACGCGGTGAGAAGTCGCTGGCGACAATGTTCTTCACGCCGGCGGCGCGCAGCATGCTGATGACCGCCAGGCCGATCGGCCCGCACCCCACCACGAACGCGGGCTGGTTGCGGCCCACCCGACTTTTGCGCACCGCATGCCAGGCGACGGCCATCGGTTCGGTCAGCGCCGCATGGTCGGTGGCCAGCCCGTTCGGCACCGGGAACGTCATGGATTCCTGCACCACGACCTGTTCGGCGTAGCCGCCGGGCGCCTGCTCCGACAGTCCGGTCAGTTCGGGATCGCGGCCGTTGCGCACGATCGGCAATGCCACCACGCGGGTGCCCGGCTGCCAGCGTTTGCGGCAGTCGGACCCGTATTCGACTATCTCCCCGACGAATTCGTGACCGAGCACCACACGCTGATGGGAGCGCATGAAATTCCGGTAACCGGTGGCGGCCGCGAGCTCGGCCAGTTCGTCACAGTGCAGACGGGCGTGCAGATCGGAGCCGCAGATCCCGCATCGCGACACCGCGATCACCAACTGGCCGGGCCCGGGTTTCGGCGCCGGGATATCCGCGACTTCCAGCTTGCCTTCCGAACACACCACGGCCTTCATATCCGCACGGTACCGCGCGGGATGGGCCGAATCAGCGGGATTGCGGAGGAACACCCGCGGACAAACTGTCCAAAGATCCCAGCAGGTCGACCAGCAGGAATTTCACCAGCGGCGAGGTGCAGCCCTGTTCGGTGCAGCCCACATCCGAGGACCCCAGCATCGGGCCGTCGGTGAAGCCCGGCTGCGCGGCGGCCGCGTTCCCGGCGGCGAACAATCCGCCCGTCGTGAGTGCGGCGGCCACACCGGCGGCGGCGAGACTGCGTTTCATCGATTCCTCCATAGTCGATCGGTCCCCGACCACATCGACGCGACTGTATGGGCGGCCGCCATTTGCCGGAAAGACCCCAGAGGTCGGGGGTCGCCCGAATCCCGCACCGACACGCCGTGATGCGGATGCCGAGTCGCTACCATCCAGGGGTGAGCTCTTCTGGGTCCGGAATGCCGGGTATGCCCGCACCCGGCAGCATGCGGGCCCGCGATATGGACCGAGTTCAAGCGCGCACCCTGCTCGATGCCGCATTCGACGAGGGCCAACTCGGCGCCGACGAATATCACGACCGGTCCGACCGTGCGGCCACCGCGAAGACCGTCGGCGAACTGCGGAATCTGGTCGACGACCTGCAACCGCCCGCCGGTGGTGCGCAATGGACACAGCCGCCGGGCCCGCCCCGGCGAGCGGGCCGCTATCCGGCTTATATCCGTGCCCGCGACGCCGACCGTGCCGAAACCTGCCGTGCCCTCGACACCGCACTGGCCGACGGTCAGCTCTCGGCGGAGGAACATCAGACCCTCACCGATCTGACCACGGCCGCCGAAACCCTGGGCGATCTGGCCGAACTGACCGCGGACCTGCAGCGCCCGGCCGAGGCGCCGATCGATCCGCGGGCGGGAGTACAGAGCGGGACGGCGTGGTTCGCGGGCGCCGCGGCGGTGGTCGTGCTGGCCGCCGCGGTCGGCGGGTATCTGCTGACGCATCGAGCCGCCCCCGAGCCCGCTCCGATCGCGGCCGCGGCGCCGCAGGTGATACGGCCCGTGGTGATCGAGACACCCGACCTCACCACGGTGGCCGGCTTCGAGAAGTTCCGCAGCGACTATCAGGCGAAATTCGGCGACACCACCGTCGACGACCTGACCCTGTTCCCCGATTTCGCGTCGGTCGACCGCACCTCGGCGCGGCAGCCGAATCGGGTGGCCGACTACTCCTATCGGGGCGGTTTCATGGCCTCGACCGCCGTCACCACCCGCTCGGCCGACAAGCCGATATTCGACCTCGCCGCGGTGAACACGTCCGCGCTGGGCGATCTGATCGCGCGGGCGGTACCGCTGCTGAAGGTCCCCGGCGGCGCGGTGAGTCATATCGGCATGGGTATCGACACCATCACCAAGGTGCCCACGATCAGCATCTACGTCGGGAATTCGTTCAACGAGAACGCATACCTGGAAGCCACGCCCGCGGGCGATCCGATTCGCGTCTACCCGTTCCACACATAGGTGCAGCCGATGGGAACCTTCGCCACATCCCGCCGACCTGCCGCGCCGGCCGGGGCCGCGAACAGCGGTCTGCGCGTGCGTGATTCGGATCGCGTCGACGCCTGCGCACTGCTGGACGCCGCCCGCGACGACGGTCAGCTCTCCGACTCCGAGCACGGGCGGCGCACCGCCGCGGCGATGCGGGCGCGCACCTTCGCCGACGTCGAGAAGGTCATCGGCGATCTGCAGATTCCGGCCAATATGGCCGACGCCCCCGTCGTGCGCCCGGCGCGACGACGGCGTGCCCGACGGTGGGTACTGGCGGGCGGTGCGGTGGCGGCTGCGGCCCTGATCGGCATGTTCTGCGGCTGGGTGAGCAGCGACGACGGTCCGCTCGCCGACCACACCCCGCCGGATATGACGACCGCCGCCGGTATCGAGGCGTTTCTGTCCGATTACCGTCAGCACTACGGCGATCTGCTCGCCGACGACGTGACGCTGATGCCGGAGAACGCCTCGATCGAGCGGCCCCGCACGGGGGATCGGTCGATTTCCGAAAGAGCTTCCTACAAGGGAGAATTCGATACCTGGACGACCAGCAGCCGGGATCCGAAACTCGAGCCGATCGACCTCGCCACGATCGATGTGCCGAAATTGGCGGCCCTGCTGGCCGGAGCTCCGCGAACCGTCGGGTCGCCGCAGACGAAGGTCAGCCATCTGATCATCGGTCGCGACAGCTCCGCGCCGGATCACCCGCCGACGGTCACCATCTTCACCGAAGGCGCCCGCAGCGGGCATCTGGTGGTCGCGCCGTCCGGTGAACCGCTGGTGGTCTACAAATCCCAGCCGTGAGGCAGGAGACGTCGGCCGTCCTCGCCGGCGGGTTTGACCTGCGCGTCTCGGGTTAGCCGGATAGTGAATCGCCGGGTCGACGAAAGTGGGGTGTCGCAGATGAGCGCGAACGAGGATCGGATCGCCCGGGAACTGCTCGACCGAGCGGGGACCACCTATGCGGCCGAGGCGGGAATCACTCTCGCCGACAAACCCGCTCCGCTGTTCCAGCTCCTGGTGCTGGCCCAGCTCATGAGCGCCCGGATCACCGCCGATATCGCGGTCGCCGCCGCGCGTGAACTGAGATCGAGCGGCTACCGCACCCCGCAGCGCGTCGCCGCGGCCGACTGGCAGGACCTCGTCGACGCGCTGGGGCGCGGCCACTACCGCCGCTACGACGAATCCACCGCCACCCGGCT
Source organism: Nocardia nova NBRC 15556 (assembly GCF_001613005.1). Lineage (GTDB taxonomy): Bacteria > Actinomycetota > Actinomycetes > Mycobacteriales > Mycobacteriaceae > Nocardia > Nocardia nova. The sequence continues at coordinate 32,577 of NZ_BDBN01000082.1, read as the reverse complement.
CGGTGAGAACGCCACCATCCTGCTCGACCGCTACCACGGTGATCTGCGGAAACTGGCCGCCGAAGCGGATCGGGACCCGGACCGGCTGGCCGAATCGCTGCAGCAGTTCAAGGGCATCGGCCCGACCGGCGCCGAAATCTTCCTGCGCGAAGTTCAGGATGTCTGGACCTGGGTGCGCCCGCATTTCGACGACCGGGCCCGCAAGGGTGCCGATCTGCTGCATCTGTCGACCGATCCGAAGCGCCTCGACCGCCTCGGCCCTTCCGGCCACGACGCGGAATTGGCCGCCGCCCTGGTTCGGGTGAGTCTCGACAAGGATCTCGCCGACCGGGTACTCGCGGCCGCCGGCTGAGCATCGGATGGTCGAAATGCCTGGTCATCCGCGTATCGAGGGACCAGGCCCGGTAAGCGTCGCGTGCTCTCCGGTGGGCTGGGAAATTTTTTCGTCCGGCCGGGAATGAACCGTCCGCCCCGCTCGTTGAGCTGATCGACGCAAGGTTGAGTGAAAGCGACTCAAGTCTCTGGTTGACTCCGACGGGATCGGGGGGCAGGATTGAGCCGACCACGCTCAGTGTTGCTGAGGACCGTGCTCCGTGCGGTGTCAGGGGCGAGGTCCGGCCGGCACGAACAGTGCCACGCGCAGGGTCGCCCCTGCACCACACACAGTTACATCACCTAGGAGGAACCACTATGGCTCGTGCGGTCGGTATCGACCTCGGGACCACGAACTCGGTCATCGCTGTTCTCGAAGGCGGTGAGCCGGTCGTCGTCGCCAACTCGGAAGGTTCGCGCACCACCCCGTCGGTCGTCGCGTTCGCCAAGAACGGAGAGGTTCTCGTCGGGCAGCCGGCGAAGAACCAGGCGGTGACCAACGTCGATCGCACCATCAAGTCCGTCAAGCGCCACATGGGCGAGGACTGGACCGTGGAGATCGACGACAAGAAGTACACGGCGCAGGAGATCAGCGCCCGTACCCTCATGAAGCTCAAGCGCGACGCCGAGTCCTACCTGGGCGAGGAGATCACCGACGCGGTGATCACCGTGCCCGCCTACTTCGAGGACGCGCAGCGCCAGGCCACCAAGGAGGCCGGCCAGATCGCGGGGCTGAACGTCCTGCGCATCGTCAACGAGCCGACCGCCGCCGCGCTGGCCTACGGCCTGGACAAGGGCGACAAAGAGCAGACCATCCTGGTCTTCGACCTCGGTGGCGGCACCTTCGACGTCTCGCTGCTGGAAATCGGCGAGGGCGTCGTCGAGGTTCGCGCCACCTCCGGCGACAACCACCTCGGTGGCGACGACTGGGACAACCGGATCGTCACCTGGCTGGTCGACAAGTTCAAGGCCAGCTCGGGCATCGACCTGACCAAGGACAAGATGGCCCTGCAGCGTCTGCGTGAGGCCGCGGAGAAGGCCAAGATCGAACTGAGCTCCTCGCAGAGCACCTCGATCAACCTGCCCTACATCACCGTGGACGCGGAGAAGAACCCGCTGTTCCTCGACGAGCAGCTGACCCGCGCCGAGTTCCAGAAGATCACCTCCGATCTGCTGGACCGCACCCGCGCGCCGTTCCAGTCGGTGATCAAGGACGCCGGTATCTCGGTCAAGGACATCGACCACGTCGTGCTCGTCGGTGGCTCCACCCGTATGCCCGCGGTCTCCGAGCTGGTCAAGGAACTGACCGGCGGCAAGGAGCCCAACAAGGGCGTGAACCCGGACGAGGTCGTCGCCGTCGGCGCCGCCCTGCAGGCCGGTGTGCTCAAGGGTGAGGTCAAGGACGTCCTGCTGCTCGACGTCACCCCGCTGTCGCTGGGTATCGAGACCAAGGGTGGCGTGATGACCAAGCTCATCGAGCGCAACACCACCATCCCGACCAAGCGGTCGGAGACCTTCACCACGGCCGACGACAACCAGCCGTCGGTGCAGATCCAGGTCTTCCAGGGTGAGCGCGAAATCGCCTCGCACAACAAGCTGCTCGGCTCCTTCGAGCTGACCGGCATCCCGCCGGCCCCGCGCGGCGTGCCGCAGATCGAGGTCACCTTCGACATCGACGCCAACGGCATCGTCCACGTCACCGCGAAGGACAAGGGCACCGGTAAGGAGAACACGATCAAGATCCAGGACGGCTCCGGCCTGTCCAAGGAGGAGATCGACCGGATGATCAAGGACGCCGAGGCGCACGCGGCCGAGGACAAGTCGCGTCGCGAGGAGGCGGAGACCCGCAACCAGGCGGAGTCGCTGGTCCACCAGACCGAGAAGTTCATCGCGGACAACTCCGACAAGGTGCCGGCCGAGACCAAGGAGAAGGTCGAAGCGGCCATCGCCGAGGCCAAGCAGGCCCTGCAGGGCAGCGATATCGCCGCGGTGAAGTCCGCGGTGGAGAAGCTGGCCACCGAATCGCAGGCGCTGGGTCAGGCGATCTACGAGGCTTCGGCTGCCGAGGGTGGCGCCGCCGCCGACGGTGCGGGCAACGCGTCCGCCGGTGACGACACCGTGGTCGACGCAGAGGTCGTGGAAGAGCCGGAGAAGAAGTGACGGAACAGAACCCGAAAGAGGAGCCGGTCACCATCGTCGACAACCGAAAGATCGACCAGGACGGGAAACCGTCCGCTCCGCAGGGTGATGTGAGCGAGGCCGTAGCCGGAAACGACACGGCTTCGGCCTCCGCTTCGGCCGGCGAGGGCGACGCCCTCGCCGACAGCATCAGCGCCGAATTGTCCGAGCGCACTGCGGATCTGCAGCGGCTGACCGCGGAGTACGCGAACTACCGCCGCCGCGTCGACCGCGACCGCAAGGCCGCCATCGACTCGGCCAAGGCCGCGGTGGTCACCGAATTGCTCGGTGTGCTCGACGATCTGGATCGTGCCCGTGCCCACGGAGATCTCGAGTCCGGACCGCTGAAGTCGGTCGCGGACAAGCTCGCCGACGCGCTGCAGAAGCAGGGCCTCGAGGAATTCGGTGTCGAGGGTGAATCTTTCGACCCGACCCTGCACGAGGCCGTGCAGCACGAGGGTGAGGGACACAACCCGGTGATCGGGGTGGTCATGCGTAAGGGTTACCGCTTCGGCGACCGCGTCCTGCGCCATGCGCTGGTCGGAGTCACCGATGGGGTAGCGGATCTGTCCGATTCGTCGGACACTGCGAATGCCGGCCGAGATGCCGACGGTGCCGAGTAACACACAGTCGCGCAATGTGACGGAAGGAGGAGATGCCCGGTGAATCGGGAGTGGCTGGAAAAGGACTTCTACAAAGAGCTGGGTATTTCCTCCAGCGCGACCCAGGACGAGATCAAGAAGGCCTACCGGAAACTGGCCCGGGATCTGCATCCGGACAAGAATCCGGGAGATACCAAGGCCGAGGAGCGCTTCAAAGCGGTCAGCGAGGCGCATGCCGTGCTGGCCGATCCGGAGAAGCGCAAGGAGTACGACGAGGCCCGGCGGTTGTTCGCCAGCGGCGGCTTCGGCCGCGGCGGCTACGCCCCGGGCGGCGGCTACACCGGCGGTGGCGGCTTCTCCAACGAATTCAACCTGGGTGACATCTTCGGCGGTGCGGCCGCCGGCGCGGGTGACGGCGGTCTGGGGGATATCCTCGGCGGCCTGTTCAACCGCGGTGGCACACGGACCACGTCGCGCCCGCGACGGGGCAGCGACGTGGAGACCGAGACGACTCTCGGGTTCCGCGAGGCGGCCCAGGGCGTGACCGTTCCGCTGCGGATGACCAGTCCGTCGCCGTGTACGACCTGTCACGGCAGCGGCGCCAAGCCGGGCACCAGCCCGCGAGTGTGCCCGCACTGCAACGGAACCGGCGTGATCAGCCGCAACCAGGGCGCGTTCGGGTTCAGCGAACCCTGCGACGACTGCCGTGGCACCGGCTCGATCATCGACGACCCGTGCACCGACTGTCACGGCACCGGCATCCAGAACCGGACCCGCACCATCACCGTGCGTATCCCGCCCGGGGTGCGCGACGGGCAGCGGATTCGGCTGGCGGGCCAGGGCGAGGCAGGTCTGCGGGGCGCGCCCGCAGGTGACCTGTACGTCACCGTGCACGTCAGCCAGGACAAGGTCTTCGGCCGCAACGGCGACGATCTGACCCTGGTGCTGCCGGTCAGCTACAGCGAATTGGTGCTGGGTACAACGGTTTCCGTGCCTACACTGGAAGGCAGAGTCGGAGTGAAGGTGCCACCCGGCACCGCCGACGGCCGGACGCTGCGAGTGCGCGGGCGCGGTGTGCCCAAGCGCGGCGGCGGCGCCGGTGACCTGCTGGTCACGGTGAAGGTCGCGGTACCGCAGAAGCTGGACGACGAAGCCACCGAGGCGCTGCGGCGCTACGCGGAGGCGGAGAAGGCCGGCGGGTTCGACCCGCGCGCAGGTTGGGCAGGTGCTTAATGAACGGTGATCCGAAGAATCGGGCAACCGGCACCGAGTACTTCATGATCTCGGTGGCGGCTCAGCTGGCGGGAATGCACGCGCAGACGCTGCGGACCTACGACAGGCTGGGATTGGTTACGCCGCAACGCACTTCCGGCGGCGGCCGACGTTATTCGTCCCGGGATGTGGAACTGCTCCGCGAGGTGCAGCGCCTGTCCCAGGACGAGGGCGTCAACCTGGCCGGGATCAAGCGGATCATCGAACTCACCAATCAGGTCGAGGCGTTGCAGCAGCGGGTGGGTGAATTGACCGCCGAGGTCGAACGCCTGCGCGCCGGGCATCGACCCGATATGGCTCCGCCGCAACGCAGTACCGCACTGGTGGTGTGGCAGCCACGCAACAAACGGCGGTAGGCGGTTTCGGCTCTGTGCCGTTCCGCGACCGAACACACCGTGCGACAGCGCCCCCGGATCGGGGGCGCTGTTCGTGTGTCCCGGCCTCACCCCGCGCTCAGCATGCCCCCGGCAAATGTGAAAATCGCATATCGAGTCGTGCACAACCGCTCTCGAACACGCCGAAATACATGGCGTGTCACGGTCTTTGAGTCGGTTTCCAGGGGCCTACACACTACTGGACCTCGGTTCTGCCGAATTACCTCCCTGTTGTTCCTTCAGTGCGTCCCGCGCCCGGCAAACCTCGCCTACACTCGGTCTCCATCGGCTGCGCCGCGTGTCCGGCGGCACCGCGCTCACCGGACCGGCCCGAGTTCGACGTGCGAAATGGGGTTGTGGACAGATGGATTCGCGGACCGTCGCGCTGATCAGAACCACGTTCAAGGCGGTGGCCGCGGAGGAAGGCGGCCCCGAACAGCTCGCCCGATCCTTCTACGCCCTGCTGTTCACCGAATATCCGCAGCTCCGGGATTTCTTCCCCGCCGCTCTGGAGGTGCAGCGCGACCGGCTGGTCAAGGCCATCGGGTATGCCGTGGACCGGCTGGAGGAGCCCGAGCAACTGCTGCCCTTCCTGGCGCAGCTCGGCCGCGACCATCGCAAATACGGTGTGGTGGCCGAACACTATGCGGCCGTGGGTAATTCGCTCAAGAGCGCCCTGCGCGCACATGCCGGCACCGAATTGTGGACCGATGAGGTGGAACAGGCCTGGGACGCCGGCCTCGCGTTGATCACCCAGACGATGATCGGCGCCGCCGACCAGGAGACGACGCCGCCGGTCTGGACCGGAACCGTCGTCGAACATCGCGAGGTGCTGTGCAATCTGGCCGTCGTCCGGCTGCAGCTCGACCAGCCCATGACCTATGCGGCCGGACAATATGTGAGTGTGCAGATCCCGGCCCGCCCGCGGATGTGGCGGTACCTGTCCCCGGCGATTCCGGCGAATCCCCAGGGCGAGATCGAATTCCATATTCGCAGTGTCAGTGGCGGCTGGGTCAGTCCGGCGATGGTCGGCCATACCGCGATCGGCGACCAGTGGCTGCTGGGGGCGCCGCTCGGCGGGCTGGGGGTGCCGCGCAACACGCGCCGCAAGATGCTGATGGTCGGCTGCGGCACCGGCATCGCTCCGCTGCGCGCGCAATTGCTGGCGATGTCCCAACGCCGGTCCAATCCGAAGGTCGACCTGTTCGTCGGCGGACACCATCCGTGCGATCTCTACGATCTGCCGACGTTGAGTGAACTGGCCGTCGCGAACAAATGGCTCACCGTCGTTCCGGTCACCGAAAGCGACGAAAACCCCTGGTGGTATTACCATCCGGAACGTGTCGAGCCCGATCTTCCGGGCATAGCGCCGCGCGAAACGGGACAGATCGGAGCGGTCGTGGCCCGCGGCGGCGACTGGTCGGACTGCGATGTCCAGATCGTCGGATCACCGAGTACGGTGCAGACCACCAAATTCCGGTTGATGGCGGCGGGCACGCCCACCGAGAACATTCGCCACGATCCGCTGTTCTAGCCGGCGCGGATCAGAGCCCGTCGAAGCGGATCGCCTCCGGCGGCGTACCCGTATTGACCAGCACTTCCAGTGTGGCCTGGGTCATTCCGGGCGAACCGCACACCAGGACCTGGTGGTGCAGCAGCGGGCCCATATCGCCCACCACATCGGCCAGCGTGCCCTCCATCATCTCGTCGACATCGAATCCGACATCCACGCGGCAGCTCTCGTACCACTGGTCGACCCAATTCGGGTCCTCGGCCCTCTCGACCACGGGAATCACCGTGAGCCAGGGCATTTCGCCGGCGAGCAGGTAGAGCATGTCGGAGGCGTAGAGGTCGCGCGGGCTGCGTCCGCCGATGAACAGATGCGTGCGCGGCGGCTCCGGGCGACGGGACAGATCCAGCAGGAGCGAGCGCATCGGCGCCAGACCCGTTCCGCCGGCGATCATCACGAGGTCGGTGGTGCCGGGGTCGACGCTCAGCCACCCGGCGGGAGCGCTGATCCGCCACTCGTCGCCGGGAGCCGTTTCGGTGACGATCGATCCGCTGCACCATCCGCCCGGCACGGTGCGGACGTGGAATTCGAGTTTGCCGTCCAGTGACGGCGGCAGCGCGGGCGACAGCCGGCGGCGCATACCGGGATGCTGCGGAATCTGGACCTCGACCGATTGGCCCGCCTCGAACGGGACGAATTCGCCGATCAACCGGACCACCGCGAGATCGTGGCGCAGCCGATGATGTCCGACGACGGTCGACGACCATTCCGTCGGCGCGTCCAGCCGAATCTCCCCGGTCTCATCCGGACCCAACGTCACCGTTCCTCCTGTGATCCGAGGGACAGCTCCCGCCCCCGAAAAGTCTTGTGCCGGGCGCAGTCCCGTTCGCTCGCGCCCGCCCACCAAGGTACGCCGCGGACGCCGGGTCGCCTACCGATTGCCGCTCACACCGGGTCGGCGCTGATGATGTGTTCGGGGGTGCCGACCGCCAGCAGCGCCCGCTTGGTGTCGGCGATCATCCGCGCCGATCCGGCGATCTGGATCTGCCGATCCGACCACGAGCCGAAGCTGGCCACGACCGCGCCCAGATTCCCGATCAGCCGCCGATGCATGCCGTACGGCGGGTCCGCGGGCGGATGCGGATGCCACCACGGATTCGTGTCGCTCTCACAGACCGGCACCACCGTCAGCCACGGATTGCTCAGCGACAGCTGCCACATGTTCTCCACGTCGTACAGATCGCACGGATAGCGGCCGCCGATGAAGAAGTGCACACGCGGGTTCACGCCGCGCCGGCCCATCTCGATCAACTGCGCGCGCAGCGGCGCGATTCCGGTCCCGGAGCCGATCATCAGCACGTCGCGCTGGGATTCGGTGTCGATGTGCAGGCCGCCCAGCGGCCCGGCGATCAACCAGGTGTCGCCGACCTCGGTTTCGCCGACGATCGCGGGACTGACCCAGCCGGTGCGGATCTTGCGGACGTGGAATTCGATCTCGCCGTACGGGTTCGTGGGAATGGCCGGGGACAGATACCGCCACATCTTCGGCCGCTGCGGGATCGAGACCGGTACGTACTGCCCGGCCTGGTAGGGGATCGGCTCGTCGGACTGCAGGCGCACGATCGCCAGGTCGTCGAGTACGCGCCGATGGCCGACCACCGTCGCTTCCCAATACGGTCGCGAGGTGTCGGAATTGGCGCCGATGGCCATCGAGGCCGAGATCAGGATGGCGATATCGCGCCAGCCGTCCTCCAGATCGGGTGTCCAGAGCGGACCGTTGTAGGTGACGAAGGCAGCGAGCAACGCGCGTCCGGCGGCATCGTAATGTGCCGCCGCGACACCGTATTTGCGGTGGTCGAGGGCCAACTGTTCCAGGAACCGCTGCGCGCGGTCCCAGTTCTCCAGATGATCCAGCACGAACTGGATGGCGGTGACAACCCGCTTGGGCTGCATATCCATCGTGTGCGGGAACAATTCGCGCAGGCCGGGAGCCTCCGCGAACAGATGCCTGTAAAACGCGCCGATCAATCGTTCGGGCCCTTGCGGCGCCTCGACGATCGACCGGAAGTTGGCGCGGACCAGCGCTGCCGAACGCGCATCCACGACGTCGAGCTTCCTTTCCTTCAATGTGTCCGACTACAGCTGCCGTGTCGTCGGCCCCCGCGGACCAGTATCCCCGAAAAAACCGTGGTCGTGCGGTGATGAGCGGATCACTTTACCCAGATCCACCAAGGGTGAAACGATTGGCCACAGGTTCCTGAAATATGTCAAACTTGAGCGGAACAGACTCAACTCCTACCGCGTTGGACTACTCAGAAGAGTCGGACCGCCCGGACCCGACCGACCACAACGCGAGACGACCGTAGGAAGGTGATCGTGGACTCGTTCAACCCCACCACCAAGACTCAGGCTGCCCTGACGGCTGCCCTGCAGGCGGCTTCGGCCGCCGGAAATCCGGAGATTCGTCCGGCTCACTTGCTGGTGGCGCTGCTGGATCAAACCGACGGCATCGCCGCCCCCCTGCTCAAGGCTGTCGCTGTCGACCCGGCAACGGTGCGACGCGAGGCACAGGACATCGTCGACCGGCTGCCCCGCGCGACCGGCGCCACCACGCAGCCGCAGCTCGGCCGGGAAGCGCTCGCCGCGCTCACCGCCGGCCAGCGCCTCGCCACCGAACTCGGTGACGAGTACGTCTCCACCGAGCATGTCGTGGTGGGTCTCGCCGAAGGCGACTCCGATGTCTCGCAGCTGCTGCTGAAGTACGGCGCCACCGCGGACGCGCTGCGCGAGGCGTTCACCGCCGTGCGTGGCAACACCCGCGTGACCAGCGCGGACCCCGAGGGCACCTATCAGGCGCTGGAGAAGTACTCCACGGACCTCACCGCCGCCGCGCGCGAGGGCAAACTCGATCCGGTCATCGGCCGCGACACCGAGATCCGGCGCGTGGTGCAGGTGCTGAGCCGGCGCACGAAGAACAACCCGGTCCTCATCGGCGAGCCCGGTGTCGGTAAGACCGCCATCGTCGAGGGGCTGGCCCAGCGCATCGTCGCCGGGGACGTTCCGGAATCGCTGCGCGGGAAGACGCTGGTCTCGCTGGACCTCGGTGCGATGGTGGCCGGCGCGAAGTATCGCGGTGAGTTCGAGGAACGGCTCAAGGCGGTGCTGGAGGAGATCAAATCCAGTGCCGGACAGATCATTACGTTCATCGATGAGCTGCACACCATCGTCGGCGCCGGCGCGACCGGCGAATCGGCGATGGACGCCGGCAACATGATCAAGCCGATGCTGGCGCGCGGTGAACTGCGCCTGGTCGGTGCGACCACGCTCGACGAATACCGTCAGCACATCGAGAAGGACGCCGCCCTCGAGCGCCGCTTCCAGCAGGTGCTGGTCGGCGAGCCGTCGGTGGAGGACACCATCGGCATTCTGCGCGGACTCAAGGAGCGCTACGAGGTACACCACGGCGTGCGGATCACCGACTCCGCGCTGGTGGCGGCCGCGACCCTCAGCGATCGCTACATCACCTCGCGGTTCCTGCCCGACAAGGCGATCGACCTGGTCGACGAGTCGGCCTCGCGGCTGCGCATGGAGATCGACTCGCGGCCGGTCGAGATCGACGAGGTCGAACGGGCGGTGCGCCGCCTCGAGATCGAGGAGGTCGCCCTCGCCAAGGAAACCGACGAGGCCTCCAAGCAGCGACTCGACAAGTTGCGCCAGGAACTGGCCGACGACCGCGAGAAGCTGAACCAGCTGATGGCGCGCTGGCAGAACGAGAAGCAGGCCATCGACTCGGTCCGCACCATCAAGGAGCAGCTGGAATCGCTGCGCGGTGAATCCGAGCGCGCCGAACGCGACGGTGATCTCGGCAAGGCCGCCGAACTGCGGTACGGCCGTATCCCGCAGCTGGAGAAGCAGCTCGCGGAGGCCGAGAAGAACGCGGGCAAGGCCGGCAGCGGCAGCCTCGAGGACGAGATGATGCTCAAGGAGGAGGTCGGTCCGGACGACATCGCCGAAGTGGTCTCCTCGTGGACCGGCATCCCGGTCGGCCGCATGCTCGAGGGTGAAACCCAGAAGCTGCTGCGGATGGAGGAGGAACTCGGGCATCGAGTGGTCGGACAGGCCGAGGCCGTCACCGCGGTCTCCGACGCGGTGCGCCGCGCCCGGGCCGGGGTCGCCGACCCCAACCGGCCGACGGGCTCGTTCATGTTCGTCGGACCCACCGGTGTCGGTAAGACCGAGCTGGCGAAGGCCCTCGCGGACTTCCTGTTCGACGACGAGCGCGCGATGACCCGCATCGATATGAGCGAGTACTCCGAGAAGCATTCGGTGGCTCGCCTCGTCGGCGCCCCGCCCGGATATGTCGGCTACGACCAGGGCGGTCAGCTCACCGAGGCGGTCCGGCGACGGCCGTACACGGTGGTGCTGTTCGACGAGATCGAGAAGGCGCACCCCGACGTCTTCGACATCCTGCTGCAGGTACTGGATGAGGGGCGGCTCACCGACGGCCAAGGCCGCACGGTGGACTTCCGCAACACCATCCTCATCCTCACCTCCAACCTGGGTGCCGGTGGCGACAAGGAGTTCGTGATGAACGCCGTGCGCTCGGCGTTCAAACCGGAATTCCTCAACCGCCTCGACGACGTGGTGATGTTCTCCGCGCTCAACGAGGAACAGCTCGAGAACATCGTCGACATCCAGTTGGCGCAGCTGCAGAAGCGGCTCTCGCAGCGGCGGCTGAAGCTGGACGTCAGCGATTCGGCGCGGTTCTGGCTGGCCGTGCGCGGCTACGACCCGGTCTACGGCGCCCGGCCGCTGCGCCGGCTGATCCAGCAGGCCATCGGCGATTCGCTCGCCAAGGAGCTGCTGGCCGGTGAGGTCACCGACGGCGACCTGGTGAAGGTCAACGTCGCACCCGACGGCGACGGGCTGATCGTCGGACGGTGACGACCGAGCCGTCCGGGATTCGATGAAAGGGGCGCGGTGTGTGAGTGAATCGCACACCGCGCCCCGCGTATCCGCCGGATTCCGCCCGCGCAGGTTTCGGATTCCGCCCGCGCAGGTTTCCGAGGTTGTCGCACTTCGCTGAAGCAACGCCGATCTGCACCTACCCTGGTGAGCATGACGAATCCGAGCGACCCGTGGGCGCAGCGTCCGGATTCACCCGATACGCCGACCGAGAAGCTCGGCGCATCGGGCCGGCATCCGGACGACGGCGCTGACCACACGACGGAATACTCGGAAGCGTACGGTCGGAGCCCCGGGCCGTACGAGAGCACTCGCCCCTACGGACATCCCGGGCCCTACGAACAGACCGCGCCCTACGAATTCCCGTCCCATCCCGAATATGAGGGCCGGTACTTCGAACAATCGCCCGGCCCGAACGCGACCCGCGAACTTCCGCCCTACGACAGCCAATGGGGCGCCTACGAATCCGGGTACAGCGAACCGGGTGAATACCCCCCTTACGGTTCCGGCGCCCCCGGCCCCACCGGCCCCCAGGGAGCAGTCGGCCCGACCGGACTGCCCGTCGAACCGCCGCGGCGCCACCGCACCGGCCTGTGGATCGCGCTGACCGCGGCCGTCTTCGTTCTCGTGGTCCTCGGCGGCATCGCCGCGGGCCTGCTGCTCGCCGGCAACGACTCCTCGTCCTCCGATGCGGCCGCCACCGGCCGGCCCGCGCCGACGCGCGTACCGGTCGTCCCGCCGAACCCGTCCGGCGGTGCGCAACCCAGCCTCCCGCAGCTACCGGGCCTCGGCGACATCGACGGTCTCGGGGCGACCATGGGGACCGTGAACAGCAACGACGGAACGACCATCATGCTGCAGTCGATGCTGGGCAACTCGGTCACCGTGCACACGGACGCGCAGACCCAGGTGATCTCGATGGGATCCGGAAAGGTCTCCGATCTGAAACAGGGCGACATGGTGGTCGTGCAGGGCGACAAGAACCCGGACGGGTCCATCAAGGCGAAGATCATCATCAGCACCCAGTTGCCGAGGTAATCCGCCTCCGCATCGCTGCGGCGGGATCGTCGTCACTGCCGCACGGAGGCGGGGGTCGTGCCGGTCATGCGGCGGTAGAACTTCACGAAGTTGGTGGCCTCGGAGAAACCGAGTTCGCGCGCCAGCGCTGCGACGGTGACGTCGGTGGTGGCCAGGCGGCGGCGGGCTTCCAGCGCCAGTCGTTCGTCGAGATACCGCTTCGCGCTGATACCCCGGGCCCGGCGCACCGACCGGTCGATGGTCTTGGTGCCGGCGTGCACGGCTCGCTCGTAGTCGCCGACCCGATGCCGTCGGGGAAATTCGGCTTCGACCGCCGCCGCGAAACGCGCGAAGACCGCGGACACCGGCCCGTTGTCCGCCGCAGCCCCCGGCGCCGCGGCCACCAGTGGGGTGAGCGCCAGGCGAAGTGCGTCGGCGATATCGCGAGCGCACGACGGCGCGGCGAGCACCAATTCCAGATGTCGCAGTGCCGTCGTGACGTGCGGATCTCGCGGATCCACCGCCCATCGGCTCGGCCGGACCGCATCGTCGGCGAACGTCGCGATCCGATTGCCGGGGGCGAGGGCGTCGGGGGTGAACAGGATCGCCGTTCCGTGCAGCCGGTCGGCATCGAGCACCTGATGAACCTGTCCGGGCCGCAACCAGAACACCGCGCCCGCGGCCAGATCGTCCGGCCGAAAGTCGACGGCATGGCGGCCCGCGCCACCGGTGATCACACCGACGACGTGGAAATCCGGGCGAACCGGCCGGTGCCGCACCACGCCCCGGAAAACATCCGGGAGGCGCCGCAGCTCGACCGCACGGCCCGCAGCAGCGGGTGCGTAGCCGACGCCGAGTACGTGTTGACCTGTTTCGACCATGACTGGTCGTAAAACTACCTCGTCATGGCGTCCTGAGCGGAGTGGGATGGAGATATCCGACCAGAACGGAGCACGATGAACACCCTCGCCACCCTCGCCCGGAGCTTCCATCTCCGCGACTCCGGCGGCACCGGCCCGGCCGTACTCTTCTTGCACGGCAACCTCATGGACTCGACCATGTGGGACGGCGTCGTCTCGAACCTCTCCGGCTACCGCAGCATCCGCTTCGACTTCCGGCTGCACGGTGATACCGAGGACGACGGTCTGCCCTTCACCTATTGGGACGCCGCGCGCGACGCCCTGAGCGTCCTGGACGCGCTCGACGTGCCGGCCGCTCACATCGTCGGTCACTCGCAGGGCGGATTCACCGCGCTGCGGGCGGCCCTGCTGGCCCCGGCACGTATTCGGAGCTTGACACTCATCGATACCGCCGCGGATCCGTTCCCCGGCCCGGCGCTGGAACAAATGGCTCGCATCCGGGACGGTTTCGCCGCCGGTGCGGTCGAGGCGACCGGGTGCGCGGTTCTCGATCTGCTGCTGGGTGACGCCGCGGCGGTCGAGCATTGGCTGGCCCGGATACGACGGCAGCCTGCCGATCGACTCGCTCGCGCGGTCGGTGTGCTGATGGGCGCCGACGGAATCGCCGGCCGCCTCGCCGAGATCACCGCCCCGGCGTTGGTCGTCCACGGCGGCGCCGACCTGCCCATTCCCGCTGCGTCCGGCGCCGCCCTCGCCGCCGCGCTACCCGGCGCGGAACCGCTGGAATTGCTGGACGGTGTCGCGCACACCCCGCCCGTGACCCACCCCGCCGCGGTCGCCGCGCTGCTGCGCACCTTCCTCGAGGCGGCGGCCGACGATGCCCCACAACGAGTTTCGGCAACCGCACCCGCGCCGTGAGTGCGACGCCGCGGGTGCGGCGCCTCCGCCGTGCCCGCTCGGGGGTGTGACGTCGGAAGGCAGGCGCGAACCGCGGGACGAACGGGCGCGAGCAATTGCACCCGAACCCACTAGACTCAGGTGCGATGACAGCAGCAATCTGGTTCGGCCTCGCGGCGATCGCACTGGTAGGTGCGATCGTACTGCTGTATTTCGATCGCGTGCAGCGGCAGCGGACCGGACACGTACGGCAGGTCTGGGCCAAATCCCAGGGATACACCTACGTTTCGGTCGAACCTTCGCTGGCATCGACATGGCGGCGGGGCGCGATGGCCAAACTGGGGTATCTGTCCGCGATCGATGTGGTTTCCGGTAATCGCAAGGGCGAGAAGTTCGTTCTGTTCGATCTGGAGGACGCCGCGACGCTGGTCGCCGTGCGCCGCCAGATCGGCTCGGACATCGATATCGACCTGCGCCTGAAAACCGCCGCCCCGCCCAAGGACGCCGATCTGGAACTGCTCGGCGCGATCGGCGACCGCGTGGTCTTCGCCACCAATCCGGACGTCGCCCGCCACGCCGTCGACCAGCGGATGGTCCACTTCATCGAAACACTGCCGCATACCGTGCAGCAGTTGTGGAGTGAGGGCAACTGGACGCTGGGCATGTTGCCGGTCGGCACCGCGTCCAAGGATTGGGAGGCCGCGATCGATGCCGTGCTGCGGCTCTCGGGTCTGCTGCACGTGCTGCCGCCGGTGGCCGGCGGCGACCGCGGCCGCCTGGAATCCGATCAGCACGATCCCGGTCGTCCGCGCCCGAATGCCGAGGAACCCGGTGAAGCCGACCAGGGCTACCGCGAGCAGGGCTATGCCGACCAGAGCTACCGGGATCAGAGCTACGACGACCGGGCCGACCGCGACTTCCGCGATCAGGATTACGGCGACCGGTTCGAGCGCTATGAAGACGACGAGTTCGACGACGAGCAAGGTCCAGGCGACCGGTTCGACGACGACCGCGATTTCCGTGACGAGCGCGCATCCGGGCCCCGGGACGGCGACGCACACGGCGGCCGGAGCCGGTTCGCGCACGAGAACGTGGACGGCATCGACCGCGGGAACATCGCACGTGGCGGCACCGACGCACCGGCCGGCCCCCGCCCCGGCGACGCTCGCCCCGGCGACACTCGTAACTCCGGTGAGCGCCCGGCATCCGATTCGGCGGACCGCGAGTCCGGTGTGATCGCCGCGCCGGTCGGCGATCTCGCGGGCGAGGCCGAGCAGCAGCCGCCGCGCCGCCCGGCGCTCGCGGTGGTGCCGGATCCCCGCAACCGGGTCCGCCGTAACTGGCCGCCCGCCGAGGAATTCCTCGAGGACGAGGAAAACGATTCGGCCGCAGCGGATTCCGATGAACCGCAGGCCGAGGACGAGCTGCCGCAGCGGCCGGGCGGTCCGTTCCATCCGGGGTTCCGTCCCTATCAGGGCCCCGCACCGCGGTGACCGGTCCGGTTCGCGAACCGGTGTCCGGGCACCGGGATTATCCGCCCGACACTAGGTGGTTGACGACCCATGACCGATAGCCCCGCAGATCCGGGCGCCGCACGCCTCCCCGGTGCCACCCGTCCGGTCGCCCTGGTGACCGGACCGACCTCCGGTATCGGCCAGGGCTACGCCACCCGCCTGGCTTCCCTCGGCTACGACCTGGTGCTGGTGGCGCGCGACGAGCAACGCTTGACCGCCCTCGCCGCGGAATTGCAGCACCGCTTCGATACCCGCAGCGAGATCCTGGCCGCGGATCTGGCGCGCGAGCAGGACCGAAACACCGTCGCCGAACGGCTCGGCGAGGGCGTGGACTTCCTGGTCAACAATGCCGGATTCGGTATCTCGGGTGAGTTCTGGACCGTGGATCCGCGGGAATTGCAGGCCCAACTGGATGTCAATGTCACCGCGGTGCTGCAATTGACGCGTGCCGCACTGCCGCCGATGATCGCCGCCGCCAAGGGTTCGGTGGTCAATGTCGCCAGTGTGGCCGGGCTGGTACCGGGCCGCGGCTCGACCTATTCGGCCTCCAAGGCCTACGTCATATCCTTGACTGAGGGCCTGGCCGGCGGACTGGCCGGGACCGGGGTCCGGGTGCAGGCGCTGTGCCCGGGATTCGTGCACACGGAATTTCACGAGCGTGCCGGAATCGAGATGTCGTCGCTACCGAAGCCGATGTGGCTCGACGTCGATCAGGTGGTGTCCGGTTCGCTGCAGGATTTGGAGAAGGACCGGGTGATCAGTGTGCCCGGGGTGCAGTACAAGGTGCTCACCACCGTCGCCGGGCTGATCCCGCGGAATCTGGTGACCCGGCTCAACCGAGGCATGTTCAACGCACGGGGAAGGACATAAACCCACATGATCGAATCCACCACCGACCGCGACAGATTGGCCGAGCTGGTCCGGGAGCTCGCCGTCGTGCACGGCCGGGTGACCCTGTCCTCCGGTAAGGAGGCCGACTACTACGTCGATCTGCGCCGGGCGACCCTGCATCATCAGGCGGCGCCGCTGATCGGCACCCTGCTGCGAGAGCTGGTGTCGGACTGGGAATTCGACGCCGTCGGCGGGCTCACCATGGGCGCGGATCCGGTGGCGCTGGCGATGCTGCACGCCCCCGGCCGCCCGCTGAACGCGTTCGTGGTGCGCAAGGCCGCCAAGACGCACGGCATGCAGCGCCAGATCGAGGGGCCGGAAATCTCCGGTAAGCGTGTGCTGGTCGTCGAGGACACCACGACCACCGGCAATTCGCCGCTGACCGCCGTCCGGGCACTGCGCGAGGCCGGTGCGACCGTGGTCGGCGTCGCCACCGTGGTCGATCGCGAGACCGGCGCCGACCAGGTGATTGCCGAGGAGGGACTGGAGTACCGCTCCATTCTGGGCCTGAAGGATCTGGCTCTGGGGTGATATTTGGGCCTGGGTTAGCCTGGACGCTGGTCTTATGTACGACAGCGTGAAGGGTCGAGTGAGTCTCCTGTGGTGAGCATTGCAATCAACGAGGGTCGCAAGAATGTTGCGATGCTCGGCATCGGGGCATACCGGCCGAAGCGTGTCGTCAGCAACGCCGACGTCTGCGAGGTTCTCGATTCCACCCCGGAGTGGATCTTCGAGCGCACCGGCATCCGCAATCGTCGCTGGATCAGCGGTGACGAGACCCTGCGCTCCATGTCGGCGGCCGCCGGGGAGCGGGCCGTCATCAACAGCGGTATCGATCGCAGCAAGATCAGCGCGCTGATTCTGGCTACCTCCAGCTGGCTCAAGCTCACCCCGCACGGCGCGCCCTCGGTGGCCTTCGATCTCGGGATGAACGGCATCCCGGCCTTCGACCTCACTTCCGGTTGCGGCGGATTCGGCTATGCCCTCGGTGTGGCGGCCGATCTGATCCGGGCCGGTTCCGCCGAATACGTGCTGGTGATCGGCGCGGAAACCATGACGGTCGGCCTGGACCCGACCGACCGCGGCACCGCCATGATCTTCGGCGACGGCGCCGGTGCGGTCGTGGTCGGCCCCAGCGACGTCAACGGCATCTCCCCGACGGTGTGGGGCAGCGACGGGGAGAGCGCCGAGGCGATCTCCCAGGACGTCAACTTCTTCGACTACATGGACCGGGCGGAGCGACTGCAGGGCACCGATCCCGAGGTGGAGCCGGTGGGCCGGATGGCGCTGCGGATGGAGGGGCCGCGCGTATTCCGTTGGGCCGCAGTCACTCTGCCCCGCGCCCTGTCGACCGCACTGGAGGTGTCGGGCGTGGCCAAGGAGGATATCGAGGTCTTCGTGCCGCATCAGGCCAACGCGCGCATCAACGAGCTGATGAAGAAGAATCTCGGCCTCGCCGACGACATCCCGATGGCCAACGACATCGAGAACACCGGCAACACTTCCGCCGCGTCCATCCCGCTGGCCATGGAGGAGATGCTGGTGACCGGTAAGGCCAAGGGCGGACAGCTGGCCCTGCTGCTCGGCTTCGGCGCCGGGCTGAGCTATGCCGGGCAGGTGGTCACCCTCCCGCCCAAGCCGATCGAACCCAGTTTCTGACCGGCCGCGACCGTCGCACCGGTCCACCGTCGTCGTGGATTGATGAGGAGATTCCGAATGGCGCGACCGTTCCGTGCTGCGTACGTGGGTGCCGCGCTGATCACCGTCCTCGGCGCGGCCACCGGGCGGGACCGGTGGCAGTGGGCGACGAAGCCGCTGCTCATGCCCCTGCTGGCGGCCGATGCGATCCAGGCCGGCCGCGCGTCGAGCGCTGGTGAAATCTCCGCTGGTGAGGCGGACCGGCGAGGGGGCGAGCATGCCTCCGAGGCGGCCGGCCATGGCGATGCCGAGCCTGCTCGCCCGACGGGTGACCGGGGATCGCCGCAGTCCGATCGGGCTCTTCTGCTCGGGTCGCTGGCGGCGGCCACCGTCGGCGACGTACTCCTGATAGATCCCGACGACGACCGCCGTCTGGTCGCGGGCGCTTCGGCCTTCGCGGTCATGCAGTGCGGATACTCGGCGCTGTGGTGGCGGCGCGGTGCGCGGCCGCAGCCGATGGTCGCGGCGCCCCGGGTTTTCGCGTGGCTGGGCGCCGCCATGCTGTTGCGGGCGCGCGCGCCCCGCATCGCCGCGCCGCTGACCGCCTACGGTGCGACACTGGGCACGGCGGCGACTCTCGCCTCCGATCCGGCCCTGGCTCCCGGCGCGAAAGTCGTTGCGGGGACCGTGGTTCCGGAAAGCGACCCGCGCAGCCGCCTGGCTCTGGGTGCGCTGTTGTTCACACTCTCCGACGGCATGATCGTGCTGCGTCGCCTCTTCGCTCGGACGACACGGTCGCGCCGCGCGAGCGAGGCCGTCATCCTCGCGACCTATGCCGGTGCGCAGTATCTGCTGACGGCGCCGACCCACTTCGACTGAACCCACCGCCATCGCGCGACCGCGCGGGCGGCTGCTCACAGGCAGAGCATGATCCGATCGCGGTCGGCCGGATCCACTCGGATCGAAATCGTCTCACCCACATGCATTCTCGGCCGGTCGATCGGTGCGACGTCGAAAACGACCGTGCCCCGATAGGTTTCCGAACCGGGAACGGTCAGCTCCAGATCGAGTTCGGTCAGTTCCGTGTGGTGATCGGTGTACTGCAGCGGATGCACCCCCTCGATGGTCGCCCACCCCTCCAGCCCGTGCCGCAACAACCGCCGATCCGACCGCGACGGCCGCTGCGCCAGCAACATTCCGATCCCCACACACGATCCGAACGCCCCCACCATCGCCATGATCTGATACGGCTCGGTCCCCGGCGGCGTGTGCTGATGCACCCACCCCAGCCAGACCCCGAGCACGATCACATACCCGACCGTCACCCCGAGCACGGTCCGAAGAATGCGTACGTGGTCCATAACCGCCTCCACCACCCCGCGGATACCTCAAGAATAAGCCCCACCCCTCCCACCCCGCCCGGATAGCACATAACGGACAGACACGTTTCGGCCAACCGGCCGAGACGGTGGTCCCCGCCGATCGCCCGACTTCGCCAGCCGCAGCCAGGCCCTTCGCCGCCGGGGACCGGCTATTCGGACCGTGATCCGGTCAGCGCGGTCAGATCGATTGTGACGGGAGTGCCGGACAAGTCGATCCGAACCGTCGATTGATTGTCGGCAATCAATTCGTAGTAGTCGCCGACCAACCGATATCCGGTCAATGTTGTCGGGGCGTCGAGGTCGACGAGCCAATAGTGCTCGATTCCGGCCTCGGCGTATTCGGCGAACTTGGCGACCCGGTCGGTGCGCCGCGACCCGGGGGAGAGAATCTCTACCGCCAGCAAGACCTCGTCCGCATTCCAACGCGGGTTGGTCTCGATTCCAGCGTCGGGGACGACGATGAGATCGGGAACTCGGACAGTCGGGGGAGCTACCGGGTCGATGACAACCTCGGTCTCGGTCAGGACACCGAGCGTCGGCGGCAGTTGTGGCTCCAGTTGGGCCGCAAGGCGCCACATCGCTCGTTGGTGCTTCGACACCGGCCTCGGTGACACGATGAGTACCCCCTCCACGAGCTCGTAGCTACGGCTGTTGTCCTCCGGCAGCGCCTCCCAGTCCGCCATCGTCAGTAGACGATCGGGCCAATGCATAACCACGTGCTCACCTCCTCTCGTATGCCCTGGTCCACTCAGTGTTCCACAGGTGACCGACAACCCCAGGCAGTCCAGCGGCGAGCCGCTGTCGACGCGCTATCCGCGCGGGCGCGCGCTATCCCCGCAGGCGCAGCACGGCCATGACCCGGCGGTGGTGGGTGTCCGACGGGGGCAGATCCAACTTCAGGAAGATGTTGCCGATGTGTTTTTCCACCGCGCGTTCGGTCACGGTGAGGGTGGTGGCGATGGAGGCGTTGGTGAGGCCCTGGGCCATCAGCTCCAGGACTTCGCGTTCGCGCGGGGTGAGGCGGGCGAGCGAATCCTGTTGCCGGGCAGCGCCGAACAGCTGGCTCACCACCTCGGGGTCGAGAGCCGTACCGCCGGTGGCGACGCGCTGCAGGGCGTCGACGAATTCGCGGACGTCTGCTACCCGGTCCTTGAGCAGGTAGCCGACACCGCCCGCACCGCCGGCGAGAAGTTCGGTGGCATAACGGGTTTCGACCCATTGGGAGAATACGAGCACTCCGGTGGCGGGAAATTTCCGGCGCAGTTCGATGGCGGCGAGCAGACCTTCGTCGGTGAACGAGGGCGGCATCCGCACGTCGACTACGGCGACGTCGGGACGGGTTTCGGCCACGATCTCGCTCAGCCGGATCCCGTCGCCGACCATGGCCACGATCTCGTGACCGCGGTCGGTGAGCAGGCCGGCCAGACCGTCCCGCAGGATCGCGCTGTCCTCGGCGATCACGATCCGCAGGGCGTCGGCGGTGCGGCCGGCCTCGGCCGTACTCATTGCGGGCCCGCGATCGGCAGGGTGACGGTGATATTGGTGGGCCCCCCGACCGGGCTGTCGACGGTCAGGTTGCCGTCGACGGAACGCGCCCGTGCGGCGAGACCGGCCAGACCACCGCCGACCAGCCGCTCGGTCGGCGCATCGGCCCCGGCCTCGGATTCACCACCCATCGGACCGGGCTGTCGCACCCCACCGTGACCGTTGTCGCGCACGCTCACCATCATCGTCGCGGCGCCCGCCGGCGCGACCGACACCCACGCCGCGGTCGCCCCCGAATGCTTCACCACGTTGGTGAGCAGTTCCGCGACCGAGAAATACGCGATCGCCTCGATCGCCGGACTGGGCCGCTGCGGCAGGTGGACGCGCAGTTCGACCGGTATCGCACAGCGCGCGGTCAGCGTCTCCAGCGCCGGTTCCAGTCCCAGTTCGAGTGCGGGGGGATGGATGCCGCGCACCAGTTCCCGCAGCTCGGCGATGGCGTCCTTCGAGCTCGCCCGGGCATCGGCGATCAGCGCGGCCGGGTCGGCGCCCGCGGCGAGTCGCTCCTCGGCACGCCCCAGCGTCATCGCGATACTCACCAGCCGTGCCTGGGTGCCGTCGTGCAGATCGCGTTCCAGCCGCCGCAGCGTCGCCGCGGAATCCTCGACCGCGACGCGCCGGCTCTCCTGCAGTTCGACCATCCGCCGATCGCCCGCGGTGGGTGTCAGCAGCACCAGCATCAGCCCGCGATGCGCCCAGCACACCGCGCGCACGAGCCACGGCAGCAGGAAGCAGCCGATGACGCCCAGTGCCGCCAGACCGAGTACGCGCGGCCAAGTGTCGATGTAGTAGTCACCGAATTGCGCCATCGAATGATGTTCGCGCCCTTGCGGATCCACGTTGACGGGGTGGAAAACCGCCCACGGGACGGGGGAGATCGCGGTGAAGACGGTCACCGCGATCACGGTCAGCACCACGTATCCGACGAACACCCCGAGGACCGCCT
Source organism: Nocardia nova NBRC 15556 (assembly GCF_001613005.1). Lineage (GTDB taxonomy): Bacteria > Actinomycetota > Actinomycetes > Mycobacteriales > Mycobacteriaceae > Nocardia > Nocardia nova. The sequence continues at coordinate 10,614 of NZ_BDBN01000082.1, read as the reverse complement.
CGGCGACCAGGAAGGCCAGTGCCCGCCATGCGGTGCGATCGGTGAAGACGCTGCGGAACCAGCCCACCAGTCCCGGCCGGGCGGCGAAATTCGGCGGCGCCGGCAGATCGGCAGACAGTAGCGCGGCACCCACGGCCCGGTAGACCCGTCCCCAGATCCGGCCGCCCAGCAGCACCCCGGCCAGCAGCGGAGCGCCGATGATCAGGATCGAACTGTAGAGCCCGACGCCGTAGCCGACGAACAGATAGGCCAGCACCAGACAGCCCAGAATCGCGGCGACGACCAGGTAGGCCAGCTCTTTCCAGGTGCGTGCCTGGAACGGGGCGCGCAGGATCGCCCGCAGCACCGACCCGGCGGTCGGGCGCGAGTCCGGACGGTCGAGTACGAGCGTCGGTTCGGCGAGTGTTTCGGTCATAGCTTCCATGCTGGTCGGAGCCGATCCGCGCAGCGAGGGAGCAGACCGGCGAATCGACGGTGTGGACAGCACCACCATCGGATCCGACGGTACCGGGCGCGGCTACGATGACCGGCGTGAATCACCCGCTCCAGCCGCTGCCCGACCCATCGGACGGCGATGTGCCGGGCCCGACCGAATGGGGCGAGCATCCGCACGGCGTGGGCCCGTGGCGCGACGAATTCGGCACCGAACCGCCGGACGATCCGCGTCTGGACCCGGAACTGCTCGCGCACGGCGACCGGCGCAACGTGGTCGACGCCTACCGGTACTGGTCGCGCGCGGCGATCGTCGCCGATATCGATAGCCGTCGCCATCCGTTCCACATCGCGATCGAGAATTTCGGGCACGACGCCAATATCGGCACGGTGGTTCGCACCGCGAATGCCTTCGCCGCGGCGGCGGTCCATATCGTCGGACGACGGCGCTGGAATCGGCGCGGCGCCATGGTGACCGACCGGTATCAGCACATCGTGCACCACAGCGATATCGCCGAACTGCTGGAGTTCGCCGAGCGCGAGAATCTCACCGTGGTGGCCGTCGACAACGTGCCGGGTTCGGTGCCGCTGGAAACCGCTGCGCTGCCGCGTGATTGCCTGCTTCTGTTCGGTCAGGAGGGTCCGGGCGTCACCGAGGCCGCCAAACGGGCCGCGGTCATGACGGTATCGATCGCGCAGTTCGGCTCGACCCGCAGTATCAACGCGGGTGTCGCCGCCGGAATCGCCATGCACGCGTGGATAACTCAGCACGCGGACCTCGAACGTTCTTGGTGATCATCGGGAATCACGCAGTGCCGCGGCCGTCGCGGATTCGCGGCAGCGCAGCAGTTCTTCCGGAGTGCCCTGGAAGATGATCCGGCCGCCGTGCCGGCCGGGGCCCGGCCCGAGGTCGATAATCCGGTCGGCCGCGCGGACGACGTCGAGATTGTGTTCGATGACGACCACGGTATTGCCCCGGTCGATCAGATGGTCGAACAGCTGGATCAGCGTATCGATATCGCGCAGGTGCAGCCCCGTTGTCGGCTCGTCGAGGACATAGAGGGTGTGCCGGTCGCCGCGCGCGAGTTCCCTGGCGATCTTCAGCCGCTGACATTCCCCGCCGGACAGCGTGGTCAGCGACTGTCCGAGCCGCAGATATCCGAGTCCGACCTCGTCGAGATGCCGCAGACCCCGCGCGACCGCGGGCAGTCGCCGCATCGCCTCGGCGATGGTCAGATCGTCGATATCGGCGATGGTCAGGCCGTCGACGGTGTAACCGAGCACCCGATCGGTGAACCGGCGTCCGCCGCACGCCGAGCACACCGTTTCCTGACCGTCCATGAACGCCAGGTCGGTGTAGATCACACCGGCGCCCTCGCACACCGGGCAGGCTCCCTCGGAATTCGCGCTGAACAGGGCGGCACTCACCCCGTTGCGCTTCGCGAACATGGTGCGCACCGCGCCGGCGATCCCGGCGTAGGTGAGCGGCGTCGACCGCCGGTTGGTGCCGACCGGACGCTGATCGACCACGGTGGCCGGATGCCGCTGCACCAGTTCCGCGGCCAGACTGGATTTACCCGAACCCGCGACGCCGGTGAGCACGGTCAGCACACCGGTCGCGATGTCGACCGAGATGTCGCGCAGATTGTTGCGAGTCGCGTTGTCGATCCGCAGTTTTCCGGTCGGCACCCGCGGGGTGCGGCCGGTCCGCCGGATCCGCAACGCCTGCCCGGTAGGTGTGTCCACGGTCGCCAACCGCTCGAAGTCGCCCGTGAACACGATCCGCCCGCCCTCGGCCCCGGCCCCCGGACCGACCTCGACGATATGGTCGGCCACCCGCATCACATCCGGATCGTGTTCGACCACCAGAACGCTGTTGCCCTTGTCCCGCAACGATTTCAGCAGTTCGGTCATCGGCCGCACATCGTGCGGATGCAATCCGACGGTGGGTTCGTCGAAGACGTAGAGCATTTCGGTGAGACTGCTGCCGAGATGGCGAACGGTCTTGATGCGCTGCGATTCTCCGCCGGACAGTGTCGTCGTCGGACGTGACAGCGACAGGTAACCGAGGCCGATGTGCGCGAGGGCGCGGAGCCGCTCGTGCAGCGCGGACACCACCGAAACCATTTCGGGGTCGCGCACCTCGGTGATCAGCTCGGCGAGTTCGCCGATCTCCATCCGGCTCATCTCGACGATGGTGTGGTCGAGTACCCGCGCCGAGCGGGCCGCCGGATTCAACCGTTGCCCGTCGCATTCCGGACACGGTCCCGAGTGGGTGAACCGCTGCAGCACAGCCTGTTTGCGTTCGGACAGGTTGTCGGAGGTGTGCAGATACACCCGCTCGAACAGCTCGATCACGCCTTCGTAATCCTTCGGCGGACTCGGCCGCAGGGCCGCGGCGGCGGGCCCGCCGTGCAGCAGTGCGTCGCGTTCGGCGGGCGACCATTCCCGCAGCGGCACGGTCGCATCGAAGGCTCCGAGTTCGGCGTAGCGGCGGTACCAGTACTGACCGGCGGCGAAGCCCGGCAATCGGATCGCGCCCTGCTCCAGCGAGAGATCCGGGTCGAGCACCTGCTCCAGATCGGGAACCAGCGTTTCGCCGAGACCGGAACAGGCCGGGCACATTCCGGCCGGATCGTTGAACGAGAAGTGATTGGATTCCCCGACGTACGGTTGCCCGATACGCGAGAACAACAGCCGCAGATAGGTGTACGCATCGGTGATGGTGCCGACCGTCGAACGGGCGTTGCCGCCGAGCCGCTTCTGATCGATCACCACCACCGGCGAGAGGCCGTCGATCAGGTCCACCTCCGGACGCGTCCACCGCGGCAGCCGATTGCGCACGAACGGCGGGTAGGTCTCGTTGACCTGATATCCCGCCTCGGCCGCGATGGTGTCGAAAACCAGCGACGATTTGCCCGAACCGGACACCCCGGCGAACACCACCAGCCGGCCCCGCGGCACATCGATATCCACACTTTTCAGGTTGTTGGTACGCGCTGCGCGAATGCGGATCGAAGTCATATCTCGACGCTAGGGACAGATGTGGCCGGCTTCTGACCGCAATTGCCGGAGGATGGAGTCATGAGCGCCACTCGCCGCCTGCTCGATCTGCTCGCTTATCTGCAGACCGGCCGCCGCTACACCGGCGCCGAACTGGCCGCCCGCCTGGAGACCAGCCCGCGCACCGTGCGCCGCGATGTCGAGCGGCTGCGCGAATACGGCTATCCGGTCGCCACCCAGCCCGGCCCGGGCGGCTTCTACCAACTCACTGCCGGCCGCATCCTCCCGCCGCTGGTCTTCGACGACGACGAGGCGATCGCCACCGTCGTCGCCCTCGGCATGCTCGCGGCGACGTCGGAACCGCACAGCCAGGGGGAGCGCCAGGGCTCGTCGGATATCGGCGCCGCTGCCCTGCGCGCCTTCGGCAAGATCGACCAGTTGCTGCCGAAGCGGTTGCGGGGCCGGGCGAACGCGGTGCGGGCGACGGTGGAGACGGCGGCGGTCGTGGCGCCCGCGGTCGACGCGGCGGTGCTGGCGCTGGTGGCCAGGGCCGCGGCCGGACACGAACACCTCGTCTTCGACTACCGCACCCGCACCGGCGGGCTCGCCCGGCGCCGGGTCGAACCGTATCGGCAGGTGTATCAGCATCTGCGCTGGTATCTGCTCGCCTGGGACCGCGATCGTGGCGATTGGCGCACCTTCCGCCTGGATCGGATCGCCGATATCGCCGCTACCGGAACCTTTTTCGAGCCGCGCCCGCTACCGGCCGAGACGGCCGCGGGCTACCTCCGGCGCGAACTCACCGCCGGGCGGCATCGCGCGGTCGTCACCGTGGAGGCTGCGGCCACGGCGGTCGCCGACATCCTGAAATTCCAGGACTGCGATATCGAGTCGCGCGGACCGCAGCGCTGCCGGATCACCACATGGGTGGATTCGTTCGAATGGCTGGTGCTCAATCTCGCCTTCCTCGACGCCGATTTCGTGATCGAGGAGCCGCCCATGTTCCGCGACCGCTGTCGCGCTCTCGCAGCACGTATGGAACGCGCGTCCGTCGCCGTGGAACCGGGCTGACACGCCGCGCGTACCGGGCCGACTCGGCACGTCGCGGACACGAGTCGATCGCGTAACAAATCGGGCGCGAAATCGGGGCTCGGACTGGCACGATGTACCCATGAATTCGCGGAGCGACGACGTGCAACCGCGTCCGCATCTGCGGCGGGGGCGCGCACGAGTCGATTCCGCTGCCGAGCCGGGCGCCGATATCTGGGCACAGCGAGCCGATGCGGCCGAATCGGCCATCGTGTCCCGGCATCTGCGGCGGCTGTGGCTGCTGCCGGGGGCCGAGCTGGGCGTGGTGGGCTGGCCCGCGACCACCGCGGAACGATTGTTCATCAGCTGGAACTACTGGTGGCAGGCTCATCTCGTCGACTGCGCGATCGATGCCGCCGACCGGGAGGCCACCCCGGCCCGCACCGGACGTATCGCCGCCATCGCGCATGCCCACCGGCTGCGCAACATCACCGGCTGGACCAACAACTACTACGACGATATGGCTTGGCTCGCACTCGCTTTGGAGCGCGCCGAACGCACCCGGGGCATCACCGAGGTGCGCGGCGGGCTGATCGCGCTCGAGCAGCAGCTCATGGCGGGATGGCAGCCGGAGATCGGCGCGGTGCCGTGGCGTAAGGGCTCCGACTACTTCAACGCTCCCGCCAACGGTCCGGTCGCCATCGCACTCGCGCGCCTGGGGCATCACGAGCGCGCCGCGCAGATCGCCGACTGGATCGACGCCACCCTGCGCGATCCGGAAACGGGACTGATCCTCGACGGCATCCACCTACCCTCGGGCCGGATCGAACGGCCGACGTTCAGCTACTGCCAGGGCGTGGTCCTCGGGCTGGAAACCGAACTGGCGGTCCGAACCGGAGACGTTCGTCACCTCGAGCGCGTGCAGCGATTGCTCCGCGCGGTCGAGGACCGGATGACGGAACGGAATGTCGTCACCGGCGGGGGCGGCGGGGACGGTGGTCTGTTCAACGGGATCCTGGCCCGCTATCTCGCGTTGGTGGCGGTCATGCTGCCCGGAGACGAGGTTGCGCACCGCTCGGCCCGGCGCTCGGCCGCCGCGATCGTGAAGGCCTCGGCCCGCGCCGCCTGGGACCATCGGCTCGAGGTCGAGGGCGATCCGCTGTTCGGCCACGACTGGAACGAACCGGCACGGCTGCCGGGCGGCACCGCCGGGGCGGCCCGGTCTACCCCGGGTGGTTCGGTCACCTCGTCGCGGACACCGGAACGAGATCTGTCGGTGCAGCTGTCGGGCTGGATGTTGATGGAGGCCGCGCACGTGGTGACGGCCGCCGGACTCTAGCGGGAGCCGGCGGCCCCAGGGCAGATCAGTGCCGGGGATCGGTCCACACGATGCGCGCGGGCGCCGCGGTGGCCGCGCGCTCGGGGCGCACGGTGCGCAGCGGCACGGTGTCCGGATAGTCGGCGGTCCGGATCTCGAGAGGCAGCGTGTCGAGGGCGTCCGAATCGAAAGCCGCCCGGTCGAAGCCCTGGGCGTCGAAGCTCTGGCCGTCAAAGGTCTGGCCGTCAAAGGTCTGGCCGTCGGATTCGAGTTCGACATCGAAGTCCTCGGCCGGACGCGACATCTCCGCGCGGTACTGCCGCAGGCCGATGATCGTGCCGATGATCAGCACCACGACCAGCGAGCCGCTCACGGTCGGCATCAGCCAGGACACCTTGTTCAGATAGCCGCCGGTGTAGTAGCCGAGCAGCAGCAGAATCGGCGCCCAGATCACCGCGCCGATCGAACTGGCCACGGTGTAGCGGCGGTGGTCCATCCCGGCTGCCCCGGCGACCAGCGGGCACAGCGTGCGCACCCACGGAATCCAGCGGGCGATGAGAACCGCCACGAACCCGTGCCGGTGCAGCAGATCCGATACCCGGGCCAGATTCTCGGCGTTGACGTATTTGCCGTTCTTACGGGCGATCAGGCGATGGCCGGTGCGCGTGCCGATCACGTACCCCACCTGGTTACCTGCGATAGCGGCGAGCATGGTCGCCACCACCAGCGCCCACACCTGCGTATGCCCGGTCTCGTGTGAGGCGAAGATGATGCCGGCGGTCAGCAGCATCGAATCGCCGGGCAGGAACAGGCCGATGATCACCGCGCACTCGAGGAAGACGAAGACCAGGACGACGGTCCAGACGAGTGCCGGCCCGGCGGACTGCAGCGGATCGAATCCGCCCAGTGCAAGGGGTAACGGCGTAGCAGGCAATGGTGTCAGTGCGTGGGTTCGTTCGTCGGTACGGACATCGTGGGCTCCTCGATCTCGAGCACCGGCTCGTGGTTACGCAGCTTCTTCGCCACGGAGATGATGGCGGGCAGGATCGAGACGAACACGATCAGCAGGAAGATGGCCTCGACGTGATCGCGAATGAACCCGACGTTCCCCAGGAAGTACCCGAGGACCGTGATGCCGCCAGCCCACAGAATGCCACCGATGATGTCGAACGTGAGGAATTTGCGGTAATCCATCTTCGACACGCCCGCGAGTACCGGCATGAAGGTCCGCACGATCGGCACGAAGCGCGCCAGGATGATCGTCTTCGGACCGTACTTCTCGAAGAAGGCGTGCGTCTCGGTGATGTAGCGCTGTTTGAAGAAGCGCCCATCCTCCTTGTGGAACAGCGCCGGCCCGATGGCCCGGCCGATCCAGTAGGCGCACTGATCGCCCGCGATCGCGGTCACCGCCACCGCCGGAACGAGCACCCAGATCGACACCGGCGGATGTTCGAGCGCCGCGAGCAGGCCGCCGGTGAACAGCAGCGAATCGCCCGGCAGGATCGGGAACAGCAGCCCTGTCTCGATGAAGACGATGACCAGGATGGCCGGCAGCACCGCATTCGACATCCAGGTATCCGTCAGCAGATACATGGGGTCGAGCAGCTTGTGGACGGAGAATCCGTCGGCGAGAGTGTTCGTGATGGCCAGCGTGGTCACGGGCCCCACAGTACCGGTCACCGTGCGATCTCACCGAACCTCACGGGAACCTCTCAGGCGTTGGCGAATTTCGGTCAACCGAGTTTCGGACCGCTCCCGGCGGTCGACGTGGGTGCGCGCCCGGCCCGGCAAGTCCGCCGCAAGCACTCCCGATCCCGGGCCGCCTTTCGCGACAACGGGCCATGAACTTAGGGTATGGGCTGACAGAATTGTTGTTCGCAGCACACATACGGAGGTCACTCAGTGCCCATCGCGACTCCGGAGGTCTACGCCGAGATGCTCGGTCGGGCCAAAGAGAACTCCTTCGCCTTCCCCGCGATCAACTGCACCTCCTCGGAGACCATCAACGCGGCCATCCGCGGGTTCGCCGAGGCCGGCAGTGACGGCATCATCCAGTTCTCCACCGGCGGCGCCGAATTCGGTTCCGGCCAGGGTGTGAAGGACATGGTCACCGGTGCGGTCGCGCTGGCGGAGTTCGCTCATGTGGTGGCAGCCAAGTACGACGTGACGATCGCGCTGCACACCGACCACTGCCCCAAGGACAAGCTGGACGGCTTCGTCCGTCCGCTGCTGGCCATCTCGCAGGAGCGGGTCAAGGCCGGGCAGAACCCGCTGTTCCAGTCCCACATGTGGGACGGCTCGGCCATCCCGATCGACGAGAACCTCGAGATCGCCAAGGAACTGCTGAAGCAGGCCGCCGCGGCGAACATCATTCTCGAGGTCGAGATCGGTGTCGTCGGCGGTGAAGAGGACGGTGTCGAGGCCGAGATCAACGAGAAGCTCTACACCTCGTCCGAGGACTTCGCCAAGACCATCGACGCCCTGGGCGCCGGTGAGAACGGCAAGTATCTGCTCGCGGCCACCTTCGGCAACGTGCACGGCGTCTACAAGCCGGGCAACGTGGTGCTCAAGCCCGAGGTGCTGGCCGAGGGCCAGCGCGTGGCCGCGGCCAAGCTCGGCCTGGGCGACGGCGCGAAGCCGTTCGACTTCGTCTTCCACGGCGGCTCGGGCTCGCTGAAGTCGGAGATCGACGACTCGCTGAAGTACGGCGTGGTGAAGATGAACGTCGACACCGACACCCAGTACGCCTTCACCCGTCCGATCGCGGCGCACATGTTCACCAACTACGACGGTGTGCTGAAGATCGACGGCGAGGTCGGCAACAAGAAGACCTACGACCCGCGCAGCTACCTCAAGAAGGCCGAGACCTCGATGGCCGAGCGGGTCATCGAGGCCTGCAACGACCTGCGGTCGGCCGGCAAGTCGGTCAGCGCGAAGTAGTAGTTCCCGCAGCGGAACGGATCGAGGGTGCGTCGTCCGATGGGCGGCGCACCCTCGGCGTTCGCGGCCGCCACCGTGACGGCGGGTTGTCCCAGCCGGAAGGGCACGAGATGATCTTCTCCGTGAGCAGATGGACACTGTGCCGAGAATCCGGACGACACGAGGCGCTGGACCGGTGAGCAATCCGACCGGCCCCCAATCCATTCCGCCCACCGGGCTCGACGTCCGCGTGCTCGGGCCCGTGCAACTCTCGGTCGGCGGAACGGCCGTACCCGTGGGCGGACCCAAGCCGCGAGCGCTGCTGGCCGCGCTGGCGGTGAACCGGCGGCGTGCCGTCTCGTCACAGGCGCTGGCCGATATCGTCTGGAACGAGGAGCCGCCGGATTCCTATCAGGCGAGTCTGCAGGTATTCGTCTCCAATATTCGTAAGGCGCTGCGTAATTCGGGAGTCGACCCGGCAACGGTGCTGCGCACCGAATCCTCCGGCTACCGGCTCGACATCACCGACGACGAATGCGATCTGGGCCGCTTCGAGGCCACCCACAAGGCCGCGATCGAGGCCGGCGCGGCGGGCGACCACGAGAGCGCGTCGCGGCTGTACGGTGCGGCACTGGAACAGTGGAGCGGTAGAGCGCTCGACGATCTGTCCGGCACCCGCTTCGCCGACACCTTCGCCACCGCGATGGACGAGGAACGCCTGCTCGTCGCCTCCGCCCGCATCGATGCCGAAATCGCCTGCGGCCGCGCCTCTTCGGTGGTCGGCGAACTGGTGGCGATGACGAACGAGCATCCGATGCGGGAACCGCTGTGGGTGCAGCTCATCACCGCGCTGTATCTGTCCGGCCGCCAGGCCGACGCGCTGGAGGCCTGCCGCCGGGTCCGGGCTGTTCTCGCCGACGAACTCGGGATCGATCCCGGGCCGGCGCTGGCCGAACTGGAGAAGCGCGTCCTGCGGCAGGAACCGCTCAATACGATGGCCATCGCCCAGGTCGAGCGAATGGCCAAGGCGATGACCGAAACCGTCACCGAAACCCCGCGCAGCGCCCGCGCCGGACGGCTGCGGCTGGCGGACGGCCGGGTTTTTCCGATTGCCAAGGGCGGCTTGAAGATCGGCCGCATGACCGACAACGATCTGATCCTCGACGATCCGAAGGTCAGCCGCTATCACGCGCACGTCCTGCCCAGCCGGGCCGGAATGCTGATCAAGGATCTGGCCTCGGCCAACGGCATCTACGTCGACGACGAGGTCGTCGACAGCGGCACCATGCTGTTCGGCGGGGAACTCATCCGGATCGGTTCGACAGTGCTGAGTTTCGAGGCGGATACCGAGTAGGTCGCGCCGAACACACCCGCGGTTGCGCGATAACCGCCGTTCCAGGGCGTTTCCCGGGTAGGGTCGGCGCGGGTGCCGTCCGCGGGATGAGGTCGCGGGTAGGGGAAATCGATCGGTCCGAGGGGTTGCTGATGCGTGTGCGCGTGCCGGCTTCGGCCGCAGTGGTGTTGCTGAGTGCCGGACTGCTGGTCGGGCTGCCCGGATCTGCCGTCGCCGAACCCGGGACAGGTTCGGCGGCAACGGTTCCCGGCACGGGGCCGTGTGCCACCGACCCCGTCCCCGTGCACGAGCCGGTGGTGCCGAAGACCCTCGAGGTGCCGATCCCGTATCCGGTGGTGACCGTCGATCAACCCCCGCCACCCGCGATACCGAAGCGCACGAGCGTGCAGCTGCCGGTCGATCCGTGCGTCAGCCCGTGCCCGGATCTCACCGACGGTCCGCCGCCCGCGCCCGGTCTGCTGAACCGGCTCGGCGTGCCGGAGGTGCTGCTGAAGCCGAAGCCGTTCTATTTCGCGCTGCCGCCCGGACCCTCGCCCGAACCCGGGCCGCCTCCGCCGCC
>NZ_BDBN01000081.1 GCF_001613005.1 Nocardia nova NBRC 15556 | reverse complement strand
TGCCGCCGGCTGAGTCCCGGCCGGAGGTGCGGCCGGCGCCGCCGGTGCGGCCTGTACCGGTGCCGGAACCTGCGTCGGCTGGGCCGGCGGATGCGGCGCTGTCGTCGTCGGCGCCGGGGGCGGATTCTGATCGGCCGGACCGGGAGCGGGAGCCGGCGGGGCGGGGGTCGTGGTCACCGGGACCAGCCGTTCCCCTTGAGCCTGAGCGAGTTTCGGCGGCAGCGCACCCGGCTTGGCGGGAGTCGTGTTCAGCGGCGGCACCGGCGCGCCCTCGGCCGGTGTCTCCTTGCCGACCACCGTCACCGAACCGTCGGGAGCCACGAGCAGGCGGGCGGGATCCTTGGCCGGGATCATGCCCAGCTCGCGTGCGCGGTTGGCCAGTTCGGGCGCCGAGTCGGCGGCCTCCACCTCACGCTGCAGTGCCGCGCGCTCGTCGAGCAACTGCCGGTTGATGCGGCGGGCGTCGCTGAGCTGATAGCTGTCCTCGGCGGCATGCGTGGTCAGCACCAGGGTCGCGAGCAGACCGCAGCCGAGCAGGGCGAGAATCGCCGCCACGAACGGCAGCCGCCCGGCCATCATCGACCCGGCGCGGCGGGGCAGCGGCGGAAGCACGCGCTCCCCCGCCCGATTGCGCCGGCGCGCATAGGCGCGTTGGGCCGCACCGGATTTCACGCGGTCGGCGCTGTGCGCTCGCCGCGGCGCGGACCGCTGCGTCCGCTGTGGTGCGTCCACCCGTGTCCGCACGCTCATATTCCTGCCTCCCCTACCGATTTCCTGTGGGACTGCCCGTCGTAGTGCTGCCGAACCGGCAATACCCCCGTCGCCGGATCGCTGTCACCCGGCCGCCTGTATTCGCTCCGCGGCCCGCATGCGCACCGGCGCCGCGCGTGGGTTCTCCTCGATCTCCGTTTCGCTCGCCTTCTCCGCGCCCCTGGTCAGAATCGCGAATTCCGGTCCCATGCCGGGCAATTCGACGGGCAGGTCCAATGGTGTGCGCGAGGCCGAGGCCTGCGCGAAGATCTGTTTGACGACCTTGTCCTCCAGCGACTGGTAGGACATGACGACGATCCGGCCGCCGACCTCCAGCGCCGCCAATGCCGCCGGCACCGCGGCCTCGAGCGACTCGAGTTCGCGATTGACCTCGATCCGCAGGGCCTGGAAGGTGCGTTTGGCGGGGTGCCCGCCGGTGCGCCGGGTTGCCGCCGGGATCGCGTCGTAGAGCAGTTCCACCAGTTGGGCACTGGTCGTGAACGGCCGCTGCGCGCGCCGGCGGACGATCTCACTCGCGATCCGGCCCGCAAAGCGTTCCTCGCCATAGGTTTTCAGGATCCGGGCCAGATCGCCGTGGCTGTAGGTGTTGAGCACATCCGCCGCGGTGAGGTCGGACGTCGGGTCCATCCGCATGTCCAGCGGGGCGTCCACCGAATAGGCGAAGCCCCGCTCGGCCTCGTCGAGCTGCATCGAGGACACACCGAGATCCATCAGCACCGCGCGCACGGAGCCTCGTTCGGGCAGCCCGGCCTGGCGCAGCGCGCCGGGCAGGCCGTCATATCTGGTGTGCACCAGCGTGATTCGATCGGCGAAGGGCGCGAGCCGCTCGCCAGCCAGGCGCAGCGCCTCGGTATCGCGATCCAGCCCGATCAGGCGGATCGCGGGATAGGTCCGCAGGAAATGTTCGGCATGCCCGCCCAAACCGAGCGTGGCGTCGACGAGGACTCCGCCGGATTCCAGTGCGGGGCCGAGGATTTCGTCGGCACGACGCAAAAGAACCGGAACATGGCGGGGGCGGTCGCTGTCATGGTTCACCTCGACCTCCCGGATCCTGGCTCACGGTGCTTGCGACGGGTGGATGGTCTAACGAGTGGACAGCCAATGCCCCGGGGTCTCTGACCGAACACGGCACCTGGCGTTGGGGAAGTACGTCAGGGTCCGTGCCGGGCAGAGGCCGCAGGGCACTCGCCTGTCTCGGATCAGAAAATTCCGCCCAGCGACTCGTCTCCTGCCAGCGAGTAGTCCTCCTCGTGCTCGGCGAGGTAGGAATCCCACGCCTGTTTGTCCCAAATCTCGAGGAAATCGACCGAGCCGATCACCACGCAGTCCTTGGACAGATTCGCGTAGCGGCGATGTTCGGCCGACAACGTGATCCGGCCCTGCCCATCGGGACGTTGCTCGTCCGTGGACGCCGCCAAGGCACGAACGAAAGCCCTTGCCTGCGGGTTGCTTCGGGACGCCGCCGCGGCTCGCCGCGCCAGGGCGGTGAACTCTTCTTTGGGATAGACGGCAAGGCTGTGGTCCTGACCTTTCGTGACCATCAACCCTCCCGCCAGTTCGTCGCGAAACTTCGCAGGCAACGTCAGTCGCCCTTTGTCGTCCAGGCGAGGCGTGTAGGTACCGAGAAACACAGTCTCGACACCTCCCGCTCGATCACCTCGTCTGGTCGGCGCTCTTATCAGTGCGCGCTCCACATTACCCCACTTTCCCCCACTTTCAATCGAAAGCCGCGGTGATCTCGGTCCCCGGCTCGGGGATTGAGCAGGTCAACTCAGCTATCACCGCGGTGGGGAGATTTCGTCGAGTTCCCCCGACACGCGCCGCCGGCGAGCCGGGCAGCCCGACAACCATCAGCAAACCCGCAGCTGGGAGCGGCCCCGGCCGGTGGTGCGCGAGAGTGGGGACCGGGCGTGGGGAAAGGTGGGGAAATGCGGGGACCGACGAATCCGCCACCCCGTGAACGCGATCCGGATCACTCCGCGAAAGAAAAACGACACGCCGCACATCACGGCGTGTCGTTCGAGGCGGTTCAGTTGTCGGCTACTCGCCGCTGGGCACGGCAATCATCGCGCAACCACATTCGGCCGCTCGCCTCCGCTCCCGCGGACGCGAGCGGAGGCTCAGCTGTCCTGCTCGAAGCGGCGCCTGAACCGATCTTCCATGCGGGCGGAGAAGCCACCGGCCTTGCGTTGCTTACCCTTTGCCGCACGGCCGGGAATGCCACCGGGACCGGAGGGGGCGTCGCCGCTGCCTCGGCCGCTCTTGGTCATACCCGAGCCGCCCAGCAGCAACAGCACACCCGCGCCGAACATCACGATGAAGCCGAGCAGGCTGATGATGGGGAATCCGCCGGGCTTGACGGGCAGGGCGATTCCCGCAATGAGAAGAACGAGGCCGAGGACGAAGAGCGCGGCCGCCTGAAGTCTGCGTCTTCCGGTGGCAGAGCGAAGCCGACCACCACGCACGGTCGAGGCGAATTTAGGGTCCTCAGCATAGAGCGCGCTCTCGATCTGTTCGAGCATGCGCTGCTCGTGCTCGGAGAGTGGCACGGTACCTCCCCCGGCACTAGGTCCTGGTTGTCGCCTCCGGGTAGACGACAAGTAGCCGACCTTGGCGGCTACTGCCACCAATGATACGAGTTCGATCAGTGCGCTACCACCTACTCGCCGATGTTCACGCCGTACCGTCGGCGAGCCAGCCCGGCGCGGGACGCAACCGGGCCGCCGTAATCGCCAGCGCATCCTCCACATCGCGCAGGAATGCCTCCACCCGCGAGGCGAACTCGTCGGCCTGGGTATCGCTGATCGCCCGGTCCAGTCCGGCCTCGAGCGCGGCACGGGTCTCGGAGAAGGAACTGAAGTAGTCCGACCACATCACGAATTCCGGTGCGGCCTGCTGCATCAGCACCCAGGCGTTGCGGGAGCGGGCCCGCGGTGCGCGGTCGGCACCGGTCGCGGCCAGCACCGCCCCGGCCCCGCGCAGCGCCGCGAGGTAGGCGCTGCGCAGCCGCTCACGCGGATCGGGTTCGGCCCAGGCCTGCTGCACCATCGTGTCCGCCCGGTCGAGCAGTCCGCCCGCCCGGCCGGCACGTCGTGGATCGTCCATCCGACCAGCCATCTCGACACCTCCACATTTCGCATACCGCGCCCGGTCGACCGTGCCGAACCGAACAGGTATTCGAACGTTTCAATTGAATGTGAATATAGAGACGACCACCGACAGACTTTCGCGCCGAACGCGCGCCGCGCACCCTGGATGGGGACCCCCGCACCCCACGCACCCGACTCCGACGCCCGCCCCCGACACCACAGACACCTTCGACAGACAGAGACGGCCCCGAAGATATGGCTCCCCGCTCATGACCGCCGTCAGGCCCCGCCACACCCCCGCGCCCGTCGTCGTCGACCTCTCGGCAGCGACGTTGCGCCACCGGCTGCACGACGCCCTCGCCGTGTACGTCGCGGCGATGGACTATCCACGCGGCACCGAACACCACCGCGCCCCGATGTGGGCCGAACACACCACCCGGCCGGGCTGGCAGGCCGTCGCCGCGGTGGTCCCCGACGACAGCGGCCAGGTCGATCTGCGTACCGCGCCGATCGTGGCGATCGCCTACGGCTATCGCGGCGCGCCGCACCAGTGGTGGCATCAGCAGGTCCACACCGGCATGCGCCGCTCGGGCTGGCCGGAGCAGACCGCGCGGGCCCTGCTGTCCGACTACTTCGAACTCACCGAACTGCACGTCCATCCGTCGGCTCAGGGCCGCGGCATCGGCGAGACCCTGCTGGTACGGCTGCTCGAGCAGCGCACGGAGGCGGCGGTGCTGCTGTCCACCCCGGAGGTCGACCACGAGGCCAACCGCGCCTGGCGGCTGTATCGCCGGCAGGGATTCACCGATGTGGTCCGGCATTTCGTCTTCTCCGGCGATACCCGGCGCTTCGCCGTGCTCGGCCGCCGGCTGCCGTTACGGACGCCCGAACAGTGACGACACTGGTTCTCGGCTCCGGCCACAACGCACTGGTCGCGGCCTGCTATCTGGCACGCGCGGGACATCCGGTCGAGGTGCTCGAGCGCGACGAGGTGCTCGGTGGCGCGGTGTCGACGGTCGAGCGCTTCCCGGGCCATCTCATGGACCGCGGTTCCTCGGCGCACATCATGATCCGCCACACCGGCATCATCGAGGAACTCGAGCTGGAGAAGTTCGGCCTGCGCTACATCGATTGCGACCCTTGGGCTTTCGCCCCCGCACCGGTGGGCTCGGATGCCCAGCCGATCGTCTTCCACCGCGATGTCGACCGCACCTGCGACTCGATCGAACGGGCCTGCGGCCCCCGCGAGGCCGAGGCCTACCGGCGGTTCGTCCGAACCTGGGGTCCCCGGGCCCAGCGGGTGATGCGGGCGTTCGGCGGCGCGCCGACACCGGGCCGGTTCCTGCGCGCGTTCTGGGGCCTCGACGCCCGGGCCGGCGGCAGCGCGCTGTCACGTGAATTCCTGCAGTCCGGAGATGCCTTGCTGGACAGCTGGTTCGACGACGAACGGCTGAAGGCGGCGCTGGCCTGGTTCGGCGCGCAGTCCGGACCGCCGATGTCGGAACCCGGCACCGCGCCGATGGCCGGTTTCGCCGCCCTGATGCACACGCTCCCGCCCGGCCGCGCGGTCGGCGGGAGCGGTGCGCTCACCACGGCACTCGTGGCGCGGCTGCGCGCCGACGGTGGCACCGTCTCGGCCGGTGACGAGGTAACCGAACTGCGCCGCTCGGGCGAGGGCTGGCGGGTGCGCACGGCGAGCGGCCGCGACCTGTCCGCCCGCACCGTGATTTCCGGCACACACGTGCTCACCACCCTGGAGTTGTTGCGGCGCGGCGGATTCGACGACACCGTTCTCGCCGACTGGCGGCGGCGTATCCGGGTCGGCCCCGGCATCGGCATGGTCGTGCGGACCGCGACCTCCGCCCTCCCCGTATACCCCGGTGCCACACCGGAGGAGTCGACGCGCGGACTGCAATTGCTGGTGACCGATCGACGGCAGTTGCGACTCGCCCACGCCGCCGCGCTGGCCGGGGAACTGCCGCCGCGTCCGGTGGTGCTGGCCATGAGTTTCAGCGCCCTCGACCCCACGATCGCACCGCCCGGCGAACATCAGCTGTCACTGTGGGCGCAGTGGCATCCGCACCGGCTCGCCGACGGCAGCGAGTGGAGCGCGCACGGTGAGCGCGAGGCCGACCGCATCATCGCCGAAGTCGATTCCTACGCACCCGGTTTCGCCGATTCGGTGCGGCAGCGGTATGTGCAGACACCCGCCGATCTGGAGACCGAATTGGGGCTCATCGGCGGCAATGTCATGCATGTGGAGATGTCGATGGATCAGATGTTCTTCTGGCGGCCGATTCCGGAACTGTCCGGACAGAAGGTGCCGGGGGCGCCCGGGCTGTATCTGACCGGCGCCTCCACCCACCCCGGCGGCGGAGTGTCGGGCGCCAGCGGGCGCACCGCGGCGGGGCTGGTGCTGCGATCGCTGCGCCGCGGTCGCTTCACTCGGCGATGACGGCGCGGCAATGGCCGGCGGTGACCGCCGTGGCCTGGGTCGCGGCCCAGATCGCCTATCCCCTCACCGACGGCTCGGCGCGCGATCGGGTGACGATCCTGATCGTCGCGCTGTCGGCGGCCACCGCACTGCTGCACGCCTGGGTGGCCCGGGGCATCGGCTGGGCGGCCGGCTACGCGATGATCGTCGGCGGCGTCGGCGCGGTCGCCGAGATGATCGGCACCGCAAGCGGATTCCCGTTCGGCTGCTACCACTACGCGCACGGGCGGCTCGGTCCCGATCTCGCGCAGGTGCCGCTGCTCGTGCCGGTGGCCTGGGTCGGCGGTCTCTACCCCATCTGGGTGGCGACCGGGCTGCTGTGCCGCCGCACCGCCACCCGCATCGCCGCGACGGCCGTGGGGGCGGTGGGCTGGGACCTCTACCTCGACCCGCAGATGGTGGCCGACGGGCAGTGGACCTGGTGTTCGGCCCATCCGGGCCTGCCGGGAATCGGCGATATCCCGTATACGAACTACGTCGGCTGGTTCGCAGTCGGCGCCCTGATGGCGACACTGCTCGCCGTGCTCGAACGCCGTTGCGCACCGCGCGGCGCCGGACCCGCGGTACCGATCGCGGTGCTGTTGTGGACGTGGTTCGGATCGGCCCTGGCCCATGCGGTGTTCCTGGATCTGCCCGCGTCCGCGGGGTACGGCCTGATCGGTCTCGGGCTGGTGGCGCTACCCACGGCGGTATGGGTGCTGCGGGCGGCGCGGCACCGCGACCGGCTGCCCGCGCCGCCGTAAACGCCCGTCGCGTGCCGACGATCACTGTGGCTCATGGCACGATGTGTGCCGTGCAGCCGAGTCCGACACCATCGATGCCAGAGTCGACCCACACGCCGCGGCGAACACGGCGTCATCGCCTCTGGTCCGTAGCCCTGCTGGCGCTGCTGCTGGCGCCGTTGCTGACCGGCTGCCTGCGGGTCCAGGTATCGATGGGCGTGTCTTCCAACGACCGCGTGTCCGGCCATCTGGTGGCCGCCGTGATCCCGGCCAACGACAAGGACAAGGGCCCCGAGCTGAAGGCACCCGAAACCCTGGCCGCGAAGATCCGGGTCGAGCCCTACAGCCAGGACGGCTACGTCGGCAGCCAGGTCTACTTCGACGACCTGACCTTCGGCGAGGTGCAGCAGCTGGGCGCGCTGTCGGATCAGACGCAGGGCATGTTCAACCTGCAGTTCATCCGCACCGGCGACAAGGTCACCCTCACCGGCCGGGTCGACCTGAAATCCGTTCCGCCACAGGGTTCCGACGTGCAGTTCACCGTCGCCTTCCCGGCCCGGGTGGCCACCACCAACGGCACTCGCCAGGGCGATTCGACGGTCTCGTGGAAGCTGCCGGCCGGCGATGTGAGCACCGTGCGCGCCGAGGTCAACTACGCCGACCCGAACACCCGCTCCTTCGCCGGATGGGCCGGCATCGTCGGCGGCATCACCCTCGCGGTGGCCGCCATGGTCGCGGTGCTGGCGTATCTGAATCGCAACCCCACGCCGCCGTGGCGTCCGCGGGTGAAGCAGGACGCCTGATCAGGGACCACGATGGGCGTCCGTGAGCACCGCCTCCGCCGTCTCGGCCCAGCCGGGAACGGCCACATGACACGGCTCGGTGCGCGGAAGGTCGTCGAGCCGCTCGTCACGGCGGGCGCGATCGTGGCCGGCGCGGGATGTGCGATGGCACTGGTGAACCGGCTCGGCATGCGGCGGCTGCGGGCCGATGCCACCCCCGCGATCGAGCCGGTGATCATCGCGATCCCGGCCCGCGACGAAGCACCACGACTACCGCGACTGATCGCGGATCTGCGTGCCCAGCAAGGTGTTTCGCGCATGCGGATCTGGATCCTCGACGACGGATCCACCGACGGCACCTTCGCGGCCGCCGTCGAGGCGATCGGTGACGACGATCGATTCACCGTGGTCGCCGCCGACACCGACCCCGAACCCGGATGGACCGGCAAGAACGCGGCCTGCGCGCGTCTGGCCGAACTCGCGGGTGTCACCGCCGACCCGCCGCCCGGCGTCCTGATCTTCCTCGACGCCGACGTACGGCTGCGCCCGCAGGCGATCGCCGCGGCGGTGAGCGAATTGCGCCGCAGCGGTGCGGGTTCGGTGTCTCCCTGGCCGTATCAGCGGGCGGGATCGCTCGCGGAGGCGCTGGTGCAGCCGCTGCTGTGCTGGTCGTGGGCCACGACGCTGCCGGTGCGGCTCGCCGATCGCGGCCTGCGGCCGTCGACCGCGGTGGCTTGCGGGCAGTTTCTCGTCTTCGACACCGCGGTCTATCGCGCGGTGGGCGGGCATGCGGCGGTGGCCGGTTCGATCACCGAGGATCTGGCGCTGGCGCGGGTGCTGCGCCGCGCCGGACATCGCACCGTGCTGGCGGCGGCGGGGACACTGGCGAGTACCCGCATGTACCGCGGCGCGGCCGAAGTCGAGGGCGGCTACACCCGCTGGCTGTGGTCGGCCTACGGCGGCCCGGCCGGCGCCCTGGCGGTGGATACGGTGGCCGCGGTCGCGTACGTGCTGCCCGCCCTCGCCGCGCTGTTCGGTCGCGGCCGGATCCGGCGGATAGGTGTCGCGGGCTACGGCGCGGGTGTCGCGAGCCGGCTGCTGGCCCGCTCACTGGAATCCGGGACGCTGCCGCGCGGCACCGATATCGGTGCGGCGCTGGCACATCCGGTGTCGATCGGCGCGTATCTGCGCCTGTCGGGCCGGTCGTGGCTGCTGCATCGGCGCGGGGCGCTGCGCTGGAAGGGCCGCCCGGTGCCGGACGGCCCGGACCGTTCCCGGCCCGGGCGCGCCGAACTCAGGGCACCGAGGTAACGCCGACCGTCGGCAGGAACGCGCAGGTGTTGGCGCCGTTGCGGACCGTGCCGAACACCGCCGCCAGCACCGTTCCGGAGCCGGTGTCCACCGGCACCGCGCGCACGCCGCCGACCGGCAGCGCCGCCAGGAAGAAGTTGCGGATCGCCTGCTCGAACGCCGGGCGCACCTCCGGCGGCAGATTCGGCGGCACCATCGAGCCGACGACCTGGGACAGCGGGCCCATCGCGGCGAATCCGCCGCGGCCGTTGGACACGTTGAACCAGGCCACCTGCATACCGGTGGTGTCGGCGCCGTCGGGGCCCATGCCGTAGGGGACGAAGGCGAACATCGTCTGCCCGGCCTTCACCGCGGACAGATCCAGCCCGGGCACCGGCACCGCCAGCTTGGGCCACGGCCCGGGTACCGCACCGGCCAGCGCCGGGACGAGTCCGAGGGTGCTGCCGTCCTGGCAGAACGCCGACCCGGACGGATACAGGAACGGCTGGATGCCCAGCTGTTTCAGCGATTCGACCGCGGTCTGATAGGCGGTCAGCAAATCCGTCGCCGCCGCCGGGTTCTGGCCCACGGCAGCGATGGTGGCGGCGGGGTCGGGCGGGGCGGCGGTCGCGGCGGCGGCGCCGGCGAAGGTCAGCGCACCGGTCACGGTGAGCGCTGCGGAAAGACGGACGAGACTGGTCACCACGGCCATCGGGGTTCTCCTGAGTTCGGCGGGACATCCGCACCAGGGTCGGTCCGCCGGGCCGCACAGCATGACTCGGGGACCTCCGCGTCGTCACGGTGCACGAGAGGGTACCGCCGGTGGAGGCGAATGCGCGGCAACTCGCCCGCGAAACGCCGATCAGGCGCTGACGGCCGCCGGGGTCACCGTATAGCCGAGGTTGGTGAGCACCTCGGTGGTCGCCTTGGCGAAGTTCAAGGTGATGAAATGCAGGCAGGGCGCACCCTCGTCGATCAGTCGCTGCCCGATCTCGGTGGCGATCTCGATGCCCACCGCGCGCACGGCGTTGCGATTGGCCTCCGGATCGTTTCCGGCCGCCTGCTCGAGCCGCTGCATGACCCGCGCGGGCAGCGGCCGGCCCGACAACTCCTCGGCCCGCTGCACGGTGCGCAGCGAGGTGATCGGCATCAGCTCGGGAATGATGGGCTTGGCGCCCTGTTCGGCGTCGTAGGCCGCGACCCGATCCCGCAGGCGCAGATAGTGTTCCACGTCGAAGAACATCTGCGTGATCGAATACTCCGCTCCCGCACGCAGTTTCGAGACCAGGTAGCGAGTGTCGTGCTCCAGGTCGGGAGACCGGTAGTGGCCCTGCGGGAACGACGCCACTCCCACGTGGAAGTCGCCGAGCTCGCAGACCATGCGGACCAGTTCCTCGGCGTATTCGACACCGTCGGGATGTTTGCGCCACTCCCCCAGCGGATCGCCCGGCGGGTCGCCGCGCAGCACGAGCATGTTGCGGATGCCGGCATCGGCGTAGCTGCCGACGATGGACCGCAGTTCGGCCACGCTGTGCCCGACCGCGGTCAGATGCGCGACGGTCAGCAGTGTGGTTTCGCGGGCCAGCTGCCCGGTGATGCGCGCGGTGCGATCGCGGGTGGATCCGCCCGCCCCGTAGGTCATCGATACGAACGCCGGATGCATCCGCTCGAATTCACGGGCGGCGCGCCACAGCCGCGCCTCGGCCGCGGCATCGCGCGGCGGATTGAATTCCACCGAGAACGGGATGGTGCCGCCGGGGCGGCGGCCCAGCTGCCCCACCACGGAGGGAGTTCCGGACGGCGTCCGGGAAGGTCGGCCTGGGGTCGATCGTCCCCGTACATTGTCGAAACTCACCGGTCCAGTGTAGTAGGACGACCTCTTCGGACGGGCCGCCCGGCCCGGATCCGCGCCGGTCCAGCGGCCGGTGCGCCTGCGGCCGGAGCTGTGCATCGGTGTCGCGGCCCACCGTCCGCCCCGACGGCGCCGGGCCGGCGGTCCCCACCCGCCTGCGCTCCGCCGACCGACCACCCCGAGCGCCACGAGACGGTCGCGCACGGACCGGCCGACCGGCCGCGATCTCGCCCGTCCGATGCGATGCGGTGCCGGTCACGCACCGGCTACGGCGCTGTCGGGCGACGGAACCGACGCAGTAAGGTTCACGGTGGGCCGCTGGACGCCGCGATACGACTTCCCCGCGACGACCGGCCGGGACCGCCGCAGCCGTCGCCGGTGCATACACAGGGTCTCGCCCCGGCCACATCCTCGGCACGCCGGAGCCGCCCCGGCGTACCCGGCATCGGCTCGCCGATACGACGAACTACCTGGAGGTTGCGTTGTCCGTTGGTCCGGCCAGCCCGGCACGTCCGGCGCCGAACGACTCCGCGGCGCTGGTGCGCGCGGTCGAACAGGCGCTGACCGGATTCTTCGCCGACCGCCGCGAACTGGTCGCCGAACTGGGGCCGGTGGTCATCTCCGCGACGGCCGCCCTCGAGGATTTCGTGCTGCGCGGCGGCAAGCGGACCCGACCGGCGTTCGCCTGGACCGGATGGCTCGGCGCGGGCGGCGATCCATCCGGTGATCAGGCCGAATCGGTGCTCACCGCGTGCGCGGCCCTGGAACTGGTGCAGGCGTGCGCACTGATCCACGACGACATCATCGACTCCTCGCGCACCCGGCGCGGCTTCCCGACCGTGCACGTGGACTTCGAAGATCGCCACCGCGACCACGGCTGGGGTGGCGATTCGGCGCATTTCGGAGTGAGCGTGGCGATCTTGATCGGCGATTTGGCGCTGACGTGGGCCGACGACATGGTCGCAGCCGCCGGCCTGGACGCCGCGGCCCGGGCGCGGTTCGCGCCGGTGTGGGCGGCGATGCGCACCGAGGTGATGGGCGGCCAGCTGCTCGACGTGCACGGTGAGGCCGGCGCTGACGATTCGGTGGCCGCCGCGCTGCGGATCAACCGGTACAAGACCGCCGCCTACACCGTGGAGCGGCCGCTGCATCTGGGCGCCGCGCTGGCCGGGGCCGATCCGGAGCTGATCGCCGCCTACCGGGAGTTCGGCACCGATATCGGCATCGCGTTCCAGTTGCGTGACGACCTGCTCGGCGTCTTCGGCGATCCGGCCGTCACCGGCAAACCGTCGGGTGACGACCTGCGCGAGGGAAAGCGCACGGTCCTGGTCGCCGAGGCGCTGCGCCGCGCCGACGCCACCGATCCCGCCGCGGCGCGGCTGTTGCGCTCGTCGCTGGGCACCGACCTCGCTCCCGATCAGGTCACCCGGTTGCGCGACCTCATCACCGGGCTCGGCGCCGTCGACGATGTCGAGCGCCGCATCACCGAGCTGACCGACCGCGGCCTCGGCGCGCTGGCGGCCAGCTCGGTCACCCCCGAGGCCGGCGATCGGCTGCGCGCGATGGCGCTGGCCGCGACCAGGCGGGTGTCGTGAAAACCGTTGCCGGACGGTGCGATCGGATCGTCGTCGTGGGCGCCGGCCTGTCCGGGCTGGCGGCGGCGCTGTATCTGACCGGAGCCGGGCGCCGGGTGACCCTGCTCGAACGCGCCGATCATCCGGGCGGACGAGTCGGCCTCTATCGCGGGCCGGACTACGAGATCGATTCCGGCGCAACGGTTCTCACCCTGCCCGGGCTCATCGACGAGGCGCTGGCCGCGGTCGGCACCGACACCGCCGCCCACGGACTGCGGATCCACCGACTCGATCCCGCCTACCAGGCGCATTTCGCCGACGACAGCGTGATCGGGGTGTATCCGGATCCGGAGCGAATGGCGGCCGAGGTGCGCCGCGCATGCGGAGACGCACAAGCACAACGCTATCGGAACCTGCGGGACTGGCTGGCCCGGATCTACGCCGGCGCCTACGACCAGTTCATGGACACCAATTTCGATTCCCCGCTCGATATGGTCCGCATACCCGAGAAGCGCGCGGCGCTGTGGGAACTGGTGCGGCTGGGCGCGTTCGGCCGGCTGGGCCCGCGGGTCGAGCGCATCCTGGGCGATCCGAAGCTGGCGCGGCTGTTCACCTTTCAGGCTCTCTACGCCGGGACCGCACCCGCGCAGGCGTTGGCCGTCTACGGCGCGATTCCGCATATGGACACCTCGCTGGGCGTCTACTACCCGGTCGGCGGCATGCGGGCGATCACCGCGACGCTGGCGGCCGCGTTCACCGGCGCCGGTGGGCAGCTGGAACTGAACTGCGAGGTCAGCGGTATCGATTACCACGCCGGGCGCGCGCGGCGGGTCCGCACCGCCGACGGGCGCGACTTCGACTGCGATGCGGTGGTCCTGACCGCCGATCTCGGCTCGCTGAGCCGTTTCGGCATTCGCCGGCACCGTCCGTTGCGGGCGGCACCTTCCGCGGTGGTCGCGCACGGCAACATCCCGGCCGAGGTGGCGGCGCGGTGGCCGCTACAGGCCCACCACACCATCGATTTCGGCCGGGCCTGGGAGGAGACGTTCGCCGAAATCGCCGCCCGGCGCGGCCGAGGGCGACTGATGAGCGATCCGTCGCTGCTGATCACCCGGCCCGCGCTCAGCGATCCCGGCCAATTCGTCGAACGACCCACCGGACGCTACGAACCGCTGTCGGTGCTGGCACCGTGCCCCAATCTCGATGCCGCGCCCCTGGATTGGCCGCGTCTGGGACCGGCGTACCTGCGAGAACTGCTGGCCGTACTGGAGCAGCGCGGATACCGGGGTATCGCCGGACATTTCACCGTCGATCACCTCGACACGCCGCAGACATGGCATGAGCAGGGAATGATCGCCGGAACGCCGTTCTCGGCCGCGCACCTGTTCCGCCAGACCGGACCGTTCCGCACCCGCAATCTCGCTCGCACCCCGGCCAACGTGGTGCTGGCCGGATGCGGGACCACGCCGGGGGTCGGCGTGCCGACCGCGCTGCTGTCGGGAAAACTGGCCGCCGAACGCATTACCGGCCCCTTCCGGCACGCCGACGGCGCCACGGCGCCGACCGGCGCGCTAGGGTTGCCGACAACCCATTAAACTGGCCCGCGAACTGACCACTCCCGCGGTTCCGCACCGCACCGACATTCCCGGGGGGAAGACGAACCATGCCGACCCCCGATATGGACACTGCCCCCGCGACAGCGCCGATGACCAGCACCGTTACCACGGTGCCGGTGACCACCGTGCCGGTCCCCGAGCCGGCCGTGCACACCGTGCGCTGGTGGGTGCGCTGGGCGGGCGACTTCTTCCGCAGCCCCGAGGGCCACGCCGCCCTGCTCGGCTTCTGGGGCGCGGTTCTGATCACCTTCGGCGGCTTGGGCGCCGGCGCGGTGCGCCGCAGCGATCCCCTGCTGGAAGCGGCCCACCTGTCCTGGCTGCGATTCGGGCACGGCTACGCGCTGGCCACCATCGTGGTGTGGCTGGGTGTGCTGTCGATGATCATCGCGTGGGTCCGGTTGGGACGCATCACCATCGGCACCGGCGCCCGCCGCGGCCCCGGCAGCACCGTGACGCTGAACGAACTGCGAGTGATCGTCGGCATCTGGATTCTGCCGCTGCTGTTCGCGGTGCCCATGTTCAGCCAGGACGTGTACTCGTATCTGGCGCAGGGCGCGCTGTTGCGCGACGGTTTCGACCCGTACAAGGTCGGGCCGGTGGTGAATCCCGGTGTGCTGCTGGACAATGTGAGCCCGGTCTGGACCACCACCACCGCACCCTACGGCCCGATCTTCCTGCTCATGGGGCAGGCCATCACCAGTATCACCGGTGACAACGTGGTGGCCGGCACCATCGCGATGCGCCTGGTCATGCTGCCGGGACTGGCCCTGATGATGTGGGCCGTCCCCCATATGACCAAACACCTCGGCGGTAAGCCGACGGTGGCGCTGTGGCTGGCGGTGCTCAACCCGCTGGTGCTGATCCATCTGATCGGCGGCGTGCACAACGAGATGCTCATGGTCGGCCTGATGGCGGCCGGCATCGCCCTGGTGCTGGAGCGCCACCACGCGGCCGGCATCGTGGTGGTCGCGATCGGTGTCGCGATCAAGGCGACTGCCGGGGTGGCGCTGCCGTTCCTGGTGTGGATCTGGATGATTCACGAACGCGAGCGGCGAGCCGCGGAGAACAAGGGGCCGCTGCCGCACCCGATTCGGACCTTCGTCAAGATCGCGGGCCTCGGCGTGTCGGTGTTCGCGGTGGTCTTCGTGGCCGCCTCCGCGGCCGCGGGTGTCGGTATCGGCTGGCTGACCGCGCTGTCGGGGTCGAAGAAGATCATCAACTGGCTCTCGCTGCCGACGATCATGGCGCACATGGTCACCTGGGTGACGCCGCTGAATCTCGGCGAGGTGCTGGTGTGGACGCGCGGACTCTGCGCGCTCGCACTGGTCGCCATCCTGGCGTGGACCTGGTGGCGCTACAAGAGCTCGGAACGCGATGCGGTGATGGGCATTCTCATCGCCTTCGTCGCGATCGTGATCCTGTCGCCGGCGGCGCTGCCCTGGTACTACTCGTGGCCGCTGGCGCTGGCCGCCGGATTCGCCATGTCGACCACCACCCTGATGATCCTGGTGGGGTTGTGCACCTGGCTGATGCTGGTGTTCCAGCCGGGCGGCTCGATCGGCCTCTACAACGTCTGGCACGTCGCGGCGGCCACCTTCGTCGCCGTGGTGGCGGCGCTGTCGCTGCGCAAGGTGGATCCGCTGCGGCTGCGCGCCGATTCGGGCAGACCCAAGCAATGACCGGCCGCGGCGCCGACGCCGAACTGGCGGCCGCATACCGGCATTGCAGAGCCATCGCGGCGGAACACGGCCGCACCTATTTCCTGGCCACCCGGTTACTGTCACCGCCGCAGCGGTCGGCGGTGCACGCGCTCTACGCGTTCGCCCGTACCGTCGACGATGTTGTCGATTGCGCCGAAAGCACTTGCGACGCGGTCGGTTTCGGTGCGCTCGACGCCCAGCGCTCCGCCGCGGCACGGGATCGCGCCTCCGTTCGCACGAGCAGTCAGGCCGCGCCCGATTCCGGAAACGCCGACCTCGCGGCGGCATTGCGGCTGGACCGAATCGACACGCAACTCCGTACCGCACTGAAGGATGCGGGGCTCCTCGCCGAGATGTGGTGGACCGCTGCCGGCACAACGGAGGCAGAGACCCCGCTCGCGGAAAGCGGGGCGATCGACGCCCCGGTACTCGCCGCCCTCGTCGACACCGTCGCCCGGTATCGCATTGCGCCCGACCACTTCCGGGTGTTCCTCGATGCCATGCGGATGGATGTGCCGGGTAGCCCGCTGTTCCGGAACCGGTATGCGGATATGGGCGAATTGCGGGAGTACATGCGCGGTTCGGCCGCGGCGATCGGACTGCAACTACTCCCGATCCTCGGCACGGTGGTGCCGGTGGCCGAGGCCGAACCGGCGGCCGCCGCGCTGGGTGAGGCGTTCCAGCTCACCAACTTTCTGCGGGATGTCGCCGAAGATCTCGATCGCGGGCGCATCTACCTGCCGGGCGACGAACTTGCGGCCTTCGGCGTCGACGCCGATCTGCTCGCTCATTGCCGGCGTACCGGCCGGACCGATCCGCGGGTCCGCCGCGCCTTGGCACATCTGATCGCGACGAACCGCGCGGTCTATCGCACCGCCGCGCCGGGCATCGATCTGCTCCGGCCGCGGGTACGCCCCGCCATTCGCACCGCGGCCGTGCTGTACGGGGGAATCCTCGACGAGATCGAGCGCCACGACTACGCCGTATTCGACCGCCGCGCAACGGTTCCCACCGCACGGCGGCTCCGGGTCGCGGTCACCGAATTGGGTTCCGGATTGCGCCGCCCGGCGAATCCGTCCTCGCCGCTGCGCGCCCCGCTCCCCCACGTTTCTCACACCGCGGTCCCCCGCGCGTTCGGTACGGCACGGCCGAACGCGCCCCGCGCCTGACACCGAACTCACCGTCACCGACGGACCTCTGCCCCGCCATCGCCCTCGACCCGTCCGAAGCGACCACCGCGCGGCACACCGACGACGGCCTGCAGGCCGCGACCAGGGCCGCCACCGGCGTCACCGCGGTCGAACTGCCCGACGCCGACCGCCCCAGCGCGGCGCCACCGCCGACTGTCTCGCGCGGCACTCGCAGCGTTGAGCGGGCGCGCTCCCGATCCGGGACCGAACGCTCGCCTCAGAACGGTTCGGCCGCGGCCCGGCGGACGACCTCGCGGGCGAGCGGCCCGTGGATGGCGTCGATCGGGCGGCCGGGCAGGGTGTCGTCCTCGGCGTAGATCCACTCGAGGATTTCCTCGTTCGTATATTTCGCATCCCGCATCACCGTGATGAGGCCGGTCAGGGGCTTGACGACCGCGCCCGAGGAATCGAAGAAATCTTTCGGGATACCGGCGATACCGCCGCGGCGGATCGCGATCAATTGATGATCGCGCAGCATCTGATGCACTCTGGTCACCGCGATACCGAGTTGTTCGGCCACATCCGGCAACGGGAGCAGGGTTACCGATTCGGGAACGACATCGTCGCTGCAAGGAAATGCACTCACCCGCACAACGGTAGTCCGTCGGCATCCGGATACGGCGTACGCCCGGTTTCGACGTGGGCGTTAGCACGTCATCAGCGACCGTGACGGCGCACGCCTATACGATCGGGGGTGCCGTCACGGGGGCGGCAACCGCTAGGTGAAATTCGGAGGACAGCAGTTGATCGGCCAGATGCTGGACGGGCGCTACCGCATCGACGCGCCGATCGCGCGCGGTGGGATGTCGATGGTGTTCCGGGGAGTCGACACCCGGCTGGACCGGCCCGTGGCGATCAAGGTGATGGACCCGAAGTTCGCCGGCGACCCGCAGTTCCTGACCCGCTTCGAATTCGAAGCCCGCTCGGTGGCCAAGCTCAAGCACCCCTCGCTCGTGGCGGTCTACGACCAGGGCATCGACGGGGAGTATCCGTTCCTCATCATGGAGCTCGTCGAGGGCGGCACCCTGCGCGAACTGCTGCGCGAACGCGGCCCGATGCCGCCGCACGCGGTGCGCGCGGTCGCCGAGCCGGTGCTGCGCGCGATCGGGGTCGCGCATGCCGCGGGACTCGTGCACCGCGACGTCAAACCGGAGAACGTGCTCATCTCCGATGCCGGTGAGGTGAAGATCGCCGACTTCGGCCTGGTGCGGGCGGTGGCCGGCTCGAATATGACCTCGGCCAGCGTCATCCTCGGCACCGCGGCGTACCTGTCGCCGGAACAGGTCACCGCCGGCAACGCCGACGCCCGCAGCGACGTGTACTCCTTCGGCATCCTGATCTTCGAAATGCTCACCGGCCGTGCGCCGTTCACCGGCGACACCTCGCTGTCGATCGCGTATCAGCGGGTCGAGAAGGACGTGCCGAGCCCGAGCCGGTTCATCGAGGGCGTGCCGCCGGAATTCGACGATCTGGTCGCGCACGCCACCGCCCGCGAACCCGCGCATCGCTTCGCCGATGCCACCGAGATGGCCGCCGAACTCAATCGCATCGCCACCGTGCTGCACCTGCCCGACTACCGGGTACCTGCCCCCCGGGAATCGGCCGAACACCTGTCCGCGCGATACCGCGTCGTGCAGACCCCGGCCGCGGCCCCCGGACCGGCCCACACCCCGCAGCCGGTCACCGAAGCGACGACCCGGCTGGCGTCCGAACCGTCCCGCACCCGGGTCATGACCGCGGCCCATCCGATGCCCGAGCCCGAACCGGAGCGTCCGCACCAGCCACCGGCCCCGCCACATCGGCCGGAATTCGTACCCGATCGCGGCAGATCCCGGCGCCGGGTGCTCATCTGGGCGGCCGTGGTGGTGGTGCTCGCGCTGCTGCTGGGCATCGGCGGCTGGTGGCTGGGCGTCGGCCGTTATTCATCGGTGCCGGCGATCGCCGGGATGACCACCGAACAGGCGACCGCGAAGCTGAAGGACGCCGGATTCGGGACGACCGTGCGCGACAAGGCCTCCGACATCATTCCGGTCGGCGGGGTGGTCGGCACCGATCCCTCCGCCGGGGCGAAGGTGCTGAAGGGGTCGACGGTCGCCGTCCTGGTGTCCAGCGGACAGCCGCACGTGCCGCAGTTTCAGCCCGGCCAGGACACGAAGACGGTGAACCAGCTCATCCGCGATGCCGGGCTCACCCCCGTCGACGGCGGCGAGAAACCCAGCACCGCCCCGAAAGGGTCGGTGGCGCAACTGGATCCGGCCCCCGGCACGGTTCTGCCGACCGGCGCGCAGGTGAAGGTCTACCGCAGTAAGGGTTCGCAGCCGGTGAAGCTGCCCGATGTGCGCGGCAAGACCGTCGAGGAGGCGAAGGCGGCGCTGCAGAACGCCGGACTCTCCGTCGGTGACACCCGCACCGACTTCGACGCGAGGATCAAGTCGGGTCAGGTCGCGGGCACCGATCCGGCCGCCGGCACCCAGGTGCTCTCCGGCGCCACGGTGACGCTGATCGTCTCCGACGCCATCCAGGTTCCCGATGTCACCGGCAAGAACGCCGCCGTGGCCCGCTCCGAACTCGAGGGGATGGGCCTCAAGGTCGTGCTGAACCAGGTGTTCAGCGGCGACCGCGGGACGGTCCGCGTGCAGTCACCGTTCGGCGGTTCGAATGTGGCGCCCGGATCCACGGTCACCCTCACCGTCCTGCCGTTCTGATCCGAGCTCAGCCGAGCACGCCACCCACATCCGCGCCGCCGAGCAGTTCGGCCTCGCTGATGCCCAGCCGCCGACTGGCCAGGTCGAGCGCCTGCTGCAGCACCGCGCTGGCACTGGCGCCCACCACCTGGGAATGTTCGAGCCGGCCGTTGCCGCGCACCACCCGAACCCGGCAGCGCCACGCGATTCCGGCGCGGTCGACCTCCGGGCGTTCGATCACGATCGTCACCGGGACACCGTCGATCTCGAGCACATGTTCGGCGAGGGCGGCGATCGGCCTGCTCGCAGTTTGCAATCCCCTGGCTACCGATGCGCTCTGCATAGCGATCCTCTCAGCACATTTCCCGCACAGCCCATTGCCGCTGCAGTGTCACGCCTGGAAACCTAGTGCAGGTTCGAGCGTTCAGCAACTGGACAGCTAACTTTTGCGGATCATGTCACGACCGCGTGATTTCCCGGCAGGCGGTGTCAGCCGACCGCCAGCAACGGATCACCGGTCTCCGGATCGTTGATCGCCACCACCGCCGCGGTGGTGAAAATCTCCACCGGCACCCCGCCGATACTCGGGCTGATGTTGGTGGTGATCTGCGCGGCGGCAGCGGCAGGCGCGTAGCCGTGGGACACGTCGAACTCCCAGGAGATCTCGTAGCCCCAGCAGATGTTGAAGATCAGCAGGCGGCTGCCGTCGCGCAGCACGACCTCCGACGGAATCCCGTCGCGGTCGCGATCGCGCAGCAACCGCAGGATGGTGCGATCGGCGTTGCCGATCCGGAGCGCGCTCTGCGCGCTGGCCGGACCTTCCCCGCGCGGGCGGCCGTCACCGCGCGAGGGGCCCTCGTCATTGCGAAATACGACGTCCACTACGGCCGATCCGTCACCGCAGCATCTCGGCGACCAGGAATGCCAATTCCAAGGACTGCTGGGTATTGAGACGCGGGTCGCAGGCCGTCTCGTAGCGGTCCTCCAGATCCAGATCCGAGATGTCCTGGGCGCCGCCGAGGCATTCGGTGACGTTCTCGCCGGTGAGCTCGATGTGCAGGCCGCCCGGATGGGTGCCCAGCGCGTGGTGCACCTCGAAGAAGCCCTGCACTTCGTCGACGATGCGATCGAAGTGGCGGGTCTTGTAGCCGGTGGAGGATTCGTGGGTGTTGCCGTGCATGGGATCGCACTGCCAGATCACCTGATGGCCGGTGGCCTGCACCTTCTCGATGATGGGCGGCAGCACGTCGCGGACCTTGGTGTTGCTCATCCGCGCGACCAGGGTGAGCCGGCCCGGCTCGTTGGTGGGATCGAGCCGCTCGACGTATTCCACCGCCTGATCCGGCGTGGTGGTCGGGCCGATCTTGATGCCGATCGGGTTGGCCAGCAGTTCGGCGAAGGCGATATGGGCGCCGTCGAGCTGCCGGGTGCGCTCACCGATCCACAGGAAATGCGCGGACAGGTCGTAGAGCACCGGATCGCCGGCGGCGTTGTGGGACAGCCGCAGCATCGCTCGCTCGTAGTCGAGGACCAGCGCCTCGTGGCTGCAGTAGATCTTGGCCGACTGCAGGCTGGGATCCTGCACCCGGCAGGCGTTCATGAACGCCAGGCCGCGGTCGATCTCGGAGGCCATCTGCTCGTAGCGGGCACCCGCCGGCGACTGCGCGACGAAATCGCGGTTCCAGTCGTGCACCTTGTGCAGATCGGCCATCCCGGCGCCGGTGAGCGCGCGCACCAGGTTCATCGCCGCGCTGGCGTTGGCGTAGGCGCGCACCAGCCGCGAGGGGTCGTGCTCGCGCTGGGCCGCGTCGGCGACCAGCGCGTTGACCATGTCGCCGCGATAGGACTTGAGGCCGAGTGCGTCGACGTCGGCCGAGCGGGGTTTGGCGTACTGGCCCGCGATCCGGGCCACCTTCACCACCGGCAGGCTCGCGCCGTAGGTCAGCACCACCGCCATCTGCAGCAGGGTGCGGATGTTTCCGCGGATATGCGGCTCGGTGTTGTCGGCGAAGGTTTCCGCGCAGTCGCCACCCTGCATCAGGAAGGCTTCGCCGCGGGCCACCTCGGCCAGTCGCAGGCGCAACTCCTCGACCTCGGCGGGCACGCACAGCGGCGGCACACTCTCGAGGACGGTGCGCATGGTGGCGGCCTGCTCGGGATCCCACGACGGCTGCTGCAGGGCGGGGCGGGCGAGTGCGGCGTCGAGTCGCCGACGGAGCTCGGCAGGCAACGGTGGCAGTTCCGGCAAGCGATCGATCGGTACGTCGACGGTCCAGTTCACCAGATCAGAATACGGACCTTCCGCAATCCCGGGGTAACCCGGAGGGTAGGGGGCGATGATTACGTCCGCGCGGGCGGGGCCGTAACCTCGAGCCGGGCCGGGTCGGGCGGTTCGGCCGAGATATCACCGCGAGCGCCGGTGTACGCCGAATCGGAAAGGGCACGACCGCGTGAAATATTTTTATGACTGCGAATTCATCGAGGACGGAGTGACGATCGATCTGATTTCGATCGGCGTGGTCTGCGAGGACGGTCGGGAATATTACGCGGTGTCAACGGAATTCGACCCCGAGCGAGCCGGGCAGTGGGTACGGCGCAATGTATTGCCGAAACTTCCCTCCCCCTCCTCGCCGCTGTGGCGCAGCCGGCAGCGCATTCGCGACGACCTCTATCAATTCCTGGTACCGCGACCGACCGTGCGTCCGGAATTGTGGGCGTGGGTGGGGGCCTACGACCATGTGGCGTTCTGCCAGTTGTGGGGGTCGATGGTGGATCTGCCGACGGCCCTGCCGCGCTACACCAACGAGCTGCGCCAGCACTGGGATCACCACGGCCGGCCGGAGTTGCCGCCGGTGCCGACCGACGCGCACGACGCGCTGGCCGACGCCCGGCACAATCTCGCCAAGTACGAGGCCATCGAGGCGTTCCGGCGCAGCGGCGCGATCACCGGTATCGATCGGCGGTAGGCGGCGGGCGCCGCGCTGCCGATACGACTCGGCCCCCGGACGGTTGTCCGGGGGCCGAGAACGTAACGGCGAAAGTCAGCTCGCCAGGGTCTCCGGGATCCGTTCTGCCTCGGGGCGGCTGCCGGAGGGCACGCCCTTCTTCAGGCTGGCGGCGTAGACGTCGACGTACTCCTGACCCGACATCCGCATCAGCTCGTACATGATCTCGTCGGTGACGGCCCGCTCGACGAAGCGGTTACCGCCCATTCCCTCGTAGCGGGAGAAGTCGATCGGCGCACCGAATTTCACGGTGACGCGGCGGCGGCGCCACCGGAACGGGCCGGGAGGGCACACCTCGTCGGTCCCGATCAGCGCCACCGGGATCACCGGCACACCGGTCTCCAGGGCGAGGCGTGCCACACCGGTCTTGCCCTTGTACAGGCGGCCGTCGGGCGAGCGAGTGCCTTCCGGGTACAGGCCCACCATGCGGCCCTCGCTCAGCAGTTTGCGAGCGGTGTTGAGCGCATCCTCGGCGGCGCTGGCGCCGCTGCGGTCGATCGGATACTGGCCGGTGCCGGAGAAGAAGAACTTCTGCAGCCGGCCCTTGAGTCCGGGCGTGGTGAAGTATTCGGCCTTGGCCAGATAGGTGATGCGACGCGGGCTCAGCAACGGGGTGAACAACCAGTCGGTGAACGACAGATGATTGCCGGCGAGGATGACTGCTCCGTCGGCGGGAATATTCTCCACGCCCTCGACCTTCGGCCGGTTGTAGATGTGCATGAAGGGCCCGACCAGCACGAATTTGAGCAGCCAGTAGAACATTGCGTCCTTTCCCCTGTGATTGTCGAACGGGACCGGCCTCGTCGCAGGCACCTCCGTCGGCACCGACTCTACCGTCGCCGACCTGCTGCGACCAACCCCACACGAGGTATTTCACATGCCCGCAATCACATCGGTGAAATCGGGTACACATGAGGTGCTTACATGCGCGAAAACCGACCGGGCGTCGAGCGAATCGGCGAGATGTACGACGCCCCGGATCGTTTGCTCCCTACCTCGTGCGCCCCGGCCGCCCGTTCGACGCCCCGGCGCGAGAAGCCGATCCGCTTCCCGTCGCGCGGCATCGGCGGGGAGGAGGAAGACTATTCCCGGCCCGCGGCGGAGCGAGGTCGGCTCACGGCCGCCGAATCGACACCGCTGCCGGTTGTCCGCGAACGCCCTTCGGCCGCCCCGGTCTCGAGCGCCGTGCGCGCGAGTTCGGCCGCGCCGATCATCCCCGCCGCCTCACCCAGCTGCGTGGTGCGGATGCGAGCCAGCGGGCGATGACGGCCGCCGGTGATGGCGGCGGCGTAATGCTCGCGCGCGTCGTCGAGGAACAGCGGCGCCGAGGAGCTGACGCCACCCGCGATGACGATCAGGTCGGGATCGAAGATGTCGCTGACGAAGGCCAGTCCCAGCCCGAGCCAGCGGGCGAAATCGGCCATCACGTGCAGCGCCACCGGATCACCGTCGTGGGCCGCGCCCGCGACCCGGCGCCCGGTCAGCGATCCCGGATCGCCGACCACCTCGCGTGCCAGTATCGTCGAGGGCATCGGATCGGTGGCCAGCATTTCGATCGCGGTGTCGACCAGGGCGGTACCGCTGCAGTAGCGCTCCCAGCAGCCGCGTTTGCCGCACGGGCAGATCCGGCCGTGCGGCACCACCTGCAGATGGCCCAATTCCGGTGCGACACCGTAACTTCCGCGATACAGCCGCCCCTCCACCAGCAGCGCCGCGCCGATGCCGGTGCCGATGGCGACCAGTACGCCGTTGTGCGCGCCCGCGGCCGCGCCGAACCGGTATTCGGCCCACATCGCCGCGTTGGCATCGTGTTCGAGGATCACCGGCAACCCGAGCCGGCGTCCGAGCCGGCCGGCGACCGCGGTGTCCTCCCACGGCAGATGCGGCGCGAAACGCACCGAGGAGCGGGATTCGTCGACGAATCCGGCGACCGCCAGCCCGACCGCGCCGATGTCGTGGCGCGCACACAGTTCCCGGACCGCGCGGTCGAGGCCGTCCTCGAGTGCGTGCGCGGAATGCGGCGTCGGCGCCTGGACGGTGTCGAGAACCTCCCCGTCCCCGTCGACGACCGACGCCCGGATATTCGTCCCGCCGACATCGATGCCGACGGTGAGCGGAGCCTCTCTTCCGACCCTGCTGGTCATTTCTTGATCCGCACCGGGATGGGAACGTATCCGGGTCGCTCGACCGAATCCCGCCCCCGCCCAGCACGTTCGGCCGCGCGCCGGCCACCGCGGCGCGCCTTGCTCCCCTGATCGTCGGCCGCCGGCTTCGCGCCCGGAGCCTTCTCCGTAGCGCCGCCGCGTTCGTGTCCGGGCGCGTCCGCATCCCGTCGGACACCCTTCGCGCGGCGGTCGGCACCGGGAGCACTGCCACGCGCTTCGGCACCGGGACCACTCCCGCGCGCTTCGGCCCTGGGATCACTGCCGCGTGTTTCGGCTTCGGTCCCACTGCCGCGCACCTCGGCACCGCGGTCCGACACATCGCCGGCCGCCCCGCCCGCGATCCACCCGTCGTGCTCCGTTCGCTCCGAACTCGGATCGGCGCCGACTTCCGTTGCCGCGGAATCGTATTCGCCGGATTCGTCGTCGGCGTCCGGAAGGTCGTCCGGGAGCAGCGGTTCGACCGGCACTCCGGCCAGCGCCTCGCGCAGCACGGTCACGATCGCGGTGCCGTGGTCGGCGACCGCGGCGACCACCTCGTGGTGTTCGCCGCGAACCAGGGCCGCGGTCGCGCAGATGGGACACCAGCTGCAGCTGTCCCATTCGCGGCCGTCGGCGGCCGCGCGGCGCAGGGCGGGTTCGACTCGTTCGAGCAAGGTTTCGGCGAGGGCGCGCAGTTCCTGGGCGAATTCGCCGAAACTGTCCTCGTGGGCGTGGGTCATTGCGGCCAGACCCCCGGGTCGGGCCGGAAACGCACGATGAGCTGCTCACCGTCGAGTTCGGCGCTGTCGACCGTGCACCGCCGCAATACCGGCGCCAGTCGTAGCCGCCGCCGGACCCCGTCCGCTCCCACGATCACATCGTCCTCCACTCGTCCGAGTCGCAGCGTGCCCGGGTCGACCACCGGCAGGCGCATCCGCAGCGTGAATACCGAATCCAGCCCGGTGCCCGACTCCCACCGCACCTCCGGCTCCCCTGCCGCGGTGCCCGGCTCCGGCGTCGTGTCGCCCAGCATAGGGTCTGGCTCGGCAGTCGGCGGGTTGCCACGAACGGGCAATGCCTGCGCCAGCGCCGACAACGCCCGCGGTCCGACCGGTTCCGGGCCGCTGTGATGGGCGATCACCACGGGCACGTCGGGCATCCGGCGGCGCAGGTCCGCGATCACGTCGAGTTGTTCCGCGCGCCGCTGCAGGTACCACTGCACCGCGGGGTGCGCGCCACCGTCGGCCGGCGGCACCGGCGGCAGCACTTTGTTCACCACCACCGCGTCCAGGCGTATACCCAGAAGCGCGGCCGCCGAACGCACCCGCGCGGATTCGGCCAGCGCGACCCGTTCGGCGCCGGTGATCAGCCGCGCCCCGGTGCGGTGCGAATCGGCGAGCAGATCCCGAATCGCCGTGACCGCGGCCGCGATCCGCTCCACCGTCGCCGCCAGCACCGCGCGCCGCATATCCGTACCGGTCGCGCTCAGCACCCGGGCATGGGTGGGCCAGATTCGCTCGAGGTAGCCGAGCAGGGTGTCGGGTGCGGTGACGATGCGCAACATATCCGCCGAGGGCGGGCAGTCCACGATGATCAGATCCCAGTCGTCCTCACCCGCGAACTGGGCGATCTCGGTCAACGCCAGTAGTTCCTGCACGCCCGGCAGTCCGGTGAGTTCGGCGGGATCGAGTGCGGCGAGGTCGATGCCGTGATCGTGGCCGGCGCCGGACAGCATCCGCGCGACGTCGCGGAACCGATCCTCCAGCAGCGCAAGCGAATCGATCTCGATGACGTCGAATCCGGGGGCGACGGTCACCACCCCGGCAACCGTGCCGGGATCGTGCGCGAAGCGGAAACCGAGTGCGTCGCCGAGCGAATGAGCCTGGTCGACCGAGGCGACCAGCACGCGCTGTCCGGCCTGCACCGCGGCGATGGCCGCCGCGCAGGCGAGCGTGGTCTTACCGACTCCGCCCTTGCCGATGAACAGTTCGAGACGGGTCGTGACGGCACCACGACCGCACTGCGGAGACCGGGTCAGCCTTCGACCCGTTTCTTGAGTTCTTTGAGGGCCGTATCGGTGATCACCTTCTCGGCCTTGCGTTTGAACATCCCGATCATCGGGATGGTGAGGTCCACGGTCAGCTCGTACACCACCTGGGTGGTGCCGTCGGGCTGCTCGATGAGCTCGTAGGTACCGTCCTGCGCCTTCTGCAGGTCGCCGCTGACCAGTTGCCAGCTCACCGCCCGTCCGTCGGCCCGCCAGGTGTAGGACAGCACGTAGGTGTCCTTGACGACGCCGGCGTCCAGCACGAACTTCGCCGTGCGGGCCCGTCCGTCGGGGAAGGTCTCCAGTACGTCCACCGATCGTGCCGCCGATACCCATTCGGGATACGACGGTAGATCGGCGATGACGGCCATCACCCGATCCGAGGGGGCATCGATGGTGATCGACCTCTGGGTCCGGTCGGCCATGACTGACAGCGTTTCCTTTCGACCTAGCGTGACGGCGCCACACCGGCCGGACGGCCGGCCTCCAGCCGCGATTTCACCTCGAACGACATCTTCTTGCCGGCGACCCGCCGGGAACGGTTGGCGGCCATCAGGGTTCGGGGCGAGAGTGCGGCCGCGCCCGGCGGTTCGGCATGCATGAAGTAGTGCAGGATCACCCCGTCCAGCGACGGCTCCAGCCAGACCTCCATGGTGCCGGTCAGCGGCCCGCTGACCGACCAGCGAATTCCCTTGTCACCCCGGTCTTCTCGCACCTCGAGGGTGAGGTCGGGCCACCAGCGGTGCCATCGCGACCGATCGGCCAGGACCTCGGCGACCGCGGCGCCGGGCGCGGCGACGAAGGTCTGGTCGGCCACCTGGATGCTGCTCACGGCTGTGGCTCGCTGCTGCGCTCGCTCATGAAGCCCGAGCCTACTGGGTCGGAGCCCGGAGGCGGTAACGCAGTGCCGAGCCCGCGCGACCTGCCGTCACGCGCGGCCGGGGCGCCGGCCGGCTCACCGGACGGAGCCGTCGGATCCCAGGACACCGGAACGCGCGCCGGGATCGAGCAGACCGCGCAACCGGCCGCCCAGAACGTCCCAGCGCCACTGGTCGGCGACCCATTCGCGACCGGCGGCGCCCATCCGCGCCGCGGCGTCGCGATCGGACAGGATGTCGACGACGGCGGCGGCCACGGCTCGTTCGTCGCGCCCGTCGACCACCGTGCCGGTGCGGCCCTCGAGAACGGTTTCCGGTGCGCCGCCGGAGTTTCCGGCGACCACGGGCACGCCGGTGGCCGATGCCTCCAGATAGACGATGCCGAGGCCTTCCACGTCGAGCCCGGCGCCGCGGGTGCGCGAGGGCATCGCGAAGACGTCGGCGAGGGTGTGGTGGGCGGCCAGTTCGGCGGCGGGGACGCGACCGGTGAACACCACGTCCGACTCCAGGTCCAGCGCGCGCACCAGCGCGCGCAACTTCTCCTCGTACGGGCCACCGCCCGCGATGACCAGCACCGCGCCGTCGATGCGGCGGCGGATCTCGCGCATCGCCAGAATCAGCATGTCCTGGCCCTTGCGCGGGACCAGCCGCGACAGGCACAGCACCGTGGGCCGCTCGCCCAGGCCGTACCGGGCGCGCAGTTCCGCCCGCGCGGCGGGGTCGGGACGGAAGACGGTGCTGTCCACCCCCGGCGGCAGATATTCCAGGGCAGCCTGGGCGCCGAAGGCCGCGGCGAAGCGGCGGCGCGTGTATTTGCTGACGTAGGTGACGACATCGGTGTGGTCACCGATCACCCGCAGCACCTGCCGGGCGCCCGGCAGCATGGACCAGCCCACCTCGTGGCCGTGGGTGCTGGCGAGGATCCGATCCGCGCCGAAACGGCGCAGCGCCGGCGACATCAGGGCCAGTGGCGCGGCCGCACCGAACCAGACGGTATCGCATCGTTCGTCACGCAGCAGCGTGGCGGCGCGGCGCAGCACCAGCGGGGTCGGCAGCATCAGGGTGGTCGGGTGGCGCACCACCCGGAACGGCTGCTGGGCATCGAACCGCAGATGGGAGTCGCCGCGCCAGCGGGGCGCGTAGACCACGAGGTCCTCCGGCGGCATCCGCAGCGCGAGCGAATGAACATACGACTGGATGCCGCCCGGCCGGGGCGGAAAGTCGTTGGTGATCAACAGCGTGCGGCCCATGGGGGCGAGTCTATGGGTGTGGCCGCCACGTCCGGCGCAACGGGTGTGGCCGCCGCGTCCGGGCTCCTAGGCGGCCACGCGGGCCTTGATCCAGTCGCGCCAGGCGGAGACGAATTCGGTTCGGCCCAGGCCGAGTGTCTCCCGCAGGCCGCGATCCAGCGCGGCCTGGTCCTGGGGGCCGGTGGCGAGCCGGTGGTAGAGCGCCACGAGTTTCGGCTCTCCGAATCGGTCGGCGACGAACGCGTTGGCCGACCAGGCCTGTTCGTAGGCCAGGGCGGCATCGGCGCCGGGGCTCGGCGTGAACGCGGTATCGGACGGCAGGTCCGCGGGCAGCTCACCGGAGCGGGCGCGGGTGGTGACGGTCGGCGCGAGCTGCGCGAAACGCTGCTGATCTCCGCGGTGGCCGCAGTACTCGGCGAACCCTTCCAGCACCCACTGCGGGGAACCGTCGACGGTCCCGGCCCGGGTGGCGACGTGGGTGAGTTCGTGGCGCAGGGTTTCGCGCAGACCGTCCGGGCCGAGCCGGCGCCCGGCATCGGGCGAGAAAACGATCCGCTGACCGGTGGGCTGGGTGCCGGGTACGAACGGATCCGACACCGAGGCCGCCGCGACCTGGTCGGACAACGGACCGGTGGCGTGGGTCAGCGCCGCGAATTCGGAACTGCTCGACGCGACGGCCACCACGGCTTCGTGGGCCCAGTCGGTACCCCACACCTGGGAGACCGCCGTGACCGCCGGGCCGGCCTCGCGGGCGAGCTGGTCGACGTCGCCGCGCTGGTACGGATGCCCCAGTACCACCGACAACTTGCCGTCGTCACCCGAAACATGTTGCGCGACAACGGGTCCGTACGAACTCATGACGCGCCGCAACTCGGGCAGCTGCGGATCGGCGTGCGAGGGCGCGGAATCGGTTTCCGCGGCGGCGGGCACGGTGTGCAGGCCTGTCTTCGGCAGCAGCAGTAGGGCGCCGCCGGCCGCGGTCAGCGCCACCACCACGGCGAGGGTGGCGACGAATTCGAAGCGCCCACGATGCGCCAGCCATGTCCGGACCCGCAACAATCCGCTCATACGACACGATCCTCACGTCGGTGTGATGACTCGCCGCCAGATTCTCGCAGTGTTTACGGCATTCCGATCCAGTATCGGCGCGCGGAATGGAAGGGGGTGTTGCCCATCGGCGCCACCGCGACCGGCACACCGAAAGTGGAGGCGTGCAGGATCATGCCATTTCCGGCGTAGATGCCGACGTGCGAGGCGTCCGAATAGAAGAACACCACGTCGCCGGGCTGCAACGAGTCCCGCGACACCGGCGTGCCGACGGTGGCCTGCGCCTGGCTGGTACGCGGCAGATCGATACCCACGTGATGGAAAGCCCACTGCACCAGGCCGGAGCAGTCGAACTGATCGGGGCCGGTCGCACCCCAGACGTACGGGTCGCCGACGCGGGTCAATCCCGCGGCCAGCGCGCTGGTACCGCTGCCCGGGACCAGGCCGCGCAGCAGGGTGTCGCGGTCGAAACCGGGCGGGAACAGCGATCCGGCGAGGGTGGATTTCTCCCCGGCCGAGAGCGCACCCCAGGCCTGGATGACCTGAGCCATCGCGCCCTGCAGATCGGCGCGCTTGTGTTCGAGGTCCGCGCGCACCTGGTCGGCCTTCTGCGCGGCGGCCTGCGCGGCGTCGGAGGCGGATTTGGCGGCGGTTTCAGCGGCGGTGGCCGAATCGGTGGCCTTGGAGAATTGCGTCAGCTGATCGGCGGTCTGCGTGGACAGCACATCCAGCGTCGACATCTGGTCGAGCAACTGCTGCGGGGAATCGGAGACCAGCACCGAGAACAGCCGGTTGGTCCGGGCGCCCTGATAGGCGGCGATCGCGGTCCGGTCCACGGCCGGTTGATATTTGCGCACCTCGGCCTTGGCGGCATCGAGGGCCTGGGTCGCGGTCGCGAGTTTGGCATCGGCGTCGCGGGCCACGCCCTGTTTGGCTTCCAGATCGCCCTGCGCGGCCAGCGCCTGCTGGTTGAGCTGCTCGGACTGATGCGACAACTCGATGAGCCGCTGCACCGCGTCACCGGCAGTGGCCGGTTGTTCCGCCGGAGCCGGATCGGCCGTCGCCAAACCACCGGAAGACGCTCCGAACACGAGCGCGCCCACTGCCAGTGAGCCGCCGACCAGGCGTCTGGTTCTGTTGTTGCGTTGCGCGTTGCCCTTGTGCGCTGTCACGGCCTGCCGTGCCCCGTTCTCTCGTCCCGAGCTGGAAACCACGAAGGTCTCGATAAGGTTACGGAACGGCGACCGTCCATGTCCAGCAGGGCACGAAACGATCACGCCGTATAGCCCGAATGCCCGGATCGGCGGTCCGAACTGTGCGGAATGCGCCGATCCGGGCGGGTCGAATCAGTAGCGGCGAGCGCCCGCGACCGGCATCGAGGAGATCGGGGCGACCTTCACCGGCTCACCGGCGGTCGAGGCGTGCACCACGTTGCCGTCGCCGACATAGAGCGCGGAGTGGCTGCCGCCGTAGAAGGACACCACGTCACCGGGCTGCAGCGCATCCAGCGAGACGGGGGCGCCCTCCTCGAGCTGTTCGTAGCTCGTGCGCGGCAGTTCGCGCCCGGCCTGCTCGTAGGACCACTTCACCAGGCCCGAGCAGTCGAAGGCGTTCGGGCCGGCGGCACCGTACGAGTAGGGGGCGCCGACCTTGGACAGGGCGGCATCGGCCGCGCGCTGACCGACGGTCTGCTGCGGCGCGAACGGCGCGGGCGCGATCCCCGGAATCTGAATGCCCGGCGGGACGGCGCCCTGCGGAACGGCGCCGAGGACCTGATCGGGAACATCGAAGGTGCCGACGCCCGGTACGGTGACCGGCGCGGCCGCGGCGGTGGTCGCCGGGAGCAGCAGAGCGCTGAGGGTTGCTGCGCCAACGGCTCCGGCCGCAACGGCCCGGCGGGCGGTACGAGGCAGCCCCTGAACCTGTCGCTTGATCGCCATGATGCGGTACTCCTCATCTGCCCCACGACGCCGCACCCGGTGGTGCGTCGGACTCCGTGAGGTCTCGAAAAGATTACGAGGGCATAACGGCGCGTTGTAAAGCCCGGACGCGTCGTCTCGGGTTCAGGTAAAGACCCCCGCTCGACAGCATGCGAGATAGCTCACAATGATCACGAAACGATAACGACAGCTATCGCCAGATGTGTTTACCCAGGTGCGTCCCGCCCCGAGATCAGACGAGCCACCACCGGAGCCGAGAGGCGCTCCGAGCGGGAAACCGCAAGTAACCGAGAGCATGTCGGCCGGAAACCAACCGAACAGTCCGCACGTTTGAGGGCCGGCACCGCGCAGTCAAGCCCGGCTTCGCCATTGCCGTCGCAGACATCGCCCGTTTGTCGCTAATTCATAGCTATACCGAATTACCGTGACCCTGATCACTTTTCGGCATACTCGTGCAATCCGAACCTCGCAGGGCGCAAATCTCGCGCCGGCCCGGCTGCCCGCCGACATCCGGAACGATCCTGTCGGACCCTGCGCCTACGCTGCTCGCCGTGCCCTCCCCCGTCCCGCGACCGGCCCAGCTGGCCCTCGAACTTCCCGGTCACGGCGGTGACGAGCCCGAGATCGCACTGCGAGACGTCACCTTCGTCGTGGTGGACCTCGAGACCACCGGGACCCGGCCCGACGGGGACGCCATTACCGAAATAGGTGCGGTGAAGGTGCGCGCCGGCGAAGTACTCGGCGAATTCGCG
The DNA here is from genome assembly GCF_001613005.1 of Nocardia nova NBRC 15556. Classification (GTDB taxonomy): domain Bacteria; phylum Actinomycetota; class Actinomycetes; order Mycobacteriales; family Mycobacteriaceae; genus Nocardia; species Nocardia nova. The sequence goes on along the minus strand of NZ_BDBN01000081.1, from coordinate 11,480 downwards.
ACGCTGGTCGATCCCGGCTGCGCGATTCCGCCGCAGATCGTGCAGGTCACCGGCATCACCACTGCGATGGTCCTGGAGGCCCCGCGAATCGAGGCCGTGCTCCCCGGATTTCTCGAATTCGCGTCGGGCGCAGTGCTCGTCGCCCACAACGCGCGCTTCGACATGTCCTTCCTGAAGGCGGCGGCCCAGCGCTGCGAGACCGCATGGCCGGCCTTCCAGGTGCTGTGCACGGTTCAGCTGGCGCGGCGCATTCTCGATCGGGACGAGGCGCCGACGGTGCGGCTCTCGGCGCTGGCTCAGCTCCTCGGCGCCTCCACCCGGCCCACCCACCGCGCCCTCGACGACGCGCGCGCCACCGTCGACGTCCTGCACGCGCTGTTCGAACGGGTGGGCAATCTCGGGGTCCAGACCCTGCCCGAATTGATGGACTATCTGCCCGAGGTCACGCGCCGCCAGCGCTCCAAGCGCATCCTCGCCGCCGATCTGCCCGCCGCACCGGGGGTGTATCTGTTCCGGGGACCCTCGGAGGAGGTCCTCTATATAGGGACGGCGGTGAATCTGCGCCGGCGCGTGCGCAATTACTTCACCGGCTCCGAAACCCGCACCCGCATGCGGGAAATGGTCATGCTCGCCACTCGCGTCGATCACGTCCGCTGCGCGCACGGACTGGAAGCGGGAGTGCGCGAGCTGCGCCTGCTGGTAGCGCACACCCCGCCCTACAACCGGCGCTCGAAATTCCCCAAGCGCGCCTGGTGGCTGACGATGACCGACGAGCCCTTCCCCCGATTCGCGGTGAGTCGCACCCCCACCGCAGATGCTCTGGGGCCCTTCCATTCCCGCACCGACGCCACCGAGGTCGCGGCAACCCTCGCGGAATACAGCGGACTGCGGACCTGCACGACACGCATCCCCCGCGGCGGGGTGCACGGCGGCGACTGTCCGCCCGAGGCCGTGGGCGGGTGCCCGGCGGCGATCTTCGGCGAGCGGGTGCCGGCCGCACAGTACGCGGCGGCCCCGCGGGCGGTGCGGGATCTGTTCACCGGACGCGACGACGCACCCTTGCGCGCGATCGCCGCCCGCATCGACGAGTACGTCGCCGCAGAGCATTTCGAGGCCGCCGCGCGGCTGCGTGATCGCACCTGCGCCGTGGTGCGGGCGCTACGGCGCACTCAGCGCCTGGCCGCCCTCGCCCGGATCGCCGAGCTGATCGCGGCCCGCCCCGACGGCAGCGGCGGCTGGGAATTCGCGGTGATCCGCTACGGCCGTCTCGCCGCCGCCGGAACCGCCGCGCGCGGTATCCCGCCGATGCCGGTGGTCGAGAGCCTGGTCGCCGCCGCCGAGACGGTCCGCCCGACCACGATCACAGCAAACCCGTCAGCGGAGCCGCGCATCCCCACCGACACGGATGATGTGCACGATCCCGACCACCCGCCGCTGCGCGGCGCCCCACCCGAGGAGACCGGCGTGATCGCCCGCTGGCTCGACCAACCCGGGACCCGCATCGTCCGCACCAGCGACGGCTACCGGGAACCGCGGCTGGGCGCGGGTCCCTGGCTCGCCTGGGTCGAACGTGCCGAGGCGGCCACCCGCGTGGAATCGGCTGCGAGCGAATACCTCACGCGTACCAGCGCGTAGTTACTCACGGCCGGTTTTCACCGGACACCAGGCGCGAGCGCGGCACTCACTCCCCCAGCGAGAACCCCGCCTCCACATCCGCACTCGAATACGACTTGAAGGCGATATGCGTCGTCGTGCGCAAGACTCCGGCGGTCTTGTTCACCCGGCCGGTCACCACCTCGGCGATCTGTTCGTGATCGCGCACCCGCACCACCGCGATCAAATCGACGTCTCCCGCGCACGAGTAGACCTCGGCGACGCCGTCGAGATCGGCCAGTGCCTGCGCGGTTTCGGGAATCCGGGCCGCCTCGGCGTGGATCAGAACGATCGCGGTAATCATGAGCGCGAGTCTAATTGCGCGCCGCCGACGAGCCCGCACCGTGGCCGTATCGCCGCAGGAACGCGGTCGCCACACGACACCAGCCGCACATGACACGGCCGCACATACGACGGAGCCCCGAGCCGAATGATCGACTCGGGGCTCCGAAACAGCGAACTCAGTGGCTGTGCTTGCCGCCGCTGCCGCTGGTCTGCTCCTGGTAGGTGGCCAGGACCTCCAGCTGCTTGTGCTCGGCCTCGTGCTCGCTCGCGGTGAGTGCCTCGGCCTCGGCGGGCGGATCGGCCCGCAGGAACGAACCCGAACCCGGCTTGCCGGCCCAGCCCAGCTTGTTCATCTTCTTCGGCACCGGCGCGCCCTGGTACTCCAGCGGAATCGGGTGGCCGTGGGCGTCGACCGGGCCCAGCGGCTGGTGCACCTCGATGTACTCACCGTGCGGCAGGCGCTTGATCACACCGGTCTCGATGCCGTGCTCGAGGACCGTGCGGTCGGCGCGCTGCAGGCCCAGGCACAACCGGTACGCCAGGAAGTAGGCGATCGGCGGCGCGAGGAGCAGGGCGATGCGGAAGAACCAGGTCGTCGCGTTCAGCGACACGTCGAACTTCAGCGCGATGATGTCGTTGACACAGGCCAGGGTCAGCACCAGGTAGAAGGCGATGGCCATGGCGCCGATCGCGGTGCGCACCGGCACGTCACGCGGACGCTGCAGGATGTTGTGGTGCACCGTGTCGCCGGTGAGGCGCTTCTCGATCCACGGGTAGGCGATCAGCACCGCGAACACCAGACCCATGATCAACGCGACCCAGAACGGAGCCGGAACGGTGTAGCGGCCCAGATACAGCTCCCACGGCGGCATCAGACGGGCCATACCGTCGGTCCACATCATGTAGAAGTCGGGCTGCGAACCGGCCGAGACCTGTGACGGGTTGTAGGGACCCAGGTTCCAGATCGGGTTGATCTGCAGCACACCACCCATGACGGCGAGCACGCCGAGGGTGAACATGAAGAACGCGCCCTGGTCGGCGGCGAACACCGGCACGATGCGGGCACCGACCACGTTGTTCTCGGTGCGGCCCGGTCCGGGGAACTGGGTGTGCTTCTGGTACCAGACGATCGCCACGTGCGCCGCGATCAGCGCCAGCATGATGCCCGGGAAGAGCAGCACGTGCGCGATGTACAGACGCGGGATGATGATCGTGCCCGGGAAGTCACCGCCGAAGATCAGCCAGTGCATCCAGGTGCCGACCAGCGGAATACCCATGGTGATACCACCGAAGGCGGCCCGCAGACCGGTACCCGACAGCAGGTCGTCGGGCAGCGAGTAACCGAAGAAGCCCTCGAACATCGCCAGGATCAGCAGCAGCGAGCCGATCACCCAGTTCGCCTCACGCGGCTTGCGGAACGCGCCGGTGAAGAAGATGCGGAACAGGTGGATGATGATCGAGCACGCGAACAGCAGCGCCGCCCAGTGGTGCACCTGGCGGACGAACAGACCGCCGCGCACCTCGAAGGAGATGTTCAGCGCCGTCTCGTACGCCCGCGACATGGTGACGCCGCGCAGCGGCTGGTAGGCGCCGTGGTAGACGACCTCGCTCATCGACGGATCGAAGAACAGCGTCAGGTAGATACCCGACAGGATCAGGATGATGAAGGCGTAGAGCGCGATCTCACCCAACAGGAACGACCAGTGGGTCGGGAAGACCTTGTTGATCGACCGTTTCACGAACGCCGCGGCACGATACCGCTCGTCCATCTCGTTGGCCTGTGCGACCACTTTCGAAGGGCTCATGATCGACGCTCCCAGAAGGCCGGACCGAGCGGCTCGATGAAGTCGCCGTTGGCGACCAGGTAGCCGTCGGTGTTGACGGTGATGGGCAGCTGCGGCAGCGCGCGGGCGGCGGGACCGAAGATCGGCTTACCCCACTCGGTCGCCGAGAACTGCGACTGATGGCACGGGCACAGGATCCGGTTGGTCTGCTGCTCGAACAGCGAGGTCGGGCAGCCCAGGTGAGTGCAGATCTTCGAGTACGCCCAGTAGTCACCGAAGTTGAAGCTCTCCTGGCCCCTGCGCTTGATCGCCTTCTGCCCGTCCTCCGGGCGCAGGCGGATCAACATGACCGCGTTACGGATGCCACGCAGCGACTGGAGGGTCTCCTCCTCGTTGCCGCGCCACTCCTCTTTCCACGGGAACACGGTCTCCATGGCGCCGGCGTCGAGGTCCTCCGGCCGCACCAGCACGATGTCCTCGGGCCGGCCGGTGTCCTTGCGCAGGTAGATCGTCTGGCCCGGGAAGTCCGGAGTCCAGCCCGACACCCACAGCGGGGACTTCATGCCCTTGGCCCACGGGTTCTTGATCATGCCGCCGACGAACAGGAACAGTGCGCCGATACCCAGCACACCCACGCCCAGTCCAGCGGTACGGGTGATCATCTTGCGACGTCCCAGCGTCGAGGTCTCCAGCGCGTCCGACAGCTGCGCGCCCAGGGTGCGCCGGTCGACCTCGTCGGAGGGACCGTCGTGGCGGGTCTGGATGGAGATCTCGTTCGGGACGAACTTCTTGCGGATGATGACGGCGGCGACACCGATGGCCAGCACCGCGATACCCAGCAGCAGGCCGTAGAGCGGCGTGGCCAGCGAGTACAGGCCGTTGCCGTCCTCGTTGCGGCCCTTGTACTCCCAGGGCCAGAACAGGAAGACGCCGATCAGCCCGGCCGCCGCGAGGGCGGAGATGGCGAACCAGAACGTCACGTGCCGCTCGGCGCGCTTCTCCGCGCGTGTGCCCGGAACCGGCCAGCGCGGAGCGCGGTAGACGACGTCGACGCCGTCGCGCGCGGTACCGAGTTCGACCAGCTCGGCGGTCGACATCGCGTCGAGCTGCTCCTCGGTGGGGTTCAGGTTCACGCCCTTACCGCCGCCATCCTCAGGCCGGCTCATCTCGTTTCGCTCCTGTTCGCTCATGATCGCGATCCGATCCACATCGCGGCGCCGACCAGCACGATGATGCCGGCGACCCAGATGGCGATGGCCTCGGTCGCGGGACCGAAACCGCCCAGGCCGTATCCGGCCTCCGGCTTGGTCTCGGTGCGGTCCTTCACATAGGCCACGATGTCACGCTTCTCCTCCGGAGACAGCTGCCGGTCGGAGAATTTCGGCATGTTCTGCGGGCCGGTGAGCATCGCGGTGTAGATCTGCTGCGCGTTGGCCGGCTCCAGCGGCGGCGCGAACTTGCCGGAGGACAGCGCACCGCCCTTACCGGTGAAGTTGTGGCAGGACGCGCAGTTGAGGCGGAACAACTCGCCACCGCGTCCCAGGTCGGCTCCCTTGATGAGGGAATCCTGCGCGATCTCGCCGTTCGGGTCGCGAACCACGGTCGGGCCGCCGCCGTTGGCCGCCACGTACGCGCCCAGCGCGTCGGTCTGGCGGGCGTCGAACTTCGGGGGCTTGCGCTGGATCTGCGCGCCGTTACCCGCGGCGGGCATGCGACCGGTGGACACCTGGAAGTAGACCGCCGCCTCGCCGACACCGATCAGGCTGGGGCCGCGGTCCTGAACACCCTGCAGGTTGGCGCCGTGACAGGTGATGCAGGAGGTCTCGTAGATCTGCTTACCCTCGCGGATCAGCGCCGACTGATCCTCGTTGGCCGTCGCGACCTGTGCGTGCGGGGTGAGCGCCGATGCCGCGAAGCCGGCTCCGACGAGGCCCATCAGAAGAACCAGACCGCCGGCGAGCTTGCGGCGCATCCGGCGCTGCTTGCGGGTCTTGATGGCCTGGTTGTTCTCAGCGCTGCCGATCCCGCTCGTGGGATCTGGCGCTGACGGGGGCGATGAACTCATCTGTGTCCCTTTGGAGTAGACGGAACCGACTTGTGCAAAGTGTGTATTTGTCGCGGACCGCGCGTGACGGCCGCCGCCCGGCTAGCGGACGAAGTAGATCGTGGCGAACAGCCCGATCCAGACGATGTCGACGAAGTGCCAGTAGTAGGAGACGACGATGGCCGCGGTGGCCTGCGCCGGCGTGAACTTACTGACCTTGGTGCGAATCAGCAGGAAGATGAACGCGATGAGACCGCCGATGACGTGCAGACCGTGGAAGCCGGTGGTGATGAAGAACACCGAGCCGTAGATGCTGCTCGAGATGGTGGTGCCCTCTTGGTAGAGCGCGTGGTACTCGGTGCCCTGACCGGCCACGAAGAACGCGCCCATGAAGAAGGTGAGCAGGTACCAGCGGCGCAGGCCGAAGACATCGCCGCGCTCGGCCGAGAACACACCCATCTGGCAGGTGAACGAGGAGGCGATCAGCACGGCCGTGACCGGCACGGCGAGCTTGAGGTTCAGCTCGGTCGGTTCCGGCGGCCAGTTGCCATGAGCCTGGGCACGAGCGACGAAGTACATGGCGAAGAGGCCGGCGAAGAACATCAGCTCGCTCGACAGCCAGATGATGGTTCCGACGCTGACCATGTTGGGCCGGTTCAGCGAATGCACACGCTGAGTAATGGCCGATCCTGGGGTCCCTACTGCGGTCGTCACGCCGGTAAGTATGACTCGTCGTAGTACGACAGGCGTAGCCGGGTGCGAATTCGGGGTGTCGGGCTCGGAATCATCAGCGCGCGTGCGGGTCTGGAGCCCGGTTCGGCGTGTCCGGTGAACCCGCAGGTCGAGCGTCGATGCGACCACGGTGACCAGCGGAAATCCCGAGTATGCGATGCTGCGTCGACGCGCGGAGGAAGGCGGGTGGCATGGGAATTCGATCGGTGTGGCAGCGGCTGTCGGGCCGGGGTGCGGCGACGGAATTGGATCCGGCGCGAACGGATCTGATGGTCGTGGTGTCCAGTTTCGACGATGCCGAAGCCTGCTCGAGCGCGCTCGCGCGGGCGAGCGGATGGCGCGCCGAGGAGCAGGCCCTGCTACGCCATCATCTGCGCATCCCGGCCACCGCCCGGGACGAGGTCGTCGACATCGCCGCCCAGGACGGCTACTCCCCCGCCGCGACGTCCGAGGCTTCCGATCCGACCGGCAGTCATATCGAATTGGTATTACAGCGGGTGCAGATCCTGGACGCGCTGCACTGCTCGCAAGAACGGTCGCGGATGGCCGGATTGGCGCAGCGGCACGAGGGCACGGCGGTGGGCTGGGACGCACTACAGCCGAGCGGAATCGAGCCGGGATCTCCGTAATCTTCTTCCGCAATCTTCTTCCGTAACGCCGAGAACAAAGAAATTGCCTCCGCCGATTAGGCTGCTAGCCGGGCGGCCGACGACGATCCGACGGCCCCCACGCCCGCGCGGACGAGCGGTGCGGGTGTCCGATCGCGAACGGGAGATGTGATGAGCGCGCGCAGCTGGCCCGAGATTCTCGGTGCCCTGACCGACGGGGTCGATCTGACCGCGGAGGAGGCGGCGTGGGCGATCGACGAGATCTTCTCCGACAACGCCACCCAGGCGCAGATCGCGGCCTTCGGCGTGGCCATCAAGATGAAGGGCCCCACCGCGATCGAGCTGTCCGGCCTGGCGACCGGCATGTTGAGCCATGCCCGGCGGGTGTCGCTCGATATGGGCGCGGTCGACATCGTCGGCACCGGCGGCGACCGCTCCGGCACGGTCAATATCTCCACGATGTCCTCGATCGTGGTGTCCGCGGCGGGCATTCCGGTGGTCAAGCACGGTAATCGGGCCGCGTCGTCGAAGAGCGGCGGCGCGGACGTGCTCGAGGCGCTGGGCGTGCGGATCGCGTTGAGCCCGGAGTCGGTGGCCCAGTGTGTGCGCGAGGTGGGCATCGGCTTCTGCTTCGCCCCGCTGTTTCATCCGGCGCTGCGGTTCGCCGGTCCGGCGCGCAAGGAGATCGGCATTCCGACGGTCTTCAACGTGCTCGGCCCGCTGACCAATCCGGCGCAGCCGAGCGCGGGACTGATCGGATGCGCCTTCGCCGAGCTCGTCCCCGTGATCGCCGGGGCGTTCGCCGAACGCGGCGCCAATGCGCTGGTGGTGCGCGGAAACGACGGCCTCGACGAGATCACCACCGCCGATACCACCGATGTGTGGGTCGTCGCCGCGGGTGAGAAGTACGAGACCGTCATCGATCCGACGCTCCTAGGCATCCCCCGCGTGGATCCGGCGGCACTGCGCGGCGGCGATGCGACCGTCAACGCCGCGATCGCCCGCGACATGTTCAACGGCGCCCCGGGGCCCGTCCGCGACGCGGTCCTGCTCAACTCCGCCGCCGCGATCGTCGCCTTCGAGCTGACCCCCGAGACCGCCCGCACCGACATCCACGAGCTGCTGCGCCCGGCGCTGGAGCGGGCGGCGGCCTCGGTCGACACCGGAGCGGCCACCCAATTGCTCGACCGCTGGGTGAAGGTGAGCAACGAGCTCGGGGACTGAAACCGGGGAACAGTCCCCGGGCTGTCACTTCAGGTAGCGCACGATGCTTTCCGCGACGCACGCGGGCTTGTCCGCCCCGTCCAGTTCGATGGTGACGGTCCGCACCGCCTGGATGCCGCCGGGGATCTCGGAGACCGAGTCCAGGTGGACGCGGGCGCGGATGCGGCCGCCCGACGGCACCGGCGTGATGAAGCGAACCTTGTTGAGCCCGTAGTTGATTCCCATCGTGATGCCGCCCACCGTGGTCGCCTGGTTGCTCAGCGGCACCAGCAGCGACAGGGTGAGGAATCCGTGCGCGATGGTGTGTCCGTAGGGGCCCTGCGCGGCCTTCTCGGCGTCGACGTGGATCCACTGGTGGTCGCCGGTGGCGTCGGCGAAGGTATCGATGCGGTCCTGGTCGACCTGCAACCAGTCGCTGACACCGAGTTCGGTGCCCACGGCCGCGGCGAGCGCGTCCAGATCGGCGAAATCGGTCATGTCCGGTCCCTTCCGTGCTGCCGGGGCGTTGCGCCGGCAGCTCACATGAAACGTTGTTTCAGTTCGCGTTTGAGCACCTTGTGCGTCGGCCCGAGCGGCAACTCGGAGACGAACTCCACGCGCCGCGGGTATTTGTACCGTGCCACATGCTCGCGGCCGTAGGCGACGACTTCCTCGGCGCTGAGCTCACCGGCCGGCACGACGACCGCCACGATCTCCTCGCCGTAGTTCTCGTCCGGCACTCCGATCACCGCCACCTGCGCGATCCTCGGATGCCGCAGCAGCGCCTCCTCCACTTCGGTGGGATAGACGTTGAATCCGCCGCGGATGATCATCTCCTTGATCCGGTCGACGATCCGCAGATATCCCTGTTCGTCGCGCACGCCCAGGTCGCCGGTGCGGAACCAGCCGTCGACCACGGCCCGCGCGCTCGCCTCCGGATTGCCGGTATAGCCGCTGAACACGTTGTGCCCGCGCACCACCACCTCTCCGACGCTGCCGGTCGGCAGCAACTCGATGCGATCGGTGACGCCGGGATCGGCGATCTCCACGTCCACGCCCCACACCGGATGTCCGACGGTGCCGGCGCGCGGTCCGAAGACCGGCTGGTTCACCGCCGCGGTCGGTGAGGTCTCCGAGAGCCCGTACCCCTCGAGGATCCGCGCGTCGAACACCTCCTCGAACCGTTCCAGCACCGGCAGCGGCAGTGCCGCGCCCCCGGAGATGCACAGCCGCAGTGCGGGGAGTTCGGCGGCGCCGGCGGCCGCCTCGATCAGGCCGTGATACATCGTCGGGACGCCGTGGAAGGTGTTCACGCGTTCGGTCACCATGAGCCGAATCGCCTCGGGCGCGGTGAATCTCGGCATCAGCACGAGGGTCGCGCCGACCCGCCAGGTGGAGTTCATCGAAACCGTCTGCCCGAATACGTGGAACAGCGGCAGCGCGCCGAGGGCCACATCGTCGCGGTGCACATCGTTGGCGTCGAAGGCGTTCACGGTGGCGCACATGACCATATTGAGATGGCTCAGCTCCGCCCCCTTGGGCCGGCCGGTGGTCCCGCTGGTGTAGAACACCACGGCGGTATCCAGCGGCGAGCGCGGAACGAACAGCGCGATCGCCTCGCCCGTCAGGCCGTCCGGTCGCACGCTGGCGATGCCGACCCGGCGGGCCGCCTCCGCACCGACCGATTCCACCTGCGGATGGCAGATCAGCAGCGTCGCCCCGCTGTCGCGCAGGACGAATTCGGCCTCGTCGGCGGTGAGCAGCAGATGCACCGGCACCACCGTCGCCCCTGCCGCGAGGATCGCGTAGTAGGCCCGGGGAAAGTCGGCCGTATTCGGGCACATCAGCGCGACCCGATCCCCCGGCCGGATACCACGCTCGATCAACGCGCCGGCCTGTTCCCTTGCCGCACGCCACAATTCGGCGAAGGTGAGCCGGCGCTCGACCTCGATGAGCGCCACGTGCCCGGGCCGGCGCCGCGCCGGTTCGGCGAGGATGCTCGCCAGCGACAGCGTCGCGTTCACAGCCCCATATCCTTGGCGATGATCATCTTCATGACCTCGTTCGTCCCGCCGTAGATGCGATTGACCCGATTGTCGGCATAGAGCCGGGCGATCGGATATTCGTTGATGAAGCCGTAGCCGCCGTGCAGTTGCAGGCAGCGGTCGATGACGCGCGCGGCGACCTCGGTGCAGAACAGCTTCGCCGAGGCGGCGTCGGCCGCACTGAGTTCACCGGCGTCGAGGGCCTCGAGAGCCCGGTCCACCACGGCCTCGGCCGCGTCGACCTCGGCCTTGCAGGCGGCGAGCTCGAATTTGGTGTTCTGGAACGAGGCGACGGGTTTGCCGAAGACGTTGCGCTGCTGGGTGTACTCCTGCGCGAACCGCACCGCGGCCGCCGCCTGGGCGTAGGCGCCGGCGGCGATGGAGAGCCGCTCCTGGGGCAGATTCTGGCCCAGGTAGGAGAAGCCCTTGTTCTCCTCGCCCAGCAGATCCTCGACCGGCACCCGGACATCGGTGAAGTTCAGCTCGGCGGTATCGGAGGCCCGCAGCCCCAGCTTGTCGAGTTTGCGGCCGATCGTGTAGCCCGGTGACTTCGTGTCGACCACGAGCAGCGAGATGCCGAAGCGGCGGTCGTCCTCGCGGGGCGGCGCGGTGCGGGCGCAGACGATCACCCGGTCGGCGTTCACGCCACCGGTGATGAAGGTCTTGGCGCCGTTGAGCACGTAGTGCGTGCCGTCCTCGGAAAGCTTGGCGGTGGTCCGCATTCCGGCCAGATCCGACCCGGTGCCGGGTTCGGTCATGGCGATGGCGAACATGATCTCGCCGGCGGCGAATCCGGGCAGCCAGCGCTGTTTCTGTTCCTCGGTGGCGAGCTTCTTCAGATACGGCAGGCACAGTCCGACGTGCACGCTGGATCCGCCGAACGACACACCAGCGCGTGCCGTCTCCTCCATGAGGATGGTCTGGAATTTGAACGAGTCGATGCCGGCGCCGCCGTATTCCTCGGGCACCTCGATGCCGAAGACGCCCAATTCGGCGAGTTTGTAATAGAAATCGCGGGGCACGATGCCCGCCTCCAGCCACGTGTCGTAGACCGGGACCACTTCGGTCTCGACGAATTTGCGGACCGTGCCGCGGAAGGTGTCGTGGTCCTCGGTAAAGCTGGTTC
>NZ_BDBN01000080.1 GCF_001613005.1 Nocardia nova NBRC 15556 | reverse complement strand
CCGCCGCTACCGGGCCGGACAGGCCGACACCCGGATCGAGGCACTGTGCCTCGACCGCGACGACGACGAGTTCGGCCGGGGCCCGGCCCAGGACTCGCGCGAGCGGCAGCGCGTCCGCAACGCCGAGCGCGTGCGAACCGGCGGCGCGAGGGCACCCGCGCAGGTCCTCGACCGTGGTGCGCCACACCCGCCCGGGAGCCGGGGGATCGCAGCGAACCGCGTCCACGACCACCGCGAGCTCGAGACCGGCCCACAGGTCGAGAAGGCCGGTGGGTTCGCCGTCACACTGCGCCACTCTGACGGCGGGGATGCGCAGCGATTCGAGGCGACGGGCCACGGCGGGGCCGATGCCGTCGTCGTGGCGGTAGTCGTTCCCGACGCCGATCACCACGGCCCGCGGTCCGGTCATCGGCGGACCAGGTCGAGCTCGAGGAAGTGCGCCGAGCAGGAGATGCACGGGTCGTAGTTGCGGATCGTGCGTTCACACAGGTGGGTGAGTGCCGCATCGTCCAGTCCGAGGTTGGCCTCGACCACCCGGCGCAGGTCGTCCTCGATCGCGGCCTGATTCTGCGAGGTGGGCGGAATGATGGTGGCCGCGCCGACGACTCCCGCGTCGTCGGTTTCGTATCGGTGGTAGAGCACTCCGCGGGGAGCTTCGCTGACGCCGTGGCCGACACCGGCACGCGGCCGCGCCGGGACCGCCGGTCGCGCGGGTCGCTCGTAGTCGTCGATCAGCCGGAGCGCTTCGTCGAGGGCGTAGACGAGTTCGACGGCGCGAACGAGGATGCTGCGGAAGGGGTTACGGCACCGCGCGCGCAGGCCCGCGGCCGCCGCGACCTCGCGGGCCAGCGGTGACAGCTGCGCGGAGTTGAGGCTGTAGCGGGCGAGCGGCCCGGCGAGGTAGCGCCGGCCGTCCAACCGGGCGTGCAACGCGGTGGAATGCGGCACCTGCCCTTCGACGACGTGCGCACCGAAATCGGCTGCGGTGAACGAGGTTCCGGTATCGCTGCGCAGGGTGCCGTCTTCGATGGCGTACCCGTCCGGCGCGGTGAGGGCGAGCAGGTCGTGGTCGAGTTCGAGGTCGGGAAAGTCGAATCCCGCGGCGAATGCGGCGGTCTCGACGGCGTAGTCCCGCGCGCGACGCAGCTGTTCGGCGATCGGATCGAACCGGGCCCGATCCGGTACCGCGTAGAAGCCGCCGATCCGGACGTTGATCGGATGGATCGAGCGACCCCCGACGAGTTCGAGCAGGCTGTTGCCCGCCTTCTTCACCGCCAGACCGTGTTCCACCAGTTCCCGGTGGTCGGCGGCCAGCGCGACGGCATCGGGATAGCCGAGGAAATCGGGCAGGTGCAGCAGGTAGATGTGCAGGGCGTGGCTGGAGATCCACTCACCGCAGTACAACAGCCGCCGCAACGCCGCCAGCGGCGCGTCGAGGCGGATACCGCAGAGTTGTTCGAGTGCGTTACACGCGCTGGTCTGATAGGCCACCGGGCAGATTCCGCAGATGCGGGCGGTGAGATCGGGCGGCTCGGTGTAGGCCCTGCCCCGCAGGAACGCCTCGAAGAACCGTGGCGGCTCGTAGATGTTCAATTCCGCGCGGGTGACCTTGTCGCCCTCGACGACGACCCGCAGGGCTCCTTCGCCCTCCACCCGAGCCAGCGAATTCACCGTCAATCGCCTACTGCGGTGGCTCATCTCGCCCCCTTTCCGCGAACGGCGGTGCGGCCGCGGCGAATGTGGCGAACACTCGATCGACATCGTCGTAGGACATGCCGTTGACGCGCAGGATCGGAAGCAGCGCACCGATATTGGGGCGGGCCATCGGCCCGAAGCATCCGAAACAGCCGCGGTGATACGACGGGCACAGGGCGCCGCAGCCGGCCTGGGTGACCGGGCCCAGGCACGGTATGCCGTCGGCGACCATGACGCAGGTATTGCCGCGGCGCTTGCATTCGGTGCACACACTGGTGTCGGGCAGATCGGGTGCGCGACCGGCCAGCAGGGCGCAGAGGGTGTCGAGGAGCTGGCGGCGGTCGATCGGGCAGCCGCGCAGTTCGTAGTCCACTCGCACATGCGCGGCGATCGGGGTCACGGTGTCCAGCGTCGAGATGTACTCCGGGCTCGCGTACACGATCGAGGTGAAGTCGCCGATATCGGCGAAGTTGCGCAGTGCCTGGATGCCGCCGTGGCTCGCGCAGGCGCCGATCGTGACGAGAATGCGTGACTGCGAACGGATTTCGGCGATCCGATCGACCTCTTCGGGCGTGGAGACCGATCCCTCGACCAGCGACACGTCGTAGGGCCCGGGTTCGACCGCACTGGACGCCTCGGTGAAATGCGCGATCCGGATCCGGCCCGCGAGCGTCAGCAACTCGTCCTCGCAGTCCAGCAGGGTGAGCTGGCAGCCGTCGCAGGAGGTGAACTTCCATACCGCGAGTGTCGGGACGGTCATCACAACTCCCGTACCGTCATCAGCGGTCCGGCCACCGCGTAGTCGACGACGGGACCGTCCCGGCAGATCAGTAGCGGCCCGAGCTGGCAGTGGCCGCATCGGCCCACGCCGCACTGCATATTGCGCTCCATCGACAGCCGGATGTCGCCGCGTGCCACGCCGTGCCGAATCAGCGTCTGCGCGCAGAACCGCATCATCGGTTCCGGCCCGCACAGGAATGCGGTGGTGCGCGCGGGATCGACGACGAGCGCGCGGAGGGGTTCGGTGACGAAGCCGACCCTTCCGGTCCAGCCGGGAGCCGGGTGATCGACGGTCCGGTACAGCTCGAGCCGGCTGTCGGCCTGCCATGCGCGCTGATCGTCCCGGAAGAGGGTCTCACCGGGGGTTCGCGCGCCGGTGATCAGCACGATCCGGCCGTATTCGGCTCGCCGCGCCAGCGCCTCCAGCACGATCGGACGCAGCGGCGCCATCCCGACTCCGCCGCCGACGACGACCAGATCGCGGCCGACGGCGGAATCGAGATCCCATCCGGTGCCGAACGGCCCGCGCACCCCGACCACGGCACCGGGCGGTGAGTCGTACAGCGCGGCGCTCACCGCACCGACCGAGCGGATGGTGTGCTCGAGGAAATTGTCTGCGGCACAGGGATTTCCGCTGACCGAGATGGCGATCTCGCCCACCCCGAATCGGTAGAGCATCATGAACTGGCCGGCCCGGAACCGTTGTGCCGCATCAGCTATCGGGGCGAGGACCAAGGTCGCGGTATCGGCGGTCTGCGCGATGCGCTCGACCACCCGATAACGGAGCATGGTGTCCGGGTCGGCGACCACGGCGGCGGCCGGCGCGCTGCTCACCGCCCACCTCCGCTCTCCCCCCGGCGCAGCGGGGCGGTCGTGGCCGCCTCGCCCGGATTGCGGTAGAGGTTCAGCAACCTCGCCCGGGTGGCCTGCAGCCGCTCCACCAGCGCCTCGAAGAGCAGCAAGGTGAGCGTGTAGCCGAATTTCGGGTCGGCATCGGCGATGTCGGCCAGGCGGGCCGCATCGAATTCGATCGCCTGCACGGGCTCGGTGGTGACGGCGCCGAAATGCCAGCGGTAGGGAGGCACGAGCCATGACCATCCGAGCAGATCACCGGGTCCGAGGGTCTGCACCACGAAGGGCTCGCGGCCGGGAAGCGTCGCGTCCACGGCTACACATCCCGATCGGAGGAGCCAGCATCGGTCGGCTCGGCGGCCCTCCGTGATCAGCCGCTGCCCGGCGGGATAGCGGACGTTTCGCCCGGCTTGCGCGAGCGTGCCGAGTTTGCCGCGGTCCAGCGTGGCGAGCGGCGCGAAGGCGGACAGTTCCTCAGCGGTGGTCATCCTCGCCTCCTTCGGCCGTTTCGGCCAGGCGGGCGACCTCGACGGTCAGGTCGATACCCGCGGGGCACCACGCGATGCAGCGTCCGCACCCCACGCAACCGGAACTGCCGAATTGGTCGTACCAGGTACTCAATTTGTGGGTCAGCCACTGCCGGTACCGGCTCTCTCCCGACTGCCGCACGCTGCCGCCGTGCAGATGGGAGAAGTCGAGTTCGAAGCACGAGGCCCACCGCTCCCAGCGCTCGGCATGTGTGCCGGTGAGATCGGTGACGTCCTCGGTGGTGGTGCAGAAACAGGTGGGACACACCATGGTGCAGTTGGCGCAGGTGAGGCAGCGGCTCGCGACGTCCTGCCAGTGTGGCGATTCGCGGGAGCGGCGAAGCACGTCGCGGACATCGACATCCGGCATGCTGCGTCCCATCCGGTCCGCCGCCGCCGCGACCTCGGCTCGCGCCGCCGATATCTCCGCCTCCGAACTCGGTTCGCCGACCAGTTCGGCGGCGATGCGCGCACCCGCCTCGGTACCCACGTCGACGAGGAACCGGTGCCCGGTGTCGTCGATGCGTTCGGTGAGGGCGAGGTCGTAGCCGGAGGACACGTCCGGACCGGTGTGCATCGATGCGCAGAAGCACACGCCGCCCGGCTCGGTGCAGTTCACGCCGATGATGAACAGCTCCCGGCGCCGCGCCGCGAACGCCGAGTCGGGATGGGCGCCGCCGCCGAGCACCTGCCCGAGCACGCCGATCGCGGCCATATCGCAGCCGCGCACTCCGAGAAATGCGGTCGGCGTCGGAATATCCTGCACCGGTTCGGAATTCAGATCCGCGTCGAACCGGGCGATCCGGCGATGAGGCGGCTGGAGGAATTGTTTCCACGATCCCGGGCCGGCCGAATGCGAGAAGACGGCTTCGTCGTCGCGCCGGAACAGCCGATATCGCCCCGGCTCGGTGTGCACACCCCAGCCCCCGGGCAGCCGGGCGCCCGAATCGAGCTCGTCGAGGACTATCGCCCCATCGCGGACCTGCGGGCCGATGACCCGGTATCCGTGCTCGACGAGGACGGTGACGAGCCGATCCAGGCCCGCCCGGTCGATCGTCACGTTGTCGCCGATGGTCATGTGGAGCCTCTGTTCGCCGCAGAGTCGGTATTCGTCGCCGGTTCGCATTCCAGCCTCGTCGCGGGGGTGCCCGACCGGGAGCGCCGAAGGTCCCGGCCGGGGGGCCGGAAGGCCCGAATCGGATCCATCCACGGCAACCGGCGCCGTTGTCCTCGGTGGTCCACGGCGCCGGATCGTCGACCGGCCGGGCCACGAGATCGCCGAGAACCGGATTCGCGCCGAGGGTGCCGGGTAGACTTTCGCCGCGTGCGGGAATCGGCCTCGGTCGCCGATTCCCGTTGCCCGCAACACGTTCGACACGGCACTCCGCATATCGCCGTTGCCGCTTCGTCTCGGAAAGGATTGCGACGTGGAATCCGGCTCCCCTGTCGACCTGCGACAGAACCAGCCCCACACTGCCCGCATGTACGACTACTACCTCGGCGGCCAGGACCACTACAGCGCGGATGCGGAAGCGGCCGAGAAGGTCGTGGCGACCTGGCCCGGAGTGCGGGTGGCCGCGCAGCAGAACCGGGCGTTCATCCACCGTGTGACACGGTTCCTGGCGAACGCGGGGATTCGTCAATTCCTCGATATCGGAACGGGTATCCCCACCGAGCCGAATCTGCATCAGGTGGCCCAGCAGGTCGCCCCCGACTCGCGGGTCGTCTACGTCGACAACGATCCGATCGTGCTCGTCCACGCCCGGGCGTTGATGATCAGCTCCCCGGAGGGACGCACCAACTACATCTCCGCCGACGTCACCACCCCCGAAGCGATTCTCGACGCCCCGGGATTGCACGAGACGCTGGACCTGACCCAGCCGGTCGCGGTCAGCCTCAACGCGCTGATGCATTTCGTGCCCGACGAGCACGGCGCCTACGGGATCATCGAGACGCTGATGAAGCGGTTCGTGCCCGGCTCGTACCTGGTGATGACGCATGTCACCCCGGACTTCGATCCGACGGCGATAGCGACGGTGGTCGAGATCTACCGCCGCAGCGGTCTGCCGTGCCAGGTCCGCAGCCGCGACGAGTTCGCGCGCTTCTTCGACGGCATGGAGCTGATCGAACCGGGTGTCGAGGTGCCGCACCGCTGGCGCCCCGACGGTGTCGCACCCGCGAAGAAGATGGACGTGCAGGTGTCCGCCTACGCGGCCGTCGCACGCAAGTAGCCCGGTCCCCGCATCGCCCGGAACAGGCTGTGCCGCAACCGTTTCGGCGGCAGCTGCTCCCGAACGCCGTCCCGCGCTATCGGCACGCGGGACGGCCGAGCGACGATCGGCCGTCGGTGATGCGCAGCGCCTTGAGCCGGGCATACAGCGTGGTGCGGCTGATGCCGAGTTCGTGGGCCGTCTTGAGCTTGTTGCCCTGATTGCGGCGTAGCGCCTCGACGATGGCATCGCGCTCGGCGCGCTCGCGACCGGAAAGGCGGCGGGCCCGCGAGGACACGCGGTAACGGTCCGGCAGGTCGGCTACCGTCACGTCCCCGCGATGGCGATGCCGCAGCACATGCGCCAGGACGGCCTTGAGTTCGTGCAGGTTGCCGGGCCACGGGTGGGTGGCGAGCAATTCGATCACGCTCGGCAGCAACCGCACATCGGCGGACGGATCGAGCTCGTGCAGCAGGGTTTTCGTGATCGCGGGCAGTTCGGCGACGCGTTCGTGCAGCGGCGCCACGTCCACCCGCTGCACACACCTGGCCGCCAGCGCGGCATGCGCGCCGTGGGTAGTGCGCAGCGGCAGCGAGGTGAGCAACACTCTGCGCCCGCGCGCGGCGTCGATCGCATCGATCAGTTGGTCGACCACCGGCTCCGGCAGGGCATCGACCCCGTCGACGCAGACGGCGCCACCGGGGCCGGACAAGTTCTCCCGCAGCCTGTCGATCCAGTGCTGGGCGCCGTCCGCCGCGACGTCCGCGCATTGATGGAATTCCACGTCTGCGCCGCGCGCCAGCCGCCGAGCCTCGCTGCTGCGGCCGGTGCCTCGTTCGCCGACGATCAGAACCGGTCCCGTCGTCGCCCCTTCCAGCGCCCGGTGCCCGGTGGTGCCCGCCGGCATCCTGGTCACGGTCGCCGCCTCTTCGAGGGGTTCGAAGTGGAACAGCATGCCGGTGCCGGCGCCGGGCGCCTGGGACAGATGAATGCGCACCGCCGCACCGGACGCGAGCCGAACCTCGGTGACGCGCGGATGTGCGGCGGTCCGCTCCGCCAGCGGGCGCAACAGCGCGTAGTCGGACGGGCCGAGCAGATCCACCGCGCTCTTGTTGGTCAGCACGATGTCGTCACCGACCGCGGCGATGGCGCGCCGCTGCCGGGAAACGGTCTGGAACGCGGCCAGCAGCGCACGTTCGGACGCCTTGGCCTGATCCAGCAGCCGTTGTTCGATATCCTGTGCCGCCCGCTGCAGAAACGGGCCGAGCAGCGGATCGGCGTGGGTGTTGGTGCTGGTGATGTCCAAGGCGCCGACCAGGCGGCGGGTGACCGGATGCAGGATCGGGTGACCGTAGCAGGTGAATCCCTTGAAGCGCTCGATGTAGTGCTCGGAGCCGTTGACGGCGATGCCGCGGCGGGTTTCGAGCGCGGTACCCAGCGCATTGGTGCCGAAGGTGTCCTCGGCGAGGCTGGTTCCGCTCCGGATGCCCAGTGTGTCCAGCGCCTGCTCGAAGCGCGGATCGCCGAACCACCGGTAGACCAGCCGGCACTCGCGATCCGCGAGCAGCAGGCTGTAGGCGGTGTCGGCGAGGGCGACCGCCATCTGATCGAGAACCGGCCGCGCGGCCTCGAGCAGCCGGCTGCGCGGATCGACCTCCACCGTGGGCAGATCGGGGAATCCGTCGAATTCGGGTGGTACGCCGGACAGCTTCGAGCGCCGCCACGACAGCTCGATCTCCCGGCGCGGCGCCGACGCCGTCGCCTCGCCGCACTGCGATGTCGCCATCCGGTGCTACCTCCTGTCTGCCGGGCATACCCACGTCGGCCGCGGTTCGCCTGCCACGCTCCCGGGCGGGGACCGCGGCCGCCACCGTGACGGCGGCCGCGGGGCGGACCTACGATCCGGCGTGGATCACCACACCACGGATATTCTTGCCGTCGCGCAGGTCTTGATAGCCCTGATTGATGTCTTCGAGCGAATATCGCGTGGTGATCAGCTCGTCGAGCTTCAACTGGCCGCTGTCGTAGAGACGCAGCAGCCGCACGATGTCGTACTGCGGGTTGGCGGATCCGAACAGCGTGCCCTTGATGGTCTTCTCGTTCAGGGTCAGCTCGGCGCCGGAGACGTGAACGGTGAGCTTGGCCGGATCGGCCAGGCCCGTGACGACGACCGTCCCACCCTTGCCGATGACAGCGAAGGCGGCCGACACGACCTCCTCGGTCACCGTGCCGACGGTGATGATCGCCTGGTCGGCGCCCTGCCCCCAGGACAGTTCGGCGACCTTCTCGGCCGCCTCCTCGGCCGTCGAAAAGGCATGGGTGGCACCCATTTTCAGCGCCGTCTCGCGTTTGAAGCCGACCGGGTCGACCACCACGACGTACTTGGCCCCGGCATGGACGGCGCCCTGCACCGAATTGATGCCCAGCCCGCCGATGCCGTAGACGACGGTGATGTCACCGGCGCGCACATTGCCCGAGTAGACCGCGCTGCCCCACCCCGTCGGCACCCCGCAACCCACGACGACCGCGGTCTCGAGGGGCAGCCAGTCGTCGACCTTCACCACCGAATGCTGGGAGATCGTCGCCCGCTCGGAGAAGGTGCCCAGCATGCACATCGCACCGAAATCCATTCCGCCGGAATGGAATCGGAACGTCCCGTCGGGCATGCAGCCGTCCAGGATGGTCGCACCCATATCGCACAGGTTCTGCCGGCCGGTCGAACAGTACCGGCAGGTGCCGCAGTTGGGAATGAAACTGCACACCACGTGGTCGCCGGGAGCGACCTTGGTGACGCCGGGACCGACCTCCTCGATGATTCCCGAGCCCTCGTGCCCGCCGACGATCGGATAGCGCGGCGGCAGATCGCCGTCGGTGAGATGCAGGTCGGAATGACACAGTCCGGCTGCGGTGTAGCGGATCAGGACCTCGCCGGGGCCGGGCCCGTCCAGGTCGAGTTCCATCAGTTCGAACGGTTTGCCGGGCTCGACGAGTACTGCTGCTGTTGTCTTCACGAAAGTTCTCCTGCGCTGGAATCAGAGGGCGACGTTGACCGACTTGGTCTGCAAATACAGGTCCAGGCCGTCCGGGCCGAGTTCACGGCCCCAGCCGGACTGCTTGTAACCGCCGAAGGGCATCGCGGTGTCGAAGCCGTTGTACTGGTTGATCCACACCGAGCCGGCTTTCAGCTCGCGGGCCACCCGGTGGGCCTTGGAGATGTCACGGGTCCAGATGCCCGCGGCCAGGCCGTAGATCGAATCGTTGGCCTGGTGCGCGGCGGCCGCGATCCCTTCGTCGGCGTCGAACGGAAGCGCCGCCACGACCGGGCCGAAGATCTCCTCGCGCACGATGCTGAATTCGGGCCGCACGTCGACGAAGACGGTCGGTTGCACGAAGTATCCGGTGTCGCCGTGGCGGCCCCCGCCGGTGAGCGCCTTCGCCCCGTCGGCGAGGCCGGCCTGCAGATAGGCGGTGACGCGGTCGAACTGCTCCTGCGACACCAGCGGGCCCAGCTCGGTGGACGGGTCCAAGCCGGGACCGATCTTCACCCGCGAGGCGGCCTCGGCCACCGCGGCGGTGAAATCGCCGAAGATCTTGTCCTCCACATACAGTCGCGTCCCCGCGACACAGCACTGGCCGTGATTGAACAGCCAGGCGTTGAGCGAGCCGGTGACCGCGGCCTCGAAATCCGCGTCGGCGAACACCACGTTGGGGCTCTTGCCGCCCAGCTCCAGCGACACCTTCTTCAGATTGCCCTTGGCAGCGTCGACGACCAACTTGCCGACCTCCGTGGATCCGGTGAAGGCGACCTTGTCGACGTCGTCGTGCGCGGCCAGGGCGGCGCCGGCATCGCCGAATCCGGTCACGATATTGACCACGCCGGGCGGGAATCCGGCCTCCTGGAACACCTCTCCCAGCAGCAGCGCGGTCAGCGGAGTCTGCTCGGCGGGCTTGAGCACCACCGTATTTCCGGCAGCCAGCGCGGGGGCCAGCTTCCAGGCTGCCATCAACAGCGGGAAGTTCCACGGCACGATCAGCCCGCAGACCCCCACCGGCTCGCGCAGGGTGTACGCGTGGAACCGGCTGCCGGGCGGCGCGAACGGCATCGACACATCGACCGTGCTGCCCACGATCTTGGTCGCCCAGCCCGCGTAGTACCGGAAGACGTCGGCCGCCCACGCGGTGTCGACGACGGTGGCGACCGCCGCGGATTTACCGTTGTCCAGCGCCTCGAGTTCGCCGAACTGCTCCGCGCGTTCGGAGAGAAGATCGCCCACCCGCCACAGCAGCCGTTCGCGCTCATTGGGTTTCATCCACTGCCACGGCCCGTTGTCGAAGGCGCGGCGGGCGGCGCGGACGGCGCGGTCCACGTCGGCCGCCTCGCCGTGGACCACCTCCGCCAGCACACCGCCGTCGGCGGGATTGTGCGTCGCGAATGTCCGACCCGACTGGGCATCGGTCCATTCGCCGTCGATCAGCAACTGCTTTCGACCGCTGAGTACCGCCCGAACGTCCGCTCGGACCGGGAACTCGGAGACGACCGTCATCGAAACCTCCTGGCTACAACCTGATGTGATGCAAGCCATAGTGGGATGGATCGAGCATCGGGAAGTGTCCAGTTTCTGAACACCCGGCGTGAGCCGGCCGGCAGCGGTCCCGCGCCGGCACCCGTCGGTGTCGTCTCCCCGCCGGTCCGGCGCAGTCAGTCCGCGGCCGGGAGGACGACGACCTTGCCCCGCAACGTTCCCGCGGCCGCCCGGGTGTGCACCGATGCCAGCTCTGCCAGCGGGACACGCTCGTCGACATCGACGATCAACGCGCGAAGGTCCACGCGCGCAACGAGTTCCGCCAGTTGCCGCGCGTCGCTGCGGACGTAGACGTCGACGGCACGCACGCCGCGCGCCGCGTCGGCCGGGGCGGGCATCCACACGGTGGTGCCGACCACGACGCCGCCGTCGCGGACCAGTCCGGCCAGCGCCGCGAACTCGGCCGGATCGATCGGCGCGAGGTTGAGCAGGACGTCGATCGGCTCGGTCACCGCCGCGGTCACCTCGGTGGTGGTGTGGTCGACGACCTCGTCGGCGCCCCGCGCCTCGACGCGCTCGCGGCTGCGCGGACTGCCGGTGGCGATCACATGGGCGCCGGCCGCCTTGGCCAGCTGTACCGCATAACCACCCACGGCTCCCCCGGCGCCACTGATCAGGATCCGTTGCCCGGGCTTCAGTTCGGCGTGGTCGAACAGCGCCTGCCACGCGGTGAGTCCGACCAGCGGTAGCGCGGCCGCATCGGCGAGCGGGACGCTCGCCGGCGCCGCCGCCAGACTCCGCGCAGGGGCGAGCACGTACTCCGCCGCGGCGCCGTCGTCGGTGAACGGCAGGAAGCCTACGACCCGGTCACCGACCTTCGGCTCGTCGACGCCCTCGCCGAGCGCGTCGACGGTTCCGGCGACGTCCAGGCCGGGGATGTGCGGCAGGGCCAGCGGCATCGGGCCCTGCATCAATCCCGCGCGGATATTGCCGTCGACGCCGTTGAACGATGTCGCCGCGACGCGCACCCGGACCTGGCCGGGACCGGGAACCGGCCGGTCGACGTCCTCGTAGCGAAGGACCTCGGGATCGCCGTACTCGTGGAATCGAACCGCCTTCATCGTGGTGCCTCACTCTCGATGTGATGTGCTTCGAGTTCGAAGCACATCCGTCACGGTAGCAGTGCTTTGAATTCGAAGCAAGAGTTTCGAAATCGAAGCAAGAGTTGTACAGTCGTGCCATGTCCGAGACCCCGCGGCCCCTGGACGCCGTCCAACTGGGCGCGTATTTCGCCCTCATGGAGGTCGCCGGCCTGCTCCGGCACGCGGTCGAGCAGCAGCTGCGAGACGCCGGCGATCTGAGCTACGTGCAGTTCCAGCTGCTGGCGCGGCTCGGTCTCGACTCCCCCACCGGCAGTGAGCGCATGACCGATCTGGCCGACGGCGTCGTCTACAGCCGCAGCGGATTGACCTATCAGGCCGGTCTGCTCGAGAAGGCGGGACTGGTCACGCGCGCGCCCTCCGCGGACGACGAGCGCGGCGTCACGGTCACGATCACCGATGCCGGCCGGGCGCTGCTCGCCGAGGTCCTTCCCGGTCATACCGAGGTCGTCAACCAGCAACTCTTCGAACCGCTGTCCCGCGCGGACACCAAGGCGCTGGCCGAGCTGCTGTCGCCGGTGCGCGACCACATGCGTGCTGCGCCACCCCGCTCGGCGACACCCCGCCGCCGGCGATAACCCATCGGCCCGGCCGCTACGAATCCTTGGTGAGGTGCCCGCACGGCACCGGGCATTCCGGGACGTGTCCTCCGGTGGGAGTTCGCGTCGACCCTCGCGGGGATCAGCGCCGATCGGTCCGCAGCGGTCGCAAGGCAATCCGGCCCAATCAGACTCGGTTCGAACGAGGAGCTGAGGACATGCGCATCGTGGTCGATCTGAATCGGTGTCAGGGGTATGCCCAGTGCGTTCCGCTGGCACCGCAGGTGCTGCGGCTACTGGGCGACGAGGCGCTGGCCTACGACCCCAATCCCGACGACGGGCAGCGCCGCCGGGTCGTGCGGGCGGCGGCGTCCTGCCCGGTTCAGGCCATCCTGGTGGAAACCCACACTCCCGACGAGGCGGAGCCCGCGACATGAGGACCGCCTCGCTGATAGCGGACCTGGTCGACGCCTTCCGGGCCGAAGGCCGCATCGTGATCGTGGGCGCCTCGCTGGCCGGGTTGCGCGCGGCGGAAGCTCTGCGGGAGAGGGGCTTTCACGGAAGCTTGACCATCATCGGCGACGAGCCGCACGAACCGTACGACCGTCCGCCGTTGTCCAAACAGGTTTTGCAGGGATGGGTGCGCGCCGATCACACAGCACTTCCGCGGATGCGGGCCGTCGACGCGGACTGGCGGCTGGGGGTGGCCGCGACCGGCTTGGACCGAGCGAACCGGCAGGTCCTGTTGGCCACCGGCGATGCGGTGCCCTACGACCGGCTGCTCATCGCCACCGGCGTGCGGGCCCGGCCGTGGCCCAACCCGGCCGAGGCCGCCCTGCGCGGAGTGTTCACCGTGCGCACCCGCGAGGACGCTGCGGGGCTGCAGGCAGCGCTGAACGCGAATCCGCAGCGCGTCCTGGTCGTCGGCTCGGGATTCATCGGCTCGGAACTGGCCTCGGTATGCCGCGAGCGCGGCGTGCCGGTGACCGTCGCCGAACGCGGCGGCGGTCCACTGATCGGCCCGCTCGGCGGGGTGATCGGTGATATCGCCGCGCGGATGCAGCGCGGCGCGGGAGTCGACCTGCGCACCGGTGTGTCCGTCCGGTCCCTCGACGGCGACGCCGACGGAAAGGTGCGCCGGGCCTGCCTTTCGGACGGAACCACAGTGGACGTCGATGTGGTGGTCGCGTCGCTCGGGTCGATCCGCAATGTCGAATGGCTGCGCGGCGCCGGACTTGCCGCCGGTTTCTGGGGCGTCGGGTGCGATGCCGGTTGCCGTGCCTTCGACATCAACGGCGTGGTGACCGACAACGTCTTCGTGGCAGGCGATGTCGCACGGCAGCCTCATGTGCTCTACGAGTATCAGTTCATCTCGATGGAGCACTGGGACAACGCGGTATCCGGTGCGCAGGTCGCCGCGAACAACATGATCAGCCTGGAGACCGAACGGCGACCGCACTTGCCGCTGCCGTCGTTCTGGTCGGCGCAATTCGGGGTGAACATCAAGGGTGTGGGCGTGTGCTCGTTCGGCGACGAGATCGCGTTCACCCAGGGATCGCCCGAGGACTTTCGGTTCGCCGCCGTCTACGGCCGCCGGGGCCGCATCGTCGGTGCGGTGACCTTCGACCACGGCAAATGGCTCCCGTACTACGCGGCGATGATCGAACGATCGGCGCCGTTTCCGCCGCCACCGCCGGGCTACGACCGGGCCCCCGATCCGGCACCGATGCCGGCCCGCTTTCCCGATCCGCGAGTGCCGACCGGCATCCCCGACGTGGTGCTGACCGGCCACGACCCCACCTCACGAGGCGCCGAGTTCCATTGAGCGCCGAGTTCCGTCGAGCGAGGAGGCAGCATGACGGCGGCGACCGCCTGGGCCGAGGCGATGAGATTCGAACACCGCGCCGACCCGTACCCGTTCTTCGATCAGCTACGCCGGACCCCGGTCGCGCGCGTGGCCGACAACCTGTATGTGGTGACGGGTTATCAGGAACTGCTGGCGCTGGCGCACGACCCGCGGGTCAGCTCCGATATCGGCCGCAGCCCGCTGGGCAACCCCCTGGCAGGGAACGCCGGCGCCGCGAGCACGCCGAGCATCATCGTCTCCGATCCGCCCGATCACGATCGGGCCCGCCGCCAGGTGATGCGCCACTTCGGCCCGCCGCACTCGCCCGATGTCATCCCCGGCATGGAACCCGTGATCGTCCGGTTGTGCAACCGGCTGCTCGACGAATTCGAGGCCGGCGGCACGACCCGGATGGACGTGGTCGACGACTACGCCTACCCCGTACCTGTGACGGTGATTTCCACGATTCTCGGCATCCCGCTCGCGGACGAGCCCCGGTTCCACGCCTGGATCTACGACATGCTCACCGGCACCGATCTGGGCCCGGACGCGCGGACCGCAGAGGGCAAGGTTCGCGCCGGCCGGGCGCACGCCGGCCGTGACGCACTCACCCGATATCTGGCCGGCCTGATCGAGCAACTCCAGCGTGCGCCCGGCCCGGGGTTGCTGTCGCGATTGCTGCACGACGACGGCCCCGACGGCCCGATGCCGGTCGGACAGGTGCTGGCCAATGCGGTACTGCTGCTGATCGCCGGGCACGACTCGACGGTCAACACCATCGCCAACTGTGTGCTGACACTGTTGCGCAACCCCGGTTCCTACGACCAGGTGCGCGACCGGCCACATCTTCTGCCGCGCGCGATCGAAGAGGTCCAGCGGTTGCAGGCCGCGGTGCAGTTCTTCCCCAGCCGCAGCGTCACCGCCGATATCGAGATCGGCGGCACCGTGATTCCGGAAGGGTCCGCGGTGCATCTGGTCTACGCCGCCGCCAACCGCGACCCGAACCGGTTCACCGATCCGAACCGCTTCGACATCCAACGGCCCGACAACGAGCATTTCGGCTGGGGCAGCGGCATCCACACCTGCCCGGGCGGCCCGCTCGCGCGATTGGAAGTCAATCTCGCACTGGAGATCTTCCTACGCCGCGTCGTGACACCGCGGCTGGTCGTCGATCCGCCACCGTATCGGCGCAGCCAAATCTTCCGGGGACCACGACATCTGCTCATCGACGTCGACCACATCGCCGGCCGCGCCGATCGATGACCGCGGCGGAAACCTCCGATCAGGGAGCGACGATGCCGCGGCGGATCTGACCGGGGCTCGGTGTGACTGTGGGCGGCTTGCGATTTCGCGAAGAGCGCAGTTGGTAGGGAACGCTGGTGACCATGACACCCGGTTCGAACAGCAGGCGTGCTTTGAGCCGGAGCGAGCTCTGGTTGTGCAGCAGGTTCTCCCACCAGTGTCCGACGACGTACTCGGGGATGTAGACGCTGACCACGTCCCGGGGCCGCGATCGGCGGACCCGTTTGATGTATTCGACGACGGGACGGGTGATTTCGCGGTAGGGCGACTCGACGACCTTCAACGGAATGCTGACGTCGTGGCGCTCCCACGATTGGGTCAGCGCCCGGGTGTCGGTGTCGTCGACGTTGACCGTGACGGCGGTGAGGGTGTCCGGGCGGGTGGCGCGCGCGAACTGGACGGCCCGCTGAGTTGCCTTGTGCCAGTCCGAAACCAGCACGATCGCATGCACCCGGCCGGGCAGCGTCGTCTCCTCGTCGGGGTCGATGTCGAGTTCGGCGCGCACCGTCGCGTAGTGGGTGTGGATGGAATACATCATCAGCACCAGCAGTGGCATCGCGATGACCACGAGATAGGCGCCGTGACCGAATTTGGTGATCATGACCACGACCAGCACGACGCCGGTGAAGCAGGCGCCGAACGCGTTGATCGCCCGGGCCCGGTGGATGCGCCGGCGTTGCCCCGGCGCGGTCACCGCGCGTAGTTCGCGATTCCAATGCCGGACCATGCCGGTTTGGCACAGCGTGAACGAGGTGAACACGCCGACGATGTAGAGCTGGATCAACCTGGTGGTCTGTCCGTCGAAGGCGTAGATCAACCCGGCGGCGACCGCGGCGAGCAGGATGATGCCGTTGGAGTAGGCGAGCCGGTCTCCGCGCGTGTGCAATTGGCGTGGCAGGTAACGATGTTGGGCCAGGATCGAGGTCAGCAGCGGGAATCCGTTGTAGGCGGTGTTCGCGGCGAGGATCAGGATCAACGCGGTGGTGACCATCAGGTAGTAGAAGCCCAGGCTGCTGTCGCCGAAGACCGCCCCCGCGATCTGCGCGATGACGGTCTTCTGGGCGTCGGTGCGGCAATCACCCGGAAAGCCGATCAGGTCGCAGGTATTCTCGGCGACGCGCGTGTGGGTGATCATCGCCAGCGCGGTGACACCGGTGAACATGGCGATCGCCAGCACACCCATCGCGGTCATGGTCCGGGCCGCGTTGAGCGACTTCGGTTTTCGGAACGCGGGGACGCCGTTGGAGATCGCTTCGGCCCCCGTCAGCGCCGTACACCCCGAGGAGAACGCCCGCAGCGCGAGAAATGCCACCGCGGCCGTGCCGAGGCCGGCGTGCGCGGCGTTGATCTGGTAGTGCGCGCTCTCGGCGACCGGTGCGTGCCCGATCAGCGTCTCGACCACACCGATCGAGATCATCACCATGACGCCGGCGACGAAGGCGTAGGTCGGCACGGCGAACGCCCGGCCGGATTCTCGCACCCCACGCAGGTTCATCGCGGTCAGCGCCACGATGAACCCGATATCGATCAGCACCCGATGCGGGTTCAGCGCCGGCGCCGCGGAGATGACGTTGTCCACCCCCGCCGCGACCGATACCGCCACCGTCATCACGTAATCGACCAGCAGCGCCGCCGCGACGACCAAACCCGGTATCGCCCCGAGGTTCTCGGCGACGACCTCATAGGATCCACCGCCCGACGGATAGGCGCGCACGACCTGGCGATACGACAACGCGACCACCGCCAGCAGCACGACGACACCACCGGCCACCCACGGTGTCAGATACAGATAGCTGAGCCCGCCCAGCGTCAGGATGAGCAGAATCTCCTGAGTCGCATACGCCACCGAGGACAGCGGATCACTGGCGAAAATCGGCAATGCCAGCCGCTTCGGCAACAGCGTCTCCCCGAGCCGATCGCTGCGAAACGGTCGTCCCAGCACCACCCGTTTGGCGACGTCGATCGGTGAAACCACGATTAATCAGCCTAAATCCGGCAAACCCGAAGCCAGTGATCGCGAGGCGTAGGGAAAACGTAAAAAATCCCGCGCCGCGGCCGCAGACCTCACTCGCCGAGCAGCCGTTCGACGGCGGCACGGGTCGCCAGAGCCCGGGCTCCGTAATCCTCGAAAAGCGCGGGGGTCAGCCGCGACGACGGCCCGGAGATGCTGAAGCATGCGCGGGCCGGCCCGTAGCGCCCGCGCAGGGCCACCGCGACCGCGCAGATTCCGTCGTGCAGCCCTTCGATCGTGGTGGCGTATCCCCGTCGGCGGATGAGAGCGATCTCCTCCCAGAGTTCGTCCGCGTCGGTGATGGTGTGTTCGGTGGTCTTGGCGGGGGCGTGGGACAGGTAGGCCGCGATCCGTTCGTCGGACAGGGTCGCGAGGAACGCCTTTCCGGTCGCGGCGGCGTGCAGCGGCAGCCGGGTGCCCAGCGCCATGAACGCGCGCACCTGGTGCGAACTGTCGAGACGTTCGATGAGCACCAGTTCGTCGCCGTCGGGAACCGCGAGATGCACTGTCTCACCGGTCGACATCTGCAGCGCGGACAGCTCCGGCAGCGCCACCTCACGCAGATTGTCGCGACCCGCGACCGCGCTACCCACCCGGAAAGCCAGACCGGTGATCTCCCACCGTCCTTCCGGTGACGACCGGACCCACCCGGCCTCCTCGAGGGTTTTCAGACAGCGCTGCACCGTACTTTTCGGAACCTCCAGCCGCCGGGCGAGGTCGCTGAGACCCGCGGGCTGCAGCCGCGCCACCTCCTCGAATACCCGCAGGGCGGTCAGCACGCTGTTCACGACCGCGCCCTTGCGCCGAACGCGCGGCGGCACACCCGTTGTTGACGGAGTCGTCTGGAGCTAATACCGTCACTGGTCCATAATGTAGCACATCGGTCCACAATGCGGACCATACACGAGAAAGTGGCCCTCATGCCAGTTCCTCTTCTCACCGGGTTGCAGACCGCAACGGCCGAGTCCCGCCCCGCCGTCACGATCGGCGACATCGCCCTGCGGCCCGATGCGCTGTTGGGCGCGGCGGGCGCGCTCGCGCATCGCCTCGCCGGCGCCGGATGTGTCGCCATCGACGCCCGCCCCAGCGTCGACACCGTGATCGCCGTCGTGGGCTGCCTGCTGGCCGGTGTGCCCGCGGTCCCCGTTCCCCCGGATTCCGGCGCGGTCGAACGCCGCCACATCCTCACCGACTCGGGCGCCGAATTATGGCTCGGCGCAACGGATTCCGATATCTCCCTGCCCGCGGTCACGGTCGACCCGCGCGCCTCCGAATCCTGGACGGGCCCAGAACCCGATCCGGCCACGGCGGCGCTGATCGTCTACACCTCCGGGACCACCGGCGCGCCGAAGGGAGTGGTGCTGTCGCGCGCCGCGATCGCCGCCAGCCTGGACGGACTGCGCGACGCGTGGCAGTGGAGCGCCGACGACGTTGTCGTCCACGGGCTTCCGCTGTTCCACGTGCACGGCCTGGTGGTCGGCGTGCTGGGCGCCCTGCGCACCGGATCGCCGCTGGTCCACACCACTCGCCCGACCCCCGACCGATACGCCGCGGCGGGCGGATCGCTGTATTTCGGCGTGCCGACGGTCTGGTCGCGGGTCTGCGCCGATCCGGATTCCGCGCGGGCGCTCGCCTCCGCTCGCCTGCTGGTCTCGGGGAGCGCGCCGCTGCCGGTTCCGGTGTTCGAAGGGTTGCGGGCGCTTACGGGCAGCGCGCCGATCGAGCGGTACGGCATGACCGAAACCGTCATCACACTCAGCACCCGATACGACGGTGAGCGCCGCCCCGGCTGGGTCGGACTACCGGTGACCGGAGTGAAAACCCGGCTCCGCTCGGACTCCGGCGATACCGTCGGCCACGACGGCGAAACTCTCGGCCGCCTCGAAATCGCCGGGCCCACACTGTTCGACGGCTACCTCCACAACAAGGCCAAGACCGACGAGGTCATGTCGCTCGACGGATGGTTCGACACCGGCGACATCGCCGTGATCGATCCGGACGGCTTCCACCGCATCGTCGGTCGTGAATCGGTCGACATGATCAAATCCGGCGGCTACCGGATCGGCGCGGGCGAGGTCGAACACGCACTGCTGTCGCACCCGGGCGTGCGCGAGGCCGCTGTGGTCGGTGTCCCCGATGCCGATCTCGGCCAGCGCATCGTGGCATATGTCGTCGGCGAGCCCGGAAACCACGACGCCCTCATCGATTTCGTCGCCGGATCACTGGCGGTACACAAGCGGCCGCGTGAGATTCGCATGGTCGAGGCGCTGCCACGCAATGCGATGGGCAAGATCCAGAAGAAGACGCTCCTCAGTGATCACACCCCGCACTGACCGGACACCGTTCACCCGGCTCCGTCACCGCGCCGCCGGCGCCGCTTCGCGGCCGGTTCGGGTTCGGCCTCGTCGCCCTCGGCCGGGAACATGACCGCCGGATTGATGGTGGCCAGGTCACGACTGGCCGCCGCGTAGAGGCCGGTCAGAATGTGCATCGTGCGGACCGCGTGCCGCATTTTCGTTGTCACATCGGATAATTCGGCCAAATTGGCTGTGAGCAGTTCACGCCGCAACGCGGCATAGCGATCGGAGATCTCGCGCCCGGCCTCGGTCACCCGGAACACCGACGAGGTGCCCGACTTGGTGCGCTCGAGCAGACCCAGGCTGACCAGCTTCCGCAGGTTGTACTGCAGATTGGGCAGATCCTCGCGATTGGTCAGCTGCGCGATGGTCGCGGTGTCTTTGGCGCGTTCCTGCATGCGCACGACATGCAGCGCCACGACTTCGTTGAAGGCCAGATCCACATCCCCGGCGATCCGTAACGCCTGCACGGCGAACCGCTCGAACGCGCCCTCGACCTGCAACAGGGCGAATTCGAAGGCGGTCATCGCCTCTTCGTGGGTGTTCTCGGCCAGATGCCAGCGACGTTCCGGATCCAGATTCGCGGGCCGGTCGGCGCCGGCGGCTTCGGTGGCGGTCATAGGACACCAGCCAACACGGGTAACCCGGCCGACCGCAATGTGGAACATGAAATTTACGTTGAAAGTCTATTGATAGTCCACGAAGATTCTGTAATGTGGCTCAGGACACCACGGTGTCCAGCCCACATTCCGCGCCGCATTCCCCGCCGCGCCACTCATCACGGATCAACCACGCACACACCGCGTGGTCCCCACCTCGATGGAGGTTTCTCGATGTCCGCTGACCACTACAACGGCACCTCGGCCGGTGTGACCCGGCACTACGCCCCCTACGTCCAGGCCGACTGGGGCTACGCCAACCACTGGTATCCCGCACTGTTCTCCACCGAGCTCGCCGACGGCACCGTCAAAGGCGTCACCATCGGCGGCCACGACATCGCCCTGCGCCGGTCGGCGGGTAAGGCCTACGCGCTGTCGGATCGGTGTATCCACCGCGGCGTGAAACTGTCGGCGAAGCCCATGTGCCTGTCCGAGAGCACCGTGACCTGCTGGTACCACGGCTACACCTACAGCGTCGACGACGGCAGCCTCACCACCATCGTCGGCAATCCCGACGATTCGCTGATCGGGCGGGCCGCGATCCGGACCTATCCGGTCGAAGAAGTCAACGGCATGATCTTCGTCTTCGTCGGCGACGCGGACTACGGCACCCCGCCGCCGCTCGAGAGCGATCTGCCGATGCGAGTCACCAACGACCCCAACAACTCTCCCGTCGCCCACCTGATGGACGACAACATCATCGTGCGCGGCATCCACCGCAAGCTGGTCGGCAACTGGCGCCTGGCCGCCGAGAACGGCCTCGATCCGGGACATCTGCTGGTGCACTGGGACAACCAGATCCTGGTGGCCCTGGACCGCGCCCTGCCGCTCGGCGTCAATGCCCTCACCGACGACGCCACCGAGGAGATCGACATCCCCAACGGGCCCAAGGGCGTGATGAACCGCTACGACCGGCCCGATCTGTATCAGCCGGTGCTGGAGAACCCGAAGGTCGACATCAAGGCCCGCGGCAGCGTTCAGCACTACTTCCGCACCTCGCTGTGGGTGCCGGGCGTGTTGATGGTGGAGCACTGGCCGATCACCGACGTCGTGCAGTACGAGTTCTACGTCCCGATCGACGACCACCACCACGAGTACTGGGAGGTCGTGGCGACCCGCGCCCACACCGACGAGGAACGGGCCGAATTCGACTTCAAGTTCGAGCATTTCTTCAAGCCGCTCGCGCTCGAAGGCTTCAACAACAGCGACGTGTTCGCCCGCGAGGCCACCGAGGAGCACTACACCCGCTTCGACGGCTGGAACAACGAAATGCTCTGCGACATGGACTATTCCATCATCGCGTGGCGCAAGATGGCCGCCCGTCACCTGCGCGGATACTTCGAATCGCCGTATCGGGACGAGGACTGACCGCATGACCATGTCTCCGAGCGAAATCCGCTCCACCGACCGCGCGGACACCGGAACCCATTGTGTCCGTTTGCGTTACACCGACACGGTGAAGGAGATCCACGTACCGGAAGGCATTTCCGTGCTGGACGCCGCCGGCGCCGCCGGCGTGCGGCTGGCCCATCAATGCGGGATCGGCACCTGCGGCACCTGTATCGGCCGGATATCGGCCGGAGACGTGGTCATGCCCGAAGGCCGCGTCTACCCGTTGCGCGCGGACGAATCGGCGGCGGGCATGCGGCTGCTGTGCCAGGCGCGTGCCCGTTCCGACGCCGAGATCGACCTCGACTACCCGGCGGCCCTGCTCGACGAGAACCCGATCATCACGACCGCCACCAAGGTCGCCGGCCTCACCTGGCTGGCCGATTCCGTGGTGGAACTGCAGATCCGGTTGCCGAAGTCGGCGAAATTCTCCTTCCGGGCGGGACAGTACGTGCGGCTGCGGGTGCCCGGCACCAGCGAATGGCGCTCGTACTCCATGGCTTCCGGGGAACGGGAGAAGCGCCGGCTCACCTTCACCGTGCGCGTCCTGCCGTCCGGGGCGATGTCGCACTATCTGCGTGAGCGCGCCGCCGTCGGCGACGAGCTCGAGATGGAGGGCCCGATGGGGTCGTTCGGACTGCGTCCCGAACCCGGTCCGATTCTGATGGTGGCGGGCGGCACCGGACTGGCCCCGATGTTGTCGATGCTCGACACGCTGCAGACCGCACGCGATCGCGACCGCATCGAGCTGGTTTTCGGCTGTACCCGCGGACCCGATCTGTTCCACCTCGACGAGCTCGCGGGACGGCGCAGTTTCACCCCGGGGCTGTCGGTACGGGTGGTGGTCGACGAGCCGTTCGACCATCCCGACGTGCTCACCGGTAATCCGGTCAGCGTGCTCACCGCGGCCGACGTCGCCGACCCGAACACCAGCGCCTACCTGTGCGGTCCCCCGGCCATGCTCGATGCGGCCCGCGTCCGGCTGAGCGAACTGGGCCTGCCGCCCGAGCGGATCCACGCCGAGCAATTCCTCCCCAGCTGATCACCACCGGCGGCCCGGCCGCCGGTGCGCACAGATTGTGAACGAATCATCATGAGCATCGCCCGACTCGGGGCTCTGACCGTCGAGGTCGCCGATATCGACGCCTGGCAGCATCTGCTGGTCGACCTTCTCGAACTCGATGCCCGGCCCCGCACCTCGTCGGCGGATCCGCTGCTGATCCGCCTCGACGACCGCCACCACCGCATCGCGTTGTATCCCGGTGCCGAGGACCGCGTCCGGCGGGTCAGCTGGGAGGTGAACACTCCCGAGCAGCTGAAGACGCTGGCCGAGGCGGTCGAGGCCGAAGGCATCGAGGTCGAGCGGGTGGCCGCCGGCGACACGTTCGATGTCGCCGCCGCCATCCGGTTCGCCGATCTGGACGGGTTTCCCACCGAGATCGGCTACGGCGTGCTGACCGACCACCACCCGGTACGGCCCGGCGGGGTGATCAGCGGCTTCGTCACCGGCGAACTGGGCCTGGGGCATGTGGTCTACATGTGCTCGGACTATCCGGCGGCGGTGGACTTCTACACCCGCGTCCTCGGTTTCCGGCTCACCGACTACATCGTCTGGGACGGCGCGGATGCCACCTTCCTGCACTGCAATTCACGCCATCACAGCCTGGCGTTGATGAACGAATGCTTCGGGATGCGCGGCGGCGACCTCAACCATCTGATGATCGAGACCGCCACGCTCGACGACGTCGGCCGGGCCTACGACCGGATCACCGCCGCGGGCATCGATCTGAAGATGACGCTCGGTCGCCACACCAACGACGGGGTCACCTCGTTCTACCTCTCCACGCCGTCCGGCTTCGGCATCGAAATCGGCTGGGGCGGAGCCGTTGTCGACGAGGACTGGGTCGTGCAGACCTACGACGCCCCGGCGCGCTGGGGCCACGAGGTCCGGAAGAAGGTGAGCTGAGATGACCGTGGACGCCACCACCGGCGAGCACACCGAGACCTCGAGCATCACGACGGTGGAACGCTATCTGGAGCGCGTCGCCGTACGCGACGAATCCGTCCGTGCCTGGGCCTTTCTCGATCCGGACCGGGCTCGCGCGCAGGCCCGCGCACTCGATGCCGAAACGCCCCGCTCGCCGCTGCACGGAATTCCGGTGGGCATCAAGGACATCATCGACACCGCCGATCAGCCGACCGCCTACGGCAGCCCCCTCTGGTCGGGACATCGCCCCGGCCGCGATGCCGACGCGGTACGCCGGCTGCGCGCGGCAGGCGCGCTGATCTTCGGCAAGACCGCCACCACCGAGTTCGCCACCTACGAGCCGGCCCGCACCCGGAACCCGCACAATCTCGAGCACACACCGGGCGGATCGTCGAGCGGCTCGGCGGCAGCGGTCGCCGACGGCCAGGTGCCCATCGCCCTGGGCACCCAGACCGCCGGATCGGTGCTGCGTCCCGGCTCCTACTGCGGCGTCTTCACGCTCAAACCCAGTTACGGCCGGTGGTCGTTCGACGGCGTGCTGCCGGTGGCGCTGAGCTTCGACACCCTCGGCGCGTTCGCGCGGCATCCGGTGTGGCTCGGCGCGGTCGACCAGGTCCTCACGGACCGAGTACAGACCGCGGTACTGCCCGCCACCCGCGACCTCACCGTCGGTGTGCTGGGCCCCCCGTGGGACGACCGCGCCGGGACCGACGCGCTGGAGCGCCTGGAATCGTTCGCCGCCGGCCTGCGCGCCCACGGCACCACCGTCACCGAGATCGCCGTTCCGCCCGAGCTGGCCGAGCTCGACGACGCACACGCGCTGATCATGGCCGCGGAGGCCGCCGCGGCACTCCACGACCGCGTCGGCCGCGACGGAACCGACGGGATCAGCGCCCGGCTGGCCGAATTCCTCACCCGTGGCCGCACCGCGGAGCCGAGCCGAATTCAGCACGCGCGCAGCGTTCTTCGCGCTGCCCGGCGCTTCGTCGACGGTGCGCACCGCCGCGCCGACGTGCTGTTGACCCTCGCCGCGACCGGGGAGGCGCCGCACGGCCTGGACAGCACCGGCGACCCGGTGTTCAACAAGCTCGCCAGCGTCGCCGGGCTGCCCGCGGTCGGCTTGCCGACCGGCACCGGCGCCACCGGACTGCCGCTCGGCGTGCAGCTCATCGGCCCGACCGGCACCGACCATTCGCTCGTGCGCATCGCGACCTGCGTGACCGACCGGGTCGGGCTGGCCGCCCGCTGCCCGCTACCGGAGGAACAGCGATGAACGACGCCATCACCAGCACGGAGGGCGCGGCGGAATCGATCCAGGACCTACCGCTGGACGACGACCGGCGCGCGATGTACGAGGCGGTCTGCGATCGACTCGACCCCGACCGCTTCCGCGATCTGCTCGTCTCGCTGGTCGACATCCACAGCCCCACCGGACGCGAACGCGCGGCCTCGGAATTCATGGCCGACCATCTGCGCCACGCGGTCGGCATCGACGCCGCCTATCGACCGGTCAGCGAGCACACCGGCAATGTGCTGGGCGAGATACGCGGCAGCGGCGGCGGCAGCCGGCTACTGCTGTACGCGCCGATCGACACTCACATCGACCCCGAGGCCGATGTGCCGTGGGT
Source organism: Nocardia nova NBRC 15556 (assembly GCF_001613005.1). Classification (GTDB taxonomy): domain Bacteria; phylum Actinomycetota; class Actinomycetes; order Mycobacteriales; family Mycobacteriaceae; genus Nocardia; species Nocardia nova. The sequence goes on along the minus strand of NZ_BDBN01000080.1, from coordinate 19,036 downwards.
CGGGCCGCGATTGCGTCCGGATATGGTGCCCCAGGCGCGGGTGGACGGTGATCTGGTGATCGGGCTCGGCGCCTCGAATCCGAAATGCATGGTGGCCGGGCTGACCGAGGTCGTCCACGCCGTCGCGGACGCCGGTGTGCCCCTGATCGGTGATCTGGCGATCGGCTTCGCGGGCGGCGGAATGCCGGTCACCATGAGCGACCGCGACAACGTGGGCATGAGCAGCGGGGTGTTCCACCTGCTCACCCACGGCGCGATGCCCGATCACGCCATCGTCCTGAAACCGTGGTGGGCCGTCTACCCGGAGGAACCGGGCATGTGCTGGTTCAAGGTGTCGGTGCGCGGCACCTTCGGATACGCCGGAATCAGCAGGGGCACACCGGGGTTCCGCTCGTCGATCGTGCCGGCCGCGCGCGTGGTCGAACATATCGAGGCCTGGCTGCCCGAATACACCGCGCGCAACACCTCCGGCTCCACCATTCCCGAGGGGTGGATCTCGGCCCTGCGTTCCGGAAACCCGGACAAGCCGGCATTCCCCTCCGCGACCACCGAGATCTACCTCGACGTCCGGGTCAACCCCCGAACCACTCCGGGCGAGGTGCGAAACCAGTTCGCCCGGTTGATCTCCCACATTCGCGCGACCGAGCCCGATATCGACCTCGACTGGGAGATGTACGGGTCGCTGCCCGGCGGCATGACCGATCCCGGCAACTGGATCATCCAGTCCTGCCGGCGCGGCTGGGAAGAGGTGGAAGGCCGTCCCTACGAATCCACACCACTACTCGGCGGCCAGACCGACGGAACCCTCATCCGCCGCATGGGCGTGCCCTGCGCGCGCATCGGCTATCCCTGGCCGCCCGCGACCGCACCCGCCGAACTGAACGAAGGCCTGGGCGGCATGGGCGTCGCGTCGGTCTCCGACGTGATGACCGCGGTGCGCGCCGTCGCCTACGCCGTCGTCGACACCCTGACCCGAACCCGAGAGGACGTGGGACTGTGAGCCCAGAACGCAAGGTACTCAACATCGTTCCCGTACCGGTGCCGCCGGAGGCGCTGGCCGCCTTCGCCGCCCAGATCCCGGACGACATCGTGCATCCCGGATTCGAGAACGTCTTCGTCAGCGCCCGCGCCGGCGGCACCACATTGGACAGCGCCTACGAAACGACCTTGGCCGACGCCTTCGTCCTCGAGGCCGGATCTCGCGCTGAGGAACAGGGATACGCGGCGGTGTGCGTGAACTCGATGAGCGATTCGGCGCTGGCGGCGCTGCGCTCCCGGCTCACCATTCCGGTGGTCGCACCGAGCCAGGCCTCGATGCTGCTGGCGTCGTTGCTGGGCAAGAAATTCTCGGTGATCACGATGTGGCCGCAGTGGCACGAGCTGTACCACAAGGCGGCCCGCGAGCAAGGGCTCGGTGCCCGCATGGCCTCCGTCCGCGATATCGGCGTCGCACCCGATACGGCCGAATTGCTCGCCGGCAAAGAGGATTTCGTCTTCGCCGCTCTCGAACGGGAGGCACGCGCCGCGATCGACGACGACGGCGCCGACGTGATCGTGCTCGGCTCGACCACGATGCACCAGTCCCATGCCTACCTGTCACGTGTGCTGGAGGTGCCGGTCCTCAATCCCGGCGTGGTGGCCTACAAACTCTGCGAGCTGCTCGTGGTGACCGGCTTGAGCCACAGCAAACGCGCCTTCCCGTCTCCCGCTCTCGTGCAGGACGACCTGCTGTCGGCACTGGCCGCGACCCACTGAATCACCCGACGTACCGAACCACTCAGGCAACCGGAGGAAGTACACGATGACCGCCGAGAATCCCGAAATCGGCCGGAGCATGCGCACCGGCACCTTCGACACCAACTACCACGACGTCGGGACCGGCGACCCGGTGCTGCTGCTACACGGCTCCGGCGCCGGAGTCTCCGCCTGGGCGAACTGGCGCGGCCTGATTCCGGTGCTGGCCCGAGACTTCCGCGTCGTTGCCCCGGATCTGGTCGGCTTCGGCTATACCGGACTCCCCGAACCGGCCGACTTCCACATCTTCGACACCTGGATCGATCAGATATCGGCTCTGCTCGACGGCCTCGGTATCGAGAAGGCACACGTGGTCGGAAATTCCTTCGGCGGCGGGCTCGCCCTGCACTTGGCCACCCGGCATCCGGAGCGCCTGAACCGGATCGCGCTGATGGGCGCGGGCGGAGTCAAGATGCGCTTCACCGAGGAGCTCGATCAGCTCTGGGGCTACACCCCGTCGGTACAGAACATGAAGAACATCATGGACATCATGGCCTACGACCGGTCGCTCGTGACGGACGAGCTGGCCGAACTGCGCTACCGCGCCACTATCCGGCCCGGCGCGCAGGAAGCCTTCGAGAAGGTTTTCCCGCCCCCGCGGGCGCGCTGGCTGGACGCCCAGATCGTGCCCGACGAACAACTCGCGGCCATCCCGCACGAGGTGCTGCTGCTGCACGGACGCGAAGACCGCGTGGTACCGCTGGAGGCGTCACAGCACATGTTCGCCACGATCCCGAACGCGCAGCTGCACGTGTTCGGCCACTGCGGGCACTGGACACAGATCGAGCACGCACAGCGCTTCCAGCAGTTGGTGTCCGCCTTCTTCCAGGAAGCACGCAGCACGGCCGGAGTGCCCGCGTGAGCGCGCCGGGCGATGCCGGAACCGAGGCCGCGGGAGGTGAATCCTCCGTGCGGGTCGCTGTCATCGGAGCCGGGGTCTCCGGACTTTGTGCGGCGAAACTGCTGACCGAATTCGGATTCGACGTCACGGTCTACGACCGCACCCCCGACGTCGGTGGGGTGTGGAGCCGCACCCGCCGGTATCCGGGCGTCACCACGCAGAACAACAAGGGCACCTACGCGTTCTCCGACTTCCCGATGCCGCGCGCCTATCCGCAATTTCCCAGCGGCGCCCAGGTGCAGAACTATCTCGAGGACTACGCGACCCGGTTCGATCTGCATCGCCTCATCCGCCTCCGGACCGAGGTGACCGATGCCGCCCAGGACGAGCGGACCGGGACCTGGACGCTGATCGTCCGGGACCTCACCTCCGGGACGGAGGCACCGGCGGTCTTCGACCACCTCATCGTGGCAACCGGCATCTTCTGCGATCCGTTCGTTCCCGAGTATCCGGGCCGGGAGGATTTCGAACGCGCCGGCGGAAGAGTTTGCGCCGCATCGGATTTCACCCGGCTCGACGACGCGGCCGACAAGGATGTCGTCGTGGTGGGTTACGGCAAATCCGCCTGCGATATCGCGGAAGCGCTCAGCGACGTCGCTCGCTCGACCACCGTCGTGGCCCGGGAGGTGACATGGAAGGTGCCGCGCAGGCTTGCCGGGCTGGTGACCTACAAATACATCCTGCTCACCCGTTTCAGTGAGGCGCTGTTCGACCATATCGACCAGCGCGGGTTCGCTCGATTCCTGACCGGGCCGGGACGTTTCCTGCGCAACGCGCTGCTCGGGGGCATGGGTTTGATCGTGCGCCGGCAGTTGCTGCTGGACCGGCTGGGACTGGTGCCCGACGGCCCGTTCGAGCGCGTGGTCCGCCACGCGGTGAGCCTGGCCACCGAGAACTTCTACGAGAAGATCCGCGACGACGTCATCACCCTGCACCGCGGCGCGGTCATCACGCGACTGCACGAAAAGGACGGCAAACCGACCATCGCACTGTCCGACGACACGCTGCGAGATGCCGACATCGTGGTCTGCGCCACCGGTTTCGTTCAGCGCGTGCCGTTCCTGCGTCCCTCGGTGCAGGATCGGCTCACCGACGGCGACGGCAACTTCCTGTTGTATCGCCAGATCCTGCCACTGGATGTGCCGAATCTGTTCTTCGTCGGTTACAGCTCGTCGCTGGTCAGCCCGATCGCCGCCGAGGCCTCCGCGATGTGGGTGGTCGACTATCTGGCCGGTGGCGGCACCGGCCTGCCCTCGGCCGAACACCGACGGGAGTTCGCCCGGCGCCGCCTGAACTGGATGATCGAACGCACCGAGGGCAAACAAGCCCGCGGCACCAACATCATTCCGTTCTCGATTCGCCACGTCGACGAGATCCTGGACGAGATCGGGGTGAACATCGGCCCCGTGGCCAGGCTGCGGCAATGGCTGCTTCCGGTGAAGCCTGCCGCGTATCGGTCCGCGACCGCGGCACTCCATCGGCGCTACCCCCGTGGAGGCGCCGATGCCGCCGGTGCGGGGATTCCGGCATCCTCCGCGCGCTGACCAAGCCCTTGCATGGTCCGGGTGATTCGGGCGCCACGATCACCCGGCCCACCAGCCGAGACCGTCTTCCTGTTGCCAACCGCACAGAGATCATCGGCTGCGCCGCAGTATAATTGATTAGATAGGCTAAACAACGTGGATCGGCGGACCGCCGACCGGCTCACCCGGCGTCGCGCCGCATCCACTCTCCGAGCCCATCCGCAGCAACCGAACGTTGCTCTTCACCGAACAAGGAGCTGACCGCAGGAAAGGCAGTCTTGACCGCGACTCGCACCGACGACCACGAGACCACCACCGATTCACTTCCGTCCGATCTGCCCGCGCCACCGCCGGCACCGCCGGATCGCCCCAGTGGGATGTTCGCCTCCCTCACCGTGCCGAACTATCGCTACTACTTCGCGGGCCAGGTGGTTTCCAATACGGGTACCTGGATGCAGCGGATCGCGCAGGACTGGCTGGTGCTCGGTCTCACCGGCAGCGCGTTCGCCGTCGGCATCACCACTGCCATGCAGTTTCTGCCGATGCTGCTGTTCGGTCTCTACGGCGGCGTCATCGCCGATCGCTTCCCCAAGCGCGGACTTCTGGTTCTCACCCAGGCCACCATGGGACTGCTCGCCGCGGTCCTCGCGGTCCTGACGCTGACCGGCACGGTCGAGGTGTGGCACGTCTACGTGCTGGCGCTGCTGCTGGGCATGGTGACCGTGGTCGACAATCCGACTCGTCAGTCGTTCGTCCCGGAGATCGTCGGCCGGCAGCGGTTGCGCAACGCCGTCAGTCTGAACTCCGCGAACTTCCAGGCCGCGCGACTGGTCGGGCCGGCGGTCGCGGGAGCGCTGATCGCCGCCGTCGGCTCCGGCTGGGCCTTCGCGATCAACGCCTGTTCCTTCGTCGCCGTCATCGCCGGTCTGCTTGCCATGCGACCGGCGGAGCTGACACCGGTGCCGCGCCTGCCGCGCCGGAAAGGGCAACTGCGTGAAGGCCTCCGGTATGTGAGCGCCCATCCGCAACTGCTCTGGCCGATCGTCATGGTGGGCTTCATCGGCACCTTCGGCTACAACTTCCCCACCGTGCTGTCGGGCTTCGCGTATCACGTCTTCGATGTCGATGCCGGCAAGTACGGGTTGCTCAACACCGCACTGGCAGCGGGTTCGCTCGCGGGCGCGCTGCTGGCCGGTCGCCGCGGGCGGGTGCGGATGCGGATGCTGGTCGGCACCGCCGTCGGCTTCGGCGCACTCGAGGCGGTCGCCGCCTTCGCCCCGGACTATTGGCTGTTCACCGCGCTGCTCGCCGTGGTGGGCCTGCTCGGACTCACCTTCAACACCTCGGGCAACTCGATGGTGCAGCTGGAAACCGACCCGGCCATGCGCGGGCGGGTGATGTCGCTGTACATGATGGTCTTCACCGGCGGCACACCTATCGGCGGCCCGATCGTCGGATGGCTCACCGAGGAGTTCGGGCCCCGGTTCGGCCTGTTCGCCTGCGGAGCGGTCTCCGCACTTTCGGCGGCGCTGATCGGTGTCGTCCTCGCCCGCGCCGCCGGCCTGCGAGTGCGGATGTCGGGTCGGCGCGTCGTGCTCGTTCCGCGCGAGGGCTCCCCGAAACCCGTCGCGACCGGCCACCGGTGGTAGGTGCGGGGTTTACGGTCCGCCACCTCCCCGATTTGCTCTAAAATTGCCCACCTGAGGTGCCGATCCGACCGAAGTGGTTCGTAGCGGCGAGGTCGTGGATGTGAGCAGTGCCGTGCCCCGCCGCCGCCCGGAGAACGTCGACACGAAGGCGGCTCTCGATGACGGATGTGGACTGTTGCGTAATCGGCGGCGGGTTCGCCGGGTTGACCGCCGCGCTGCGACTGAAACAGGCGGGCCGATCGGTAGCGGTACTCGAAGCTCGCGACCGGCTCGGTGGGCGCACGTTCACCGAGGTGCGCGGGGACGGTTGCTGGATCGACCGCGGCGGCGCCTGGATCGGGCCCGGCCAGGACCGGGTCCGCGCCCTGATGAACGAGTTCGGCGTAGGAAGCTATCGCCAGTACACCGACGGCCAGGCTTTGATGGTCGTCGACGGCAAGCAGTACCGCTACACCGGCACGATCCCGTGGACGATGAGTCCGTGGGCCTCGATCCATCTCGGCGCCGGCTTCGCCGAGCTGGCCCACCTGTGCAAGTCGATTCCGCTCGACGCACCGTGGGATGCGAAGAACGCCGAGAAATGGGATCGAATCACCTTGGCGCAGTGGCTGAATCGCACCGTCCGGTCGAGGACCGCCCACGATCTGCTCGAGACCGCCATCGCGGGCAGCTACACCTCGGCCGCCTCGGAGGTGTCGATGCTCTTCGCGCTGTATCAGATGGCGTCCGGGGGCGGGCCGAACTTCGTGTTCAGCGTCAGGGGCGGTTCCCAGGACTCCCGGCCCGTGGGCGGCATGGGTGCGATCTACCGTGCGATGGCGGCCGAGCTCGGTGAGGCGATTCGGCTGTCGCAGCCGGTGCACGGCATCGAGCAGGACGATGCCGGAGTGACCGTGCACGCCGGTCGGTCGGCGCTGCGTGCCCATCGGGCGATCGTGGCCGTCCCGCTGGCGATCGCCGGTCAGATCCGGTACGAGCCGATGCTGCCGGTCGATCGCTCACTGCTGCATCAGCGTGTGCCGAGCGGCTCGATCATCAAGACCTCCGTCGTCTACGCCGAACCGTTCTGGCGGCACGACGGATTGTCCGGGCAGTCGGCCGCGCCGGGGTCGCCGGCCACCGTCACCCTCGACGCCTGCACCGACACCGCCCGGCCCGGAATCCTGTGCGTCATCACGGAGGGGCCCACCGCCCGCCGGATCGGACACCTCGACGCCACCGACCGCAGAACGGCCATCCTGCGAGAACTGGCCGGCAGGTTCGGGACGAAGGCCGGTTCCCCGGAGGACTACGTCGAGCAGGACTGGAGCGCCGAACGGTACTCCGGTGGCGGAATGCTCAGTCACACGCCGACCGGCGTGCTCACCCAGTTCGGCCGCGCGCTGCGCGAACCGTGCGGCCGGATTCACTGGGCCGGCACCGAGAGCTCGGCCGTGATGTGCGGCTGGGTCGACGGCGCGGTCCGCTCGGGTGAACGCGCCGCGAGCGAAGTGCTGCGGCACGAACTCGCCGCCGTCTGAGGCGCCCCGACGCGGTCCGCGACGTTCAGCGCGGACCCGAGCCGAAGAATCGCCACAGATAACCGGGCAGCTTGCGCAGCGGGACAGCGCGTGGCCAGTCATCGGCACGAAAATAGGCGTCACTGCCGCCGTCGACGAAAACGATACTGCCGCACAGGAATCGCGCGGCGGGCGACAGCATGAACACCGCCCATTCGGCCAGATCGCCCGGATCGCCGAAGCCGCCGATCGGGACCGGGAAACGCTCGATGTTCTTCGCCTCGGCCGGGGTCGCGAGCTGCTTCTCCAGCAGCGGCGTCAGCACCGCGCCGGGTGCCAGCGCGTTGAGCCGGATTCCCGCGCCTGCCCACTGCGCGGTCGTCGCGTGGCGGCGCACCCAGTGGCTCACCGCGATCTTCGAGGTGCCGTAGGCGATCGACGGCGCGTTCCGGCCGAAGATCCGCAACGCCCGCAGCGCCTTGTCCGTGTCGCCCGCCAGCAGCGCACGAATCGCCCGGCGCGGCACCAACGGGGTGGTGGTCGTCGAATTGCTGCCGAACACAACGACTTTCGCCTCATCGGCCCGGGCCAGGGCCGTGCGCCACCCGTCGAGCAGTTCGACGACGCCGCGGTAGTTCACCTCGAAGATCAGCCGCGGCCGGTCCGCACCGGGCGCCGGCCCGACCCCCGCGGCGAGTATCGCGCCGTCGAGATGCCCGTCCACCTCCGCGAGCACACCGTCGATCGCGGTGCGGCGGCCGGCCGGCGTCGACAGATCCGCGACCACCTGCGCGTCCTTGAGATCGACACCGACCACCGTATGGCCCCGCTCACGCAATTTCTCCGCCGCGGCGCGCCCCATTCCGGACGCCGCCCCGGTCACCACGTACACACCCACCGCATCGCCTGCTTTCCGCTACCCGAGCCTCGAACGATCACCAACCGGCGGCCGACGACCCGTCACCGCCGCACCGAACTGTGCCCGAGTGCGAGCGCGTGCACAATGGCGACCGCGCCCCACGGGAGCCACAGCGCAGGTCGGCGAACGTTTCCCGCCGACACGCCATCCCGGTCGAGGATCGCGTGCCAGACTCGCGCCATGGCTACGGCTTCTGCTCCCCCGCCGGGTTTTCGTTCGGTGACACCACGCATGGTGGTGGCCGACCACCCCGCGGCGGTCGCGTTTCTGCGGACCGTATTCGGGGCGACCGGCGACGTGGAGCCGAACCGGCCGACCGAGGTCCGCGTCGGCGATTCGCTGATCATGGTCTCGGAATCCGGCGAGCGCGAACCATTTCCGGCCTTTCTCTACGTCTACGTCGACGACGTCGGGGCCACCTACCAGCGCGCGGTCGCCGCGGGCGCGGACACGCTGGAGGCACCGCTCGACACGCCGTACGGTGACCGCCGCGCCATGGTTCGCGACCCGTTCGGGAACGTCTACCAAATCGCCAGTCGGTTGGGCCCCGGTGGGTGACGTTCTCTGACCTCGAGCCGGAGCCGTCCTCAGTCGACGACGTAGCGCAGCATCACCGCCGTGTCGAAATGCCGCGTCTGCGCCAACCGGAGCGGAATACGCTTGTCCAGCAGGGGAAACATCGGTGTGCCGCCGCCGAGCACCACGGGCAGCACGAACACTTGGTACTCGTCGACGAGCCCGTGCGGAATCAGCGAGGCCGCCAGACTCGCGCCGCCGACCTCGATGACGCCATCGCCCTCGGCCTTCAGCCTGCGCACCTGCTCCACCGCGTTCTCACTGACCAGCGTGCTGTTCCAGTGCACCTCGGTCAGTGTCCGCGAGAAGACGACCTTCGGCTTCTCCGTCCACAACCTGCCGAATTCACGCTGGATCGGGGGCGCATCCTCGGGCACATGCGGCCAGTACTCGGCCATCAGCTCGTACAGGCGACGACCGTGCAGTGAAATCTCGATGTCCCGATACCGGTCGTTGTGAAACTGGTGCAACTCGTCGTCCGGATTCGACCAGTCGATGCTGCCGTCGCGGTCGTTGATGTAGCCGTCCAGGGACATGCTGATCCCGTAGCTCAGTTTCCTCATGAGAAGGAGACGTCCTGTGGGCGCGAAATTCATCGGCGCACAACGAAATGGTCCCGGCTCACGGATCTGCCGACGCGGTGACAGTCATCGGCGCCGCGCTCGCTGGGCGGTTTCGCGGTCGGTGACGATCTGCTTGCGGCGTTGGGTCATCGCTTCGGCGGGTGAGGCGGTGCCGGCGATCGCGTCGAAGACCGCACGGGCGTCCTCGAGCGCGTCACGGGCTCCCACACCGGCCGCCGGAGTGATCGCGTGGTCGGCGTCGCCGATCAGGATCACCGAATCCTGCGGTGCGCGTGCGCCTTCCAGCGGGACGTTGCGGGCGTTGCTGACGTGCACGAGTTCCGTCCGCGACAGGAAGGCCGAAACCAGCGCCCGGCTGGAAGGCGTTGCGGCCAGGACGGTTTCGGCCCACTCGTCGACCGGCCGCATCCCGATATCGTCGCGAGTACCGGGGAGGGGATCGCGCGGGATCCGCACGAACCACAGGGCTGCGGGGTCCTCGGGGCGCCAGATGTGGCCGAAAGTACTTCCGGCACTGCCGTCTTCGGCGACCTCGGCGAAGAAGTGGAGGACCGCGGGGGTCGTGGGCGGCGGCGGATCCAATGGCGTGCCGGTCATTCCGTACAGCACGACATCACCGGCGTAGACCGGTGTGCGTGCGGGTTCCAGCGCGGCCCGGACGACGGAGTCGATACCGTCGGCGCCGATCAGCAGCTCCTCGGTGGTGACGACGTCGGAGCCCCGCCGGATCGTGTGATCGTCGTCGCTCACCGTCACTTCGGTGATCGGCTCGCCGTAGCGCAGGTCGGCGCCGGAGCGCGCGACGAATTCCGAGAGCACGCCCATGAGGTTGCGGCGCAACCAGAAACGATGTCCGCGGCTGGGCATTTCGCTGCGCCGGCCGCGACTGTCCTCGTAGTCGAGTCCCGCGAGCGGATAGGACACCTCGTGCAGCGCCGAGCGATCGACGCCCATCGCCTCCATCGCATCGTGTCCGCGCCCGTCGATGAACAGAAACGCCCCGGCTCCGGGACCCGGGCGCTGTTGTTCGTAGAGCGCGACCCGATGCCCTTGCCGCGCGAGACCACCGGCCAGGCAACTGCCCGCGATCCCGCCACCGATAACGCTCACCATGTCCTGCGACCTCCCAGCGTTGTCGTGCCGGCGGCCATCCGCCGGAACAGGCACTTGTCCAGAGTGCCACGCGCATCGCAACATTCGCCGAGGACTGATCGACTCCCGTCAGCTGGGCGGAATTCGCTTCAAGCTGCCCACACTGAGCGATCCGTTCCCCTCGCCGCGCAGCGCCGCCTCCGCCGCGCGGACGTAGCCGGCCGGATCTTTGTCGACGGGCACGACGCCCGCGTAGTTGCGCGCCTCGTACGCCGCGAAGGCCACGGCGAGCTGATGGCGGCGCTGCAGTCCGGCCAGGCGGCGAAAGTCGGTGAGCCCCTCGCGCTCCTCCTCGGCCATATGGTCGCTATTGGCCAGGTTCGCCGCCGCGACAGCCGCATACCACTCGTCGGTGCCCACCTGGTGCCGCCCTACGTCGGCGACCGCATCCCTGATCTCGTTGTGGTCGTGGATGGCATCAAGTGTCTCGTCCTCCGCCCCGCTCGCACGCCGCGCCGCGATCCCGACCTGCAGCAGCGCGGGATAGAAGATCTCCTCCTCGGCCTGCGCATGCAGCTCGAGAAACGCCGCCAGCCGGTCCCAGATCGCCCCCAGCGCACCGGTGTCCTCGCGATCGATCTGCTCCAGGATCGCGAACAGCCGCCGCTGCTCATGATGGTCATCGAGGATCAACTGGGTGATATCCACATTTCCTCCCTGACACCGCATCGCAGGCAAGTACCGGACCCGAGGACCGGCTGCCGCGCAGGTAGCCGGGACGTCCCCTGGAACCCGACCATAACGCACCGCCTACGACGCTCACATCTCCCTGCAGCTCACGCCGAAAATTGCGCCCGGCGGCGAACAAGTCCTCGATACCGGGGCCGGCGATACTCTCGGCGATGTTTGCTCAGCCGAGGCCGACGAGATCGGCCGAGGCAGTCCACAGTTCGTCGATGAGGCGGCGGTTGTGTGCTTGCGGGGACTCGGGGCCTCGCGCTCGGTGCCGATGGAAGTAGACGCCGTTGATTTCCGGGTCGGCGCCGCGGCCGGCCAGTTCGATCAGGGGTTCGGCGCCGCGGGCGGGGGTGATCGTTCCGACGTGGCGCAGTGGGGTGCGGTAGAGCAGGCCGACGGCGCGGGAGTCGCGGCCGAAGCTCGACGCCACAGGACCGGGATGTACTGCGGCGGAGACGATTCCGTCCGACGACCAGCGCTGCGCGATACCGCGGGTGAACATGATGTTCATCAGCTTGCTCGTCCCGTAGGCGCGCCATCCGAAGGCGCGGCGGCGCCGGTAGTCGAGGTCGGAGATGTCGACGTGCCCGAACAGGTTGCCGACGCTCGCGGTGTTCAGCACGAGCGCGCCGTTGGCGGCGAGCTTGTCGTGCAGCAGATTGGTCAGCAGAAACGGGGCCAAATGGTTGATCTGGAAATTGGGTTCGTGCCCGTCGACGGTCCGCTGTCGCGGCTCGAAGAGACCGCCCGCGTTGTTGAGCAGCACGTCGATCGAGCCGACATGGTCACCGATCTGCTCGGCGAGACCGCGCACATCGTCGAGAACGGCGAAATCGGCCGTGAAGGCGGTCGCACCGGTGTCGGCGGTCACCGTGGCAAGTTTCTGCGCCGACCTGCCGACGATGACGAGGTCGACGTCCGGGGCGGCCAGCGCCCGGGCGGTCACCGCTCCGATGCCGTCGCTGGCACCGGTTATGACGATTGTGCGTCGCGAGTTCGAGGATCGGCTATCTGTCACCAGGGTCTCCAGTCGGTGGATGCGTGGCGTGCGCCTTCCGTATGCCACCAGCTTAGAATTCGGTCGACGATCGGCGCGCGTCTCTGCATCCAGCCGACGTGATCGTTACTCGCGCCCTCAGGTACCTGGCCCTTGCCATCGCGCCGCCGACCGCGGCGAATCGACGAATCGAACATCACCCGGAACCTCCCGGACCGGGGCAGCGCAAAACCGACATGGGCAACCGCGATGCCACCGAGACCGGCGATGTCCACCACCTGACTCCGGGGACATCGTGTCGACCGACCGAACGAGGAACCCCCGGGGCGGCCCACAGCGGTACCGGTGTGGTGTAGTGCCGACGACGCTGTGCGGCGATAAGCCGAGCCGCACCGCCGCCACGAAACCCGGGTCGCCGTTCACGCCGACCGTCGCCGCGATGTGCTGCGGCAACGAACCCCGGTTCGGGCGGTGCCGGTGACGTCGTTACTTTCATCCGATCCAGCCACGCCGAACATTCAACTTTCTACGTTGCTGTCAGCGTATGCACCGACGGAGCGACCGACCCGAGTAGACCGCTACTCGAATTTCGCGGTGGCTTCCCGCATTTCGCTGCGCAGGCCCCGTCGTCGGCATGCGCGAGGTGGCGCTGCACGTCACTGTGTGTCGTGCTGACGAGCATTCCGCAGTGCGTCGCGCGCGCGGTCGAACACGGCCAGTGGTGGTCCGGCCACGAGGTTGGCCGCACGCGATTCACCCGCGTGTGGGTGCGGGCGGGTAGGTGCGATGGCCTCGGCGCCTCGGACCGTATTGGCCATGTGGGTCAGCTGGGTCCCCGAAAACGACTGGCGCAGTAAGGCGAATTCTTCCTTTTCCTCGTGTTCGGCGTGCGCGAGCACCGCTCGAGCGAACGCCGAGAGTTTGGCGTCGAATTCCCGGTTGTCCACGCCCAGGTCGTAGAGTTCGGCGAGGTCGCGCTTCGCCTCGTTCTCCTCTGCCAGCCTGTTCTCCACCATCGGCTTCGCACCGAACTGCGCGCGCGCAGCTGCCGGATGGACGACTTCTTCCTCGGCGGTCTCGTGCACCGCCAGCAGCCGTACCAGCTCCTCGAACAGGTTCTGCTTGTCGTCAGGTCCGGCGCGCAACTTGTCGAAGAGATCTTCGATCTGTCGATGCTGCGCGATCAACAGGTCTACGACATCCGCTTTGTCCGCGCTCATCTACCAACACCTTCTTCTGCCGGGAGTGAATTGTTTCGACGCCGGTCGGCGCAGGAAGCCGAGGTCGGCGCTATACGGCCGCACTACCCGCCCCGGCCCCTCGTATTCAGCCGGGAACACCCTCACGCTGCGCGAGCCGCTCTCGTTGCGGGATCACTGTGTACTTCGGATCCTCGGCGGACGCGACGCCGGCGTGGAAGATGCCGAACCGGGTGCACGCCGAACCTGCCACCGCGGCGGCGCCGCCGATGATCGCCGCGGTCCTCGACCGTCGGCCCCCGACTCCCCCGACGACCGCGCCGAACACCGATAATGCCTTGGCGGCGTTCATCAATCGGCCCGCGGTCCCCTGATGCAGTGGCTCTGCCGACAATCCCATGCGGCGGCTCATCACCACACCGGCGGCCAATTCGGTTGCGGCACCGAGGATCAGGGCGCGCCTGGCGGGGCCCGCCTCGTGCGCGGGCGAGGCGAGGACCGCCAGTCCGCCCGCCGCGGTGGCGGCCGAGCCGACGAATACGAACGGCATTTCGCAATATCCGTCGTGCCAGGTCGGCACCGCGGTGTCCGACATCAGCGCGGCGGTGTAGGAGGCGACGGCCGGGCCGACGACGCCGGCCCCGACGGTCGCGGCTCTGCCGACACGGGGAAACCATCCGGTGATCTCCGTGGCCGCGGCGACTCCCGCCAGCGGACCGTAGGTGGCCAGGATCCAGGAACCGACGCTCATCGGCGAACTCGGCTTGAACACTCGCAGCATCCGAACGAATCGTTCCGGGCGGCCGAGGTCGTGGATTAGCGCCACCAGGGAGGCGAGGATCGCGGCCAGCCCGCTGACCTTGGTGACGCGGGCCATTTTCCGGCGGCCGGTCAATTCCGCGCCCATCGCCAGCACCGACGATCCGCCTGCCAGCCCCCCGAGGAACAGGTAACCAGCGATATCGCGGGCCTCCCACGTCGGCTTGTTGAGTATCGGCTTGCCGTAATAGGACTCGAAGTGCGCGTCGGGCACCATCTTCTTCTCGCCCCGGCCGCGTCCCCGCTGGCGCCGCGGCAACCGATTCACGTCTCCGGTGACGGCCGTTCGATCAGGTGGCGCAGACCGATCCTGCGGTATGCCGGTCTGCCTCTCGTGCTCGCTCATCGTCGCCCTTTCAGGAACGTCGCCGACAGCCCGGCGAGCATGCCCAACGCCGCGATGCCGACGTTGCGCCACATGGCCGGTAGGTCACGGGTGGTGACGAGCGGGTCCGGCGGCAGGCCGTACACCTCCGGTTTGTCGAGCAGCAGGAAAAACGCCCCGGTGCCGCCGACGCCGTCGTCGGGATCCTGCCCGTACAGCCGGGCATCCGTGACGCCGGCGTCGTGGAGCTGCCGGACGCGCTCTTCGGCGCGCTCGCGCAGCTGCGACAGTTCGCCGAACTGAATGGAATCGGTGGGACAGGTTTTGGCGCAGGCGGGCTCCATTCCGTCGCCGAGCCGGTCGTAGCACAGCGTGCACTTCCATACCCGGCCGTCGTCCTCGCGCTGGTCGATGACGCCGTACGGGCAGGCCGGCACGCAGTATCCGCAACCGTTGCAGATGTCTTCCTGCACCACGACCGTTCCGAACTCGGTTCGAAACAGCGCCCCGGTCGGGCAGACATCGAGGCATGCCGCATGCGTGCAGTGCTTGCACACATCCGACGACATCAGCCAGCGGAATTCGCCACGCTCCCCGTCACCGTCCCCCGGTTTGGTGGAGCTCGGCATTCCGAGATCCACCACCTCGGCGGTATTCGCCTGTGCCGCAATCGGTTTGCGCTGTTCGACGAATGCGACGTGGCGCCAGGTGTCGGCGCCCAGCCCGCCGGTGTTGTCGTAGGACATGCCGGTGAAGTTCAAACCGTCGTCGGGAACGTGGTTCCACTCCTTGCACGCCACCTCGCAGGCCTTGCAGCCGATGCACACCGTGGTGTCGGTGAAAAATCCCATCCGCGGGTGCTGATCCGGGTAGCCACCGCCGTGTGGCGGGTCGTCGGCGGTCAGGTCTCGTTCGAGGTCCATGCTCACACTCCCGTGCCGGTCTTGTCGGTGACTCCTGCTCGCCGCTGGTAGTCGGCGACCATCGCGGTCGCATCGGCGCCGCGTGGGCGACGTCCGGGCCGGATGTCGACGGTGAATGCCTTGACCTCCTGGATGTGCGAATTCGGATCCAGCACAACCGAAGACAGTTCATTGGCGGCATCCCCCGTACTGAGCCCATTGGGTCCCCAGTGGTACGGCAGGCCGACGTGGTGCACGGTGCGGTCGGACACGGTCAGCGGCGTCATCCGGTCGGTGACCAGCACCCGGGCCTCGATCACCGCACGCGGGCTGACGATCGTCGCCCACTCGCCGTTGACCAGGCCCCGTTCGGTCGCGAGTTCGGGTGAGACCTCGCAGAACATTTCCGGCTGCAGCTCCGACAGGTACGGCGTCCAGCGCGACATGCCGCCCGCGGTGAACTGTTCGGTGAGCCGGTAGGTGGTCGCCACGTAGGGGTAGACCCGAGCGCCCGCCTCGCCGGCATCGGGCGCGTAGCGATTCCGGGGGTCCGAGAACACCATTCGTGCCGGACTTCGCTGCTGTCCGTAGAGCTCGTTGCGCACCGGTGAGTCCTGCGGCTCGTAGTGGGTCGGCAGCGGTCCGTCGGCGAGGCCGGCCGGGACGTACAACCACCCCTTGCCGTCGGCCTGCATGATGAACGGGTCGATGCCCGACAACGCGTCCACACCCGCGGCGTCGTCGCCGGGCCGGTAATCCGGTGACTTGGTCACCTGGAAATCCGGCACATCCAGGCCCGTCCACTTCTGCTGGTCGGCGTCCCACCACACGAGCTTCTTGCGTTCGCTCCACGGGGATCCGTCGGGTGCGGCCGAACAGCGGTTGTACATGATTCTGCGGTTGTCGGGCCATGCCCAGGCCCATTCGAGCGCGACCCAGTCCTGCTCGGTCTGTGGTTTGCGGCGTGCCGCCTGATTCACGCCGTCCTTGCGGACTCCGCAGTAGATCCAGCATCCGCACGTGGTCGAGCCGTCGTTGCGCAGCTGCGTATAGCTCTGCAAGGGGTTGCCCTGCCCGTCGAAGCCGTTGATCTCGGCCAGCACGGCGTCGGCGTCGGGTTCGGCGGTATCGCCCAGAGTCGGGTAGTCCCAGGTGAGGTCGAGGATCGGACGGTCTCGCGGGTCGGTGGAACCGGACAGCTTCTCGCGGATGATGCGCCCGAGGTGATAGGTGAACCACAGGTCGCTGCGGGCGTCGCCGTCGGGTTCGACGGCCTGGTCGTGCCACTGCAGCAGGCGGTTGGTGTTGGTGAAGCTGCCCGACTTCTCGGTGTGCGCGGCGGCGGGGAAGAAGAACACCTCGGTGCCGTTGTCTTCCGTGCGTATCTCACCGGTCTCTGTCTCGGGACCGTCCTTCCACCAGGTCGCGCTCTCGATCAACGAAAAATCGCGCACCACAAGCCAATCCAGATTCGCCATGCCCAGCCGCTGCAGCGTGGCGTTCGCCGAGCCGACGGCCGGGTTCTCCCCCAACAGGAAATAGCCCTTGCACCGCCCTTCCAGTTGCTCGAAGACCGTGTCGTAGGTGCTGTGCGAGCCGGTGAGCCGGGGCAGATAGTCGAAGCAGAATTCGTTGTCCGCGGTCGCCGCATCACCCCACCACGCCTTGAGCAAGCTGACCAGATAGTCGTCCATATTCGCCCAGAAGCCGATGCGCGCGGCATGGGAGTCGATGAAATCGGCGCGGCTCTGCCGCGGCATCGCGTACGGCATCGGGATATAGCCGGGCAGCAGATTGAACAGCGTCGGGATATCGCTGGAACCTTGAATACTGGCGTGCCCGCGCAGGGCCTGAATACCGCCGCCGGGCCGGCCCATATTGCCGAGCAGCATCTGCAGCACGCAGGCGGCGCGAATGAATTGGCTGCCCGTGCTGTGCTGAGTCCAGCCGACGGCGTAGACGAATTCACTGGTGCGCTCGGGACCGGAGTTCTCGGTCAGATGCCGGCAGACTTCGAAAAAGGTCTCCGGCGGGATGCCGCAGATGCGGTGCACCGTCTCGGGTGTGTAGCGGGCGTAGTGGCGCTTGAGAATCTGGAAGACGCAGCGCGGATGTTGCAACGTCTCGTCACGAACGAACTCGCCCTCCAGCGCCGCGCCGCCCATGCCGTGCTGCTCGGGACGTCCGGCGGAACGGACGTCGTCTTCCTTGTGCGGCTCGCCGGATCCGCGGCCACGCTGCCCCGACGCCGAGGCCACGTCGACGCCTTCGTATTGCCATTCGGCGCTCTTGTAGTGCCGGGCCTCGGGTTCGAAACCGGAGAACAGGCCGTCGAGGTCTTCGGTATCGCCGAACTCCTCGTCGACGATCGTCGCCGCATTGGTGTAGTTGACGACGAATTCGCGGAAGTACTTGTCCTCGGAGAGAACATGATTGATGATTCCGCCCAGAAATGCGACATCGGTGCCGGCGCGGATCGGAACGTGCAGGTCCGCCAGCGCGCTGGTGCGTGTGAAGCGGGGATCGACGTGGATGACCACGGCGCCGCGCGCCTTACCTTCCATCACCCACTGGAAGCCGACCGGATGGCATTCGGCGAAATTGGATCCCTCGATGATGATGCAGTCTGCGTGCTGCAGGTCCTGCAGGAAGGTCGTGGCGCCGCCGCGACCGAACGAGGTGCCCAGCCCGACGACGGTCGAGCTGTGGCAGACCCTGGCCTGGTTCTCGATCTGCACGACGCCGAGCGCGGTGAACAGCTTCTTGATCAGGTAGTTCTCTTCGTTGTCGAGCGTGGCTCCGCCCAGACTCGCGATTCCCATCGTGCGGGCGGTGCGATTGCCGTCGACCTCGTCCTGCCAGTACGCGCGCCGGGTGGCGATCACCCGATCAGCCACCATGTCCATCGCCCGCTCGAGACCGATCGGTTGCCAGTCGGTGGCGTGCGGCGGCCGATAGAGGACCTGATGGCGCCGGGCCTCCCCGGTCGTCAACTGCAGGCTCGCCGCACCTTTCGGGCACAGTCGTCCGCGGCTGACCGGTGAGTCCGGATTACCTTCGATCTGAACGACCTTCTCGTCTTTGACGTAGACCCGCTGCGAACACCCCACACCGCAGTACGGGCACACCGACGTCACGACACGGTCGGCGTCGGTCGTTCTGGCCTGCAACGATCGACTGTGCTCGGACTGCGCGGCGGCCGCCTTGCCGAGGGGGTCTTCGCCGGTCAACTGCCGGTAGACCGGCCACTCCGTGATCCACTGACGTATACCCACCGCGGCTCCTCGGCTCGGTCGTCGAAGTCCTCGCCGTGCTACCCGCGATCTCCGGACTCAAACGTGCCCCACCGAGATCCCGGCATTGTCGCGGTGGAGGCCTGCCGCGCCGCAGCGGTTGGGGTTCACGCCTACTGCTACGGCGGGCACGCCATGAGCGGTGAAATCTCAGGTCAATGCGCGCAGGCGGGGGGCGAGGTCGCGTGCGAACAGGTCCAGGAAACGGCGCTGATCGTGGCCCGGG